>URAJ01000015.1 GCA_900545715.1 uncultured Opitutales bacterium
GAAAACTCTCAGATTTGGGAATATTATTGCGGCTATATCCGACATCGCAGTTTCCGGAGCTCCGAGGGAATTTCCTATTTCCCCCATTGAGCATATCGCAACTGCGCCGAACGACACTGCCACTGAAAAAAGCAGCGATGTTGAAACCGAGCATATTAGCGCAGAGAGCGCCGCCACCGTGCAAAGTTTAAGCCACTGAATCGCCGCGAAGACCGCGATGCCAAAGTAATTGGGGGAAAGCGGCGCGGAGTTGCCTGAATGCGCTGTTTGCGAGTCTGCGAGGACGATCATCGCGCAGCCGCAGAGCGCGACTACCGTGCAGAATAGGGCGAGAACTGCAAACGCCCCCCCCGATTTTCCGAAGGCGAACCCCGCGTATCCGACGGGTTTCGATAAGAGCGTAATTGCCGTGCGGTTCTCAAATTCCGAATGAAAGAGCTGGCATGCAGAGACTATCGCTATAATCGACCCGAAAAAACCGAGTGCCCCCGAGGTAAAATCGAACACAAATTTCAACTTTTCATGGCCGAGATCGAGTTTGAGAAAATAGTTTGACGAGGCAACGAGAACCACTGCAACAAGCGCCAACAGCAATATCAGCTTTTGCCTGAGCGATTCTTTCAAAGTGTTTGCGGCTATTATAAAGGCGCGTTTCATTTTTTTGCGATTCTCCTAAAAAATTCGTCGAGTTTGATTTTTGCGGGCGAAAGCGAGGTCGATTTCGCGCCTGCGTCTTCCGCGGCTTTGCGTACGACTTCCGGGGAATCCGAATCAAAAGAGAGCGAGTATCGCCCCTTAATTTCCAGCATTTCTGAGGTATCTCCCATGGCGGCGACCGACCCTCTCGACATTATGGCAATCCTGTCGCACAGCCTTTCGACTTCGCTCATTATGTGCGACGAAAGCAGTATCGTCTTTCCCTCGCTTTTTAGGCGCAAAATGATGTTGCACAAGTCGTCCGCGCCGACCGGATCGAGGCCCGATGCGGGCTCGTCGAGAATTAGCAGCTTGGGGTTGTGGACTATCGCCTGCGCGAGCCCAGCGCGCTGCGTCATACCCTTTGAGTAGAGCGCAATAGGCCTGTCGGCGGCGTCGTCCAAGCCGACGGTATTTAATGCTTTCATGGCGGCTTGCTTTGCGGCGGCGTTTGGCATTCCGCAGAGCTTCGCGTAGAACACGGTCAGTTCAAACCCAGTCAGAAACTTGTAGAAGTACGGTGACTCCGGCAGGTAGCCGATTTTGGATTTTTCGCGGACAGAAAGTTTTTTGCCGAAAATCAGGCATTCTCCGGAGTTTTGGCGTATGAGGCCTGTGATGATTTTAATTGTCGTGCTTTTGCCGGCGCCGTTTGCGCCAAGCAACCCGAAAATCTCGCCTTCTTCAACCGAAAAGCTTGCGCCGTCGAGGGCGACTATCGCGCGGGCTCGAACGCCGCTTCGGTAATATTTTTTTAGATTTTTAACTGTTATAGCTTCTTGCATATGGGATTTGCGCAAGGTTTGGGTTGCAGGAGGCGGGCTAAATTTTTATTTTAAAACCGCGGTATTGGGTGTCGCAGACGTCCTCGCGCTCATCGACGGAGCGAATGAAGTCTCCCATGACCTCGGCGAGCCTGTCGGCAAAGGCGCGGACTTCGGACTTCTCGCCTTTCGCGCACAAGTGCACCCGTCCGTCGTCGAGATTTTCCACGTACCCGCACACGTCGTAGCCTTTGGCAGTTTCCGCGGCTTTCCATCGGAATCCGACGCCCTGGACGCGCCCGGAATACCAGACCTGCAATCGGTAATTTTGAGAATTCATGCGCCCTTTTATATATGCGGCATTCGTTGCGGGCAATAAATAAGTTAAATTTTTACACCTATTGCGCCGATATATATTCCGACGCTCAGCTCTTGCAAAAAGTTCCGCGCGGGCGAGCTTTTAAATTGAAATCTTGGAACGAATATGTTTGACTGTCGGTCAACGCATAAAAAGGAGAAATTAATCCATTCTATAAAAATATGAACACAAGGAAAACCATAACTGCTATATGCGCGGGCGCACTCGCCCTCGCGACAGCGACGATATCCATGGCCGAGACAAAAGAAGACTACATAAAAACATTCGGAATGATAATGTTTGAGCGCAACGGGCTGCTTGAACTCGAATTCACTCCCGAAGAGTTTAACGCATTTGTCGAGGGGATGAAAGTAGTAAACGAAACTAAGAGGCTTCCCGACGAAGTAATGCAAAAGGGGCAGAAGGCTTTTGAATTCCTCCGCGCGCGCGCCGAAGCGAACGCCGCAAAAGCCGCCGAACGCGCAAATGCGCTGGCTGCCGAGTTCTGGAAAGAGCTTGAAAAGAAGGAGGGCATCGAAATGTCTCCCACAGGGCTTGCGATAGAAATCATCGCCAAGGGCGACTCAAAACTGCCTTCCGAAAATTCCAATGTAGTTGTAAAGTACACCGGCAAGCTTGTTGACGGAACTGTTTTTGATAGCACAGACAAACACGGCGGTGCCCCTGCCGAATTTAACCTTGGTCGCGTAATACCCGGTTTTAGGGAAGGTTTGCAGAAGATAGGCAAGGGTGGAAAAGCCCGCCTATACATTCCAGCAAAGCTTGGATACGGCAATCAGGCAATCCCCGGAATCCCGCCGAATTCCACTCTGATATTCGACGTTGAGATGGTTGATGTCGATCCCGCGGCACCTGCGCCTGTCGCTCCGCCGCCGCCTCCGCCTCCGCCGCCTGCCAAGAAGTAGTGCAGAGGGCGCAGACTATCTGCGCTATATAAAACAATGGTTTTTATGCAAGAATCCCGGACAAAGTTTCGGGATTTTTTTATTTCTGTGGGCGCAGTTTATAAAAATGAGTAATTGACAAAGACGAAGAAATAGGGTGGAATATTTTGAAAATCGAGTGGTAGCGCAGCCTGGCTAGCGCATCTGGTTTGGGACCAGAGGGTCGCGGGTTCGAATCCCGCCCGCTCGACGTTTTTTTACAAGGTTATCGTTTTTGGAGCGTAGGCATTTTATGCCCAATCTAAACGGCATCTTGTGTATGGATTATTTTATTTTTTGTGAGCCGCCAAGGTTATCAATGCTAAAAACCGGCGTTTGTTAGTTTTAAATTTTCAGCGGTGTTTTTTTTTATTATGCAGCAGTAGATTCTGCAAGATTTTGTGTAAAACCATGCCACAGATTCTGCAATTTGCGGTTAAGGGCGGAATTTTTTATATTAAAACAAAAAAAAATTTTCCGATGAACAATTTTAAAAGAAAAATAGTCAAAAATAACGGAATTCGGTTCAATGCCGCTTAAAAACAAAACACTATATAGATGAAAAAATTACTATCGATTATAACGGTATCGTTAATATTTTCCGCAATCACCGGATACGCCGATGATAAATTTATAGACTTTTCGGCGTTGCCTCAAACGGCCCAGCAGTTTGCCTCCGCAAACTTTAAAGATAAGAAGGTTGCCGTTGTCAAACAGGACAGAAGTTTTCTCGGGGCAATTACCGACGGATACGACATTGTCTATTCTGACGGCACTGAAATAGAATTTGATTCCGACGGGGTTTGGAAAGAGATTTCCGCTAAGACTTCGGCTGTGCCAAATCCCATCATACCGGAGGCGATTTTAAACTACATAAGGGATAATTTTAAATCTTCGCCGGTTATTCAGATAGAGAAAAAAGAATACGGGTACAAGATTGAGCTGGCTACCAAGCAGGAGCTTAAATTTAGCAAGCAGTTTGTATTTTTAGGATTGGATTAGCCCCTAAGTTTTACTCAACCCCAAAAAACTTTCATGTGCCGATGCGCATTATGAAAGGTTTATGGCGCGATACTCTCGCGCCTTTTTTTGTGTATGCCGTTTGCGCCGAAAAGAATACGGCGCGATTTTTGCAGGTATTGTTTTAAACGGTTATATTAGTGCAGTGCAGGTATTGTTTGTTACAAGAATTTAGCTATAATAAATGTGCCCGCTTATTTTATTTAGGCCAATATAGAGTAGAACTTTCAGGATATTCGTGGGTGACGAGTTTTTATTTTTTTAAGCGGCATACACTCGGGAGTAGAGACTCGGAAATACCAGATAAAATATTTTTTTCTGTCTCTCAAAATAGTAAACTGTCTGTGCCGAATATTTTTTAGTTTATATACCGCCTACAGAGTTGGCATTGGAATATGAAAGGCGGAAATCTCTTCTAAAATTTACGCGCGCGATGTTGAGTTTCTAAATTCAATCTTCGGGATTTTAAGACAAATTTTTGCAAAAAAAAATCCCTCCCGCGATTGTCCGCATATGCGCGGCTGCCGGGAGGGAGTTTTGAAGGGCGCGCGTTGACTACGCCTTTTCTACGAGGCCCGCCTTAATGGCCTTTGTGCAAACCCACAAGCGCTTTACCGAGCCGTCTTCGGCGCGGACGCGCACTCTCTGGACATTGGGTTTGAAGGTGCGCTTGTTCTGCTTGACGAGTTGCAAGCCGATGCCGCCGCTTTTCTTGCTCTGGCCTTTGTGGATAATCTTACGACCTTTAACAGGGCGTTTCCCGGTTATTGCGCATACTCTTGACATGGTGCTTTTCCTTGTGTGATGAATTGTTGTTTTTAAATCTTTCGCGACGCGGGGCGGATTTTAATGCCGTCCGCTTTCCCGTCGAAGGCCCGAAATCTAGTCGGAATTTTCCGTTTTAGCCGGGCCGGTTTTATGGTTAAGTTGAAGATACAACCCCATTTTTATCGGGAACGCAACAAAAATTTGCTTATAAGACGACTTTTTTTATCCCCGCGGCAATTTGCGCCTTTTGATTGCTTGTTGACATAGCCTTTCTCCTAAAATATTTCTTTCCGGTATGAAATTCTTAGCGACTTTTCTTTCAGTGTTTCTTGCCGCCTGCGCATTTGCAGAAACTGCGAAAATTAAAAATTCCCATTCGGACCCGCGATACGGGGCTCATATCGAGTTCTCGAAAGTGGAGGGAACAAAGGGAACGATGGCGCTTGAAATATCGGGGGGTAAACTTTACGCCCTCGAAGATAACGGGCTTTCGGTGTACGATATTTCTTCCCCAAAACAGCCTAAAAAAATAGGGTTTGTTAAAGGAATGGGCAATGTGCGCCAGCTTAAAATAATGGGCAATGTAGCTTTTCTCACCTCGCGCCAGTGCGGGCTTTGGTCGGTTGACATATCGGACCCTTCCAATCCCAAAATACTTTCGCACTTCGACACTGCCGAAATGGCGACGGGCCTTGATGTCGCCGACGGCTACGCTTTTATCGGCAACAGGGTGTTTGGCGTGCAATGCGTGGATGTTTCGAATCCAAAGAAAATGAAGCATGTTTCGTCGGTTGTCACGCAGGAGTCTCAATCCGTCTATTACAGGGACGGCATCGTTTACAGCGGCGATTGGGGCGCGGGGGAGATTACCGCCATAGATTTTTCGGACCCCGCAAACCCGAAAATCATATCAAAAGTCAAGCTCGACGGCTACGGCGACGGCATAGACGTTGTGGGAGATTTCTTGTACGCCTCTACCGGTCAGCACAAAAAGAGCGGCCCTAAGGAATTGCGGCACGGGGCGGGGCACGGACTCGAAATTTTCGACATATCCGACAGGAAAAATCCCAAAAAATTGTCGCGGGTGGAATTTCCGAAAATATATTTTGGCCCGTGCGATTTCTGGACGCCGCGCGTGTCCGGAAATTACTGCTTTGCCTCAGATACGGTCAACGGCGTATTTCTCGTGGATATTTCAGACAAGTCCAACCCAAAAATAATCGGGAATTTCATACTTCCCAAAATCGCCCCGGACGATTCCTCTCTAAAAATTATATACAAGCAGATTCTCGATCCAAATATACCGCAGGGCGACGCTGTCGCGTCAATCGCAGTCGGCGACGGCGTTTTGTATGTTGCAGGAAACTTTACGGGCATTTATATGGCGGAATTCCCGGGCATCGCAAAAATTCCATCAAAGCCTGCCGAGTCTTCGCCGGAGCGCGGCGCAAAATTCAGCCCGGGCAAGGTTGAAGGTTTTAAGGCGCTTATTGCGGATTCGTCCAATCCCGTGCGGGCGGTTGCAGTGAAGGGGGATTTGGCGTACGCGACGGCCTCGCACAATGGCGTGTTGATTTTCAACCTCGCAGACAAAAATACCCCTGTGGTCGGTCACTTGAAATGCGGATACGCGACCGACGTCAAGATTTCCGACAATATTCTCGTAGTTGCCGAGGGTTTTGATGGAGTGGGAATTTACGACATATCAAATGCGCCTGCGGCGTCGAAAAAAGGCGGGTTCACCCCGCGCGAAATTGCGAGAATCCCGCGGGAGCGCCTATGGCGCGGGTTTGCCCAGAATGTCTGGGCATTCGACGGCTGCAAATTTATAGGCGCTTCGACAGCGGGCCCTGCGATATGGTTTTTCGACATATCCGGAAAGAATCCGAGGCCTGCGCTGTCGCAGAACGGCAGCCAGCTCTTGTACAACGATTACGGCGCGCGCCGCCTCGCTTCCGGAAAGTATTTCGGGCTAAACCGCCACTGCGGCGGGCGGATGATTTTCGACTTGTCGGGCGCCAAGCCGAAGATGACATTTTATGACGACTATCCTCTTTGCTCGCAAACGGGTTCCGTCGCGGCTTTCGGTGACAAACTTATAACAATGTGCCGCGGCGGATACGCGTTTGACGATCCTAAAAATCCGGCGCCCAATAAAGATTTAAAGCGCCACCCATTCCCCGGCGGCGACAAATTGCCGAAAGTCGCCGACGACAGCTCTTCAAGGGCGAGAGCGGAATTCCCGCAGGGCTCCGACGAGGGGCTTGCGATGTACGATGAACACTCTAAAAAGCTCGCGGTCGCAAATAGGGTGCACGGGGTTGTCGGGGTGTATGATTTTTCCGAGCCGGAAAATCCAAAACTGCTCGGTAAATACAAAATGCCCTCGAACGCGGGAGTCCCCGACTTTTACAAGGGCAGGGTATTGGTTCCATGCGGGTACGCGGGGCTTATGATACAAGAGTAAAGAGTATCGCGCCGTCCGTATTGCGGAGGGCGCGTTTTTTTGCGTCCTCTCCTTAAATGCGCAAGTTGTTTTGCGCCTGAGTAAGCGTTCTTTTTCAGATACGCAATTTGTTTTATAAGCGTGCCGAATTTTCACTGTGCCTGCGCAGACGCTTATTTCTTAAACGGATAGATGTGCAAATGCCGCCGCATTAAGTGGGCAGGCTGTTTGCAAATGTGAAAGCGCCGATTTTTCAAATGTGCGGGCGTTGCTTCGCGAATTAGCAAGCGCAGATTAGCAAATTGGCAAATGCAGGGGGGGTATTTTTTAATGCGGTTAAAAAATTTTTCAATGCGGCGGGATATTGAGTTTGGGCTATAAAATTTTAGATGGAAAAAATCCAAGTATGGCGGATTATTTTTTATAAACCTTTGTATCTGCGGATTCATTCCCGCAATATGTGCAAACGGGGCGCAGGCTTTGGAAAGAGATATTTTTTTTGACTTGAATCAATGGAGGGAAGTGGAAGTGCGAAAATAAAAATAAGGAGGTACCCGCAAGCCTGCTTTCGACTCTCCTGCGCGGCATAGAGCGATATGAACTTCTTCGGCACGGTTCAACAGGGAACGATTATCGCGCCCGCAAGCGGCAGAGATAAAAAAGGCTCTTTTTTCTTAATGATTTTTTATAAAAAAGGCGCGAGTTTACAAATCAGTATTTGCGCCGAAAGCGCGATAAATCCAGACTATGCGCGGGCGACATTTGGTGTAAGGCGCGCAAAAATTGCAAAAATTTCAAACTTTTGCGCGGTTAAAATGAGAACCCCGCGTGTAGCGAAAAAAACGGCGCGGCGTCGATTTCATATTCTCCAGACGAGCGCGAGTTGATCCGCAGGGCAATCTCGCGGTTGAAATTCCCTCCGATTGCCGCCGAAATGTAGGCGCGCTTTGAGATGTTGTATGTCGCCCCAACTGAAAATTGCACAAAGCTGTCCGAAACGCTCCGCCTGCCCTCCGATGAGTTAGCAAGCCTGTAATAAGAGTTTCTGTATTCGGCGACGGCGTTTAGAATAAGAGAATTGTCCCCGAAAATATCGTAGAGCAGCGCGGCGCCGGAAAATGTGCGCAGGCGCAGCCTGTCGGTGATTTTCCAGTCGATGAAACCGACGGGCAACCCCAGCCATGTGTTGTCGAGGCGCGAGTACGCCATTGCCCCAATCCCCACCGTGAGGCTTTCGCAGAACGAGTATGATGCGCCCGCCCCCGCGAGCATTGTGCGCCCGCCCCAGATAGACGCCCCGGTTTCCGAGCCAATCGACGCGCTTGCAATGCCAAAAGCCCCCCAGCGCTCGCTTATGCGCGCGGTGTAAAAGGCGAGGGACGAAGCCCCGTTTGCGGAGGAGAACGGCGCCGCCGCCGAGCTGAAATCGTATTGGCTGTATGTGTAATTTAGCGAGAGTGTGAGAAAATGTTTGTCGGCGTATGCGCCCTGAAATTTGACATTTGCCGAGGCCGAATACACTGCCAAATCGCCGTCTATTTTCGTTGATAAGTCGGCAGGGGCCGAGTATTCGCCGGAGGCGTCCACACTTACGCCCATTTTCCACTTCGGGGCGAGGATATTTATTGCGGTGGCTCCGGAAGTGAGCATTTGCGCGTTTAAGGCGCACGCAAAGAGGGGCGCGCATATTGTGGCGTAAAATATTTTGCGTAAGTTCATTTGAGGTAAGTTAAAAGTATTTTTTATATAAAATCAAACGCATTGTAGATGTTGGCTTCATCTAAAAGCCCCGAAATTCCGACCTCCGCTAATTGGGTATGTTCCCATAAAACGTTTGACAAAGAGAAAAGTCCGGGTAGGTTTTACCCGATTATTATGTCTTGGGAACGTTATAAAAAATATTATCTGGGTCTCGAAAATATGGGATTCGGACTGGACGTAAGCAGAGTCGATTTTGACGACGCTTATTTGGCTTCAATGGAGGCGCCTATGAAAGAGGCGTTCGCGTCGATGGTTGCGCTCGAAGGCGGGGCGATAGCCAATCCCGATGAAAACAGAATGGTGGGGCACTACTGGCTCCGCGCGCCCGAACTTGCGCCGACTCCCGAAATAAAGGCGGAGATTGTCGAAAATATCGACAAAATAGAAAACTTTGCCAAGAAAATCCACGGCGGCGAAATATGCGGCGCCGACGGAAAATTTGAAAATATCCTGTGCATAGGCATAGGCGGATCGGCCTTGGGGCCGGAGTTTGTTTCCGAGGCGCTCGGTTGCCCGAAGTCGGACAAGATGAAGGTGTACTTCCTTGATAATACTGACCCCGACGGATACGATTTGGTGTTCGACAAGCTTGAAGGCAATCTCGGCAAGACGCTCGCGATAGTGACCTCCAAGTCCGGCGGCACGCCCGAACCGCGCAACGCAATGATAGAGGCGCAGGCGCGCTGGGAAAAGGCGGGGCTCGATTTTGCGAAGCATGCAGTGGTGACGACCGGCGTTGGAAGCAAGCTCTATAACTATGCCAAGGAGCGCGGCTTTTTGGAATTCTTCCCGATGTGGGACTGGGTTGGAGGCCGCACGAGCGAATTCGCGGCAGTTGGACTGCTGCCGGCCGCCTTGCAGGGAATCGACATAAGGACAATGCTCAAGGGAGCCGCTGAAATGGACGCCGCAACGAGAGTGGCGGACATGCGCAAAAATCCGGCGGCGATGCTTGCGCTCATGTGGTACAAATGCACGTCCGGGAAGGGATTGAAAGACATGGTTATCCTTCCGTACAAGGACAGGCTGCTCCTATTTTCGAGATATTTGCAGCAGTTGATAATGGAGTCGCTCGGCAAGGAGCTCGACTTGTCCGGCAAGAAGGTGGAGCAGGGCATTTCCGTATACGGCAACAAGGGTTCCACCGACCAGCACGCGTATGTGCAGCAGCTGCGCGACGGCATAAACAATTTCTTTATAACGTTTATTGAAGTTCTCAAAGATCGCAACGGCGACAGCCCCGAAGTTGCGTCCGGCGAGACGAGCGGCGACTATCTCCAAGCATTCTTGCTCGGTACCCGCGAGGCCATATCCGCCAAGGGCAGGGACTGCATTACAATTACCGTAAGCGAAGTTTCGCCATATTCCGTCGGCGAGCTGATTGCTCTTTACGACCGCACTGTCGGTTTGTATGCGAGCCTGATTGGCATAAACGCCTACCATCAGCCCGGTGTTGAGGCCGGAAAGAAGGCGGCGGGCTCAATACTTGCAATGAAGGCAAAGATTATGGAAAAGCTTTCAGATACCGCTCTTTCTGTTGACGAAATTGCGCGAGAAATAAATCTTGAAAATGAAAAAGAAATAGTATTTAAACTACTAATACATCTTGCATCGAATCCGTCGACGGGGGTTGTTTCTTCCGGTGCCGGCTTTGATAAGAAATTTATCAAAATCAAATAGCAAACCGATTATTCTCTACTCCAAAATATGAAAGCAGTATCCATCTCCCTAAAAATTTTGGCGATTCTCGCCGCATGCTTCTGTGTATATGCGTGGCTCGATACGCGCGGAAAGGTAAGCAGCGCGGAAGGGCTAATGAAAGACGTTCCCGGGGCGACTTTGCAGGAAAAATCCTCGAATATTCCCGGAATACTTTCTGAAAAAGCCAAGGTTGAAAGCAGCAATAAGGCGTTTAGGGCAAGCGTGAGCTCCCTTGAAGGCAAACTGAAAAGCGCAAACGACGAACTCGAAAGCGAGCGCGTTAAGAATATCAAGGTAAACTCCGAGCTCACAAACGTAAAAGGGCAGGTATCTACTTTGACTGCAAATGTAGCGAGCTTGAAGGGGCAGATAACCCAGAAGAACACGCTAATCGAGCAGTACACCAAGGAGCTTGCCGAAAAGAACGCGATGCTCGCCAACAACAACGAGACAGACGCTCTCAAAGAAAAGGTTGCAACTCTCGAAGCCCAGCTAAAAACCAAAACCGACGAGCTTGCCGAAGCCAATAAAAAGGCCAAGCTGATGGAGATGGCTGAAATAGTCGAAGTTGTCGAAACCGACGCGAGCGGCAAAAAGATTAAGAGAAAAATAGTAAAGACCCCCTACGTTCCGACCGGCGACATCGCAACAGTCATTGCGGTTGACCAGGAAAACGGCCTGGTGAGCATCAACCGCGGCGGAAAAGCCGGTGTTAAAGAATCCCAGAAGATACTTCTCAAACGCGAAGGCAAATTGGTTTCCGAAATACTCATTACCGACGCGAAAGACGATCTTGCTGTTGGGCTCATTAACCGCGATGTTGCAATCCCCGAAACGATAGAAGTCGGCGATTTGCTCGAGCTTGCCGCTCCCCAACAGGCTTCCGAATCGGCTCCGGTGCAAGCCCCCGCTCCCGCGGCGGCTCCTGCGGCTAATTCCGAAGCTGAACAAGCTCCCGCTGAGGCGTAATTTTATACTATGAAATATTTGATAATATTTTCGTTTTTGGCATTGTTTTTGACTGGGTGCGAATCGACGGAGACGAAGACGCTCCCGACGCGCGAGACAAACGACAGCGAGCTGCCATGGGGACGCCCGGCATCATGGGAAGGCGGATTGCCCGGAATGGGCGGCATAGGCACTCCCACGAGATATTAAGCCTTTGTCTTGCGGTGGAAGTTCCGCGCAATGCGGCGAAAATAAAATGGAATTTGACGGCGGATTTATTTCCGCCGTTTTTTTATGAATTGTGGCCGAATCGCACATAAATATTTTTGTTTTTTTGCATTGTTTTCGGGGTGCGAATCCACGGAGACAAAGACGCTCCCGACGCGCGAGACAAACGACAGCGAGCTGCCGTGGGGACGCCCGGCATCATGGGAAGGCGGACTGCCCGGAATTGGCGGCATAGTGGGTTAAAAGAGCTTTACAGTAGCGGATTGTTTATTGGTAAATTTAGCCTTTGTTGAAGATTGCAGGTACATTGCGCAAAAGAAATAATTGGCAATTATTAAAGTATTCTGGAAATTGAGCGTCCCGCGGGGGATTCGGAAAATCGGCATTTTATTGCCGAAGTGTGGATTTTTTGAAAAATAGACAATATGCAAGTAGATTTCATAATGCGGCGCCTGCCTTTAAAATAAAGGCGCATAATAAAATTTTACCGTTGTAATCCCAAGGCATTTTACAATGCGCAATATCGTCAAAATATCAAAAAACTCTGACAGCATAGTGCGCTATTATTTAAAACTATCCGCTAAAAAAGGTCTGCGGAGGCGGCCAAAAAAAATTTTCCGCTCGGCCTTTTTTAGGTGACGAGTTTTGGAAGAAAGCTTGGGCGCGTACAGCTAAGACATTACCCTGACAAAGAAATCGCGCATTACAGCTTCGTCGTTTGTATCCGGGGAAAGTAGAGCTTCAAATGCGGCGGCAATCCGCATTTGCGAGTCAAGCAGTTTTTTTAACGGTATTCGCGCGGCAATCGGCGCAAGCTTGGAGCCGGCGTACCACGGATTTTGGGAAAATACGTTGTAAGGCGTTTTCTCATCGCAGCCTGCGAATACTTCGGCATATTTGGCGCCAGCCGCCTCTAATGCGCCTCTCGGTTGCGGCTCAGCGCGCTTTGATATCTCGCCGGAGTCCATCAAGGCTCTAAGCTGTATTAGTATTGAATTTTGTTTCTGTATGGCGGTGATAATCGGCCTCGCAGACGCTTTCTTATTCGCAAAAAAGTATCTTTTTAATACCGCCAGTGCCGATTCGAGATTGCCTGAATAAAACGCGTTTGTTATGTCGAAGAAATCGCTTTCGCCAAAAATCGGCACCATTTCCGCCACGTCTTTTTGCGTTATTGTGCCTTTAAAATTTACGTAAGCGGCGAGTTTTTTTACTTCCTGAACGCACATTCTCGGGTTGCATGCGACAATGGAGGCGAGGGTTTCGGCGGCGCCGGGTTCAAACCTTATGCCGAGTGCGGCGGATTCGTTTCTTATAAGTTCTGAGCAGGCGGATATTGGGTCTTTCGCCTGAAAGTCCTCGCTTTCGGCAAAGGCGGAAAACTCCTTAAAAATTTTGCTTCTCCTATCTACGGGGGAGGCGTTTATAACTACAACCGCATTTTCGGGCGACAGTTTTTTTAAATATTCGACGAGCTTTGCGAGGGTAGTTGCGACTTCCTCGTTTTTTAGGATTTTTGCGTCGCCAAAAAAATTTGCGTTGCGCAGCCATACGTACTTTGCGCCGCCAAATAGCGGCAGGGTGGCGGCGGCCTGCAAAGTTTGCGCGCAGGCTCTTGCGGCGTCTTCCGCTTTCTGGGAGGCGCCGTCGATTACCTCTTTTGACATTTCGTCCAGCGCGTCTTTTGAGAGTTCCTCGAAAATTTCGCGCGCGCGGTTCGCGGCGATAAAGTCGTCGTCGGAGGTTATGAAATATGCCGCTTTTTTCCCCATGGCTTTCAAGTTCTTTCCGAGAGATTGTTTTGTCAACATTAACTTTTGTGTTGAACTCATTTATTATTATTCATAAAACAAGCTTTTCCCAATAAATACCAACTAATCTGATGGAGGAATATATGCGCAAGTATGTTGCGATTGCTTTATTGTTGGGGGCGGCGCTTCCCGCGTCAGCGTCCATTCCAGAACCGTACGATGTAAAAATGTGGGATACGTACCCCATAAAGGAAAATCCGCAAATATGGGAGAAAGTCCCGCCGATACTTAAAGAGGCGAGCTGGATTTGGCCGTTTCCTTCCAACTATCTTGATATCGTAAATTCCTACGCGCTTTTCCGCGAGACTTTTGACCTTTCAACTATTCCGGAAAAGGCAATTATGTACATAACTGCCGACCAAAAATACAGGCTGTACGTCAACGGAAAGTACGTATGCAACGGCCCCGCCCGCGGATTCCAAAAGTCTTGGCCATACGACGAAGTTGACATTGCCCCGTACCTAAAAAAAGGCAAAAACGCAATAGCCGTGCGCGCCTACAATGTTGGCAGAAACACTTTTTCGTATCTGACTGCCGGCGTTGCCGGTGTCTTGTATGGAGTCGATTTGGGTGACGGCAAGAAAATAGTTTCCCGAAAAAATACAAAGTGTATCCGCCAAGACTCTTGCGACAGGGATACGGTTGCGTACTCGATGCAGCTAAACAATCAAGAGCACATCGATATGCGCAAGGAGCCCCTCTCCGACTGGACTTCCCCCGACTTTGACGACTCCGCCTGGAGTACTACCGAAACTGCGAGACGGTGGGACGCCATGCCCTATTACACCTACGAGCCGCGCTTTACGCCGCTCGGCGAAAGCCGTATTCTGCCCGCTCCAAAACTCATAGGCGAATCCTCCGGAAAGGCTTTTTCGGAAAGCGAGCGCTGCCGCAACATAAACGCCCTCATAGCCCGCGAGGATTGCTCCCACAGCCCGGCATCTTCGGATTCCGAATGGATAAAAGTTCCGCCGACTTCGAAGGGCGAATTTCGCAGCTACCTATTCGATATGGGGAAGATAGTTGTGGGGGTTCCGATTCTCGAAGTCAAGGGGGCAAAGGGAGGCGAGATAATCGATATGACTTTTTCGGAGACGGTTTCGGAAAAGATGGAAGTATCAAACCAGTACTTGACGCATTGCGCTCCGGCGATGTCGAACCGCATGATAGCACGCGAAGGCGCCAACCGCCACGAATACTACCACCCGATAGGCTCGCGCTACATGATGCTGAGGGTTCGGGCAAACCCTGATTCGGAGCTCGAAATAAAGCCGTCTTTCAGGTGGGAGGCGTATCCGATTGGGCGCGACGGGAAATTTGAAACTTCCAATCCGCTCGCCGACAAAATATGGAAGGCGTGCGAACAAACTCAGAGGGTGTGCTCGCTCGACACATACGTTGATACACCGTACCGCGAGCAGGCGCAATGGTGGGGCGACGCCCGCGTACAGGCCTGGAATACTTTTATGCTCGGCGACGATCCGCGGCTTTTGTGGAGGGGAATCCGCCAGATAGCTATGCAGACCGCGCCCAACGGGTTGACATACGGACATTCTCCGACAATGGCGCACCACTGCATATTGCCGGACTATTCTGTCGTATGGATACTGACCCTGTTCGATTACTATTGGCAGACAGGGGATTCTTCCGTTTACGACGATTACGAAAAGACGATAGACGCAATACTATCGTACTTTGACGGCGTGACAAACCCGAATACGGGGCTTGTTTCATACGACCCGCGCTATTGGCTTTTCCTTGACTGGACGAACATACAGCGCGACGGAGAGCCCGCAATACTCAATTTGTGGCTGCTGTATGCGCTCGACGTTACGGCGGATACTTGCGCAAAAACCGGGCGCGAAGGCATGGCGAAAAAGTACTCTGCGCGCGCCGCAAAGCTAAGGGAGGCTATCGAGAAAAACCTCGTGGATTCCGACGGGCTAGTGCGCGACGGCATTTTGCCTGGCGGCAAACCCAATCCTCTAAAAGGCATACAGGCGCAGGTTCTTGGGCGCATGACAAACCTAAAAGGCTTCGATTTTGAAAAGGCGAAGGATAAGATACTGTTGCCTTTCCTGCGCGGGGAACTAAAAACCCATGCGGACCCGTCGAGCTACTGGCATGTCTATCTGTACGACCTCATGATAAACGAGGGATACGGGCGCGAAGTTTACGCCGACATTTTAAGGAAGTGGAAAGATATGGCTGAATTTGGCACGGCGTATGAAGGGTTTGATAGCAAGACGGGAACGTGCTCGCATGCGTGGACGGCGCACCCGCTATTTTTGATGCCCCGCATACTCGGCGGCATAAAGCAGACTGCGCCCGCTTGGGGCAAAGTTTCGTTCAACCCGCTTTTCATTGAGGACAAGGGCTCGATAGTATGGCCGACTCCCCACGGAAAAATAAAGCTGCAATGGCGCAAGCTTCCCGACGGAACGTTTGAAAAGAAGCTCGACTTGCCAGAAGGAATAGAGCTTTCTAATTAGACTTCGCTTTTAGCTTCGGGCGCGGCCTGTGAACATCGGGCCGCGCTTTTTTTTTGCGAATAATTCAATAAATAACGCCAATATTTACCGATTTTAGTTGATATTTTTCCTATGATTTATTAAAAGGACAACAGCAAGGCGGATAATACATTTGCCGACTAAAAAAACAAAAAAAAGAGGATAAAAATGAAACAATATCTCTATCTGTCACTCGTGCCCGAAGCTCTCATAGCCTCCAACCTGTCGCCCGAAGAATTCGGAAGTTATTACGCGACGGGCGCGTTCAGACGCAACTGCGATCCTGCAATTTTCTTTGAGATAGACCCGAATTTTAAATCCGACTACCTTCCGATAGACAAAATTCCCGAACTCTGCGCGCCCCATCCGGACGGAAGGCCGCACAAATCGGTGTGTTTATCCGTTTACAGGGTGCTCGAACACGTCCCGATGTCGGCCTTCAAAAACCTCTATTTGGTTACGAGCGACGGCAAAACGCTTGAGCTCACCGCAAAGCCCTTTGAGCCCGATCCGTCGCGCAAAGTTTACCTTTACCAGGATTTGGCTCCGTGCCGCCCGCGCGTTGCAAGCATTCTCAATCCGCAGGAGTACGTGAAAAGGCTGACTTCGCCGGAGCGGCTTGTCCACTTCAAAAAGATAGCATTCTTCGATATGAAGCTTGGCGATCTTGAGCGCGACCCTGTAAACGGAGACCTCGGAGATTTGCCGTACACCAACCAGCACCACTTGCGCGACTGCCTTGATGTCGTAAGGACAAAGGGCGGCAAGAATAATAAAATTGTGGCAAGGTCCATGGGCGAGATTCTATACAGGACAGTCGGAAGCGGCTTCTATGTTGGCGCCGGCGACGATATGTTGGCGTATCCGATGCCGCCTAAGGACGAGATTGAGGCAAATAACTTCCAATGGTTTAAGAGCGCGCAGTTCGGGGGCTAAGCCGTATTGCGGACTTTTTAAATGCAAATAATCGTCTTGTAAAACAGCCGCCGCGCCAAAAAAGCGCGGCGTTTTTATGGATTTTTACTTTTTTTTATCGGGTGGAGTTTGTGTATTTTTTCTAAGCTTCCGCCACACACAAATGTGCGCAGAAATTTTTACAATGCTGTAATCAAAATTTTAGGATTTTATATTTTTTGGTTTTTATGCAATAGGCGCGATAAATAAAAAATTTTAGCGGCGGAAAATTTTTAATGCAGCATCGCAAATCTAAAAAATCTATCGCACGAAAAGGGAAAAATCCTCTGTAAAAATCTTTGCGGAAAGGGTTGGTAAAATATTTTTTGGATTTGCCGAATTGTCGATTATTTTGTGTTTTTTATAGAGAGGCTTTTTATCGGCATTTGAGAGTGGCAAATATCTTGGCGGATTTTGCCAATAACTTTGCGGTTATAGTAAACGCGATATTGCGGAAGGGAATAGAGCTTTCCCTCGGAGAAATAATGCGCTTCCGAGCGCGTTTGTATCTTTAATAACAGACAACGTGCGGGCATTTATCTACGCTTTATATGCGAAGCGCGGCGTCGGATTTTCCAGTAGATTTTTTTATAAAATATATGCCAAAAATAAGGAGAATTAAAAACTATAAAATTTATTCGCGCACTTTTAACAATCTTGAAAAAACTAAGAATTTAAAGCGCGCAGTTTATTTTAGCTTTAGTTGCATATAGAGAAAAGGTACGCTTCAGCTAATGCAGCTTTATTGAAAGAGTACTTGCTCCTTATCTTAACAGTTTTCTTGCGCGCTGAAAGAAGCGTGGCAAAAAAAAGACGAACCGCACGGTTCGTCTTTTTTGCGTACTTTGCGGCGCGCCCGCCGCTTCGCCTAAGCGTACCCAAAATGAATTTGGGGACGGCGCGTAAGCTATGCCTCCTTGAACTTGGATACGAGCTCGTTGATTGTGGCCTTCGCGTCGCCGTAGAGCATGCGCGTGTTGGGGCGGAAGAAGAGCCCGTTTTCAAGCCCGGAGAATCCCGCTCCCTTGCCGCGTTTTAGCGCGAGAACGGTCTTAGCCTTATACGCCTCGATAATCGGCATTCCGTATATCGGGCTGGACTTGTCTTCTGCGGCCGCGGGATTTACGACGTCGTTTGCTCCGATTACTATTGCGACGTCCGCCGTTTCGAGGATCTTGTTTGCCTCGTCCATCTCCTTCAACTGTTCGTACGGAACGTCTGCTTCCGCGAGAAGCACATTCATGTGCCCCGGCATTCTTCCCGCAACAGGGTGGATTGCAAAACATACTTCCGCCCCGTTGTTTTCGAGAATTTCCGCGAGCTCTTTTACGACGTGCTGTGCCTGCGCGACAGCCATACCGTATCCCGGAATGAATACGACGCTCTGCGCGGCTTCGAGAATGTAGTAGGCGTCGTCGGCGGAGATTGCCTTCATTTCGCCCTCTACCTTATTTTTAGAGCCGCCAGCCGCCGAGCCGAAGCCGGAGAACAGGACGTTCGACAAAGTCCTGTTCATGGACTTGCACATTATTACGGTTAGTATTACGCCGCTTGCACCTACGAGCGAGCCCGCCACAATGAGTACATTGTTTTGTATTACAAAGCCCGCCGCGCTTGCAGCCAAGCCCGAGAGAGAGTTTAGCAGTGAAATTACAACCGGCATATCGCCCCCGCCAATCGGCATAACGGCCGCAATTCCGAGCACGAGCGACAGGATAATAGCGGCAACCATAATATAGTAGGCTGTCCAATAGTCGCCTATGGCGGCAAACGCCACGGCCGAAACGACAGTAAGAACGGCGATTACAAGGTTTACAATTTTCTGCCCGGCGTAGATGTACGGCTTGCCGGAGAGCTTGCCGGAGAGCTTTGCCCAAGCGTAGGCGGAACCTGTGAATGTCACGCCGCCAATGAGGATTGTCACTATTATTGCCGATTTTGCGATAACGCCGGCGGGAATGTTTGCGACGCCGTCGTAGTGGTATTCAACCCATGCGACGAGCAGCGAGGCCAGACCGCCGAAACCGTTGAGCAGCGCGACCATTTCCGGCATGGACGTCATTTTTACCTTCTTCGCAACGACAAGTCCAATAAAGGCGCCAAGCAGCAGTCCCGCCGCGAGAATAACCCATGTGATTTTATCCGAGGCGTCGAGAATTTTATGGTCGAATAAAGTGAAAACGACGGCGACGAGCATGCCGACGGAGGAAAGTATATTGCCCTTGCGAGCGGTCTCAGCCTTGCCGAGCATTTTGATGCCGAGAATGAAGATTACGGCGGAGACGATGTAGGCGATGTTTATGATTTGCGGATTCATCGTTATTTGTCTCCCTTCTTCTTAAACATGGCGAGCATTCTGTCTGTGACGAGGTATCCGCCCACGACATTGATTGTGGCCAGAACCAGCGCCGCGAATCCGAGGATAGTCGCAAACATGCTGTTGTCGGTGCCGCCCGTTGCGATTATTGCGCCGACTATCGTGATGCCGCTTATGGCGTTTGATCCGCTCATCAACGGCGTGTGGAGCTGGCTTGGAACCTTGGATATGAGTTCGAACCCAAGGAACACGGACAGCGTGAATATGAATAATAGAAGAATGAGTTCCATGGCTAAAGATAGTTTACATAAAGCGTTCGTCGGTTATTTTGCCGTCGTTGGCTACGACGCACGATTTCATTATCGGGTCCTCCATATTTACGGTGAAGTTCCCGTCTACTGTAAAATGCTCGATGAAGTTGTATACGTTTGAGCCGTACATTTGGCTCGCCGTGGCGGGCACTGACGCTTCCAAACAAGTGTTGCCTATAATCATTACGCCGTTGGGAGTGATTACGGTTTCGTCCGGCTTTGAGCCTTCGACGTTTCCGCCGCTTTCAACCGCCATGTCGACGATTACGCTGCCTGGCTTCATTCCCGAAACCATTTCCGCCGTTATAATGACGGGTGCCTTTCTTCCGAACAGCTTTGCGGTCGTTATCACGACGTCTGCTTGCGCGCAAACTTTTGCCATGCCTTTGCGCTGCAGTTCTATTTGTTCAGGCGTCAAGGCCTTCGCGTATCCCTGTGCGGTCTGTCCCGTTTCGCCGAGGTCGATTTTTATAAATTTTGCGCCGAGGCTTTTTACTTGTTCCTCCACCACCGGGCGGGTGTCGAAAGCTTCAACCCTCGCTCCTATTCTCTTTGCGGTTGCTATCGCCTGCAATCCCGCCACGCCCACTCCTACGATAAAGAATTTTAACGGCGATATCGTTCCTGCGGGCGTCATCATCATCGGGGCGATTTTGTTTATGGAAGTTGCCGCCTTCAAAACCGCGCAATATCCCGCGAGGTTTGACTGGGAGCTCAATACGTCCATTTTCTGGGCGATTGTGCTGCGGGGTATCATTTCAAAGCTTGCGGCGGTCACTCCGGCGTCGGCGAACGCCTTTATCAGCTCTTTTTCATTGAACGGGTCGAGGAGGCTCAGGTGGAAGGAGCCCTTCTTGAAATTCTGTACATCGCTTACGGAGGGCTTGCGGACTGACACCACGAAGTCCGCCTCTTTCACGGCTTCGGGGGGGACGATTTCCGCGCCAGCCTCGGCGTACTGCTCGTCGGTGAATCCCGCCTTGATGCCCGCGGATCGGCATACGCGCACTGCCCAGCCGAGTTTCGCGAGCTTTTTTACGTCCGTCGGGGTTGCCGCAACTCGCGTTTCCCTCGGGTCGGTTTCTGCTGATACGAATAGTGTTTTCATTACTATATAGAATGTTGACTCTTTCGAGCCGCAAATCAAACAATTTTTTTAATTAACAGTAAACTAAATTGAAGGGCCATATTTCTTGCCGCTATGGTAGGTTTTTGTTATTTGTTATGGTATGAAAAAGTTATTATACATATTGATGTTGGCGGCTTTCTCAATGTCCGCATTGTTTTCGGCTGAAGCGGGAAAAGTCTCGGACAAGCCCGCCCGGAAGGCGCCGGATTGGCTGATGAAATCCATAATATGCCAGGTGCCGCTGCGCTCGTTTACGCAGGAGGGAACGCTTGCGGCGGCTACGGAGAGGCTCGGGCATCTCGCGGAAGCCGGAATTGGCTGCGTTTATCTCCTTCCGATAGTAGAGTCGGACCCAGACCAAAACAGGGCTTTTTGGAGCCCGCGCCAAAAAAAGAGCAATACCAACAATCCGTGCAATCCGTACAGAATAAAAAACTATTTTAAGATTGATTCGGAATACGGGACGGACGCCGACCTGAAAAAGTTTGTCGAGCGCGCCCACGAGCTTGGAATGAAAGTTATGCTCGACGCGGTATACTACCACTGCGGCCCAACTGCCGACATCATAACCACAAATCCGGACTTCGTTGTGCGCGACGAAAACGGCAACGTCAAAAACGGGCGGTGGCTCTTTCCCGAACTGAACTTTGACAATCCGAAATTGCGCGAATACCTCATCTCCAATTTGGAGTATTTTGTGCGCGAGTTCGGAGTTGACGGATACAGGGCGGATGCGGAGTTTTACATACCTCTGGACTTTTGGGAAAGCGCGCGCGAAAGGCTTGAAAAAATAAAGCCCGACATCGCCCTTGTAGCCGAATCTTCCCGCCGCGAATGCCAGCTTAAGGCGTACGATGCAAACTACTGCTGGGGCATCTTTTTTAGGGACTATTTCGCGGGGCTTAAAAATGCGAAAGTCAAGACCTCAAAAGAATTGGGAAAAAATATAACATGGACTCTGTCGAACTATCCAAAAGGCGCGCGCCTGCTCTACCACTATGACAACCATGATATTTCGACCGACAGCGGCAGGTCGGAGGCAGTTATGTCCTACGAGGCGGCAGACGCTATGACGGCTTTTCTGCTCACAATAGGCGGCGTACCGATGCTTTTTGCCGGCAATGAAATTGCCGATAGGGCTGAATATAATCTTTTTGCCAACAAATACCATAACCGCAGCGTCCTCGACTGGTCGGCGGCGTTCACCGAAGCGGGAAAGCGCAGATTGGCAATAGTTAAATCTCTGTCGAAAATCCGCAGCGAGCGCCCTGAACTTTATTCCGGAGAATTGAAATGGCTTGATTCCGGCAACGACAGAGTTGTCGCGTTTGAGCGCGTTGCGGGCGAAAAGAAAACGAGCGTGTTTGTCAGCGCGTCGGACAAGCCTGTGGAAATTTCCGCAAAGCTTTCCGAAAAGCCGAATGCCTACTATTCAAGCGGCGCGAAAATATCGGGCAGCGGCGATTCCGCAAAAATATATTTGGAGCCGTACGGTTTTGCCCTCGTCGAATAGACTTTTTGCGGGTTGTTGAAAGCGGCGCATACAAATTGCGACTTCATGAAGCGGTCTTTCCCCGTGCGGGATAGGCCGCCTTTCTTTTTGCGAATACGGCGGAAGGAAGTGAAGAGCTGCTACTAATTATGTTATTTATACGTGCAAATTGCGTCGGAAAAAAATTTTCAAAAAATTTACGCGCAAAGCGGCGCAACAATATGCCGCAAGGCAAACGGCGGATTTTTTTTGTGGCAAGTAGCGTTTAAATAAAAATTTTGCGGTTTGGCTGCGCATTTTATCCCGCAAAAATTTTGGGCTTTTTTGTTTTAAGATATGAAACATGCGTCGGATTTTTTACTGTTGTGAAGCGCTTGTGCGGGAAACATGCGCTATTTTCTACAATGCTTTATTTCGAAAATAGAATAAAATACGAAATTTTATAAATAACTTGACTAAGCGAAGGTATAAAATTTATTTTTTTGCAATCAATCAAACGTTTGAGGGCGAGGACAAAGCGTCCGTGTTGTCCCGGCGTACTAACAAATGTTTCGCATGAAAAGAAGAGACTTCATAAAAACTATTGCTTCGGCGTCGGCGGCTATCGGGCTGCCCACGATAATCCCGGCATCGGCTCTCGGAAAGGGCGGGGCGGTCGCGCCGAGCGAGCGCGTGACAATGGGCTCGATAGGCCTCGGCACGCAGGGAACAGCCAACACTCAAAATTTCTTCGGCGACAAGCGAGTCCAGATTGTTGGGCTCTGCGACGTAAACAATACCGAAGGCCCGCAATATTACGGGTACGGAAACAACGAAACCAAGGGCTTGCGGAACGCCCGCAAACTATTTGGAATGGATATCCCGACGTACGACGACTTCCGCGAACTGCTCGCGCGCAAAGATGTCGATGTTGTAATGACGGCTCTCCCCGACCATTGGCATGCGATTGTTGGAATTGCGTGCGTAAACGCCGGTAAGGACGTATTCGGCGAAAAACCCCTCACCCGCACAATACGCGAGGGCAAAGT
This sequence comes from uncultured Opitutales bacterium, assembly GCA_900545715.1. Taxonomy (GTDB): domain Bacteria; phylum Verrucomicrobiota; class Verrucomicrobiia; order Opitutales; family Intestinicryptomonadaceae; genus Merdousia; species Merdousia gallistercoris. The sequence continues at coordinate 23,187 of URAJ01000015.1, forward strand.
TCTCCGCGACACCGTTCTAAATTCCGGGCGCATTTGGCAAACAGGCTCATGGCAGAGGTCGCTGCCCGACTTTGTCCGCGCCGCCGAAATAGTCCGCAACGGATACCTCGGGCGCATTTCGAGAATAAAAATAGGGCTTCCGTCGAACTTCAAGGCCGAAGTTCTCCCGCCCGTTCCCGTCCCTAAGGGAATGAATTGGGAAATGTGGCAGGGGCCGGCGCAGCCGAGCTATTTCAATCCGCGCAAGACTTTTACGCGGTGGAGGGGAGTTACCAATTACAGCGCGGGCAAGATTGCAGACTGGGGCGCGCACCATCTCGACATCGCCCACTGGGCCCTCGGCTTTGACGATACCGGAGCGTCAGAGATAGTCCCCGAACTCGTCCAATGGCCCAAGAACGGATTCTCCGACCAGCCGCTGAAATTCAGGGTTGTGATGTACTACCCCAACAGTGTCGAGATAGAAATATCCGACATGAACCGCAATGGCGTAGAATTTTTCGGGACAAAAGGAAAACTGTTTGTCTCGCGCGAGACCCTCTATTCCGATCCGATAGGCATAGCCGAAACGCGAATTTTGCCGACTGAAAGCAGGCTCTTCCCGATACGCAGCGGCAACCACTTCACTGCGTTTATAGACAGTGTTCTCGACCGCCGCGCGGCTGTGACCGACATCGGGGTGGCGCACCGGACAAACACCGGCTGCCTGCTCGCCGAAATAGCTTACAGGCTGAACCGCCCCATAAAGTGGGACGCCAAAAAAGAGGAGATTGTGGGCGACGACGAAGCCGCCCGCATGTGCGACAGGGCGTATAGCGCGCCGTGGCAACTACAAGCGTAAATTGCGGGAGGTTTTATATGAAAATGAAATTTATTTTAGCGATAGCTGCCGCATCGGCAATGGCTCCGGCTTTCGCCGGCGTTTACGAGGATTTTGCGGCGTACGACGCCGGCAAAGACAACTCGTGGTTTTTCGAACTTGCGGCTAAGGCACAGCACAAGGGGAGCGCGGCGCAAGTGCGCGAAGGGCTTTCAAAAGCAATTCTTTCCAAGCCTATATCCGACGCGGCATTTCGCGACGCTTGCCAGATATTGAAGCCGATAGCCGATTCGGACACTGTTGCGGCGATGGTTCCCGCGCTTAAAAATCCGGCGCGGGTTTCGTCGGCGTGCAATGTGCTAATGGGGCTCGGGTCGGACGGCTTCGATGCACTTGAATCTGCTCTCGAAGTTGTGGAGGACACGCTCTGCAAACAGACGATAATTTCTACGCTCGCCTCGTTTAACGACTCCGACGCAGTGGAGGCGATAGCCCCCTACGCGCTGTCTTCCGACCCTGCAATCGCGAAATTCGCGACAGTTGCGCTCGGCACGATAGACGATTCCGACGTTCTGGAAATTCTCGAAAAAAATGCTGGAAGTTCGAACCCCGCAATAAAGAAGGCCGCGCGGGAGGCGCTTGTCGCGTTTGCGGAGAACCGCTACCGCTCGGGCGATAAAGCAGACGCAAAAATGGCTTTGAAGCTTGTTGGCGATGATTGCGGCTCGGCAGTTCGGTTGCGCGCTGAGCTGCTCGGTGAAGGTGGGGGACGCAAGTACTTGGATTCGCTGATAATAAAGGGCGGGGAGCTTTCAGCGCCGGCTGGGCGCGCGATGAACGGCTTGCGCGAATTTTCCGAGTCCGAAGAAATAATAAAGGCATTCCCAAAAATGTCGCGCGAAGGCAAGCTTGCTGCCATGGGAACTTTTATGTTGTCGGGGGATACCCGCTTTTATCCCACGATTGCGCCGGAACTCGATTCGCCCGATGCGGACATACGCTCTGAGGCGATATATGTGGCGCGCTTTATATGCACGGACGAAGCGAATCTGCGCAAAATCTGGGATATTTTCAAATCGGGCAAGAAGCCATTTTCGGCTCTTGCGGCAAACGTTTTGAAGGAAAATTCGAGCCTGAAAATGGCAGCGCTACTAAATGAAAAGGCGGGCGGCGGAGACTTGGATGCTCTCGAAATACAGGTGTTCCGAGGGGACGTGCAAGCACGCAAAAAATTGTGGGATATGTTTGCCGGCAAGACCGGAGGGAAGAGAAATCCGAAAGTAGTGTCGGCCGTCGAGCGGACTATTACGTACGGGGATCTGCCCGAATTTGCGAGCTTTTTGAAATCTTCCGACGAATCCCTCGTTTCAGACGCTTCCAAAGTGATAATTAAGAAGCTTGCCAAGAGCCGCGACAAGGGCTTTATGCGCGCCGCAGTGCCCGTGATTATGAAGGGAAATGCCGCCAAGGAAAGCAAAGCGTACCAATTCGTTTGGTCCAAGCTTGGACTATAGTGTCTTTTACCGCGCGCGGCGGCAGAAAAAAAGAGCTTTTTGCCGCCGCTAAAACTAAGGGAATTGATACCCTACTTTGAAGCCGCATATTAGGCGCGCCGCGGCGCGCGGAATAGCCGCGGTACTATTGGTGAAATTTGGCTGCCTATAGATTTATGTATATATAAAATAAAAATCCTTACGCGAATTTGCGGCGTAAGGTTTTTTATTTTTGTTGCGCTATATATATTTCCCCGTTTGGAAAAATGAATTTCTTCGCGAAAATTTTTTAGTGCGCGGATTTTTTCTCAAAATTTTAGTTTTTGGAACAATTAAGCTTTTTGCCGCGAGACAATACAATGTTGAGCGAAGTGCGGGCGGGTATGCTAAGGGCAGAATAAATTTCTTTGCGGCGAAAATATAATAATTGACTCATTTGTGATTAGTGCGTTAACTTTTGCGGCATGAGGAGAGCGAAATTTTTAAGAATAGCAGGTACTGCTTTAACATTGTTTGCGCTGGCGGCATGCACTTCGCCGTCGGGCTCAAAAAGCGGCGTTGGCGGCGGTAGTGAGAAAAAAGTCGATGTTTTGTGCATATATTATCCGCATTGGCATGTTTACCCGAAGGGTGAGGAATGGTTCGGCAAAGGCTGGACTGAATGGGAATTTGTAAAGACCGGCAAACCGCGCTACAAGGGGCACAAATTGCCCTACCGTCCGCTGACCGGATACCTCGACGGTAAAAATCCGGCAGATGTTGCGAAGGAAATAGATTTGGCTTCAAATTCAGGGATTACTGTATTTGTGTACGACTGGTATTGGTACGGCGGGAAGCGCACCATGGAGGAATCTCTCGAAGAGGGATTTTTGAAGGCGCCAAACCGCGATAAGATGAAGTTTGCGATAATGTGGGCGTACCACGATAGGGCTGACCAATTCCGGCCAGATCCGGATAAGCCGCGCAGGCGGCTGATGAGCCTCGATACTTCCCCGGAGGATTTTAAAAATGCGCTCGAATACTGCATAAAAAAATACTTCAAAGAGCCAAATTATTATAAGATAAACGGCCGTCCGTATTTTATGGTTTACAATTCCGCGAAGTTTGTAAAGGACCACGGCGGGCCGGAAAAAGTTAAAAAACTTTTTTCCGAAGTTGCCGAGACAATGCGCAAAAACGGCCTCGAACCCGTCTATTGGAGCGCCGATTCCGGCTCTAAGGCCGAAGCCGAAATGCTTGCAAAGGCGGGCTTTGACGGAACTACGCGCTACAATGTAAACCCGTACCATGCAAACCTGTTTGACAAAAAGCCTGACGGATTGCTATGCGACTACTCTACCGCAGTTGCGGCGCATGAGAGGCTTTGGCGCACGATGTCGGAGGCTCCATTGCCGAATATCCCCGTTGTGACTATGGGGTGGGATTCTTCCATGCGTTGCCGCAACGACGTTGACTTTCCGTGGCCCAAAGGCGCGCAATATCCTTACGGGCCGATTTATTCCAACAATAATCCCGACATATTTCAGTCAATGCTCGAAAAAGCAAAAGAATTTGCGCTTTCTGACCCAAAGAAACCGGGCGCAATTCTCATAAACGCGTGGAACGAGTACACTGAGGGGTCATACCTTCTTCCCGACATTCGTGACGGCGACGCATATCTGAGGGCGATAGCCGCAGTTTTTGGGAGGACACCGAAAAACGAGTACGATTACTTTGATTGCGCCACAAAAAAACAATGCCGCATTCGCGCGGCGGATTTTGAAAACGTGCCTTACGGCGGACACTATAAGAACAAGCTCGACGTATGGCTGCCTAAAAACGCGAATGGCAAGACGCCCGCTATAATATACTTCCACGGCGGCGGCTGGACGACGGGGGCGATTGCCGACAGGTTTATAGAGGCGTCACTCGAAAATATATTGGGCAAGGGTGTGGCAGTCGTATGCGCGAATTATAGGTTCATTCAAGACGCTAAGGACGCCGACATATTCCCGCCGGTCGCAGCCCCTATGGAGGATTGCGCGAAGGTTGTGGAATTTGTAAAAACCAACGCCGCAAAATGGAATATAGATCCTGAAAGAATTGCGGTAAGCGGCGGTTCTGCCGGTGCATGCTCGGCCTTGTATGTGGGGCTGTCGCCCGAAACGGCGGGCGGAGTGGCCGCAATAGGCGTAAATATACCGCAGACTTCCCTCGACCCAAAACAGATGCGCGAATGGATATCGAATATAACTTACGGCGCGCACGCTTTTGGCATGGGCAGCTTCGACAAATGGCTCTCGGCGCGCGACAAGCTTCTGCCTTACATAAAAAAATATTCCCCGGCGGGGTTGGTTGCAGGTGCAGCTGAGAGAAAATCGCCCAAAAAGATTTTTCTCCAAAATTTTGTCCGTGAAAAAGCCGGACAAGTATCGAAAGATCCAACCCATTCTCCAAAGTTTTGCGAGCGGTTTAAGGAAATTTGCGACGCCGAAAAAATCGACTGCCGCATAGTTTACGGTTCTGCAGAAAAGATGTTTGACGAGCTCGCGGATTTTCTCGTCAAAATTAAATAAAAGCCGCGCGGAGCCTTCCGCGCGCCGCGGGAGCTTTAAGTAAGCAACTTGCGGCGGGGCGGAGGAAAGGTTTACGCCGCGCATTGCATTTGTGCCGTCCAGTATGGTAAGCGGCGGATCAAATGGGTTTGAGCCATAAAAATTTTTATGGGGGCAGACGCGTATTTGTAAACAATATGTGGCGCGCGGGAATGCGAATTGTATTGGGGATTTGACCCTTGCGAATTTTGTTAATTTTCAAAAAAATTTTTTTCTCTAAAAAAGACGTTAAATTTTCGTTTTGGCGGAAAGGCTCGGAGATATTTTTTTGCGCAAAGTATACAATTTTTTTTTCAAAAAATTTTTTTTATTGAAAAGCGGATTGCATAGCGTGCGCCGTAAATATAAGAGTCTCGAAGCAAAAATGCGCGGTGCAAATTAGCTTGATTTGTTGTGGCTTGCAAAAATTTCAACGTAAGGGCAAGGCGGAGTTTATGCGGCAAAAAAATCCCGCCGAATCGATGCAGGATTTCGGCGGGAGGATATTTTAAATTTGGGATTAGGTTCGCAGAATGTTTAGTCGGTGTTGCCAACGCCGACGTTTTTCTGTGGGATTGCCTTAATAAAGCGGGTTTTCGCGCCGTTTTTGTGGAAGGGAATGACGGTTTCATAATTTTTCCCGTCAACCGTGTAAGATACTTTATATTTGCCGTAGAAGCCGCGGAAATCCAATGCTTTTACAGGGGTTTCAGAGCCCGCATTGGTTGTCCATTCATCTTTTATAAGGCGTTTAAGGACGTTGTAAGACTTCTTCTTGGTAAAGTCGAAGTTCAATATGCCAGACTTCCATTTGCCTTCTGCCTTGCTTGTGCCATCGACTGTATGCCACCATGTAATGGAGTTTACGGCAGGATGGCTAAACCAGAGGCGATAGAATTTTTCCGCAATGTAAGCCTGGTTTTCCTCGCCAACGGGACCTTCCGGAAGCCCCGGTATTGTTATTTCAGTTATTTGCAGGGGAAGGCCGAGTTCGGCGTATAGGTCGAGCACATTTAGCATAAATTCGGGGCGGAAGGCTTTCCCGTTCAAAATGTCGGACCATAGTTTTTCTGAAAATACATGCAGCTGTAGCCCAATTTCGTCAACCTTGCAGCCCCTCAGCAGAAGATTTTGCACGAGCAGATACAGGGGGCAGTATTCGCGGTTTCTATAAGCGTCGTCCCATGCGTCGGTAAGTTCGTTGTATGTGAAGACTGCGCTTTCGGGGAGATGCTTGCGGGCCTCTATGAAAGCCTTGTAAACGGCGTCCTTATGCATAAATTTTCTGACGTCTGAATCGTAGAAAGTGCAGAATTCGTTGGCGATATTCCAGTACGGAATTTCCGTTCCGAAGCGCTCGCAAACTTTTTTGATGTAGATGTCTGAGGCGGCTGCGGAGTCTTCCGCTGTTCTTTCAACCCAATCAGGAAAAAACCATTGCTTATTAAACCAAGTAAGGCAATGCGCGCGGTAGGTAAGATCGAGGTCCTTGAACTCGTCGAGGACAAATGCCGGCGATGGGCGGAAGCGCATGTACGGGGCGTTTTTTTCAAATCTATATACTCCCGGCTGGGGTTCGTAATATTTCCAAAGCACGGAGAGGGTCGCGCCGTTAAAAAGCTCTTCCCAGACGAGCTTTTTCATATTTTTTACCCTTTGCATGTCGATGTTCCCGTTTTCGTCCTGAGTCGCCGAAATTGCCATTGTTGGCGCGCCGAACACAAATTCGTGACGAAGGAGGCTTACTTTTAGGTTCTCAACGGGTTTGTCGAAAGTTATTTTAAAGTCGCTTTTGCGGTTTTGTTCGATGCCGCGCTCTATCCTCCCCTTTATTTCAGGTGAGTCCCACGCGGCTTTCAGTTTGTCGGACACTTTCATGCCGGACTGCAAATTTTCCCCCGATGCGATTGCAGATGCGCATGCGAATATTGTAGCAATAAATAATTTGTTTATTCTCATTTGCTTTATTTAGTTATATAATTTCGTTTGATGCGTATGAATAATTAAATAATATAAAAACTGTCGGCTAATCAAGCGCATATTGCGTTTGTGAGTGGCGGAGTTAATTCAAAAAATGCGTGACACGGAAATGTTTTTATGCTTTTTTTATAGTAATCAAGACGCGGCGATGTTCCCGTTAAGGAATTGTCCCGCGCAAAGAATTCTCAAATCAAAAAGGTAAAAATATATGATGAATATAAAAACTCTGTTGTTGGCGGCTGTCGCCTTCTCGATGGTTGGTTGCGCTACCGATTCTGCATGCGCAAAGGCCCCGAAAAAGAACATAGCCATTCAAATGTATTCCATGCGCGACGACATTAAGAAAGACTATGAAGGGTCTGTCAAAAAGCTTGGCGAAATGGGCTATACGGCGGTCGAGGCCGCAGGGTACGGCGGCGGAAAATTCTACGGTAAGACTCCCGCTGAATTTAAAGCAGGAATCGAAGCGGCGGGCATGAAAGTGCTTTCATCGCATACCACGAAACAACTCTCCCAAAAAGAGCTTGAAACAGGCGATTTCTCGGAATCCATGAAGTGGTGGGACGAATGCATCGCAGCGCATAAGGCGGCGGGCATGAAATATATAGTTGCCCCCTGGATGAGCGTCCCCAAGACTCTCAAAGACCTCAAAACATACTGCAAATACTACAATGAAATCGGCAAGCGCTGCAAGGCCGCCGGCCTTTCATTCGGATACCACAACCATGCTCACGAGTTCCAGAAGGTTGAGGGAAAAGTCATGTACGACTATATGCTCGAAAACACCGATCCCGACCTCGTGTTCTTTGAAATGGACGTGTATTGGACTGTAAGGGGCCAGAAAGCTCCTGTCGACTATTTCAAGAAATATCCGAAGCGTTTCAGGCTTCTGCACATCAAGGACGAAAAAGAGCTTGGCGACAGCGGAATGGTTGGGTTTGATGCGATATTCAAGCATGCAGCCGACGCCGGAATGGAATATCCCGTCGTTGAAGTTGAGCGCTACAGCTTTGCCCCTGCTGAAAGCATAAAGAAGAGCATAGACTACCTCAACAACGCTCCGTTTGTAAAAGAGAGCTATCCTGAGAAAAAGTAGTTTTTTTATTGATAGCGAGGGCAATAAAATAGCCCGAAGATTGAAAAGCGACGGCAAATGCCGCCGCTTTTTTTGTATAAACGTTAGCGCTGATAATGAATGAAATATGTTTGACAATAAACAGCTTTTTATTAATAATTAGCATATATGAAAATCAAAATTTATGCGTTAACCTTATTGTCTGTTTTCAGTGCGTACGTAGCAACAGCTGATGATTATTATTACAAGGCTTCCGTTGGCGACTTTAACGACGGCAATTCATGGTATTTAGACGCGGCAAGGACGCAAGTTGCGGGCGCATTTCCCGTCACTGCGGCCGACAATGCAATTTTATATAAGATGAACCAAAATTCCGGAGTCTGGGTTAAGGAAATAGACACCAATATGGGCGATCTCATCGTATCCGGGAATACCTCCATTACTTATAGCAAAGTGTTGTTGGGGCAATCCGCTCCTATAAATTTTAATATAGAGGGAAAATTAAAAGTCCAAGCATGCGACGTAGCGACAAGAATGGATTTTAATACAAGTTTTGCCGCCGATGTATCCGACACCGGAAAGCTTGAATTAAATATAGGCGGAATAGAGGTTGGCACGGAAGTTTATGGAGGTGGATCGTACAGCGCGTACGGAGACGTAGCTTTGAGTTTTTCGCTAAGCGATTGGCGCCTTCCAACTACGATAAATGTTGCCGGCGACGTCAAATTGGGCGGCGGAATCATGGGGGTGGACTCCATATCAACCATAACTTTTAATGCCAACGAGACAAATATTTCAGGAGTCGTAGAAATACAGTCGAACGGATCCAGATATTCGCAATTCTTTATGGCTCGCGACAATGGAACGCTTAGGCTCGGCGGGTTGAAATCTACAATGCGCTCGGACGGCAAATTGGGCGGATCCTTTCTAAATTCATCGTCGTCGATGAATTCAACTGTCGTATTTACGAATGTTGCGGGGACGGATTATATGTTCAAGGGCGAATTTTCCGACTTTGGATTATGGTCGGCTTCCGGCAATGGAAAGATGAATGTAGTAATGGAAGGCGAGGGCACCCAGCGCATATACTCTTTCCGTTCTGCCGGAATGGAAAATGCAACAATGAACGGCACTTTTACGATAAAAAGCGGGCGCTTTTTTCTCGAAAATTCGAGCATAAAGGAGGCCAACAGAAACGGGGCGCTGTCGCTTGAGGGCGGAGTTTTCGGCACTTCGCGCGACGACACTTCCTCGAGTGGGACGGTATATTTTAAAACTGCCGAATTTAAAAGCGGCGGGCTTGCCTATGAGAATTTTGTAAACCAAAATTCCATCGAATCACAGCCGTCCGATAAGATTGTCATAACAGGACAGTTCGTCAAGAGCGGCACAGGGAAAATTTCCGTGGATTTTTCCGACTCCAACGGAAATGCTCTTGACTTGAGCGGATACGAATTGGCCGAGAGCATAGACGGAATTGGGAATTGGGTTGAGATACTGACAGCCGGCTCGCTTTCGGGATTCGATATGACAAATTCAATTGGCGAAGGCGAATACGACGCAAACTCCAATTTCTATGGAATAGGCGTGGACGACGCATACGCTGTATTTAAATGGGTGGAGTCAATAGGCAACGGATACAGCCTGCAAGTGGGATTCGCGCAGGTTCCGGAGCCCGCGGAGGTTGCTGCATTCGCTGGGGTAGCGGCACTCATTGCGATTATGTTGCGCAGGCGCAAGTAGGCAGACTTCAATATAATGTTTTATGACCCGTTAAAATTTTTTAGCGGGTCTTTTTTATTCTGTATATGAATGTAAGTCTTGGCGCAAGACGTAAGGCAGTTCGCGCCGATAAATAGCGCCGCGCTGGGCTGCTGGACAGGAAAACTGCCAGTTTGTAGAAATAGATAGTTATGCGCTTGAGATTCTTGAAAAATGTGCAAAGGGTACTTGCTATGCGGTTTAGTTATGCCAGCGCATATTCTGCAAAGTCGTGAAATTTTTTAGCAATTTTATTGGCATTTAGTTTTTTTAACGCGGTTTTAGTTGGGCGTTTTTTTGCTTCAGTAAAGTCCATAGATAAAAAATCGGCGGACAACGCTCAGAAAAAATCCCCTCTTTCGCCGCAAACGAAAAAGTTTTAGGCGGAAAAGGGGGAAAATAAAAAGAACTCAGTTCCAGTTTCTATCGTCGGAAGCGCCCTTGCCGTACGATGATTTGGATTCAATCCTTTGTCTATACATATTCTCGGAGAATTTCCTGAAAGTTTCAACAAGCCCGTAATGGGGAGTGTCGGCCATGTCTATGATGCCGATTCCCGAATCGGCCTTGTCGTATCTGCCGGTGGCGGACAAGTCTGTCCATTCAAACCACACAACACCCGCAACCGACGGATTGTTTACTGCGGATTTTAAAAATTCCGCGGTGTATTGCGCCTGTTTCTCGGAAGTTCCGGTTGGAATCATTGTTATTCCGAAAGTTCCTCTGTCTTGCGGGGCGAAGTGGTATTCGCCTATTAGAATCGGGCGGTCGAAGCTGCCTTTGGGGAGTTTTAAGTCGGATATATTGTAGCTGTAAGTGTTGCATGTGACTACGTCGCAATAGTCAGCCGAGATGCGCGCGGCGTATTCCCACAGGTCGCCGCTCATTCCAAAGCTGCACCCCAGGTACATTGCCTTCGGATCTATCTCCTTTATGGCGTCGCGGCACACTTGAAAATAGCGGCGGGTGTAGAGCTCCTCGAATTCCGCCATGTCCGACATCGCCTCTTGCGTTTGGGGGACGAAAGATCGGGTTTTTAGAAAGTCTTCGAAAGATTTATAGCCAGATTCCCACGCCGAGTTCAGACGTTCAATCGAGCCGTATTTTTTTTCGAGAACTTCCGCGAACTTCTTTTTTGAGCTCTGATGCTCTGGGCACGCCAGCACTCCCTTGACGAGGGCGAGCCTGTCCCGCGACCACGGAAGTTCTCCGTCGATAAATACGCCGAAGCAATATGGGGATTTTATAAGTTCCGCCTTTTTAACGAGCGCCTCTTTCACAGACTTTTCAAATTTGGGGGAGAACCAGTCTGGCGGAGATTGCCACCAGCCCTTTACAGTTTCTATCCATTCTTCGGGGGCAGAGTTGCATGTGACTGTGTACGGTATTTTGGCGTCGTGGAGGGTGTCGGACTCGGATAAGTGCCCGCCTAAATTTATTCCGAATCTCGAAACGCGCCCGAATAGGATTTTTAAAAGTTTTTGCCTGTCGCGCCCGCCGTATTTCAAATCGACGTTGCGCGCATAGAAGTTGAACGATTTTGCCGGCTTGTCGAAATAGCTTCGTTTAAAAGGTTCGGTAAGCAAAATGTATTTGTCGCCGTTTAAGTCTTCGTAAAATTTTTCGCGCCCTTCGAATGCTGTCGCCCTCGTGGGAGAGGTGCTTGTACGGGCGTCTGTGGGGGGATTTGAAAAAATCGTGCCCCAGCCGAGCGTACATGCCCCGACGGCGTAGAACAGATTGCCCTCCGGTGTGATAAAGAACCATTTGCCGTCTATTTTTTGCGCGCGGAATTTGCCTGTGGCTTCGTATTTGCGGGAGGAGTCCAAAAGGCCGAAATATTTGTCGCGGCCGGCTATTGGCGGGTTTGAGCGCGCCCATTGAGACTCCTGCTCGGCGCGCAGCCTTAGGTCGGTGTCGGAGTTCACCTTGTCTGGCCACTGCCTGTGTTTGTATTGCCCCCAGCGGTCGATGTATGGGAAAAATTCATCGCGGCTCATTGACAAAACAGGGTCGTCGGGTTTTAGGTAATGGCTTGCGAAGGGATTATTGCGGCATGTGGAAAATTCTTTTTCAGTTTCAACAGACCAGTCTGCGCGCGCCGGGGCAAGGCTACCTTTTATGGATATGTCGTCAAAAGAGAATTCTCCCCCTCTTGGAACTATGACTTCCACGGTACATTTTTCGCCTCTTCTGCCGTGGAACACGCATTTTGATTTTTCCACGTCGCCGGGAGAGTGGGCGAAAGTGCTTTCATTTCTCGATTGCAGAATCTTGCCGTTTTTGTCTTTAAAAAGGACAATCGGGCCGGAGCGAGTGTTTTTCAAATTTTTGTATGCAAAATCCACCTCCAAAACATTGAAATCGGAGGTTGAAAACGTAAATGCGCACGCGGAAGAATTTTTTGGCGCGCGGCAGACAAGCGACGATTCCCCAAAGATTACGCTTGGAGCATCGCTGGTTGCCGCCGTATTTTTGCCGGCACATTCCCAATTAGCGCCCGACTCAAAGTCTTCCATGAGGATTTGCTTCTGCTGAAATTCGCCCGCCGCGAGTAGAATCGGCGCCGCAGATATTAGTAGTAAAAATCTCCTAAATGCCATATGTATAACTTCGTTTTGAATTATGATGGCGCTGCTTTAAAAATCTGTCAATTCCATAACTTCAAAGCGTCTTAAATGCATTCGCTTTAAAATGAAAATTTCGAGAACTGCTAAGGCTGTAAATTTTGGGAGCAAGCGCGGACGCCTCTTGCGATATACATGCAAAATATTGGCTTCATTCGCAAAAGAAGCGCATAAAAAAAAGCGGGAGCTTCCGCACCCGCTTCCAATCAATTTAAAAAACACGAAGATTTAAAGGGGTGGGGAATCCAGCTCCCCTCGCGCCTTCAATCAACTTTACGAAACAGCTATATATGCCTCATATATGCGGCGACTGTGTTCGACATAAGCATCGCGACAGTCATAGGCCCGACTCCGCCCGGAACGGGCGTTATCTTAGAGCATTTAGGCGCGACGTTTTCAAAGTCAACGTCGCCGACCAGCCTGTATCCGCTTTTTGTCTTTTCAGACGGTATCCTGTTTATGCCTACGTCAATTACGCACGCACCCTCTTTAACCATATCGGCGGTGACGGTCATTGGCTTGCCTACTGCCGCTATTATAATGTCGGCTTGTGCGCATATTTGCTTCAGATTTTCGCTCTTTGAGTGGCAGACGGTGACAGTCGCGTCGGCGCCCTTCTTCATTAGCAATAGCGCCATAGGCTTGCCGACAATAATGCTGCGGCCTATCACGACAACCCTTTTCCCGGCTGTCGGAACCTCGTATCTTTTTAGAAGCTCCATAATGCCCGCGGGTGTGCATGCGGTAAAGGCGCGCGGATCCTCTTGGCACAGAAGGCCGAGATTGGCGCTGCTAAACCCGTCAACATCTTTGTCGGGGCTCACGCGGTTGAAAGTGTCGCGCTCGCTCAGATGCTTTGGAAGGGGCGCCTGTATGAGTATGGCGTCAACGCAGTCGTCGTTGTTAAGGGAGTCTATTAGCTTGAATAGCTCCTCTTGCGTCACGCTTTCGGGTAAAACGTGCAGACGGCTTTCAATTCCGGTCTCCGCGGCGATTCTCCCCTTCTTCTTGACGTATGAAACCGAAGCGGGATCCTCTCCAACCCTGATAAAAGCGACGCACGGCGGGCGCTTCGCGGAAATTTTTTTTAGTTTCGCCGAGAGTTCCTCGCAGACAATCTTGGCGGTTGCGTTTCCGTCTATAATTTGGGGCATAATTTTTTAACGAAGCTTAATGTTTTCAACTCTGACTACCGGCTCTCCGTCTATTTTTGTAAGAGAGCCGCGCAATACGACGAGCCTTCCGAAAAATCGTTCGATGTTTGAGGTGATGAGCCTTGTGGAGTCTATGTATGCGACAAAATCGCCGTCGATATCGTATATACAATATTTATACGGGGCGGTTGAGCGAAATGGGGAATATGTGCTGCCCGTATATTTGAGAATGCCTACAAGCTCGCGCGGGGCCTCTTGCTGTTCAGCGGTGTCTGAGTTGCATGAGCAGAGCAAAATTGCCGCAGCCACGCACGATAATATTGCCGAAAATAACTTCTGGGGAAATTTCATAGCATATACACTTTTTATAAAAGCGTTCGCGATTGCAAGCCGAATTGCGATACAATAGCGTATTTTTCCGCAGGCATTTTAACGGATATTGCCGGAATATTAGTCTTGATTTTATTGCGGTTGGGCGTAGCTTCGATTATTGAAAACTTATATTGCCAGACGGGCGCAATGTACATTATAGCGGGCGCGCGGATATGGCATTTATACTAAAAAATTAAAATGGACCGCATATGGATTGGCTCGAGAATCTCTTTTTCGGAGCGGGAATAGCGCACGGCATATTCGCGTTTGCGCTCGTCATTACAATAGGAGTGCTTCTTGGGCGCGTCAAAGTTGCGGGAATTTCGCTCGGCGTGACGTGGATTCTCTTCGTGGGCATAATAGCAAGCCATTTTGGAGTTAGAGTGGAATCGCAAACACTCAATTTCTTTAAGGAATTCGGACTGGTTTTATTCGTTTTTTCGATAGGTTTGCAAGTGGGGCCGAGCTTCTTTTCGTCCTTCAAAAAGGCGGGGATAGGAATGAATATGGTTGCCGTGGCGATTGTCGTAATCGGGGTGGCGGTGACTGTCGCGATACACTATGCAACGGGGGTTCCGATGTCTACTATGGTTGGAATATTGTCCGGGGCAGTGACAAATACGCCGGGGCTCGGAGCCGCCACGCAGACATATACAGACATTACAAATCTCGACGACCCTTCTATTTCACTCGGCTACGCAGTTGCGTATCCGCTTGGCGTAATAGGCATAATAGGCTCTCTCATATTCTTAAAATACTTCTTCAAAATATCTTTTGACAGGGAGTATGCTGAAATTGAGCGAAGGAAAGGGCTTAAAATCGGGGCGGACAGAATTACGCTCGTGGTTGGGAACCCGTCGCTTGAAGGTAGGACTATCGATGAAGTTCAAGAGCTGGCGGGCAGGCATTTTGTAATTTCCAGAATATGCGGGCAGGACGGGAAAATAGAAATAGCAAAGTCTGACAGCGCACTTAAATTGTCCGATAAAATCCTCGTTGTCGCAGAACCCAAAGACATCGATTTTCTCGTGGCGTTTTTCGGGAAAAGAATAGAGATGGAATGGCAGAAGATGGATACTGCATTGGAGGCGCGGCGCGTAATGATAACCAACCCGAACGTAAACGGAAAGACCCTCGGCAAGCTCGGTCTATACGGCGGATTCTCATTTAACATAACGCGCGTAAACCGCGCTGGAATCGACCTTGTTGCCCATCCTGACTTGCAGTTGCAGATGGGCGACCGCGTCACTGCCGTCGGCACCGCCACTTCCCTTAAAAACGTAGAAAAAATACTTGGAAATTCGATGATGCGCCTAAGGCAGCCCAACTTGGTCCCGATATTCCTCGGTATATTGGTTGGCGTGCTCGTCGGGAGCATTCCGTTTTTTATACCCGGCATACCGCAGCCAATAAAGCTCGGATTGGCTGGCGGCCCGCTTATAGTATCCATATTGCTAAGCAGATTCGGGCCGAAATTTAAGCTGGTGACCTACACGACAGTAAGCGCAAACCTTATGATTAGGGAAATCGGCATAGCAATATTCCTTGCGGGAGTGGGGCTTGGGGCGGGGCAGGACTTCGTCTCTACAGTCATAAACGGCGGGGGATACAAGTGGATTGGCTACGGCGCGGTTATAACCGTGCTGCCGGTTATCATAGGCGGAATAATTGCAAGGCTTTGCTTAAAGCTCGACTATTTTACGCTGATGGGCGTTCTTTCAGGCAGTACTACAAACCCTCCGGCTCTGGCTTATTCAAACGCCACTGCCGACAACGATATGCCGGCTGTCGGATACGCCACTGTATATCCGCTCACAATGTTTTTGAGAGTCTTATCGGCACAGCTGCTCATAATATTTTTTGTTTAATTGCAAGGGTGGGTGTATTTATTAAAAAAGCGGCGCTGTATTTTGCGAGAGCGTCGTGTGAAATGTTAAAGGCGGCGGGAAAAATGCACCAATTTAAAATAGGCGTTGCATTGGCGTTGATTGTTTCGGATTGCACAAATGCGTATTTTAGGGCTCTCAAAAGTTCTTTAAGCGCAATGTTAAGCCGTTCGCGCTTATCGGCTATAATATTATCGTGAGCTTGCAGATATTGTATGGCGTATGGAAATGTCATGGCAGGGCTCTTTTATAGCGCATTTTTATTGCTTTATAGAACAATCAAGCAAAGTGGCATTTTCGATGCCGCGACATAGGCTAAGTTTGCGCAATAAAATCCATTGTTGCCATTTCGAAAGCCTAATTTTTTTTAATTCCTAAAAATCGCGAGCCAATCCAATATTTCTGCCGGCAATTCAGCGTACGTAATGCATTGTTTCCATGCAATACGCTCTAAACCCGCACAACGCGCTTGCCCGTCGATAAAAACGCATAATTGCGTTCAAACTGCAATACGCCCTAATCCATCACTTGCGCGCTCTATGCCCAGCATATATTGCGCCTTCCAAAAGAAGGGTAGAGCGGAGTTTAACTAAAATGCGCAAAGTTTTCAGCCATTCTCTATAAAATATGAAATTTTTGCTATATCTATGGAAAATAAAAAAAACCGGCACATTTATCGTACCGGCTTTGCGCTTTAAATAAGAACTTTGGTTATCGGAGATTTAAAACTTGCACGTTAAATCTCGGCGCCGACTTGTTCGCGGGATCGTAAACCAACAGCATAGTCTTGGCGTCGTCCGGAAGCGATATTATGTTTTTGTAACATGGAATCCATTTGCCTTTTACGCGCTTTGCTATTTGGCAGGTTATTCCCGCATTATCCTTCTTCTTGGGCGAGAATATAAAGGAGCGTCCGGGGCCGATTATGCTTGTCTGCCCGTTTATGTTAAAAGCAACCGATTGGTGCGTCATATTCATTACGGCAAACTTGTTTTTGGGAAGCTCCTTCGGGGAGATATTCATCGGATAAAATCTCGCATTGTTGCCGCTCTTTATCATGAGGGCAAAAATATCGCCTGACGGAACTGGAATTTCAAAGCTGCCGGCACCGGTAAAGTTCTCGTCCGCTTCGGGCTTTTCGGGATTGGGAAGATTGGTTTTCAATCTTGAAAACCGCATGGTTTTGGGGCCCTTATATTTGATTGTCACCATTTGGCGCGGAGAAATTTTGAGCTCATGCCATTTATCGTCCGACTTATAGAATAGATTGGAATCTTTCGATGCCGCTTTTCTCGATGATATTATGCCTGTACCAAAGTCGGGCATGGATATGGAGTTTGCAAAGCCCCATCTATATATTTTTATATTTACGCTAACATATTCTTCGCCCTTTTCCTCTTCCTCCTTTTCACCCTCGGCGTTTGCGGCAGGATTTGAGCCTGATGGAGCCGGAGCCGCGGAGTTTGGCGCAACTGTCGCATTTACTGTCGCGGAACTTTGGTTACCGGAAGTTGTAGTGGTCGTAGCCGTTTGGGCGGCTGCGATAAACGGCAATAAAATGGCCGCAATTAGGTATGGTCTCTGTTTTATTGTCATGTATGGATTCTAAAAATTAAAAAGGCGCGCTTCCCCATGTTGGGGAAGCGCATTTGTTAAACTATATTTCACTGTCGTTGAGCCATCTGAACGATACTACTTTGAAGCGTCTGCCAAGCGCCTTGTTGAGGTCGCTGAGTTCGCTTGTCATTTCGTTTAGATACTCTCTCTTAGACGTAATCGTTTCTTCTTCCTGGTGGCCCATTTCGAGTTCTCTTCCGGTTGTATCGGTCGGTTTCTGACCTTCATTAGATATGAGCGTGTCAGTATCGATATATTCCGGAACTCTCTGTATTACCATTTCGCACCAAGCTTTGCTTTCGATATTCCCCGTTATAGAGTTCTTTATTTCACCGTAGGCCCTGATCTTGAAAGTGTCGGAGCGCACGGTTATGAAAGAGCCTATCTTTGAGAGAATGTCCTGCTGCATGAGGTATGCCGGAGCGCCTGTAGCCTGCGGGCCTATCGCGCCGCGCCAGTTTTCCCAAATATCCTTGGGGTTGGCGTAGTTTCTATAACCTTCAGACTTCTTGATGGCGTCCGTCATATTGTTGTCGTCGTCGATTGATATGCACAACTCGTCGTGGAATGCTGAGTTTATAGTGGTGCTGTCGATTGCAGCTTGCAGTACGCCCTTTTGCATGTGCGTAATTTTGTGCGTACCGCCTTTGTCGTCGAATTCCTTATCGAGATTTGTCCTATCGGCGTCCTCTTCGGGCATGGGCAGGGGATCCGCAGTAGTGCTTTGCCCGCCCAGGGAATCCGTATATCTCTGTTCGGCTCCCACGTTCGATACGACGCGGTTGACGAAGTCGGACAGCGAATAGAACGGCCCTCTATCCTTTATGTGCTCAACAATCGCGCATGCGAGCTCTTCAATCTCGTCTTCCGATAGCGACCTGTACCCCTGCATGACGGTCGGGGAATCCATTTGGTCGCCTGCCTGGAAGGGATCGGCCCTATACGGAGCTTCCCACCTGATAAACGGCACTTTGTCGGGCTCGGTAGTCGGGCTTCCGGAGTATCCTTGCACCTCTTCTCCGTAGTGGATTGATAGAATCGCCTTCCACGCGTCTATATTTGTGGAGTTGACGTTGAAGGGCCCGTTTATCCACAACTTAGAGGCATTCTCATCGAAGTGGTCTTCCGTGTCTATAGAGTCAAGCTGGCTCAATTTCAAGTATTCGTCTTCGTCGGATGTCGTATATTGAATCCTCGGATTGAGCGGATAGGCGTTGCCGGGATCCAACCTTGAGGCGTCCTGCCTGTCGTCGATTCTGTACGGAAGCGTAGAGAAGAAGTATTCGTCCCACAGGACATTGTTTAGGTGCCAGGACATATCGTATATAGCATGGCGGTCTTCTTCAAAGTCGCTTTCGCGTTTGCCGTTCCAGTACTTTGTGCTTTGAGTCCAGTTTATCAGACCTTCGTCGTCGCGCTGATTTGCACCGTCAAGCCAAGATACATGGTAGGAGCGGTCAGGAACAATTCGGCTCGGGCAGAGCGAGTTTCCTATTGCAAAGGGCGCTACGAGCGAATCGGGATAGCCGAGGTGGTACGAATTGTACCAGTTGTTTGCGCTGGTATTGTCTTGCATGTCCCAGTCGGAGGGCCGGAAGTTTCCAACTCCGAACGAGAGGTTTGCGCTAGCGAGGTTCGCGGGGTTCGACACAACCTCAGTGCGCCTCAAAATGTGGTGTATCGGCGCGGTTTCGGCTCCGATGGAGTCGCGCAAACCAACGTAGGCGTACCCTTGGGTTGGCATATTTATATTGTAGCCAACATTGCTCATACCGTCTCCAACGCCTTCGTCGGAGGAGTATATTTGCGATGATGCCTGCATGTTGCTGGAAATTCTGCCTATTGTGTTGTAGACGAATTTCCCGTCGGTGGTGGCCGATGCCGCCAATTCGTATGGAACATCTCTGCCGCAGTATTCCTGCCCAAAGAATGTCGCGCGGATATCGCTGTTTACAAACAGTCTTCTGTTGAAGAAAGGCTGCGAGCCGGGCATATTTTCGGCATAGGGCTGGGCGAATATCAAACCGTAGGGTATAAGGGTTGTTTCGTCGCCGCCCGCTGTAATTTGGTCGTGGAGCGTCTTCTGGTAATCGAAATCGGTGCTTTCTACGACTCTTCCATTGAGGTCGCCCTTTACAGACTCAGGCGCAGCGTCGCCGAGGAAGTCCTGACCGTTGTTTATCCTTTGCCCGTACCACCTCCAATAATTGGCCGAGTGGCGCCTCGGATTCAACGCGAGCCAGTTTATATAGTATCTGGCGCGGAAAACTTCCGAACTTATGTCGCCGTTTTCTCCACTCTGCATTGAAGTGATGTAGTCTCTTTCCGCGGCGACGTCGTTCAACTCCGCTATGCCGGTCCGGTCGGTATCGTAGAACTTTTCAAACGCTCTCAATGATGTCAGACGGCTGTTGTTGCGGATGTGTCCGGGCATGTGGAAATTCACCCTGGACGTGTCGCCCGTGCGTTGCCCCGTAGTTGCGCTATATACAAGTGTGGGATCGGGGAAGCTTTGGCGCGCGTTGCCCAGATATATTCTATACCCTCTTATCTGTGTCATTACAGGCGTATAGTCGGTGTACACGCCGGAGCCTGAATTGTTTGTGGAGGTCGGGATTTCATTGAATTTGAATCCGTCTCTCTTCCAGAGCCACACGTTAAGCATCAATTCCTTGTGGTAGCCTCTCGTGCCCAGCTGGCGGTAGAAGTACCTCCTTAACCCCTCCTTTAGTTCGGGGAGTCGTTGACCTGCTTGTTCATAATTAGGCATGTATGCGAACATTCCGTAGCCGTTAGGCGTCATATTCGGACCGGCATTGAGGGGGCGGGCGATATTTCCGTTCCCGGCGTGCCAGCCGGTGACGTCCTGCATATCTATGTAATATTGGGATATGTTCGTCGGGGGCGTGTTGTTGTTGACGTCCCTCATATTCAAGTTATATGCGGGATTGCATACCGAAAACTTGGAGCCGGGATTGAGGTCGAAGAGAACATTTGCGTAGCGGAGCGAGGAGTAGTCCCAAGTTGAACCGCTCGAATATTTCAGATAGTGCTCAGATTCCGGGTGCGGAATGTCCATATAGAAGCACCCTCCGAAAGTTCCGACTTCTTCGTACGGCAACATTAGCGCGCGATCCTCGTACGGAGTCTCGTCTTGGCCTCTATATTCAACTGCTCCGTTGGGGCCGATTTCGTTCTGCTTTACAAGGCTTGAAGTGCCTCTTCCGGTTTGGGGGTCCCCAACGTAAGCTACTATGTCTTCCATCACAAATATGACCGCCTTGCCAGGTTCTATGCCCTTTTCGCAGTAGGCCATAAATCTTAGGTCGCCTACAAGTCCGTCTCCGGCATCTGTGTTAACATTGTTGGAATCGTAAGCTGCTATACCGCGCTGGCAGCGGAATAGATAGTTGTTTCTGTCGGTGTTTCCGCCGGAGTTCGGATTTACGAACCTTCCGTGGTAGGCCGACATATACAGATTGTTGAGGTACAGCGGAATTCTCGCAACGCGCGCCGACCATGTCCCGGTTTTATCCATTGTAGCCCTGGCTTGGGTAAGGTCCGGAACGATATTGCCGGTGCCTATTATTCCCTTCCAGTGGTATGTGGAGTTGGTATTGTCGTTTTTCCAAGTTCTGGTCTGCTGCGAAACCGCATTGGGAGCTATGATTTCGCACGGAGCCACGGAGAGCTGACCTGACCTATTGTTGGTCGTGCCGTACCCCAAGGGCAATATTCTATTTGCATAGAAGAATGTCTTTGTGGACATTATATAGGGTAGGGGCGTATTTATATCGTCGTTGGCGTTAGTGTTGGAACGATAGGTGAGCGAATTGTTTACGGAACCGCTGTCCCACATCCAACTGCTGACATCGTCGGGGTTTTGGTAGCCCTGGACGCCCTGGTTCCATATGCCGAGCCTCGATAGCTTTATATAAGTCCTGCGCATGTTGTTGTCATTGCCTATGACATTGTCGGCAAGCGACGGAATTAGCTCGGTTCTTATATCGCGCAGGCACTGGAAGTTTTCCCCGGAACGGTATCCTACGGCGAATCTGAACGAGCCTATCGGATTTTCTTCGCGGGCTTGTATCTGCAAGATGTAGTAGCTGTCTCCGGCAATTCTTGTGTCGTACGGGTTGTAGAGTATCAGCATTGGGATAATGTGAAGCCTGACTCCGTAGCGCTGCTCGCCGTAATGAACGAAGGTCGGCACATAGAATATCTGGAAGCGCTTGACAACGGGCTTAAAGCCGAATCTGTCGTCTGTCTGCACTCTGTCTTTTAACTTGCCTTCCTCGGGGTCGTTTTCAGTTCTTAGGTTGTAGTAGGAACGCAACTGGCTCCACAGCGGGCCGCCCGGATCCTTAAACAGAAATTTGTCGGAAAAGAGCTCGTTTAGCATCGAGCCGATTGTTGAAGCGCCTTCGTAGTCACCGCCGGAGAGGTCGTCGTGGACAAACATCTGCGGGGGGAACATGTGCCCGATCCCGTGGTTTAACTTGCTCTTTTCTCCGCGGGGCTGAATTCGGGTCTGCGAGATGTTTTTACCCATCATGTCGTTCCACAGGAGCGGGTACGCAGAGGTTTTATATTCGTACCCTGCTGTTCCGTAGGGGCGGGGGAAGTATTCGGGGGCGTTGTCGTTGATTTCGTCGCCCGGATCTTCCTCTTCATTAGCATAGTCGAGGCGGGTGAGACCAAGTGACAGGTCTTTTTTGAAGCCGCCTTCTCTTACGTTTACCAACAAACCTTTTGTGTTAAACGTGACTCCGTGGAAGAATAGTTTGGAAAGCTGGGTTGTGACGGGAACATTGCCGGATTTTAGTATATCTATTTGCTTTACGTCGGTAAGGTATCTCAATGTGGCGACTGAATTCGGGTCTGCGGATTCTTCGTCATTATTGATCTCAAAGGCCTTGATTCCGGCGCTTCCAGATACCGGCACGGTAAGCCCATTTATGCCGGAGTAGAACGGGAGGCTTTGTATCCTGTAATCAATGTCTTTGAAAATAGTAATGTAATTCTTGGGGGCTACTGCATTCAGCGAGGCTTTCTGGCCTTCGTCTGACACCCACCATGCGATTCGCGTTTCTTTGCCGTCTTCGCGGACTTCGTTCGTTACCGGATTAGGGTCGTTTCTCAGCGTCACAATCGGGACCAACACATGCCCGTTTTTGCTTGCAGGGTCGTCGTACCCTGAATACGAACCTTCGGCGACCGCCCTTACGTATTGCCCGGGATTTAGCTTTTGTGTGGGCTTGTATTGCAAGTGCGAGCCTGTGGTGTCGTTTTCGTCGCGGACCTTATTTCCGGATACGAGCCAAGTGACAGCTTCGTCAACAGTCCTTCTTATGTATTCTTCGCGCTTTTCGTCCTGGCCGATTTTGTCGGGGTGCAGGCGAATATGGCTATACCATACTCCGACCCAGTTGCGGTTTTCGGAAATGGGGTCGTCCGAGGATATATTTTCGACCTCTTCGCGGTCTATTCCCATCGGATTTTTCCACCATTCGTACTTTTCGTCCTGTTCGAGCTGTTCGATACCGGGCGCGAGTTGCTTTTCAAACATCATCGCGTTGGCTGTTATGCGCTGGTCCGGACCGAGTGTTTCTTGGACTCTCGACATCGCCTGGTATGCTGCGAATTTTGCCGCTTGGCGCGCCTTGAAATCGTACAGAGACTGACGGCTCAGCCTTAGTTGCTGCTGTACCATTGTCGCGAGGGTGACAACCAACAGCACCATAAATCCCATCAGAGCAAGGGAAAGTACGAGCGCAAACGCCTTCCTATCGCGGGGGCGCTTTGAAAGCGCGGTTTTCGATGAGGTAATAGGGTAGTTCATATGGCTTAGTAGTTAAATTCGCGCCGCGTTTAACGCAAGCAAAATTTTTATGTCTTAGGGTTATATTGCTCCCGTAATTTGGGGAGATTTTTTTTAGTTTGTACGCCAAAATTTAAGATTCCGGCGGTGAAAATTTCTTATTGCTTATAATTAAATAGTTAAGTTTTTTATAGCAGCGTATTACCCATAATTTAATTGGGAGGAATGGTTTTTTTTTGCACCTCCAATTCGGCAAGGCAGACGCCGCTTTGTCCAAATATTTAATCGGAAAATTTGCCTCCCTTTTAATATTAGAGTAAAAAGCGGAAATTTTTGCCTATTTTTTTTGGCGGAGATTCTATTTTTTTAATAAAATGTCTCCTCACGCTTCTACAAGTTTTGGGGGAGTTTTACTCTCTAACTGCAAGTAAAGTCGGCGCGAATGGCAAATTGCAATGGGCTTGGCTCGGGTTGGCTATCCAGCCGACGGTTAAGGCGGTACACGCGTTCAATCGCTGTTGGTTTTTGGTTGGTTCAATTCCTCGGAAAAAGAAATTTTTTCTCGTTCGGCAGATTTTTTACAAGTATTGGTAAGATTATTTCTAAAAGCAGTGCTTCCCGCCTTATGCAGGTGGCGACAAGCCAGTACCGATAAAAAATCTCCGCGGCGGATTTGGGCAGAAAAACCCTAAATCCCATTTGCCTTGCGCGAAGCTTTAAGACATCTCGAGCATCCGCTCTATCGGCTTCCGAGCCCTCTCTATGACTTCCGCCGAAAGTTCTATTCGCGGCTCGAGCGTTTCGAGACACTTTAAGAGCTTTTCCGGCGTGTTGGAGAGCATGTCGCGGCAATGTTGGGCTGGCTTGCCGGAGACGGGCGCGGAGATGAAGGTCTTGTCGGGAATTTCGCGCCTGAGGCGGTGTATCATCTCGACGATTGTTGCTATTATGAATTTGTCGGAGGGATTTTCTCGGCAGAATTTTATCATTTTTTCCGTACTGCACACGCAGTCCGAGACGTCCCGCACAGCCTTCGGGCACTCCGGATGGCATACGAGCGGCGCCCCGCCAAAAGCTTTTTTGGCTTCGAGCAATTCGTCGGCGTTGTACTGGACATGCGCGCGGCAATACCCGTTCCAGAGAATCATATCGCGCCCGGTTTGCTCTATTATCCATGAGCCAAGGTTTTGGTCGGGGCAAAATATTATTTCCCTGTCTGCGGGAATTTGGCGCACTATATCGAGGGCGTTGCCGCTCGTGCAAATTATGTCGCTTAGCTCCTTCACGCCCGCTCCGCAATTTATGTAGGATATTACAAGGGCGCCCGGGTGCTTCTTTTTAAAGGCCGCCAGTTCGAGTGGCTCGCACAACTCTTCAAGCGAGCAGCCCGCGGCGCGGTCGGGGATTACAACTGTCTTGTCGGGGTTTAATATTTTTGCGGTTTCCGCCATGAAGTCAACTCCCGCAAAGGCGATGACCTTGGCGCCGGCTTTTTTTGCCTGCCTTGAAAGGCCGAGCGAGTCCCCGACATAGTCGGCGACGTCCTGTATTTCCGGACATACGTAGTTGTGCGCGAGTATTACGGCGTCTCGCTCTTTTTTCAGCTCGAGAATGCGTTTTTGTGTGTCCGTGAGCGGAGGTTGCGGACAATCTTTTAGCGGGGAAAATACTGTTGCGTTCATTTCTATACTGTAAATTTAAAAGATATTTTCTGCAATCGCGGCTTTTGTCAAGATATATGGGATAATCATATTTTATCAAATCGCCAAAAAGAGTTGAAAAAAAAATAAATGGGGCTAATGCGTAATTTGTATGAATAAAAAATTTGTTTCGATTCTGGGAATACTCGCCGTGAGCGCGGTGTCTCTTGTGGCCGAGACCCTTTCCGACGGCGACTTGAAAATGCGTCTAAAAGCTTCCCGCGACGGCTCCCAATACAAGCAGGGCGAGCCGGCTGAATTTTTGCTTGAAGTCTCAAGATCGGACAAGCCGCAAGCAGGAATCCGCTTTTGGAGCAGCGTTAGCAAGGACGGGATAAACCCGACCTTAAACGACTGCGGCATTACAGACAAAAACGGCAAGGCTGTAATCAAGGCGGGCACACTCAAAGAGCCGGGGGTTCTCAGATGCTCCGTAGGTGTCTATAATCCCGACACTAAGAAAGAGACGCAGCTCATGGCGGGCGCCGCGTTCGAGCTGATCGCGCTCAAAAAGCCGACGCTGTTCGTGCCGCTCGAAAATAAAAGGACGCGGGGCGATCAGGCGGAAAACGCCGCGTATTTTCAAAAAAGGCACCTCTGCCGCGTACTTCGGCAG
>URAJ01000016.1 GCA_900545715.1 uncultured Opitutales bacterium
GCCGCGCACACGCGCCTTCCGATAATCGGGGTTCCGATGAAAGGCTGGGCGACAGACGGAATGGACTCGCTGCTTTCAACAGTCCAGATGCCGCGCGGAGTTCCCGTTCTCACAGTTGCGATAGGAAAAGCCGGCGCGGTAAACGCGGCGATTGCGGCGGTGCAAATGCTCGCGCTATCCGACGATGCCTACGCGCAGAAGCTCGAAGCATTCCGCGAAAAGCAGACGCGCGACGTGCTCGATGCAAAATTTCCGGACTGATAAAAACCCGCCGGAGTCAAACCCGCCAGGCGCGCCCGTGGCTTCGGCTTGCGCGCGTTTGTAGTGATAAACATACAAAAAAAATGCTCCGGCAAAACTCATCGCGCCCCGCACTGACGAAAGAAAAAAATATGCCCGAAAAGGACGATACGCAAAGCGCCTCGCAGCCGGCAGAAAACGAAACCGCCCAGCAAAATACGGAAGCCTGCCCGCGCGCGGCAGCCCGCGAATGCCCTACGACAAAAAATAATGTCGAAGAAAGCGGCGAATTACCAACTTCCGTAGCAAATGCTTTTGTGAAAAATACTGCTCAAAAAGCCAAGTGCGCGGCGCAAGAGGGCAAAGAAAGCGGCAACTCCCTAGAGGTGATTCCGGATAAAATCGGGTTCCCCCAAAAAACTCTATTCGACCATCCCGCGCGGCTCGACGTGCTGTGCGCAAAAAAAGGGATTTTCGCCGCAATATCCAAGCCCGCCGACACTCTTTTCGAGCCGTATTCTGGCTCTCCCGCTATGCCGCATGAGGCAGCTGAGCCTTACGAGATGCAGTATGCCCCGATAGTGGCTGCAATAAGGAAGCAGGCGGGAAAACCCGAGCTCGAAAGGCTCGGAATAAAGTCGCCCTTTTGCGCCCTGCAATGCGACTACGAAGTATCGGGCGCATGCGTTATCGCGTGCGACAAGAGTACGGCGGCAGTGTTGCGCAACGCAGAAGGCTCGGGATATGTAACCTACGAATTTATTTTGCTTGCCCGTAAATCCCAGAATCTCCCGAAAAATTTTGAGGTAAACCTCCCGATTGTAAAAAATGAAAATAGGCGCGTATGGACTGTCTCGCACAGGTACGGCAAAAAATGCAAAACCGCCTTTGAGCTTGCGGAGGATTTTAGGGATTTTCAATTATGGCGCGCGCGCTCGACAAGCGCAAGGCCGCATCAAATACGCCTGCATGCGGCGGAAAAAGGCTTAAAGATAATAGGGGAATCGGTTTATTCGCGCGGCGGGCAAATATTTACCTCGCAATTCAAGGGCAACTATAAATTAAAGCGCGGGGAGAAATTCGAGAAGCCAATCTACCCGCATTTATTTTTGCACTTGCAGAAAATTTCATTCAACGGATCTGACTTCAACTGTCCCGAGCTCGGCGCAAATGAAATATGCGCGCCTCTGCCCAAAAATTTCGCCCTTGTGATTGACAAACTTGGAAGCGCATAGGCGTTCAAGCGCGAGATGCGCCTGCATACTTTTATTCTAGGATTTTCTCGTTTTTTACATCTAAGCATTCAAGGCGACGGCATTATTCCATTGTAATCCAAGTTTAATATATTTTTATATCTTTAAAATATATTGACATTTATGGAATTTGAGTTTTTTGATTTATATATGAAACTTAATTTTACCACTGCAGCTGTTCTCCTTTTTATACCTTTTTTCTCCGCCATCGCCCAAGACTCGGAATACATAGACTTATACTGCACAAAAGATTTTAAAACCGAAGGCCTTTGGGCAAATTCGCCATATTTTAATTCAGATGTAATTTGGCAGACGAGCGACGGAGTAGTCACCAAGCCCGGCGCCAACAATAATCTCTGGGTCACGATAGACACGAATATTCAAACAGGATTGGTGTCTGGATATTCAGGCACTCCAATAACTATACACGATCTGAATTACAATATAAGCCTCCACCCAACATCCGCATCCTCAACTGCCACCCCTGACGTAACTATCATAGCCGCTGCCAATACCGATTTGCACATTGCGGGGAACCTCAATGTGACATTGGACTATGCCAATGTTTACTGGAATGCCGCAAGAATGAATATCACAATCGGCGGTGATATGATAGGAGGAGGTACGACAAACTATATGGGGAACACATACCATGTTTTTGGCGACATGAATATTACAAATAAGTCCTCCTACACATCGCAATACAATCAGGGTATGTCGTTGAAAATCACAAATGAGTTGAAATCGATAGAAACCAGCCCAAATGTATGGCAAACAACAACTGTGCAGAAAAACTGCACATTCCAACTCGACGGAGACCTTAATTTCATGCAAACCCCAGGATATACCTCGTCGGAAGATTTAAATTCGCAAAGAATAATCTTAAATACGGGGGTGACAAACTTCATAGTAAACGGTGTTGTGAACTTTGACACTACTTACAAGAGCACAGTGAACCATGACTGCCTTTCAGAATGGGACATAAACTACAAGCTCGGCAACAGGGCGGACACCTTCGACCCTTCGGAGGCCTTCGACAGCAACATAACCATCGGCGGGCTAAACGGCATTGCGACGCTCAGAATGACCGAAACTTACAACGCCGCCGAGCACAAGACCACCATGACCTTCACCAATAAGACCGACGCAGCCTGGCAGGGAGTATTTAGTAATACAGGCGGCGAGCAGTTTCATATAAAGATGGACAAATCCGCTACGCACAGCCAAACGATGATATTTTCCGACAAGTCCCAAACAAGCTCCGCTACCGGATATCTTGTAGATTCAATCACAGTATCGGGCGGCACTTTATATTTTCAAAACCAGTCGTTTTCCCCAAATGGAACCTTAATACTCGACGGCGGAAAATTTGGTGCGCTTGGCGACGGCGCAATGTTCGCGAATGCGGTTTTGTCTTCGGGAGACATCTTAATAGCCAATGCGAATTCATTTGATGCGGGCATTTACACGCTTTCTCTCGGAGAGCTTTCGAGGGAAGGAAGCGATAAAATAGGGATAGATTTCAACGGATTCGACGCCTCGCTGCTTATCGGAGAACCCGCATACACTCTGATACTTGCCGACTCGCTTGCAGGCTTTGACGAAAGCGACGCAAACAGCGACTTCATCGCCAAGAATCTCTTGGGGGCTCTCGCGGATTTCGCATGGGAGGGCAATATGCTAACTATAAGCTTCACGCAAGTTCCCGAGCCCTCGGCAATCGCGGCGATTTTTGGTCTGTTTGCATTCTTATTTGCCGCGCGCAGGCGCAAATAATCTTTGCGCACTGTGCATTAACGTTTATCCCGCTAAAACCCGTGTAACGGCGTTTTTATGCGGCTGCGAGCTGCCGCCAGACACGCGGTAAAAAATATCTGTGTAGGCGATAAAACTCTTCCTCGCGCGGACGCAAATATTTTTTCTTTACTTGCTCTATAAAGCTTCCGATATTGGGATTTGACAGCGGTTGCCGCGGAGGCGAAGATATTTTTACTGCGCCCGTTTTTTATTGCGGCGCATTGTCTATATGGTTTGCCGCACAGATTTTTTGTATCGCCAAGAAAGTTTAGCCTGAGAAAAATATTTTACACTTTTCCGAATAGGTAAATTAAAAATTTTCGGCTCGCATAAAAATCAATTTTCTATTTTGCAGCCTATCTATCAAAAAAAACAAGCGGGCTAACAAATGCCCGCCCGCGATAATAAAAATACAGCTTTCAATAAATATAATAGGGCTCTACGCAAACTTCACCGCATTGGATAGAATCTCAAAATACCCGCGATTATCTAAGCGGTTTATTTTTAGAGAAACCCTCCAAAAGAGCTTTCATTCGCGGATTGTTCAAATCCTTTTCCTTCACGTTTACGTCGTCCGAATGCTCGGGTGAAAATCCGTCGTATGTTTCGCGGTAGGCGTGGTTTGCCCAGCTCCATCCGCGCGATTCAAAAAATTCTATGCAGTCCCTCAAATATTCTCCCCCATTGGGCGCCCAGCGCACCAGCCCGAACTCTCCCAGGAATATTTTCGCGCCGTACTTTTCCTCAAAATCTGTGACCGGCGAAAGCTCGCGCGCAATGTCCGCCTTTGAAAATTTCTCTGACGGGTACTTTACGGTTCTTCCCGCGCGTATGTCGTCCATATTTGTCCCAGACTGGATTCCTTGGTGCGTATATTCGTGGGGGCGGTACATGTGCACGGAATAGAGAATGTCCTTCAGCGGAAGCGGGCGCAGTTTTTTAAACGTCGCAGGATTGTTCCAGCCGTCGCTTGCAACTATTATGGGCTTTGACGGGTCTATTTCCCTTACAGCTTTCGCCGCCGCGTATTGGAGTGTCAAATAATCGATTACAGGTGGACGGCTCTGGACGGGTTCGTTTATCAAATCATACGCAAATATCGTGTCGTCGCCCTTCAATGCGCGCGCGATTTTCCGCCATACCTCCACAAAATGTTCCGCGTATGGCGGCTCGTAAAACATCATCATATCGCTGTTCTTTGCGACCCCGCCCACAGGAGTGTGCATTTCTATGACAATCCTTATCCCGTGCTTGCGCGCCATTTGCGAGATTTTCCTTATTTTTTCAATCTCGGAATCTATCCACTTGTCGTAGTCGGCAATATCCCTGTTTTTGCCTGGGCGCTTGTAGTAACGGCTTATCTGCCAGCGTATGAGGTTGGCTTTCCATGCGGCAAGATCCGCAATGTCTCGCTCGTCGTATTTAAAGCACGATACAAGATTCATGCCGCGAAGCGCGGGGTAATTCTCCACTTCCTGAGAATACTCGGCCTTGAAGCCGTCTTTGGGAACCGGTACTTCCTCAAATTCGGCGCGCGCTTCGCCAAAAAGACAGAAAGCCATCACAATAGCCAATGCCTTCAAAACTAAAATAAAATTTTTCATGTAAAAAAAATTATCAAAATATAAATTGCATGTCAAACAATACAGCAGTCTTTGCGAGCGCCTAAACCCGCTTCGCAAAATAAAATATATGGACTATCGGAAAAGAATTAAAATCATCGGGCATTGCGGCATTTTTGCAATAATCTTATCTGCGGCAGCGGCAGTAGCGCGCTTAAACAAAAAAATATTTCAATAATGGAAACAGCGCAAAAAGTGCAAAAAATCCGCCTCCCGCCCCCAGGCATTTAGCGGGCATCAATAAAATATTTGCCATACAATTTTGTTTTGCGCGCAACATTCCCTTCCGCCCTTTCCGGATTTTCCCAATTGCCTTTAATAAAAAAGTGTTGATTCAGGCGGATTTTTAATCAAACTATATGCCTTTAATTGGATTTAAATAAGAGGATATTATAAATGAGTTCCATTCTTATAGGATTGTTTACCCTCATACTAATCATCGTGTGCCTGCTTTTGGTGCTGGTGATTCTCATGCAGCGCCCGAACGCAAATTCCGGCATGGGCGCAAGCCTCGGAGGCGGAGCAGCCGAGGGAATTTTCGGCGGGGAAACTACTAACGTTCTAACAAAGACAACCGTAAAGCTTTGCGTGCTTTTCTTCGTGATATCAGCCGGGCTGTACCTCGGGTACGTCTATTCGGCGTCCGACAAGCCGCAAATGCAAAAAGTTCCCTCGATAGTCGCCGTCGCGCCGGAATCCGGAAAATCCGACGCGAAGAAATCCAATCCCCTCGACGCTGTGGCGGAAACCAAAACAAAGGCGGAAAATAAGAGCGCGACCGCGACGGTAGCTGTCCCAGCTAAATCGGAAACTCCCGCTAAATCGGAAACGCCCGCTAATTCGGCAGCGCCCGCCAAGAAATAACTTTGATGCGTAAGCTGTTTACGGCAGTTATGGGCGCTATTGCGGCGCTCATTTTTATTTTAAGCTCGTCAGCCGCGCCGCGCGGCGGGGCCGACACAAATTCCGTGCGCCCGCTTTCCGCGGAGGAGGCAAATGAAATGTGGGGCGAATTTTCCCGAGCGGGAATTTCGGGAGACTACTGCATGGGCTTTACCATAACCCACCGCCCCCGCAAAGGAGAGCAGACCTGCTACACGGGGGAAATCTTCGGGACGAAAACCGGCGAAGGCTACGACAAGACCCGCATAAGGGTTTTTGGGCCGCGCGGCGGGCAGACTGCTGAAAAATGCATCGCCGACTATATTTTAATAAACAACCCCGCCGAGCCTAAAGTATTCAAGCTCTCAAACGGCTCGTTTGTGGAATTGCCGCCGACAGAATGGTCGAAGCCCCTCGCGGAGGGTTTTTTATATTCCCCGTTCGACTTGCTGATGCCCTACAAATTTTGGAAGCCCGCCTATGAGGGAGCCGGCAGAATAGGCCAGGCAGTCCATTTTTTCAGGCTCGCGCCCCATGACTCCGCGGCGGCGGGGCAAAATTCCGTGAGGCTCGCGCTTTCACGCGAATTTAGCTCTCCCGTACAGGCTCAAATTTTAAGTTCAGACTCGCGGCCGCTAAAAACCCTGAAGCTCGCCTCTGTAAAAAAAATCGATTCGCGGTGGATTATGCGGGAAGCGGAATTGCGGGACGAATCCTCGCGCGATAAAGATATTTTGCGCTTTGAATCCGCAAATCTGCGCGACAGCCTCCCGAAGTCGATTTTCGACACCCAATCTCCCGATATGTCCCCCAAAAAGCCCGATATGACAAAAATCTAATTTTTTCAATTAGCGCCTTCACATTTTGTAAAATTCACGATAAATATATTAGATAACTTTTTCCCAACCGTAATATGGATCCGAGATATATAAAACTCGCAAAGACTCTCTGCGGGCACTCAACGAAAGTCGCCGCCGGAGAACACGTACTCATAGACGTATCCGAGACGCCCTCCGAGATGGTAGAGGCTCTCATCGATGAAGTAGTTTCCCGCGGGGCGTTCCCGCATGTGGACGTTTCAAATCCGCGCATAAACCGCGCCCTCGCGCTCGCCGCATCCGACGAGCGCCTCGCGGTTGAAGCCGAATGCTCGCTTTCAAAGATGAAGAAAATGGACGCCTACATCGCGGTCAGGGGCTCCTCCAACATATTCGAGAACTCCGACGTCCCCCAGGCGAACATGGCAAAAATTGCCAAGGCGATGAAGCCCTCCGTTGACTGGCGCGTCAACAAGACAAGATGGGTTGTTCTGCGCTGGCCCACTTGCGCAATGGCACAGCAGGCGCAGATGAGCTCAAGCGCCTTTGAGGACTTCTATTTTGAGGTCTGCACTATGGATTACGACAAGATGGAGGAAGGCATGCAGGCCGTCCGCAGGCTAATGGAATCCACCGACAAAGTTAGGATATACGGGAACGGCACCGACCTGAGCTTTTCGATAAAGTCTATCCCCGCAATTCCATGCGGCGGGCAGTACAATATTCCAGACGGAGAAATTTTCACTGCCCCCGTGCGCGATTCGGTAGAGGGTGTCGTGTTCTACAACGCCCCGACCGTTTACAACGGCATTTCATTCGACTCTATAACGCTCGTTTTCGAGAAGGGAAAAATTGTCGACGCGAAATCGCCCTCAAAGACAGCCGAATTAAAAAAGATACTTGCGAGCGACGAGGGGGCATCGTACATAGGAGAGTTCGCAATGGGCTTCAACCCGTACATAAACAAGCCCATGCGCGACATACTCTTCGACGAGAAAATCGCGGGCTCATTCCACTTCACTCCCGGCCAGTCGTACGAGACCGCCGACAACGGCAACCGCTCGCGCATACACTGGGATATGGTTTGCATTCAAACTCCAGAATGGGGCGGCGGAACGATAGAATTTGACGGCAAAGTTGTGCGCAAGGACGGGCTGTTTGTCGGCGAAGGCATAGAAAAATTAAACCCTCAATACCTAAAATCATAGCGCCGACGCCGCGCGGCAAAACCGGAATATGCCAGAAACTGCGACATACACGCACCCGGAAGGAGCGGAGCCGATGCGCGCCGACAAGGCGCTCGCCGCATTTCTGTCCGACAGAATTTCCCGCTCGCGCCTTTTGGAGAGCTTTTCGGCGGGGAAAGTGACTCTACTCGGAAAGCCTATCGGCAAGAAATTTATACTCAATCCCGGGGACACGCTCGAAGCTGAGCTTCCCGAGCCCCCGCCAACGTCGATAGAGCCCGCGGACATTTTTGTTGAAATATTGTACGAGGACGAAGACGTCGTAGTGGTTAACAAGCCCGCCGGAATGACAGTCCACCCCGGGAGCGGCACGGGCCCCGACACGCTCGTCCATGCGATGAGCTCGCACTGCGCACTGAGCCTTGCGGGCGGCGCAATGCGCCCGGGCATCGTCCACAGGCTCGACAAGGAAACTTCCGGAGTAATGGTTCTCGCCAAGACCGACGCCGCGTACTACGGGCTTGTAGAGCTATTTGGGAAGCGCGAGATTGACAAGGAGTATATCGCGTTGATATCCGGAGTTCCCACCGTCAGGAGCGGCTGCATAAAAAAGAATATCGGCCGCCACCCGTCCTTCCGGACAAAGATGTGCGTATGCGACGATTCAACCGGCCGCGACGCCCACACGGAATGGTTTGTAGAAGAAAAGTACGGCGCCAAAGCGGCTCTTGTAAGGTGCAAGATATACACGGGCAGAACCCACCAGATTCGAGTGCACATGTCGGACCTCGGCTTTCCAATCATGGGCGACTACACCTATAAATTTCAAAAGAATAAATTTCGCGAAATACCCCCGCCGGAGCGCGTAATGCTGCACGCACGGAGGCTCAGGCTGCCCCACCCCGTCCGCGACGGTGTTGAGATAGATGTGACCGCCCGCCCCCCCGCCGATTTCGAGGCGCTTGCGCGGCTTTTAAAAGAAACGTACGCATTTGAAGGATAGAATATGAAAAAGAATCTGCACATTGAAACGCTCGCCGTCCAGGCGGGCTGGGAACCTAAAAACGGAGAGCCGCGCGTTGCGCCAATCGCCCAAAGCACAACATTTAAGTACGACACCGCCGAAGAGCTCGCGAAGCTTTTCGACCTTGAAATTTCAGGGCACTTCTATACGCGCCTCTCGAATCCCACCGTGGAGGTTTTAGAGAAAAAGATGACCGCCCTTGAAGGGGGAGTCGGCGCGATAGCCTGTTCGAGCGGACAAAGCGCAACGTCGATTCTCGTCACAAACCTCTGCGAAGCCGGAGACCACATAGTTAGCGCAGGCACAATTTACGGCGGAACGAGCAACCTTCTCGGGCACTCTTTTAAGAAACTTGGCATAGAGACCACCTTCGTTGACCAAGACGCATCGGAAGATGAAATATTCGCGGCTGTGCGCCCGAATACCAAGCTAATATTCGGAGAAAGCCTGTCAAACCCGAGCGTAAAGGTGCTCGACTTTGAAAAGTTTGCGAATGTTGCGCGCCGCGCCGGCATTCCATTCGCCGTTGACAACACTTTCCCAACGCCCTACCTTTGCAGGCCTTTCGATTACGGCGCAAACATTGTAATACACAGCCTTTCAAAGTACGCCGACGGGCACGCATGCAGCCTCGGAGGCATAGTAATCGACAAGGGCGACTTCGACTATTCAGCGTCCGACAAATTCCCGGGGCTGACTACGCCCGACGAAAGCTACCATGGGCTCGTTTACACAAAGACTTTCGGGAACCTCGCCTTCATAACAAAGGCGCGCACGCACGTAATGCGCGATTTCGGAATGATGATGTCGCCGATGAATGCGTGGCTTACGAATATGAATCTGGAAACGCTGCCGCTTAGAATGCAAAAGCACAGCGAAAACGGCATGAAGCTTGCCGAATACCTTGCCTCGCACCCGAAAGTCGAATGGGTGGAATACCCGGGCTTGAAAAATTCCCCGAGCGCGGGGCTTGCAAAAAAATACCTGAAAGCATGCGGCGGAGTGATGACGTTCGGGCCGAAGGGCGGAAGAGCCGCCGCGGAAAAACTTTTAAACTCGCTGGAACTCGCGGCGCTTGTAATACACGTTGCCGACACCCGCACGGGAGTCCTCCACCCGGCGAGCACAACCCACAGGCAGCTTTCCGACGAGGAGCAAAAGGCGACAGGGATACTCCCCGAACTAATAAGAGTGTCCGTGGGGCTCGAGCACATAGACGACATTATCGCGGATTTCGAGCAGGCCCTTGCAAAAATCTAACAAATTTGCCTTATATAATTGCGGCGGAATGCGGCAGCGTTTGGATTTTTGCACCCTGATTGGCATTTGGCGCCGCAGTTTGCCACAGCGCCGTAAAACTCTAAACGCGTGTTTTTCCGCAAAGTTGTTTGAACTTACGCCGCGCAAAAAGCGTCTTTATATAAGCCGCCTAATTTGCGCGCGCATACGAGAAGGATTAAAATATGACATCAGCCCGACACCACGAAAATAAATACTTCAATAGGGAGCTTAGCTGGCTCGCCTTCAACAGAAGGGTATTGAATTTGTGCTCAGAGCCGTCGTTCCCCCTGCTTGAAAGGCTCAGATTCCTCTCGATAGTAAGCAACAATCTCGACGAATTTTTCGAGATACGCGTCGCGGGACTTGAACAGCAGCTTGAATCGGGCGTGCTGGAAGTGGGGTTCGACGGTCTCGGCCCGCGCGAACAGCTCAGGAGGATAAGCGAAATAACCTCTGCGATGAACGACGACGAATACAGGGTCTGGGCGGACGAAATAATGCCCGCCCTTCGCAAGGAGAAAATTTTCTTCAAGACTCCGAAGGAATGTTCCGCGGAAGAGAAGGCGTGGCTAAAAAAATTCTTCGACGACAATATATACCCCGCCCTTACGCCGCTTGCCGTCGATCCCGCCCATCCGTTTCCACACTTGCGCAACAAGGGATTGTATGTGCTGCTGCAAATAGCAAACCCGACAATTAGGCGCGCGCCGAGCGACATAGCGATAGTCCCGATTCCCCCGATTTTGCCGCGCTTCATAAAAATGGACAATTTCGGCAAAGACGGAGAAATGCGTTTGGTGTATTTGAGCGACACTATAAAGTATTTTGCGGAGGAGCTTTTCCCGGGATACAAGGTGCGCGGCGGCGCAATATTTAGGATAACGCGCAACTCCGACTTATACTTCGACGACGAAGAAACGGAAAATCTGCTTCAAACGATAGAAAACGAGCTTCACAACCGCAGGAAAGGCGCCGCCGTAAGGCTCGAAATAGAAAGCTGCGTGAGTGAAACCGCCCTGAAAGAGCTCGTGGACGCAATCGACCTCGACGAAAGCTTTGTCTATAAAATCAACGGAAGCCCGCTGAATCTCGCGCGCCTTGCCGCAGTTTACGACATGATAGAACGGCCCGATTTGAAATTTCCGCCGTTTAAGCCGTTTCTGCCCCACTGCTTCAAGAGCGGCGACGACATATTTTCCGTAATCCGCGAGCGCGACAGAATGCTCCACCACCCGTACGACAGCTTTAATCCGGTTGAGGATTTTGTGGCTTCCGCCGCGGCGGACCCCAAAGTGCTGGCGATAAAGATGACGCTCTACCGCACAAGCCGCGGCTCTCCGATAGTAAACTCGCTTAAAAAAGCGGCGGCAAACGGCAAGCAAGTGACGGTGCTGATAGAACTAAAAGCGCGCTTCGACGAAGAGAACAACATTCAGTGGGCGCGCGAATTGGAGGAGTGCGGAGTCCACGTTTTATACGGAATCGTAGGCTACAAAACACACTGCAAAACATGCCTTGTGGTGAGGAAAGAGGACGACGGAAAATTGAGAAGGTACGCCCATTTGGGAACCGGCAATTACAACTCCAAGACTGCCAAGTTCTACACCGACATCTCCCTATTCACGGCAAACGCCGAAATAGCCTCGGAAGTGGCGGACTTATTCAATACGCTTACGGGCAAAGTCCTAAATCCCGAATTTAAGAAGCTCTGGGTTGCGCCCTTCTGCTTCCATTCAAAATTTATAGAGCTCGTCGAGCGCGAGATAGCCCATGCGAAGGCAGGCAAAAAGGCCCGCATAATAATAAAGGTAAACTCGGTAATAGAGCAGTCTTCGATAGACGCCCTCTACCGCGCCTCCAACGCAGGGGTCAAGATAGACATGATTGTCCGCGGAATATGCGGGCTTGTTCCGGGAGTAAAAGGCATGAGCGAAAACATAACCGTTCGGAGTATAGTCGGCGTATATCTCGAGCACAGCCGTATATATTACTTCGAAAACGGCGGGAAGCCGGAAGTCTTTGCCGGAAGCGGAGATATCATGACCCGCAACATGTTCAAGCGCATAGAATGTATATTTCCGATAGAAGATGCCGATATAAAGGCGAGAATCTGCGACGAAATACTCGATTCCATGCTCAAAGACAATAAATTCGCAACATTTTTGCACTCCAACGGCGCCTACTACAAGCGCGAGACGCATGCCGACGAGCCACCGTTCTCCTGCCAAGAGCATTTCTGCGAATTGAGCATAATGAGGGAAAACGCCCACACGGTGTAGATTCTTGGGAGCGCGCAATATCTCCCGGAAACCGTCGCCGCCGGATTGACGACTGAGCGGAAAAATAGGCGGTCGGGCGCGCCAAGTTTACGCTTGATTACGCCTAAATCGAAGACCATTATTAAATGAAACTTTTTATGCGAATATTAAAAACCGCAACGACGCTCATATTGGCCGCCGCGATGTCCGCGGCCGCCGCGGCGCGCGCGGAATCAGGCTTTGACGCTGCATGCGAGCTTCAAGAAAGCCTATATTCACTTTTTGAGAACAACAAAAACAGCATAGTAAAAGTTTACGCTAAAAAAGAGATTCATTCAAAAGACTCCGCCGGCAACGAAGCAAAAACAACAATACTCGATGTAGGTTCCGGGTTCATAGCAAGCAAAACCGGCGCCGTAATGACGAGCGCATTCATAACAAGGGGCGCACAAAAGCTTTGGATAGAATACAACGGCCGCCTTCTTGACGCCGAAAATGTGGGATTCGACCCCATAACGACAGTGTCTGTAATAAAGATAGCAGGCAATTTCAAGTCGGCGGATCTGCCCGTGGTTTTGATGGACTCCGCCGCCGAGCCTGTAAAGCCGGCTACTGTGCTTGTTTCAATCTCCCATGAAATGGGGTTTGCAGCCTCTCCGCGCATGGGAATGGCGACCGGGCAAAACATAGAATTTGGCGGAAGGTTTCTTCCGACAGTGTACGTCAGAACAAACATACCTGCGCCGCGGGGAAGCACAGGAGGGGCGGTTTTTACACTCGACGGCAAATTCGCCGGAATGATAGTAGCCTCCCTCCCTGAAATAGGCGGAAGCTTTATACTGCCCGCGCGCGCCGCAGCCAAAATACGCGACGACATAATGATTTGCGGAGAGCCGATATACAGCTGGTTCGGGCTTTTGGCAAAAGACGTCCCGGACCCGGCGAACGGCACAAAAGTCGTCGTGGAATTTGTCGCCGAAAACGCGCCCGCAAAAAAGGCGGGATTTATGGTTGGCGACGAAATTATCGAGATAAATTCCAAAAAGGTATCAAACAATACAGAGTTGCGCGCACAGACATTCTTCATACGCCCGTCGGAAACAGCAGTGTTTAAAGTGTTGAGAAACGGCAAAAGCGTAAGGTTAGAGCTCGTCACCGAACGCATGGCCAGCGACATAATAAAATCCGCCGAAGCAAACATAGCCCCCGCCCCCCCGCAGGAATCGGAGCGCGCGCAGCCGCAGGCCTCCGCCGCTAAGGAAAAAAGCGCAAGCCAAGTCAAAGACGCCCAAGAAGAAAAATGAACGATTCGAGCGATTTCATATTTCCCTCCGACGACTACCAGGGAGAGGTAGGATTAGTCGCCTACTCGGATTTCAAGTGCGAAGAACCGCTTGATTTTGAACTTGGCGGGCACCTTGACTCGTTTAACGTACGCTACGAAACTTACGGGCGCTTAAACGACGAAAAATCCAACGCGATACTCGTATGCCACGCCCTCACCGGCGACCACCACTGCGCGGGAGTCTATTCATTAAGCGACAGGAAATCGGGCTGGTGGAACAATATAATCGGGCCCTCCAAGCCGCTCGACACAAACAAATACTACATAATATGCGCCAACTGCATAGGCGGCTGCCGCGGCACGACGGGGCCGTCCTCAATAAACCCAAAGACCGGCGAGCGCTACAATTTGTCCTTTCCCGCTGTGACAATACGCGATATTGTCGCAGTGCAGATGAGGCTCGTTGACTATCTCGGGATAGAAAAATTGATGATGGCCATAGGAGGCTCAATGGGCGGAATGCAAGTCTTGCAGCTTGCAATAGACTATCCTGACAGGGTCGAGCGGATATGCGCGCTCGCGACAACATCGCGAATCAACGCGCAGGCGATCGCCTTCAACGAAGTCGGCAGGTCGGCGATAATGCAGGATCCGGTGTGGAACGGCGGCAATTATGCGCTCGACAGAACCCCGAGCGTGGGGCTTAGCATAGCCAGAATGATGGCGCACATAACATACCTATCCGACAAGGGTCTGGAGGGCAAATTCGGCCGCGAGCACAAGGCTGCCTTTGCAAATTCAGGCATATTTAAGCCGTCGTTTGAGATTGAAAATTATCTGCACCACCAAGGGCAGTCTTTCGTGAACCGCTTTGACGCGAACACGTATCTTTATTTCACCCGTGCTCTCGATCTGTTCGACCTGCGTGCTTACGGCGGGGGAACGCTTGAGGGGGCTTTCGCCGGAGTCAAGGCAAAGACGCTCGTCGTGGGGTTTACGTCAGATTGGCTGTTCCCGCCCGAGCAAAACAGGGAAATAGTACGCGCGCTCCTGCGCCTGCACAAGACGGCTTCTTACGCCGAAGTAAAGAGCGATTTGGGGCATGACTCCTTCCTGATACACTCTCCCAAACTTTATAAACTCGTCGAATTTTTCCTCGACGCCTAAACGATATGCCGGAAGACAAGACAAAATCGAGCCTGAAAAAGAAAATCGAACTCAAAGCGATAAGCGAGTGGGTGTCGAGGGGCGAAAGCGTGCTGGATCTCGGCTGCGGACGCGGAATACTGCTTGCGGAGCTCGTAAGGCTGAAAGACGTGTATGCGGTGGGAGTGGACATGGACTTTGAAAAAATCTCGCACTGCATAAAACGCGGAGTCAACGCCTACCACGGAGATATTATGGAGCTGTTGCGCTCATTCGGCGACAACTCGTTCGACTGGATAGTGTGTTCGCGGACTCTACCGGAGCTTGAAAACGCTGGGGAAGTCGTATTTGAATCGCTGAGGGTCGCGAGGAGGGTCGCGGTGGGCTTTGTAAACTACGGCTACTGGCAAA
The DNA here is from genome assembly GCA_900545715.1 of uncultured Opitutales bacterium. GTDB lineage: Bacteria > Verrucomicrobiota > Verrucomicrobiia > Opitutales > Intestinicryptomonadaceae > Merdousia > Merdousia gallistercoris. The sequence goes on from URAJ01000016.1 coordinate 15,205, forward strand.
ACAGGCTCTCAATCGCCCTCACCGGAAGAAGAATTGTGAACGAAGTTTATCCGGAACCCTGGGAAAGTTCCAGGCCAACGAATCAAATTTCTGTAAATTCCTTTAAGGAATTCTGCTCTAAAAACGATATAAGAATACATAGGCGCCATTTTTTGCGCGCCGACTGGGAAACACCGTGCGCGTTTATGCCGAATTTAATGTCGGGATACGCGATTTTTGAAATTTCAAAAGACAAATAGATATGAACGAAGAATGCGAAAATAAAAAGGACAACAAGGCACCAATCTCGAACGAGATAGCCAAGAGATTTCTCGACGACCGCAAAATTTTTCTCTGGGACGCCATAACCGACGAAACCGCGGCGGCCGCCGTAGCCAAGCTGCTGTATCTCGATATGCTCGACCACGAAAAGGAAATAACTTTTTACATGAGCACTCCCGGTGGCTCTATAAGCGCAGGAATGTCCATATACGACACAATGAAGCTTATAAAAGCTCCTGTAAAAGTCGTAGTCACGGGGATAGCGATGAGCATGGGGTCGATACTTCTAAGCGCCGCGCCGAAAGGCAAGAGGTTTCTATTCCCGAGCGCGAGAGTTATGATACACCAGCCCCTGATAATGGGCGAAATGACGGGCACTGCCGTGGATATGCACATTCAGGCGATGGAGCTTGAGCGCATGAGGCAGGAGTTAAATAAAATACTTTCAGACGCCTCCGGACAGCCGATAGAAAAAATCGCGGCCGACACCGACAGGGATTTCTTCATGACCGCGCAGCAGGCGATAGATTACGGCCTCGCCGACGCCATAGTCACCGAGATTTAAAACGCCGCAACACTGCCGATTTTGCACTCTGGAAATTTAAAGTCTGCAAACGCAGGCACAAACTCCAAATGCAAGGCAGTTTGGCAGAAAAAAAGTCGGTTTTATTTTATTCCAAAATTAGAAAAATAGCCCGCCGTACAAACGGTGGGCTATTTTTTTTTGAAGAATACTTAAATATTGACGGAAAATTTTAAGATAAGCGCAGCCGCACAGGGGATTGCGGAATCTAATTTTTTAGCGCGCGGCAAAGTAATTATTTGTAAATAAAGGCAAAGATATTTTAGTCTTAAAAAGCTGTTTTAGACGCGCACTCAACCGCGCGCATATTTTGAACAAATAGGAATTATGGATAGAAGAGGATTTTTTAAGACGGCCTTGGCCGCGTCGGCCGTTGCTGCAACATTAAAGCTCCGCGCGCAAACAGGCGTAAAAGATCCCCTGCGCGCGCTCGCGGACAACCTTTTGGCGGATTGATGCAACGGGCTTAGAAATCTGCAAATAAAAAGCGGGCCAAAGGAGCGGCTCGGCGGGATAAAGTGCCCCGCATGCGACTTCATACACGGAAGAATCGGCGACGCCGTATATCCTTTTCTATGCGTTGCCAAGCGCCGCAAAGATTCCGATATGCTCGACTCCGGAATAATGCTCTACGACTGGATGGAAAACAACGTTTCCCAATCGGACGGCTCATGGATAAACGATTTTTCAAACCCGTGGAAGGGCACGAGCGTATTTGGGGCAATATCGCTCGGGGAAGGCATTAAAAATTGCGGCGGAATACTCGAAAGCAAAGACCTTAAAAGAATGAGGGAAAGGCTCAGAAAAGCCGCAAACTTTATAGATTCCTTCATAAAGTTCGGAAAAAGCGACGTAAAATTCGCGGGCCCAAACATAAACTATCTGGCGGCAGCCGCGCACGCGCTTGCTATATCCGGAGAAGTACTGGACGAGCCCAAATTCACAGAGCGCGCAAAATATTTCGGCAAAGGCTCGATAAAATACATCACAGAAAAAGACTTTCTAATATACGGCGAGACCCAGCCAACCGGGCTCACAAGCCCCAACGGCTGCAAGGGGGTAGATTTGGGATACAATGTCGAGGAGACAATACCGTCGCTTGTCGGATACGCCCTCGTAACAGGCGACAAAGAAGCGCTCGACATAATGGAAAAGACCATGAAAGTCCACATAGAATTTATGCTCCCCGACGGCGCATGGGACAACAGCTGGGGCACGCGCAATTTTAAGTGGACTTATTGGGGCAGCCGGACTTCGGACGGATGCCAGGCGGGCTTTGCGGCGCTCGCAGACAGGGATTCAAGATTTTACACGGCGGCTCTTAAAAACCTCGAGCTTCTAAGCGCATGCACGCACGGCGGGCTCCTCTACGGAGGCCCGCACTTCCGCTCCCACGGACAGCCTCCGTGCATTCACCATACTTTGCTCACGTCAAGCCGCTCGCGGCGCTTCTCGACTCCGACGCGGAAGCTCCGCAATCCCCCGCAAAACTTCCCAGGGAAAGCGCATACGGGGTAAAATACTTTGGGGATATCCGCACTTATCTCGCGACAAAAGGGGCGTATCGCGCGACAGTCACAGGCTACGACACAGAGTATTACGATTTGCGAAACGGGCATGCCACAGGGGGCGCCCTGTCTATGCTTTGGCACGAAAAGGCGGGGCCGATATTTACGGCGGGAATGACGGAGTACGCTGTGATAGAAAAGCCGAATATGCAGTCGGACAAAGGGCTTGACACAATGCCGCTCGCCCCGCGCGTCGAGCTCGAATTTGGAGGGATAAAGTACAGGAATGTAAACGACCTTAGCGCAAGCCTTTCCCATAGCGAATCCGGCGGAGTCTCGGTGTTTGAAGCCATATCGGTCCTACGCGACGCCGACCAAAAGGCTCCGGCGTCGGGAGAAGCCAAATGCCGCGCGGTATATGAAATATCGGCTGGCTCTACAGTGTTAAAATATTCGTCCGAATCCGAACTTTGTAAATCGGCTAAAATATTTTTTCCGCTAATATCCGAATCAGAAGAAAAATTCTCGCTTCTATCCCCAAAAATCGCGGAGCTTAAAAAGAAGAACTGTACGGTGAGAATAACCTCCGACAAGCCGATAAAAGTTCTCCCAACAAAATCGGGAAGAATATTCAACTTTGTTCCTGGTTTTGAAGCGGTGCCGCTATACATTGAGGGCTGCAACGCAGAAATAAAAGTTGAAGTGGTTTAATTGGAGCGCGCATTTACATATGCCCAAGGCCGATACATTATGCGCGCCAGGACAACCCGCAATCCATAACCCTCGGAAGTTTTTTATTAGCGAATAATACGGTCGCAAATAGTTATATTTTTATGCGAAGGCATAAAAATTTTATCCAAGGATTTGGGAATTGCGTCTGCGAAACGCAACTGCAATATTCCGAATAAAAAATTGCGGCGAATTTTTCGCTTCAAGCCAATGCGCCTTTTATTAGCTTACTTTTTTTGCGAAGCTCTTTTTTTAATTATAGAAATTTTACGCGCCGACTCGCCCTTCCATTGAGCTATCGTGGCAGAATGCGGTTGCGCATAAATAAAAAAACGCGCTCGCAAGCCGCGGCAAGCCATGCGCATATAAATGTCTTTTTTATTCAAAATATGTCAATTTTTTCTTTTGTCTTGTTCTTATCTTTGAATAAAATATTTAAAAAAAATTAATGCGTATGAAACGAAGGGACTATTTAAAACTTGCTGCGGGACTTCCCGCAATCGCAACATCGAAGGCAATGGCAATGCCGGCGGAAAATTCCGGGGCCAAGCCGAATGAAACGGTAAACTTCTCAGCGAATGTTCCCGTGAAATACAACGTTGACGTATTTGTTGCCGGCGGCGGACCGGCCGGAATAGCCGCAATGGTTGCCGCGGCAGAAAGCGGGGCCGACGTCTATGCGGCGGAGAATCTTTCGTGCTTCGGAGGAATGGGAACTTCGGCCCTGGTTCCGCTTTTCATGCAAATGACGGACGGGATAAATTTTCTCGCCGCGGGATTCGGGTCGAGGGTCAGAGATGCCCTCAATTCGCAAAAATCTTTTAAAGGCGGCGCGCACGACATCGAGACGCTAAAACGCGTTTACGACGAGCTTGCCGAAAAATCCGGAGCAAAGTTTACATTCTGCACAAAAGTCATCGGAGTAAAGGCGTCGGAAGGGAAAATCGATTGCGCCATATGCTCGGGGCTTGGCGGCATATTTGCCGTAAAGGCAAAAGTGTTTATCGACGCAACAGGCAACGGCGACCTCGCCTACATGGCGGGCGCCAAATATGAAAAGGGCGATAAAAATGGGAAAATGATGCCGGGCTCGCTCTGCTCGACATGGTGCTCAATCGACTGGCAAAAATGGAGAAAAAACAGGCCCGATATGCCCCAGCCGCAGTCCTTCAAAGTAAAAGAGGCGTACGAAGCCGGCGTATTCTCTTTTTACGATCCGCACATGACAGGCATATTTGAAATTGGCGACGGCCTTGGCGGCGGAAACATAGGCCACGCTTTCGGAGTTGACGGCACGGACGAAGGCTCGGTTACGCGCGCGCTGCTGCATTGCAGAAAGTCTATGCGCGAATATAAAAACTACTACAACAAATACGTGCCCGGATTCGAGAACGCCAAGGTTGTATCGACTGGTTCCGCAATGGGAATCCGCGAAACACGAAGGTTTGTGGGCGACTACACCCTAAATATTGACGACTATATGAAGCGCGCAGTTTTCGACGACGAAATCGGCCGCTACGCATATCCAATAGATATACACCCTTCAAGCTTTGACAAGGGAGAGCTTGAACGCCACCGCCAAGAATTTGACAAGCTGTACAAATACGCAAAGGGCGAAAGCTACGGCATTCCGTACCGAATTTTGACACCAAAAGGATTCGACAATTTGTACACTGCCGGCAGATGCGCAAGCTCCGACGAACTTGTGCACGGTTCGATACGCGTCATGCCCGCATGCTTCATAATGGGCCAGGCAGCCGGTATCGGAGCGTCTATGGCGGCGGGCTTGAATGTGTCGGTGCACGATATAGACGTAAGATCCCTTCAAGGAAAACTCGTAAAATTCGGGGCGTATCTTCCCAACTTCAAAGCTTAGGCAATAAAAAATTAATGCAAGATGCCCGCGCGTTAAAAAAACCGCGGGTTTTTTTGTTGCGTTATTAATTTATACACGGCGGCAAGTTTTTTATTTGGCGGGCAATATAATTTCCAAATGCGTAGACTTTGTTATAATGCAAAAATAATCAAAATCTCTAAGTGACAATAATAAAAAAAGCCAAATTTAACAGTTAAAATAAAATAGTTGTTTTTAAATTGAACTCATAGCGTCTTATATATAAAAAAGTTTTATTAACATTGAAGCGCTTATGAAAAACAAATCCTCAACTTTCATCCACAAAAAATTCCACTTTGGCAATTTTCCCCGCCAATGTTTTTCAGTTTCCCTACTGCTGTTTTTCTCAGCGTTAGGCTTCTCACAAGCAAACGCCGAAGATATATACAACTCAACTTCCGACGCCGATTTTAGCCTAAACGACGGCTCAAGCTGGCGTGTTGGATCTTTTGACGGCGAAGCATACAATGGCGTAGTAAGCTCTTCTACAAACAACCTTAATATAAGCGTAAACGCAACATCCTCGGGCATTGGAGAGTTTTCGGAATATATTGTCGGCAACAACCTTAATTTTAACGTAGCATCTAATCCGCAAGGTGCGTGGGGCCATACATTTTATTTTAATCAAGGAGCGTATTTCAAGGGCGACGTAAATTTTTCCTCTGTGCCCGGGTATGTAATACAAATGAGGTTTGGCGATAAAACATTTAAAGTAGACGGCAATATTAGCTTAAACTCTCCATTAGTCATACACTCTGCACAGGGGGCTTGGGAAGTAGGCGGAAATTTTGACATCAACAATACGCGGCTTTACCTTTCAGGGAATTCGACAAGCGGTTTTACAGTATGGGGCACTTTAAATCTAAGCACTGTAAACTCGTCGCTTGATTTCGCTAAACAAGACAGTGGCGGCTCCGGAAGCAAAAGCCGCATGATTGGCGGCATAAACGGCATAGGGCGGCTGCAAGTCGGGCTGCCAAGTGTTGATACAACCGTAATATTGACAAACAACGGCACCGCCGAATTTAGCGGCAAGTACGCAACTCAAAACGGCGTGGGCGGCGCCCTGCACTTGAAAATGAACGCAAATTCCGACACCGGCAAACAGATTATGCGCTTTCAAGAGTTTGCCGATTATAGCGACGAAAAAACCTTTAAGATGGCAGACTTGGGCAAGGTAACGGTAGAATGGGGCGAATTGAATGTCGGCATGCATTCCGCAATGAGCGCCAGCACTTTGACTGTTGTAGGGGAAAAGGCGATTTTCAGCTCCACTGGCTTGGACAGCGGCTCGGAAATCGGCACTACAAGGTTTTCATCTATTGATTTTCAAAGCGGCACGATACGCTTTGACCTTTCCAAAATGCAGGGCGACAGAATAGACGTCGCCGGCGGAGTCAATGTGCTCTACCCCACAAGGGGAACTTTCCTCGTAAATGTAGATCCCTACGACTTGGCAATGTGGCTTGAAGCCTCCGAAGTATCGTATCTCGACTATACTGTAATGTCTTTCGATGAGAATTCCTCCAACATAACAATAGACGTCCTCAATCAAATGCTCGTCGCAGAAGACGGGGTTGACGTAAAAGTTATTGAAGGAGATCTTGCGAACGGTTTGCTGACTCTCAGGGTGAGCGTGCCGGAGCCCTCGGCGATAGCCGCAATTATTGCGCTCGTCTCGCTTGGGCTTGCTATGCGCCGCAGAAAAATTTAGCAATTTTTAAAAAAAAGCGCGGAGAAATATTTTCCGCGCTTTTTTTTGCGCCGATTTGCGGAGACTATTAGCTTGCTGTGCTAAAAAAATTTGCGGCACAGTCTTGCGCCGCAAAAAATATTTTAGCCCTCGGATATATTGAAAGCAATGCGCGGTTATAGAACGTCCGGATCCCAAGTTTCATAGCCAGTTCCGGAGCCGTTTACCTTCTTGCCAAGGTCTTTACCGTCCCCAAAATAGGCAGGATCATTCCACGACTCCGGCATTTCGCACCCGCTCAAAAAAAGCGCAGCCGCAGTTGCAATAAAAAAGAAAAATACTTTTGCGCATTTAATTTTCATCAAATAAAGAATCTACTAAAACCACAAAAAATTCAATACACAAATTACTCATTTGTCCGGTAGCATACCACGGACGATTCTCCGCCGGCAAACGCGCACAAAATTTTGCAAGCCGCGCCATATTTTATAAAAAATCGGCTTAACTTCCCATTTTTGGAAAAATCACTCTGATTGCGCGGCGCTCAAGCGCTCGCTGCACTCCTCCCATTCGCGGTAAAGTTTTTCTATCTTTGTTTTTAGCGCGTTGTACGCCTCTGTTGTAGAAGAGCATTGCGCGCCGCGCTTAAAAAAGTCGGGCTCGGACATCTCGGCCTCTATTTTGGCGACGTCCCCCTCGGCCGCAGCAATCTCCGCTTCTATGCGCTCGACGCTCTTTTTTAACGAAGATATTTCAGCCCGCTTTTTTGAAGCCTCCGCCTTGCGCTCCCAGTAAGCCGAGACGCTTTTTTTAGGCGCGGGCGAATTTTTAAGATTCAGCCTGCCCTCGGATTTTATGCGCTCCACATACGAAGTCAGATTCCCGGGATAGACTTTTAAACCGCCAGGCCCCAACTCGTAAACCTTATCGACTATCGGATCGAGGAATGCCCTGTCGTGGCTCACTATAAGATATGTTCCGCGGTACGAAGCGAGAGCTTGGGCGAGGATATTTTTTGAATTCATATCCAGATGGTTTGTCGGCTCGTCAAGCAGCAGAAAATTAAAATCGCGCAAGAGCATTTTTGCGAGTGCAAGCCTGTTTTTTTCGCCGCCGGACAATACGCCCACCTTCTTAAGGACGTCGTCGCCCGTAAATAAGAAAGATCCAAGCAACCCGCGCACTTCCCCTTTGCGCTCCATAGGAGCGGCTGACAGAGCCTCCTCCAATACGTCGTTCGACTTGTCGAGCTCCTCCGTCTGGTGCTGCGCAAAATACGACATTTTTACATTGAGCCCCAGTTTTACACTTCCCGCGTCAGGCTGCATAACGCCCGCTATGATTTTTGCGAGCGTCGTTTTCCCCGCCCCGTTTACGCCCACGAGCGCCGCTCTGTCGCCGCGCTCCAAACGCATCGAAACTCCGTTCAGAACTCTGTGCGCCCCGAACGATTTTTCCACGCCTTCGACGTCGAGAACAATCTGCCCCGTCCTCTCAGGCTCCGGAAATTTAAAATGTATCTCTTTTTCGTCCGACTCAACCTCTATGCGCTCGATTTTATCAAGCGCCTTAATCCTGCTTTGAACCTGCGCCGCCTTTGAGCTTTTATACCTGAAACGCTCGATAAATTTCTCCGTCTTTTCTATGCTGCGCCTTTGATTTTCCGCCGTATGTTCAAGCGTGCGCCTGCGCGCGGCGGACTCCGCCTCAAAGAAATCGTAATTGCCCGAATAGGAGTCCAGCCTGCCCTTTGAAAGGTGGAATGTGCGGTTTGTGAGGGCGTTTAGGAATGCCCTGTCGTGGCTTACGACCAATATCGAACCGGGATACGATTTCAAATAGTCTTCGAGCCACGCGACCGACTCAATATCGAGGTGGTTTGTAGGCTCGTCGAGCATCAGGAGAGTCGGCTCAGTCAGCAGCAGCTTTGCGAGCGCAACGCGCATCTGCCAACCCCCGGAAAATTCCGAGCACGGCCGCGCCATATCGGCCATTTTAAAGCCGAGCCCCATCAGCACCGTCTCGACCCTCGAACGCAATTTAGATTCTTCCGCGTCTTCAAGCCTGTGCCTGATTTCCCCCATTTCAAGGAGGGCGTCCGAATATTCAGCCGAGGACGGGCTTGCGGTGCGTATAACTTCGTCGGCCTGCGCGAGTTTTTCCCGAAGCGCCAATATGCTTTCAAAGGCCGATTCCGCCTCCTCAAAAAGCGGCCTCTGCGCGCTTACGACGAGCTCCTGCGGCAAATACCCGATGGTTGCGTATTTTGGTTTGAGAATGCTTCCGGAATCGGGAGATTCGGCGCCCGCAAGGATTTTGAGGAGCGTGGTTTTCCCCGCCCCGTTGGAGCCGACAAGTCCTATTCTGTCGCCCTTGTTTATCACGGCCGACACATTGTCGAATATAGTCCTCGCTCCGTACGAGAGCCTCAATTCCCTTATCTCAATCATAAAAACAAGCGGCGCAGTCCGCCTAAAATTAAAAAAACTGTTAAAGCAAAAATGGGCCGCCTGTTAAAGATAAAAAATCTTATTAAAATCGGCTTGCAGGCAAAATTGCGCCTCGCGCAATATCGGCACATATTGCCGGCAAACACTTTATCCGCAAAATACTCCATTCATGGCAGCCTTCCCCGCTCCAAAAAAAAACGGCAAAATCCGAGAGGATATTGCCGTATTCTTTTTTGGGAAGATATTTTTATTTGAGGTTTTTAATGAGTATTTCCTCCATAACAGCATATCCGTCGGGAGTCGGGTGTATGCCGTCGTTGGCGTACTTTTTCGGAAGGCCGTCTTTGTCGTCAACGAGCTTCGTAAAATAATCGACGTATATTACGGAATTTTTTTCGCAGTAGTCTTTGAGCATTTCGTTTAGCTTTTTGACCATCGGAACGGGTTTTATCTCCTTGCGCCACGGATATTTGTTTGCGGGCAAAATAGAGCATACCACCGGCACTACGCCGTTTGCCTTTGCGATTTCCACCATAGACACAATGTTGCCGAATATGTTTTCAACGCTAATGTATCCCTGATTCTGGGCGATGTCGTTTGTTCCGGCGAGAATCGCAACATACTTGGGTTTTAGGTCGAGCACGTCGCGGCGGAATCTCACCAACATTTGCGACGTCACTTGCCCGCTTATCCCGCGGCCCACAATGTTATTTTTTTTGAAGAAATCCGACGGAGTACTTTTAACCCATGCGTCGGTTATTGAATCGCCCATGAGCACCGCAAGCGGTGGCGTTTTTACGCTCTTGTTCGCCTCCGCATATCGGCCGAAGCTCGCCCAGTCTCCGGCGGCAAAAGCGCATGCTGAGATTATCGATATTATCGCGGTACAGATTATTTTTTTCATAGCTTTTTCCTTTTAGTTTTTAATGGCAATTAAGAGCGCAGCGACACTTGCGCTAGAATCCAAAGGTAGTCGGAGAGCCTGTTTATGTACACAAGCGGGAAATCGCGCGCAAGCCCCTCGGATTCGGCAAGCCCAACAATCTCGCGCTCTGCGTTGCGGCAGCGCGCCCTCGCCATATCGAGCGCCGCCTGCAAATGGGTTTCGCCTGAATGGGTCCAACCGGAAAAAATATCTCCGTCTCTCTCGGCTGACTCTATGCGGTCCTCGAGGCTTTTTAGGTCTCCGTCGCCAAGCAGGCGCAATTTTTTCTCGGTTAGCAGATGAAAATCCTCCTTTTTTGTCGCAAGCTCCGTCATCAGGCACACCAGCGACTCCTGAATTCCAAGTATCTCCGCCCCGAGCTCCTTGCCCGCGAATGAGCGCGCAAGCCCGAGCGTCGCGGAGAAGTCGTCAACCGCCCCGTACGCCCTTACCCTTTGCGACGATTTTGATACGTCCCTTCCGAACATCAGCTTTGTGCGCCCGGCGTCCCCTGTTTTTGTCGAGATTTTCATATTACATTTTTTCGAGCGGTTCAATGCCGAGCACGCGCAGGCCCGCCTCGAGCACGCGCATTGTGCGCGAGCACAGCATCAAGCGCCGCGCCTTTACGGATTCGTCGTCCACCATAACTTTATCCGCGTTGTAGAAAGTCGAGAAAACGCCTGCGAGCTCGTAAAGGTATGTGCACAAAAAGTGCGGGCGGAGCTCCGACAATGTAAGCTCAAACACCGCAGGAAGCGCGACGAGCTTTCGGGCGAGAGCTATCTCGCGCTCCGTCTCCAATTCCGAAGCCGCCGAAAAATCGGCATCCGGGGAGGTTTTCAGTTTGCGGAATATTGAGTGCATTCTCGCCACAGCGTAAAGCAGATATGGGGCTGTATTGCCGTCGAATGCCAGAAGCTTGTCCCAAGAGAAAAGGTAGTCGTTTGTTCTATTCTGCGACAAATCAGCATAGCGAAGGGCGGCGACGCCGACAGTTTCGGCAATCTTGTCTGCCTCCTCCGCGGGCGTTTCCGGATTTTTCTCCATTACTATCGCCCGCGCGCGCGCCACAGCTTCGTCGAGGAGAGCTTTTAGCCTCACGGGTTCGCCGCTTTTGGTCTTTATCGCCTTGCCGTCCTCGCCGAGGATTGTCCCAAACCATACGTGGCGCAGTTTCGGCAGTTTGTACCCTTTGCAGTCGAACCATTTTTTTGCGGTCATAAACAGCTGCTGGAAGTGGTCCTGCTGTCGGCCGTCGGTGACGTAAACTATTTCGCGGGCGTCAAAATGCTCCACCCTATACAGCAAAGTCGCCAAATCTGTCGATGCGTAATTCGAGGCTCCGTCGCTTTTTCTAATTATAAAAGGCTGCTTTTTAAACCTTTCGTGCTCGCGCAGAAATACTACGAGCGCCCCTTGGTCCTCCTCGGCAATGCCGCATTCTGTAAGCTCTTTGTACACGCGCCCGACTTTGTCGCGGTAGAATGACTCCCCGAGAGTAAAGTCTATCGTAAGGCCCATGCGCTTATACATTCTATCAAACGCAGCAGAGCTGACCTCGTTTATCTTATTCCAGAGAGCGACATTTTCAGCGTCGCCGTTTTGGAGCTTTACGAGTTCCGCGCGCGCAGCGTCGGCAGCCTCGTTGGACTCCTTTGCGAGGGCGCTACCGCGCTTGTACATTTGCTCGAGCTCTTCAAGCGAATTTTCGTTTTCAGGGTCGAGCTTGTATCCAGAAGTTTTTATGCCGTAAATGAGAATGCCGAAGTTCGTTCCCCAGTCGCCGATATGGTTGTCGGTAATGACATCTGCGCCGCAAAATTTTAGAAGCCGCTTGACCGCCTCGCCTATGACCATCGGGCGCAAGTGCCCGACATGCATCTGCTTTGCCGTGTTCGGAGACGGATAATCAACGACAGTCTTTTTCCCGCCGTAAAATTCCCTTGCCGCCGCCCTCAATTCGGGCTCGCCCTTGTATTTTGCAAGCCACCCCCCGAGAAATTTCTTGGTCAGCTTAAAGTTGATAAAACCGGGGCCGGCAATAGACGTTTCAATGAGCGTCTCGTCGAAATCCGGAGATTTTTTTATTTCCGCGAGGAGCTTTTCTCCGACAGCCCTCGGATTCTCCTTATGGGATTTTGCGTATTGGAGGGCTCCGTTTGACTGGAAGTCTCCGAATTTAGGGTCGGCCGGCCGTATTATGGGGTCGAAGCTGTCGTCGAAGCCCGCCGATTCGGCCGCTTTTGTTGTCAGTGATTTTAGGGCTTTCGCCGGGTGAAACCAAATTTCCATCGTATTAAATTTTCTTTAAAAAACAGCCGCTTCAATTTCTTGAAACGGCGTTGGGATTGTATTTTTTAGCGGGCATTACTTGGCGATGCCAAGAAGGGCCTTGATGCGCGCCGTCCAGTTTGCCTTTTCAACTTCCGTGGGCAACGGGGAGGTATTTTCGTCCCACCATTGCGGGGGCTCGGTATCGAGGCAGCCGGAAGTGCGTATTACATAGACTACTTTCGCTATAGTTTCCCTAACGTTTGCAACGTGGGAGGCAAATATTACGTCTATCTGGTGGACGTAGTTTTCGCCCGCCCTCAGAGTCGCCGGAACGCTCGTCACCGCGCAGACCGAAGGTATTGCCTTTTTGAAGGCCTCCGTCGTAAGCCTCGCCATTATGCGTTTTGCGAGAGAAAATGTCCCTTCGCTCGGTGTGTCGAAAATGAACGTAAGCGATATATAGTCGATGTCTTTGACTTGTCTTGGCATCGCCACTTTGCACAGTCCACCGATTTCCACTGCCCCGTTTTCGCCCCTTTCCGCGAGATCGAAAAAAGCGAGGAACTTTTCGTTGCGTATAATCTCCAATAATTTTTGGTCGGGATTTTCCATAGACGGCGTGTTTTTTTTATTTAAACTTTTCTTGATAAAAACAGAGTTTTTAGCATATTTCAAGCAAGAAAATGGAGACGGCATACATAGCAACCGGAGAGATTCTCGTGTACATAGCCTGCCTTTTGGCGGCGATTGGGGCGTTTTTGCCCGTGCTGCCGGGGCCGCTGCTTTCCTTTGCGGCGATTCTCGTGTTTAAGCTCGTGTTTCCCGAAAGCGGGGTCGGTTGGCTGAACGTTTGGATATGCGGATTTCTCGCCGCGTTTGCGCAGCTTGCCGACATATTTATGTCGTGGCTTGGCGCAAAGAAATTCGGCGCGACATGGCGCGGGGGCCTTGGGGCTTTTATAGGCGTTTTTGTAGGCATATTTTTGCCGCCGCCGATATTTTGGATATTTGTCGCCCCCCTTGCCGGGGCGTTCTTGGGGGAGTGGCTCGGAGGCGCAAACATAAGGGAATCAGGCAAAGCCGGCTTGGGTGCATTTGTGGGCGCACTGGTGGCTTCAATGATAAAATTTCTGATTGTAGTGTACATGGCCGCCGCATTTACCGTGGAGGTTTTCAATCTATTTTAAAAATAGTCTTGACGCACAAGATAAGAAAGTATTTTAATTTTGGCTTTAATTCAGAGCGGGCATAGTTTAGTGGTAAAACCCCAGTCTTCCAAACTGGTGATGTCGGTTCGATTCCGTCTGCCCGCACCAATTTTGCCGAAATCCCGTACGCGGGCAATCGGCGGTCGGAGAGCATTTTGCGGGGGGCGCGCGTCGCGCAAATCTGTGGAATGCTTTTTCGTTCTAAGGCAAAATTTGTGGAATGAGCAAAAAAGACTTTTAATTTTATAAGCCGAAAGCCCATAAAAATCAAATTAAGGCAATACCGTGAGCACACCGTTAATAATGATAGGCCTTCCCAAAGGCAGCCTCGAAGAATCGACAATAGCGCTATTCGCAAAAGCCGGCTGGCGCATTACAAAAAGTTCGCGCTCCTACAAGCCGTCCATAGACGACCCCGAACTCGACGGGCGCTTTGTGAGAGCACAGGAAATCAGCAGATACGTCGAGCAGGGATTCTTCGACTGCGGCCTCACAGGATACGATTGGATTCTCGAAAATTCCAGCGATGTCGTGGAAGTCTGCGACCTCGTTTACAGCAAGGCGACATCGCTAAAATCGCGCTGGGTGCTCTGCGTGAAGGAAGACTCCGACATAAAGTCGGTAAAAGACCTCCAAGGCAAGAGGGTTGCGACGGAGCTTATGAACGTCACAAAGAAATTTCTTGCCGACAACGGTGTTGACGCGGAAGTCGAATTTTCATGGGGAGCGACGGAAGTCAAGGTTCCGGACCTCGTGGACGCAATAGCCGACATTACCGAGACCGGCTCGTCCCTGCGCGCGAACAACCTGCGCATAATAGACACGATGCTTTACACGAACACAAAGTTCATAGCCAACAAGGCTGCATGGGAGAATCCGGCGAAGCGCAAGAAGATAGAATCGATAGCAATGCTCTTGCAAGCCGCGCTCGACGCAAACAACAAAGTCGGGCTAAAAATGAACCTCCCCAAAGGGAATCTTTCAAAGGTGATAGCCGCCCTTCCCGCCCTGCGCAAGCCGACAGTTTCGCAGTTGTCGGATCCTGCATGGGTAGCTGTTGAAACAATAGTTGACGAAAAAGTAGTCCGCGAAATAGTTCCGACACTGAAAGACAACGGTGCGGAAGGTATTGTTGAATATCCTCTCAACAAAGTCATTCCTTAATTCAAGAGCTGAGGAGAAAACCCTCCTGATAGAGATCATTGCTTAATCTAAAAAGCTAAGTGAAACTCTCCTAATAGAAGTCATTCCTTAGCACGATAAGCTAAGAGAAATTTTCCAATATACAGCACGTTGAAATTAAAAAAATTTTAATGTGCTGTATTTTTTTTGTGTGCAGCTCGGGGGAGAAAAAATTTTATAAAAACTTTTCCCAATTATCTTACCGAGACTATTTTTGTCCGGATATTTCCGGAAGTGTCTCGCCACACTATTTTGTACTTTCCTTTGAACCCGCGGAATTTCACAGTTCCGTTCTCATCTGGTTTCAGTTCCAGGAATGTCTTCCATTCTCTGTTTATTAGGTCGTCGAGGGCAAAGTACGCCGGTTTTTTAGTGGCGTCTGGGAATAGAATCCCCGCAAAATACGGCTCGTCGCGGTCGCGCACGTTTTTATCGAGTTTGTCTATTGTGCGCCAATAGGTTATCGCTGAAACATTTTTGTAGGAAAACCATAGCTTGTAATAATTGCGCAAAATCGCCGCTTGCGCCTTGAATCCGTCCGGAGTTCGCTCTGTTGGAAGCACAGTCACTTCGCTTATATGAATGGGTAGTCCAAAGGAATCTAATCTGTCTAATATTTCCCGTTGCCCCTTTATGGACCAATTTGGAACATCCTCTCCGCCCGCAATTTTTTTTCATCTGGCCTGTGTTCCATAAATGGCGCTGAAAGCCTATCATGTCAATTTTGCAGCCTTTGGAAAGCATATCGCGTATTTGTTCGCCATATTTTTCGCCGCAGTGGTAGTCGTTTATAGAAAGCATTGCGGATTTAGGAAAAAGTTTTTCGGCAATTTTAAATGCGTTGCAGGCATAGTCGCCCGGCATAATGCCGTATTCCAAACTCATGCATACTTTTTTGCTTTTCCCCAATGCGCCCGATTCATAATCTTTGCAGCTTTCATTTACTACGTCCCAACTGTCGACAGAATCGGCGTATTTGGCGGCAATTTGCCTGATTCTTCTGTCGGAAGTCTTTTCCATTTCTCCAGCATAGTTTCCGAAAAGAGATTCGGCATCTTCTGTGGACATTTTTTTAAATTTTTCATCGACATACAAAGGCTTATGTAGCGGAGGAGTTGCAGCTTTGTTTTTTAAGACCGCTTTGGCGGCGTCGTCAGCATAGTTTTCAATAAGCCATTCGAATTCGGGGACATTCCATCTTTTATTTCCCCATACAAGCGGGTGCCCATGTATTCTTATGCCGCGTGTTTTTAAAAAGCTTATGAGTTCGTCCGTAGCTGGAGAAAATGGATGCGGCAGGAGATCTGTATCGCCTACTTTATTGAGAAACTCCTCTTCGTCCCATGCGCTATTTTTGAATCGCGGCTTCCCGTCCTCTAATTCAAAAAATTTCCAGTAAAACGGAATTGTCGCCTGATTAAACAAATCGCCCCAAAGGTTGCGGTATGCCTCGTTTCTATATTTATCGCCAGCGCGATTGAAATAAAATGCCGGGGCGCCAAAATTAAATTCCGACTTTATTTGCTCGATTTTTACGAATGAATTTGGATCTGGATTTTCAAGTTTAACCTCGGCGTCGGATTTTCTATATTTTTCAATATCGGCGTCTATGCGCGGCATTTCCGCTTCCCAGGCTTTCCAATATTTTTCGCTTAAAACATTTCCCGTGTCCTCGGCGGCGCATTTTGGATAAATTATATCGCAAATTGCCTTAGCGGAAACTGTTGAAGTTGTAAGTATAGAAGAAAAAGCGATTAAAAAGGAGGAAACTAAAATATGTTCTTTCATTTTGGCTCTAAAATAATGTAAAACTCAAAATCATAATGTAGACAGTTAATACGTGTTTTATATTTTTACAGTTGATCATTGTAAAGGATAAAAAACCTTATGTCTATAAACTTTATTATAGCACAAAAACGTTTGCCTAAATTGTGTGAGTGACAGTAAAAAATATGGAAAACTTATTTATAGATTTTATTTTAGAGTGCTTCGAGAAACGGAATATAATGGTAAAAAACACGCCGCTAAACAGATAGCCAACTCCATAAAAAAACTTTCCCCCATATACAAAAAAACCGCGCTTTTTACAGCGCGGCGGAGTTTTATTTTTTTTAAGATTTGCGGCTTGCTTATTTGGCGAGCTTTATTTCGTCCCAAACCTTTATGTACTTCGCGTTGTCCGCGCCAAGGTCGAGAATAATCTCGCCCCTCTTGTACATTTCGTCGGGTATAAACATTCCGGGGTGGGTGCGGTTTTCCTCGGATACAAATTCCTTCGCACCGTCAACGGGAGCGCTAAAACATGTAAACTCTATGTTTTTGGCGGCATTTTTGGGCTCGGTCATAAAATCGATAAACTTGTACGCAAGCTCTTTATTGCCCGCTGTCACCGGAATCACCCAGTCGTCGCAACACATTGAAAAGCCTTCTTTCGGGCACATCCATGTCAGCTCGGGCGCTTCCTCAAAGACTTGGAACAAGTCTCCGCTGTACCCCTGCACTACCTGAAATTCTCCGGAAGTTATGCCGGCCTTGTAAACTTCGTTGTCGAATTTTGCGAGGTTCTTCTTCCATTTCAGGATTTGCTCCTTTGCTTCGGCAAGATGTTTTTCGTCGGTGGTATTTATAGAGTGTCCCTTGAACAGGAGAGCCGCGCCGATTGTTTCGCGCATATCGTTTAGCATGGTCATGCGTCCCTTCAATTTTTCATTCGCAAATACGTCCCAAGTTTCGGGAAGTTTGCCGAGCTTGTCTTTATTGTAGGCGATGCATGTAAAGCCTATCATATAGGGAACGCTGTACTCCATCTTTTTGTCGATGGCGAGGTTGTCCAGATACGCCTTGTTGATATTCTTTATGCTTGGGAGCTTTGAATGGTCGAGCTTTTCAATCATTTTCTGCTCGTACATAATCTTAGCCATGTAGCTTGAAGGCTGGATAATGTCGTATCCCGAGCCGCCAGCTTTGAGCTTTGAATACATGAATTCGTTTGAGTCGAATATGTCGATTACCACTTTGCAGTCGTACTTCTGCTCGAACTCTTTTACGAGATCCAAGTCGATGTAGTCCGACCACATGTAGACGTTAAGGACGGGCTTTGACTGCCCGCAGCCCCACATTGCCACGGCGAGGCATAAAGCCATAGCCGATGCGACGTATTTGAGTATTTTCTTCATTTTTTCTTAGTTTCCTGGTTTAGAATTTTTTGCGCGTAAAGAGCTGTCCGGCAATCGCGACTGTGAATGTAAGCGCCATGAATACGACACTCAGGGCGTTTATAATGGCCGGCGGCCCGTGCTTCATCATGCTGTAAACTTTCACCGGCAAAGTGGTGCTTCCGGGGCCTCCCACGAAGAATGTCACCACGAAGTCGTCCATAGACAGAGTGAAAGCCATCATCGCTCCGGCGGCGATTCCGGGCGCGAGAAGCGGCAGTATGATTTTTACAAATATTCTGAAATTTCCGGCGCCCAAATCCTGCGCAGCCTGTATTATGTTGAAGTCGAAGTCTTGCAGGCGCGCAAGGACAGTGAAAGTCACAAAGCTGAGGCAGAAAGTCGTATGCGCGAGTATCACTGTCGTAAGCCCCAAATCTACCTTCAGGCTCACGAACATCAACAGCAAGCTAATGCCCATCAAAATATCAGGAACGCACATCGGGGCGTAAATTAAGACGTAGTGGGCGGATTGCAGTTTCGAGAGCCTGTATTTATTGAGAGTCCAAGCTGCGCAAGTGCCTATGGCGGTCGATAGGGCTGTTGCAACAAATGCGACAAGGAGCGTGTTTAAAGTTGCGTTAATTACCGCCGAGTCCCTAAATAAGGCCTCGTACCATTTTAATGAAAACCCCATCCATTTGCCGCCGTATCTCGATTCGTTAAAAGACTGGCTTATGAGCATCACTATCGGCAGATACATAAAAATCATCACAAATATAGTGACGAACAGCGATGTATATCTGGTTTTCATTTTGTGGAATCCCCCGAACTGCGCCGTATATTGACGATGCTTTTAAACACGCCCTTTTGCCTCAGGAAAATCAGCAGGACAGGCAGGGATATAATAATGGAAAGCATTGCCGCCAATGCGGCCGCCTCCGGAAGGTTTCTGTTTGCGGAAGCGCGCGTGGCGATTTTATTGCCGAGCATTTCCCCATCGACGCCCCCCACGAGATCCGGTATTGCGTACGACCCCATAGCCGGAATGAATACAACCATTATTGCGGTATAAATTCCGCGCTTAATTCCGGGTATAAATATTGATACAAACGCCTTGAATCGCGAAGCTCCGAGGTCACTGGCAGCTTCCACGAGCGAGAAATCGAATTTTTCGGCGGCCGCGTATATTGGCAATATTGCGAACGGCAGGCACGTGTACACCGACACCACAATGACCGCCCCGATATTGTTGAGCAAAAATACGTCGTCGGAAATTATCCCCAAGTCAAGCAGAAGGTTGCGCAGGAAGCCGTCCGGATGAAGGAGTATTCTCCATGCGAATATTCGTATGAGGAAGTTAGTCCAAAGCGGTATTATTATAAGGAGGAGTAGCCAATATCGGTACTTTTCCTTCTGCTGCGCTATCCAGTAGCCGACAGGTATGCCGAGTGCGAGGCAAATGGCGGTAATCGCGCACGACACCCATACAGTCCGCCACAGAACAGAGATATAGTCGCTGCGCAAAACGTTGGCGACGGTTGTCAATGTCCACTCGGAATCTATGCCGCCTGCTGGATCGGCCGTTTTAAACGCTATCGCAAATACGAGAAGCGACGGTATCAGAAAGAATACGGCCAACCAGAAAAACGACGGCGCAGTTAACAGATACTCCGCTATATTAAACCTTTTTGCGCCCTTGCGCGGCGACAGACTCGATTTCTCGCAGGCCATATTGGGTACCCTAATGCGGAGCCTCCTCCGGAAGCGTTGTGACGTCGTCGGGGTGCCATGCCACCCAAACCTTGTCGTCCCAAGTAGGCTGCTTATAGTCGAGATAGCAGCGGTTGTGCTGCGTGACGATGTTAATGCGCCGCCCGTCATTAGACCTAACCCAATAGCGTGTCTGGGCGCCTTGATATACAATGTCTATGACCTGAGCCTCGAACATATTTAGGTTTTCGGCTTCGGGCTTTTTGTCAAATATTCTAAATTTTTCGGGCCTTATGCTTACAGTCACTTTATCCCCGGCTGACAAATTGTGCTCGTTGTAGGACGGGAATTCGCCGAGGCCAAAGAAGTTTATACGGCAATATTCGCGGTTTACGATGGACGACACTTCGCCCTCGAAGAAATTGGTGTCTCCGATAAACGACGCAACGAACTTCGTGCGCGGGCTTTCGTATATTTCGGCGGGGGTACCAATTTGCTCGATTACCCCGCCGTTCATTACGGCGATTCTATCCGAGAGGCTCATTGCCTCGCCCTGGTCGTGTGTGACGTAAATGAAGGTTGTGCCGACTTCGTCGTGAATGCGGTCGAGCTCAAGGAGCATGTATTGGCGGAGCTTAAGGTCGAGGGCGGCGAGCGGTTCGTCGAGCAGCAGAAGTTTTGGTTTGTTTATGAGCGCCCTCGCGATTGCGATTCTTTGTTTTTGTCCGCCGCTTATGGTGTCAGTCTTGCGGGAGGCGAGGCCTTCGAGCCTTATGATAGAGAGCATTTCCTCCACCATTTTTCCGACTTCTTTTTCTTTTATGCCGGCGGTACGCGGGCCGAACGCGATATTGTCGAACACGCTCATATGCGGGAAAAGCGCGTAGTTCTGGAAGACAGTGTTAATTTTGCGCTTATTCGGGGCGGCGTCCGTTATATTTTTCCCGTCGAGAAATATTTCTCCGGAATCCGGTTCTTCAAATCCGCCAGAAATTCTCAGAATTGTCGTCTTTCCGCAGCCGCTTGGGCCGAGAAGGGAAAATATCTCTCCGCAGCGCACTCCGAAGCTCACGTTTTTTACGACGTGGTTGTCTCCGAAATGTTTGTCTATATTTCTGAGTTCAAAAAATTCAGGCATTTCCCTTTTCCCAAAAAAATGAAAAAAAATTTAAAACTACATATTGGAGGAAAAGAAAAGCTTTTTTTTAAAAAAACGCATTTTATGGCGCTTTTTTTCAGCTTTTGTCTGGAGCGAAAAAAAATGTAACAGCTGAAAAAGCACGAATTATTGTGATAGGGGAAGAATCTCCAATAGCCTTTGTATTTTTAAGCGGTTTGGGAATATTTTTTTTAGACAAATTCTACCGAGCTTCATTTTTGAGAGTTTTTTACCGTGCAATTTGCAGGGGGGATTTTTCGCTATTGAGTTTTATGAGTCCCTATTGTTGCCAAAGTTTTTCAGGAAACTTACGCATTGCGTATCTTGCCCGCGCCTTTAAGACGCTTGCAAACCGCTCCCATTTTTCTAACAAACGGCAAAAAAATAGGCCCTCGAAAAAATATTCCCGAAGGCCCGCATTTTTTTAAATTAAAAAGCTATTTTTTGCAGCCGCATTTTTTTGCGCACGGCTTTTTGGCAACTGGCTTTAAAGCGCATGCCTTTTTAGCGCACGCTTTTTTTGCAGGCGCTTTCGCAACCGCGGCTTTTTTAGCGGGCGCTTTCTTTACCGCCGCAGCTTTCTTAGCGGGAGCTTTCTTTGCCGGAGCTTTTGCTACCGCTTTTTTGGCGGGAGCTTTCTTTGCCACCGCAGCTTTCTTAGCGGGCGCTTTTTTAGCCGGAGCTTTTGCTACCGCCTTTTTAGCGGGGGCTTTTTTTACCGCCGCAGCTTTTTTAGCGGGCGCTTTTACGGCAGCCTTTTTCGGAGCTGCTTTTTTTACCACTTTTTTTGTTGCCATGATTTTATATTTTTTTGGGTTGATTTCATGTTAACACCACCCGCCAATATGGGGAACTTTGCAGCTCCGAAAAGCGGGGAGTGAAAATTTTCTCCTGTCGCCGTCGCCGGGCGGCGGAGGCAAACATACTCAAAAAAATTGAAAATCGGCATGCGCATTTTTGCGCAGAAGGAGACTGCGGACGGCGTATTTATAAAAAATACTTTTATATAAAAAAATCTGTCCCAAAGCGTCATTTTAAAGCGTCTAATAATACCGCCGAAAGAAATATCTATTTCTTCTTATAGAATACGATTTGCATTCAATGCAATATTAAAATTTTATTTTTATAAAATTTTATTTTTATTTTAAATTTGTCGGCGCAATAGCGGGCGAGAATCAAACGCGGAAAAAATCTTCCCGACCTGCAAATCGTTTCCCGCAAAAAAATCGCGCGCGCAAAGCATCTTCGCGCAAGGTTTTTGAATTTCCCCGAATACGACTCCGCAGTCCGCGCAAGCCACTCTCAACCCCTCCGACGCAGAAGCCGCCAAAATTTCTCCGGGCTTTTCACCGCCCTTCAATCTCTCCGCCCGCGCTGCATTAGCAAGCTTCAAGCGCTCGCCGTCAAGTTCGGCAATTCCGAATGAAAACGCCCTTACCCTGTTTACAATCTCATCGGCGCCCAGCTTGAAATCCAAAAAAAAGTCCTCCTTGCAAATCTTGCGCGTGTAGGTCGCCAGAGACTCGTCTTGGGCGGCAAAGACCGCCGTCTTTTCGGCAATGGATAAAATGTTTTCCTTTAATAGGCGCGCCGCCGCGGCCGCGATTTTCTTTCTTAGACCAACCGCGCATTCTTCGCGCGATATTTCAACCTCTATTTTAGCGCAAACAGCACCTGCGTCCATGCGCTCCTCAATCCGCATAAGGCTGACGCCGGTCTTTTCCATTCCAAGCGCCACCGCCGTCTCCACCGGCGAAGCCCCGCGCAACTGCGGAAGCAATGACGCATGCAGATTTATGCACGGATACTCCCCGTAATCCAAAATATTTTTTTTGAGCATGTGCCCGTATGCCATGACGATTATCATTTCTACGCCAAGCTCCCGCATGCGTCCGGCGACGGAATCGTCGGGGGATTTCTCGGGGCGCATAAGTTCTACGCCGTTTTCAATCGCCCACGCCGATACGTCGTTAGGCGACATTTTTTTACCCCTGCCCTTGGGCTTGTCGGGGTTGCTTACAACGCACGATAATTCAAAACCGGGGCATTGTCCGGCATGCAGCATTTTTATGCAGTCGAGCGCAATTGCGTCGGACGCCATGAAGGCTACTTTCATTTTTTACCCTCTCCTATGCGCTCCGACGCGGAACGTTTCGGCTTTCCAACGAGCTCCAGCTTTATCGACACTCCGCCGAGGTTCAGTTTTTCGCGCAAGCCCTTTACGAGATAGCGCCTATAAGAGTCCGTCAGCGAGCCCGCGTCATTGCAGAACATTCTTACAGTGTACGGGCGCGAGGCTACTTTTACACAGTAGTACGCCTTGAATCTTTTGTTTGAAACGTATTTTGGCGGATTGTTTTCCAGAAGCTTCGATACGCAAGAATTGAGCTTGTTTGTAGTAACGCTTGAAAGCATTTTTCTTTTCAGCGAGTACGCGCTTTCAAGCAGATGCTCTATTCCAGTATTTTCTTTTGCGGACACAAAATGCACAGGGGCGTCTGCGGCATCCGGCAACGAGCGGCGCACTGCCTGCTCAAATCCCTTTCTGAAATCCGATATTCCTTCGTATCCGCGCAGAGTGCCGCCCTTGAAAGTCTCGACCGCGTAGTCCCACTTGTTGACGACAATAACTATCGAGGCTCCGAGCTCTACAATTTCCCCCACGAGCCTCTTGTCCAAATCGGCCACCCCCTCCATGGCATCTATTACAAGCAGCACGACATCGCTTGCCGCTATCGCCTTGCGGGTGCGCACAGACGACAAGTAATCGAGGGACGAATTCGTCTTCCGGTTCAGTTTCAGCCCGGCGGTGTCAAAGAGCCTGAACTTCATTTCAAAGCCCTTTTTGGAGACTGCGTCGATGTCGAATTTTACGCTGTCGCGGGTCGTGCCCGCCACGCGGCTTACGATTAGGCGCTCCTCTCCTATAAAGCGGTTTGCTATGGAGCTCTTGCCTACGTTGGGCCTGCCCGCGATTGCGATTTTTACTCTGTCGGCGGCATCGTCCTCAGGGGCGCTTTCGATTTTCCCGTAGCGCGATTCGAGCATCTCCATGAGCGTTTCGATTCCGTATCCGTGCTCCGCCGAGATCTCCGCCACATTTTTGAATCCGAGGGCAAAAAATTCTGAATTTCTGTCCGCATGCGAAGGTATATCAACTTTGTTTACCGCGAGAATTACGTCTTTGCCCGACGAGCGCAAAAGGGCCGCAATCTCTTGGTCGAGCGGCGTAAGCCCGTCCTGGGAGTCGACCACAAAAATGATTGTGTCGGCAGTGTCTATTGCGAACTTCGCCTGTCGGTTGGTGGCTTGGGCTATGATGTTTTCCCCGCCTGAGGCGACAGCCCCAAGGCCGCCCGTATCCATTAGCGCGACGGAGTCGGTGAGCTTTTCGACAACGATGTCGCGGGTGACGCCGGGCTTGTCGTGCACGATTGAGACTCTTCGCCCGAGAATGCGGTTGAAGAGCCTGCTCTTGCCGACATTCGGGCGCCCGACGAGGGCGACGCTTTTTGGGGTTTGAGAAGCCATTATTATTTTATTCCAGATAGCGCCGCTTCGATTCTGTCGGCGGCCTTTACGAGGTTGTCATAGCTTGTCGAGAAGCTTGCGCGCAAAAATCCCTCGCCGGATTCCCCGAAAGCGGAGCCCGGCACAACCGCAACTTTTGCCTTTTCGAGAATATATTTTGCAAACTCCATTGAGTTCATTCCGGCCGATTCCGGCACTTTTGGGAATGCGTAGAAAGTCCCCTTCGGCAGATGGCATTTAAGCCCCATTTCGTTGAATCTGCCGACGATAAAATCCCTGCGCCTATGGTATTGGTCGCGCATTTTCTCCATTGACGACTTTCCGTTTACAAGAGCCTCGATTGCGGCCTCCTGCGAGACAATCGGCGCGCACATGAGCGCATATTGGTGGGCTTTCATCATTCCCTCAATAAGCTCGCGCGGGGCGCATGCGTAGCCGATTCTAAACCCGGTCATCGCGAAGGCCTTTGAGAACCCGTGCAGAAAAATCGTGCGCTCCTTCATACCTTCTATCGCCGCGATAGAGTGGTGTGTACCCTCGTAGGTCAGCTCGGAATATATTTCGTCGCTTATGACGAGCATATCTTTTTCGCATGCAAATTTTGCGAGCTCCTCGAGCTGTTTTTTATCTGCGACACCCCCGGTAGGGTTCGTCGGAAAGTTTATTATAATAGCCTTGCAGCCCGGCTGCCAAGCCCTGCGGACTTCGTCCATATTGAACGCGAAGTCGTCCTCCGGGCGCGTCTTAACGGGAACTGACACCCCGTGGCATAGCCTTACGCTCGGCGAGTACGACACAAAGCACGGCTCGTGGTACATTATTTTGTCGCCGGGGTTTATAATCGCCCTGAGGACGCAGTCAAGCACCTCCGAGACGCCGACTCCCACGAGTATTTCGCACGACGGATCGTACGAAGCCTTGTAGTTTTTTTCCACATATTTTGATATCTCGTTGCGCAGGCGGCGCAAGCCGAGGTTGTCCGTATAAGAGGTCTTTCCCTTTTCGAGAGCGAAGATTGCGGATTCGCGTATATGCCATGGGGTTACGAAGTCGGGCTCGCCTATGCCGAGCGAAACTACGTCCTCCATATTGGCTGCTATTGCGAAAAATTCGCGAATTCCCGATTTGGGAAGGTCAACTACATGCGATGCTATAAATTTTGATGGATTGCCGTTTTTCATATAAAAATTCAGGCGCAAAAAAAATATTTCGAAATACGCAAAAAGGGGGCGGATTCCGAAATCTACGGCGAATACAAGAGCCTGTCGCCGTCCGACACATCGCGGGTGATTATGAATCCCTGTTGTTTGTAGGTTTTAAGGAAGAAATGTGTTGCGGTAGAGGTGACGCCGCCGATGGTTGCGAGTTTTTCATAGACGAAGCTCGCCACCCCTCTTAGGGATTTTGCGCGGACAAAAATAAGCAAGTCGTAGGCGCCGCTCATGAGATAGCATGAGTCAACCTGGTCGAATTTGCTGATTCGCTGGGCGAGCCTGTCGAAGCCGCCGTCGCGCTCCGGATTTATTCGCAACTCTATCGCGGCATGCACGACAGACTCCTCCACGTCGGGATTTATCACTGGCCTCCAGCCGAGCAACACTCCCTCTTCGACGAGTTTCTTCATGCGTTCGTCCAGCTCATCGCGCGAGATTCCGAGGATTTTCCCCATCTGATCAGTCGAGAGCGGCTCGCCGTCGAGCATTAGTTTTAACAATTTATCCATAATTTTTAGAATGAGAGTTTATATTTTTTTTTAAACATTTTTTTTTATTTCTTTAAAGAAAGCGGCTGAGTTTATCGGCAGTTATCAGGTTGCCAGCCGAGCCAACCGGTAGAATGCGTCTTTCTTGCGCGGATAGTGGCAAATTATTAGGCAGTTGTGCAAATGCGGGCAACAAAAAAGCCCCGAGGATGAAACCTTCGGGGCTTTCCGGAAAAAGTTTCAACCTCTACTTGCGCCTTCTCGCATACGCCGCAGCCGCTAGCGCAAGCGCGCCGAGAACCGCTGCAACATTGGCAGGTTCTGGGACTCCCACCAAAACGAGGTCGTTTCCCTTCCATTCCAACGACCACTTGGTCTGGTCTATTGACGCTATGCTTATTCCGTCGCCGTCGTCAAAGCCGATAATATCTCCGCCTACGGACAGGAGCGTATATTCGCCAGGCGCGTAGTCTTCGTAGCCCCAGTTGAAATCGAAGACTATTTCAGATAGCATATCGAATTGATCCGCCCTTTTAAGGTTGCCGTCTATGCGGATTAGCGGGGCGTCGAGCGTAAGCGCGTTTTGCGGAACATAGACAGTCCATTTGTTGGCAGGGATAGTATTGTTATTGTTATCAGAATTTGTTTCATAATTCATATTTACGCTTCCGGATATATAATAACTTTTGGCGTACGTATTAAAAAACACTTTCTGGAATGTTAATTTAAGATCCTTGATTTCAATTCTGTCGAGGGCTCTGGTAGTAAGGCTGCCCCAGTTGTGCGTGTCGTTTGTGAGATATGTATCGCCGAGAACTTTTATTGAATAAGAGTTCTGCGAGGCGTCGGGATTTACATAAAAATTATTATTGGCATTCTGGTAAGATCCCCCGCCGTAGCTATCCATGGTAAGAGTGAAGTCTTCGCCCGCATGTCCGTCGGAGCCTATCCATATGGTGTTATTCCTCGAACTGCCTTCGCCAATTACAACTTTTCCGATTGAGGCGCTTTTCCCGATATATTTTTCTAATGGCGGCAACAGAATCTGACTGTCTGTCCCGTATTTATATCTTGCAATACCGACTGTATCGCCGGCAGTGGGGAGCCTCGATGCGGCGGAAAATGTCCAATCAGCTCCATTGTTCATCGGAATAGACCATACATCGGGAGTTCCGCTTACCTCATACCAATTTGCGACATCAAGCATATCGCCGGAAACGTTTCCGTGAAAGACAAAGTTAGTAGCAGAACCGCTTAGAGCGGCCAACATTGAAACGGCAAATATCGCACTTTTTATTTTCATAGCAATAGTAAATTTTTTTTACTTATAGGATAATTCTAAAACAACGTCAATAAAAATTGGGGGGAAAGTTACTTCGGGAAATTTTCTCTCTAAATTACAAACTTCGCCGTAAACAATACGGGCGATTTCGGGTCGTCCGACGATGCCGCTTCTTCCGTCCGCGCATTTTTTATTTTAGAGAAAAATTTTCTGACTGCTTCGCACTCTTCCTCTCCGCCCGCATGCCCCCTGTAAGACGCTATGCTCAAATACCCGAAAGATTTGTCGATAAACCCGACCGCCGCTTCGAGAGCCGCTACCGTAGTTTCGGGTTTTGTCACGCAAGCTTTGTCCGATCTCGGAAGCCAGCCCAAATTGAAAAACACGCACCCGACTTTCCCCCGGTATTTTTGCGGAATTAATTCCAACATATTCTCGTGCCCGCTGCAAAAGAACGTGCACTTCTCCAAAATACCGTTTTTTTCAAAGAGAGCCCGCGACCTCGCCACGGCCTCTTCCTGAACGTCAAATCCGAAAACTTTTCCGCCTTCCGAAAGCATCGACGCCAAAAAAAGCGCGTCTCCGCCTCCGCCGAGAGTTGCGTCAACTGCGCAATCTATCGCTCGCGGCCCGAAAAATTTTTTCGCCTCCGCGTGCGACCTTTCCACTATCGAAAAAGCTTTTCCCATTGCGCTACATACCCATTATATTTTTTGTTTTATTACCGCCGCCGAAACCCGTCTTAAAAACATCTCAGCGCAAAAAAATTCCCGCCCGCCGCAAGCATAGAGGAACTGACGGCCGCAAAAGCAAAAAATATTACTGAAATATTTTTGCAAAAAAAAGCCCGCTCAAGAAAACGGGAAATCGGGAAGAACTTGTATCAATTCCCAAAAATCCCGCCGCACAGGCTGAGAAAATCCAAAATGACTAAGCTCCGAGAGCGGAATCGTAGTCTTTCCAGACGGGGTCTATTCCGCGCTTTCGCAGGGCTTCGGCGAATTCTTCCGGATTGCGGGAATCGTCTATATGGAATTGTTCTCCGCTTTCCTCCCTGTCGGCGTACCCTCCGGGTTTTGTGCTGCTGAATGCGCTCATCATTGTCACGCCAAGCCCCATGACTCCGTCGCGGAATTTGCGGCTCTCGCGCGTAGAAACAACTATCGCAAGCCTCGGCAAAAACATTCGGAGCGCACATATTACCTGAACCGTCTGGCGGTCGTTTGGTATGTTGCCAGGCTCCGGAATGTATCCGCTCGCGGCGGGCCTCATTCGCGGCAGGGATATTGAAATCTGGCTCTTCCACGCCCGCTTGAATAGAAATTTGGCATGCAACGCCACCGCCAACACCTCGAACCTCCACTCGTTGACGCCAAGCAGCGGCCCGAGACCGAGCTTTCTCATTCCCGCCCGCGCCCCGCGCTCGGGAGTCGCAAGCCTCCACTCAAACACCGACTTCGGGCCCGACGGATGGAGAGTCGGATAGACTTTCTCATCATAGGTTTCCTGAAAAACCGTAAGCCCCTCGCAGCCGGCATCGACATATTTCTTGTAGTCGACCACTCTTGACGGTGCTATTTCTATCGAAACTGACGGAACCATCGACCTCGCAAGCCGTATGACGCTCTCCATATATCCGGAAGAGACAAGCTTTGGGTTTTCCGCCGCCACGAGCAGGACATTGCGGAACCCGAGGTTGCGTATGGCGACAAGCTCCCGCTCCACCTCGTCGAGCGACAGAGTCCGCCTCTGGATATTGTGCCTGCACGCAAAACCGCAATAGACGCAGTTGTTTACACATTCGTTGCTGACGTACAGGGGGGCGAAAAGGCGCATTGTCCGCCCAAAATATTTCGAGGTCGTCGATGCGCTTATGCGCGCCATCGATTCAAGCTCGGCCTCCGCCGCCGGTGAAATCAGGGCTGCGAGATCTTCGAGCGAATCCGCCCTGCCCTTGTTTACAACGGCCGCCACAGTTGATGCCGGGCAGTTTCGCGAATATTCTGCAAGCGCATGCAAATCGTGCGAGCGCAATTCTTCGAGAAATGTAGCTTTCATGGCTATTCGTCCAAAAAGCCCGTGAGCGGGCTTGTTGCGCTTGCGCGTGTGAGGGTTGCCGCGGCTCCCGATAGTCTGGCGGTTCTTCCCGCACGGACTGCGAGAGAAAACGCCTTCGCCATCTCGACCGGATTTTCCGCGACTGCAATCGCCGTATTTATCAATACAGCCGACGCCCCAATTTCCATTGCCTGCGCCGCGTGCGACGGCAGCCCTATGCCCGCGTCCACTACAACTGGAAGGTCGGCCTGTTCAATTATAATCTCAATTTGCGAGCGCGTTTCGAGCCCCCTGTTTGTGCCAATCGGGGCTCCGAGCGGCATCAGCGCCGCAACGCCAGCGTCTTGCAGGCGCATTGCAAGGACAGGGTCGGCATTCATATACGCCATAACTTTAAAGCCCTCGTCGGCGAGAATTTTTGAGGCTTTCAGCGTTTCGATTGGGTCGGGGAGCAAGTAGTTTGGGTCGGGGTGTATTTCAAGCTTCACGAAATCCCCGAATCCCGCGGCCCTTCCAAGCCTTGCGATTCTCACAGCTTCGTCGGCATCAACCGCGCCGGACGTATTCGGCAATACGAGGTATTTTTTGGGGTCGAGATAGTCGGCGAGATTGGCGTATTTGTCGGACTTTTCAAGGCTCACCCTTTTCAGCGCGACTGTCGCGACGGACGCCTCCGAGGCTTCGACTGCCTCGGCCATAATTTTGGGAGACCGAAATTTGCCGGTTCCCACAAAAAGGCGCGATTTAAATTCGCGCCCGCCTATAATCAATTTGTCGGTGTTATCCATGTTGTAAAATGCTATTGGCGGACGGCTTCATAAGCTGTGTCCGCGACTATGCCTGGGTTGCGCGCTACTGGGTTTCGGCGAAATCCGTGGCAAGCTTCATGTACTTTAACATTTCCGGCGGAATCTCAACCTTTATTTTGGACAAATCCGCCACGAGAGACTCCGGATCGCGCCCGCGCAGCTCGTATACCTCCCTAAAACCGAGGTCGAGCAACGCCCTCGCCCCCGCGACGTCCATTCGCGGGATTCTCATAAACGGGCTTTTCAAGGCGGCGTAATCGACCTTGCGCTTCTTCTGCGGCTGGCGGCGCATATTATTTTTTTGCCGCGTCGATTTTATCCTGCACCTGTTTGGCGCGCTTGTCGGAGGAGAATTTTTTGACGCCCTCCTCGATTAGCTTCAAGACCTGTTCGTCTTTGTACAGGAATTCCGAGTTTTTGCCTATCGCCGCCGCATAGAACATGTCGGGCTTGTCGTTGCGCACGGCGTACAGTATCAGCCCCGCCCTTACCTGCGGCAATATTTCAGCCGTATCGGCGGCGTCTTTAAACATATTCCAGACGTCCTCGTTCTTCGAGAGAACAAAGAGCTCTATGCCGTCGAGCACGGCCGCTTCATCGCCGAGTTCGCGGGCGGTCTTTATGAGGTTTGCCGCCTCCATAACTCCTCCGACGCGGTAAGAGACCAATGCCTTACCCCTTAACGCAAGCGTATTTTTAGGCTCGGATTTTAGTATGTTGTTGTATATTTCAAGCGCGAGAGGCCAAGACTCCAACAGCGCGGCAGCCCTTGCGGGAACTACGCTTGCGGAAGGCGTCCATAAGTCGCGAGTGCCGAGGTATAGGCGGAGAATTGTCGCGAGCGCGTCGGGGGTCGAGGAAGAAATTATCTTGCGCGCATCTATGCCTCCTACGAGCTCCTTTACGAGCGCATTATCAGGATTTTTCGAATCTCTAAGGGCATAAACCATTGCGAGATTGAGTGACTCGAGATTTTCTTTGGCGAGTTTTTTAAGCGTCGGCAGGTACGCGGAAATTTCGTCGGGTTTTTGCTGTATTATGCACACTGTTGCGGCATATACCGCGGAGGGTTCGTCGCCGAGTCTTACAGCTTTGTCGTAGTATTTTTTAGACGCCTCAAAATCCTTTGAGAGCATAGACAAAGTTCCGAGAGTGCGGATGGCACGCAAGTTGTCCGGGCGCGCCGCGAGGAACGTTTCGAACAATGACTTTGCCTTTTGCATGTTTCCCATCCCCATATAGCACACGGCAACCGGCAAAAGCTCTTCCGGCTTGTAGGAGTCCGGGGCGGCCTCGTAGCTTTTAATTGCGGCTTCGTTTGCCTCGCGGTTTGAAAACACAACCGGGGAATCGAACAACTCCGTCTTTGAATACGAGGACTTGTCTTTAAGCAGATCCGGCGACGGCGCGGGTACGGAAGTTTGGGCGCAAACGCCTGCCGATATTGTCAGTGCCGCAAGCACCGCGGTAATTGTACGTTTTATTTCAGTCATTTTCTTCCTTCGTTTAAAATATAAGAACGAGCCAAACCCAATGCGGAAAGATTGGACTCTATTTTTCTGCCTGCAAGCCATTTTTTAGGAAGGAGATCTACACTCCCGCCTGTAAAAACCGTCTTTTGGGCGATATCGCCGTTCGGGAAATATTCTTTTTCTATATCGGAAATTATCCCGTCGGCGAGCTTGCAAAAACCCTTTACGCAACCTACATACATAGCCTCGACAGTATCTTTGCCGATTGCCATGTCGAAGTCCGCGAGCGCCGGATTTATTTTTGGCAGCTGCGCCGCCCTTTCGGAGAGGTAGTCTGCGAATGCGTGCATTCCCGGGGCGATTGCCCCTCCCGCATATCTGCCGGCTTCGTCGACAAAATCAATCGTCACCGCCGTTCCCATATCGACCGATATGTATGGGGGATCAAAAAATATTCCAGCCCCCACGGCGTCGGCAATTCTGTCGTCCCCAACCTGCGCCGGGTTTTTCAAGTCTATTTCTATCGGGGCGTTTTTGTATGTGAGCCTCATCGCGCCTGCGCCTGTGCCCTCAATGAGCGCCGCGAACTCTTCCGAGCGCCGCGGCACCACCGAGCACCACGCGAGCGCGTCCGCCCCGGAGTTTTCAAAGAGCTGTTTTTGGGAAAAAATATGCGGAAAATTTTCCCCCTCGAAGTCGGAACTCCAGACGGCGGAGTATGCTGAACCGTCGAAGGCTACGACCGCACAGTGCGTACGCGTATTGCCTATATCGACGCAAAATATTTTTCGTTTAGTTTGCATTTAAAAGAAAAACCCGCAAAAAGCGTCAGCTTCTCGTCGGGTTTTGAAATTAGTTAAATTCGGCAAGAGGGCACGCCCCCTTTGCCAAAACGGGAGATACTCTGGGGTAAGAATTAGTAGTCTTCGACAGTCACCAGACCCCATGCGAAGGAGGTCTTGTCGCCCGAAGGCAATTCCATACCGCAAGCTTCATCCGTTCTGATGTTTATCGAGGTATCGGAAGTCGGGGAGAAGCAGCCGGGTTCGTATGTGTACAGTCCGAAGAATGTGCTCTTCTGGTGCGCTGTTCTTTCGTTGCCCGTGTTGCAACCGCCGAGCATCGCTCCGGCGATAACCATAGAAATGAGTGCTAATATACGAAGTTTCATGGAAAACGAATTTATGAATGCTCGCCTGAAATGCAATCTATTTTTTTCATTTTTTTTCGTTGCGGGAAACTTTCGGCCTAGTTATACATTTATATAAAACAGACCAATCGCACTAAGCGGGTATATTCTGCCGGCTTTGCCGCCGGCGCAAATTTTTAATAAAAAAACAAAACTACAACATGCAAAACATATTTCACGGCAAAACTACAAAATGCCGTTTTGCGCATATTATCGCAATATTAGCCGGAATAATGCTCGCCTTTTCGGGCAATGCTTTGGCACAGCAACAGCAGGCCAAGCTG
>URAJ01000017.1 GCA_900545715.1 uncultured Opitutales bacterium
ATTGAGTCCCTTTCCTATCATAAATACTCTCAAAGTTGAACTCTTTTCTTAAAGGGGTGCAGTATACAAGGGTTTGGAGGAACTATCGAGGGAAAGCGGGCGTGCTCTTTTGGCGATATATCTACTACATCATTTTTCCCCGCGAAACCTTTGGGGTACTACGGAGACGGCGGCGCAGTTTTTACGGACGACCCCGAAATAGATTCTTTGTTGAAATCTCTAAGGTTCCACGGGAAGGGGTCTGATAAATATGACAATATAAGGATTGGGTTCAATTCTCGCCTGGACAATATTCAAGCCGGAATATTGCGGATAAAATTGGAGGCGTTTGCAGATTACGAGTTGTGCAACCGCCACAAAATTGCCTCTGCGTATAATTCGGCTTTAAAGGGATTGTGCAAGACGCCGTGCATTCCTGAAAATTCTTCTTCGAGCTATGCGCAATATACTCTCACTCTCTCCGACAGCGCCGAACGAGACGGACTCAAAGAATTTTTAAAATCTAAGGGCATTCCATCTGTGGTTTATTATCCGAGATGCATGCACGAAATGCCTGTATATGCCGATTACCCATTTCCTTTAGACGGGTTGAGCAATGCGGAAAAAGCCGCCAAGACAGTATTGTCAATTCCAATGCATCCGTATCTTTCAATGGAGCAGATAGATGAAATATCTGGTGCAGTGCGGGAATTTTTCGTAGGAAGGCAAAAATAATAAATATTCCAGATTGCCTTCTACATTTCTATTGGGACAACATTCCCGCGGGAATCTTTTTCGTATTCCCAGCCGCAATCAGGGCATTTTGCGCGTCCGTTTGAAAAATGCAGTCTTTTACCGCATTGGCAGATATTGTAGAGTGGTTTTGCAGGATTCCCAGCGACGAGTGTGAAATCCGGGACATCTTTTGTCACTACACTTCCCGCTCCAATAAATGCGTATTTGCCAATGACGTGTCCGCATACAATGGTTGAGTTTGCACCGATGCTCGCTCCGGCTTTTATAATAGTTCTGCGATACTCATTTTTTCTTGGTATATGGCTGCGCGGATTTATGACGTTTGTGAAAACGCATGAAGGTCCAAGAAAGACATTGTCTTCGCAAACAACTCCGGTATATACCGAGACGTTGTTTTGTATTTTTACATTATTGCCTATTATTACATCTGGCAAAATAACGACATTTTGTCCTATATTACAATTCTCTCCTATGACAGAGTTTTTCATTATGTGTGAAAAATGCCAAATTTTAGTCCCATCTCCAATGGAGCATGGTTGGTCTATATAAGACGATTCATGAACGAAGTAGTTTTTATTAGCCATTCAATTCCCTATTCATGCTGTGATTTCTTATCATGTCTATTGAAATGAATATAGATGTCGAGAATGAAATTATGCTTAATATGCTTCCATGGAAAAACTGCTGAGAGAAGAAGCAACTTGCTATGAGAAGAATCCATATTTTAGAGTCATCTAAGGATTTATACGAATATATATAAACCCTGAGAATTGTAGTGAAGTATACCGCTAAAATTACGATGCCGAAAATACCCATCCCCATCATAGTATCTACAATAAAGAAATGAGTGTAGATGTCCCCTTCTAAGTAGGGTGTGCCTCCTATAATTGGTGATTCCATAAATTTCTGGAGACCTTGGTAGATTAGGTCAATTCTGCTTGCAGAAGATTCGTCGCCACCCTGTCCTAATAAGATCTGATCGGACATCCCAAATATCGTAGATAATATTCTATCGAACGTCTTTGAATATATAAAGAAATACAAGACAAATATTATTGCAGAAAGATTTATTATAATGGCTCGGATAAAAGAGTAGAGTCTTCGTGTCGAAATTGCAGTTGCGACTAAAATTACGAATGCGGCGGAGACTATATTGGACTGTGAACCCGATATATAAAATCCATAGAGTGCTATTAACATCCCTATAATAGACAGAATATTTTGTATAATTTTTGTGGAAAATACGAAATTGCCTATTGAAATGGAAAAGAGCACGAGGAATTGGAACTTAGCAAGGTGCCTGCTAACGCCAGTGTCTTGCAAGAGAAAGTATGCGAAGTCAGAAGCAATCATATCTCCCCATAGGGATATAAATAGAATAGCCGATATTGTAGATGGAATAAAAATCAACATAGGTTTTTTTGCCAGGTATTCAAATCGGCTTTGTGGTAAGAGAAAGAGCAGAAAAGGCGCCATCGTGTGCGCAATAAAACTGTATGCCTTAAAGGCGAACATGTAGCCATATCCCAAGGGATTATAGGATGTAGATGATGATGACTCATCGTAAAATAGCATTATCAAAATATAATATAGTATATAAAATATCAATAATTTAGGCAAGAGATCGAATTTGTAATAGCTTCGCTTATATAACGAACTGATAAACAGAATGGAAGCCATCACAAAGACTGAAAGCATTGAAACAGCTGAAATAACTTGGTTGGGCAATTGAAAGTATAATGATACTGACAGCGTGCCGAAGTACATGAAATATACGAACAATGCGAGAACGAAAAGGAAGCGTTCTGCTTTGGGGACAGTCTGCAAGGGTAGGCTATATTGCATATATGTAATATATTTATTATGTAAATGTTGCAGTATTATTTTTCTTAGTGCGATAGGACGCCTATGAATCTTGACAAAGACTAAAATACATTTTTTTATTTCTGTCACTAAAATTATGGAGATAGATTTATCTCGAAAGTTGCCAACAGCAAACAAACGCATGCTAACGATAGCCCGTACATTTATATTGTTGCAAATATTTCTCGCAACATGGTTGGGATCTGGAACGCGCACTGAGTTTTTAATGCCAATGTTTTTTACTGCGGTAGGCGTTTTTGCCTTTACTTATTTATCCGGGGCGATGAAGGCAGAAAACGCATATTGTAAGGCCCTGTTCGTCGCGGTTATTTATTTTATATTGGTGTGTGCCATACAATATTTAAATCCTTTCTCTGAATATATCGAAGGCGAAAGATTTAGTATTGTTAAGTCATTGAGGTATATAACATGGCTTCCTACATCTGTAATTGGCAGTTTTGGGGAGGGCAATTCCATGCGTTCGCTTGCAATATTACTTTCATCATTTTTGACTACAATTTCTGCTTGTATTTTATTTAGGAGTACAAGATTTGCATTTGCGGCTCTGGCATGGTTTGTTTTTAATGTATCGGCTATGGGATTGTGGGCGGTGTATCAGAAGTATGTCCAGATGCCGGCGGTATATGGTTTCCTATACAGTGATTCCGGATATTATGGTAGTTTTTTTCTTTCAAACGCGGCGGGCACGTTTTTAAATATGGGAATATCTGCGGCTTTTGTATTGATGGTTGTATCGTGTAAGATAGACTCGAGGTTTAAGTTTTTTTATATACTTTTTAGCGTGATTTCTGCTGTGGCTTGCACTGTTGCTTCATTGTATTCGGAAAGCCGCGCCGCGCAGATTTTATGTTTTGCAATATGGGGAGTATTTGCAATATCTATTTATTATAAGGTAATTATGCATTTTGATACAACAGTTGTTGGAAAGACCGTTTTTTTTGTGACAACAACTATTATTATTGTAGTTGTTGCGGCTGTTGCGATGGATTTCTATTATAGTAAGGGAAAATTTAGAAAAGATATTTCGGATTCCTCTTTTGGGCGTGTAGAAATGTATAAGAAGA
Source organism: uncultured Opitutales bacterium (assembly GCA_900545715.1). Classification (GTDB taxonomy): domain Bacteria; phylum Verrucomicrobiota; class Verrucomicrobiia; order Opitutales; family Intestinicryptomonadaceae; genus Merdousia; species Merdousia gallistercoris. Next base: position 3,684 of record URAJ01000017.1, read on the forward strand.
TTTATCCACAAATATATGAGCATCCTATCTGGGGCAATGGAGGGGAATGTTCCCGTTATGTATTGCCAAAGGTAGTGCTAAATTTCCCAAATGGTATAGACGGTATTCCACGTAAGCCCGATCGTCCGCATTCAGATATAATTGAATACATTTTAGATTATGGGATAGTTGGGGGTATAATATTCGCTTATTGCGGTGTTGCGTTAGGATATGTAATTTTCAAATATAGGAGGCGGCTTGGAATCTGTAATTTATATATTTTGGCCGGCGTTGGGGCATGTTTTTCTAACGGAGTTTTCGACATGGAAATGCATATACCTTCGGTAATGTTGATTTTTGGGCTCATGACAGTGTGGGCTTACAAGGATTTTAGGAGGATATGGCATTGAAGTATCGGGTGATATTGGCGCTTGTTGCCATATCGGCAGTTGCAATAGGAATACTCGCCTACTACGATGTCGATTTAAATCTAAAAGTTGCCCGCGCAATATATGCGAAAATGTCAGGGCAGGGTGTATCGTACGAGATTGCGGAAGATATTTTAGACAAAAAACTCACACAACTTCCCGATAGAGTCCGAGAGGCTCGCAAGCGCGGTAAGGCGGCGTACGATAATGAAGTATTAAGGGCATATTTTACGATAGTGTCGTCTAACAAGGTGGAAGCCGACGGAGTAATTTTAGAATTAATGGATATACTGATAGAAAATGGCGACGCAAAAATGCTTCTTGAATTTATGAAGATAGCGAACCATTCGGAAGATTTGATGTTGAGGGTTTATCAATGTGCGGGAAACGAGGAATTGAGGAGGTATTTTACCCATAAATTGGGAATGGATTTATTTAAAAATTCTGAATATAAGAAGATAGGCTATGCCATAATTAGGTTGAATATGGACATGGCCAAAAGAAGTATTTCGGATATTGAAAAGACATTTCTGTATAGTGGACTCGATTTTGGAATGCTCTGGAATGTTGGGGCGAAGAACTATATACGCTATGCGTATCCTTTGATGGCATACGTATCAAAAAGCAAGGGATTAACTGATAAATATGAGTATTTTAAATCTCAATCCATATCAGATGCCCAAATGGAGCATATAAAAGGGTCATTTTTTGAGTATATACAATATGCGGTTAAAGTATTTGCCCGTTGTTCGGATCCGGAGACTGCGGTTTCATTATTGGAGCGGTTGCCTGACGGAAGCAGAAAAAACCTTACAATAAAACGTACAATCCGTTATATATTAAAAAGCCCTGGAGGGCGCGAAGCTATTGAAAAATCTAAAATAGGAAATCTTTTAAAAGAATAAGAGCAAAGTTTTATTCGTCTGGTAAAGAAGTGCCGAAGTGATGCGGTATCCACAAAATTAGAATTAGCTTTATTTTTCTAACTTATTCCTATTTACGGGTGTTGAATCGATGCAAAGTAAAACTTTTATAAGGGTAATAAAGAATATTTTTGCGTCGAGAGGGAGAGATATATTGTCAACGTATTCGAGGTCTTTTGATATTTTTTCCTCGACAGAAATTTCATTCCGTCCGGAGATTTGTGCCAACCCGCTTAATCCAGGCAATACGTCGTGGCGCCTAAACGACTTCTCGCTCAACGCCTTAATTTCGTCTTCCATAAACGGGCGTGGACCAATAAACGACATATCTCCTTTTAGGACATTGTAGAATTGCGGAATTTCGTCGAGGCTTGTCTTGCGTAGAAAAGCCCCCAATTTTGTTATTCTCATCTCGTCTGGAAGCAGTTTTCCCGATGGATCTTTTTCAAATGACATTGTACGGAATTTATACAATGTAAAAATCTTTCCGTGGAGTCCCGCCCTTTTTTGGGAAATTATAACGGGTGAACCCATAAAGATTTTTATTAGAATCCACACAAGCACAAAAAGCGGAAATGTCAGAATCATTAGGATAAGCGCCCCAATGATATCCAGCGGCCTCTTTATGAACTGTTTGTAGATTCTCATCTATTTTAGGTTTTATTTAGCCGCTTTAGCATCACGAAAAGCGAATAAATAATAAGAAAGATATGTTGTGTCTATTGTCAGTCAAGAAATTTTAGGATTCTTGGCGTGTTCGGCTGTGGCTGGAGTTTCTTTTGAGCGCTCAAACGCAATTCTTGCAAATTCCACGCCTGCGAATATCCACACAATCGGCATCATCGGGAAGTGGTATCTGTCTGTCACCATAAACGGGTATGTAAAAGCCAATACAAGGAATGGGATTACTATTATTATATTTTGCGGCGATAAGATTTTCTTGAAATTCTTAAAAATATATAATGCGCATAACAGCATGGCGGCGTAATACACAAGGCTCTTTAAAAATAGCAAGATGCAATACTTTAATGCGAATACTTTATCGGATTCAATTCTATCTCTGACGGCAGATAGTCCCGAGCCTTTTTCAAAGCGTTCGCTCCAAGTATCAAAACCGAGAAGCAATGCGGATTTTAAGGGAATTTGTGAAATGTATTTTGCGGGATTTTGGAAAATCCATTCTTTTGCTGTTTTCCTAAGATGGGCGTCCTTTTGGGCAAAATTCATAGTGTCCCAGTTCGCAGGGGTTCTGGAAACGTAAAAATCGTCTCTTTCAAATCCAAATCCTACGGCCCCATTAGCGTACTTATTTGCGCTGCCGGCAAGGTTTATCCCGGAGGTTGCAGACTGGAACGCAAATATTCCGCAATTAGCTTTTGTCCAGAATCCGATTGCGGTTATAGTTATTAATGTAGAGACAATCAATGCTGTGATTCGGGCTTTTGCATATTCTTTTTTAGATATTGCAAATAGTATTATTCCCAGAAAGTACGCGAGCGCAAGCGGGCGTATCCAATTCCCGACTGCGATTAGCACTCCTGCAAGTAGATAGTTTGCCCATTTTGTGCGCGGTAACAATGCGAAAGCGAGCGCAAGCGTAACAAAGAACACAAAGGGAATTTCAGAGAAATATCCTATTGGAGATAACCAGTTGCTGTATGTTGCCGAATATATTATCGCAGTTCCGCATGCGGCGCAGCTCCCGAAAAACCTTTTTGCGATTGAGCATATCGCGGCAAGTATGGCTGCTGCCATTATAAAGTTTACGAAGCCAAAACCTGAAAAAGTCCCGAAGATTCTATGGTATAGCAATAAGAAATTTATATATCCCGGAGCAAAGAAGGTGCCGTTTATTAGATTATGCTCCGACGGAAACCATTCGCCTTTTGAATCCGATTCCAATGCATAGTTTAAATAGGTTTGTTGGTCGTCTGACGGGAAGAATCCGGACGTGGTGAAAATTAGCGCAAGTTGCAGTGCAAATAGCGACGCAACTATCGCGATTGTTATTTTTTTTAAATTTTTTGACATCTTAAAAAGGTTTTGCTAAGATGAATATTACAATAAAAAATACTATCAAAGCGTAGTTCGATTTTTTTCTGAAAGAATATACAATTGGGTCAGAATCAACAAGCCCGCGGCTTGCGTCTTTCCATATTTTATATAGAAAATGTCCAATTGGAATGATGCCAAGCAAGAGCATATTGGGATACTCATAGTATATTTTTGCGCCCCTTTGAGTGTAGATTGCGAAAACTAAAAGCGATAAAGCGCACGAAGCTATCCCGGCAAGCTTTACAAACTTGAAATGACTTTGAGTATATCCTCTTATCTTTGCAGTATCCGAGCTTTCCGATAGTTCTATGTATCTTTTTAATAATGCCAACCCGAGGAATATGAAAATGGAAAATAGCGAAAGCCAATGCGATATCTTGCAGTCGATTACGACGCATCCTCCAAAGATTCTCATATAGTAAAGCCCTGCCAAAACCGCAACATCTACAAATGGAATCCGCTTAAATGTGAAAGAGTATCCCATAGTGATAACGGCATATGCCAATACGATTATAGCGAAGTCGTAAGCAAGGGTCGCGCACAAGCATATTGAGGCCGACGCAAATACCGCGATGAGGCCAAATCCGTAATATATTGGCAGCGCGCCCGACGCAAAAGGTCTGCTTCGTTTGGTTGGATGCGCTCTGTCTGACTCGATATCGAGAAGGTCGTTTAGAATATAGAGTGCCGAGGCGCAGAAACAGAAGGCCAAAAATGCCACTATTGAATTTCTTACGTCGCCCCAAATAAAGTACCGATGGCTTGAAATGAGAGCCACAAATATGAGGATATTTTTTACCCATTGGTAGATTCGTGCGGCTTTAATGGAGTTTTTTAAAGAAATTTCCGCTCCGCTTCCTATGGCGACTACTTTTTTGCCGAGTTTGTCCTGTATTTTTTTGGCGAAATTTTTTGTGCCAACAATTATTGGAGTGGAGGATTTTTCCCAAACTGGGAAATCGGCGAGCGAATCGCCTATGTAGTCAAAATTTCCAACTCCAAAAGTGGATTCGCAAAATGCCGCTTTTTTTTCCCCCCTGAGGTTTATGCTTTCAGACGAGCCGTAGACTCCGTCGAAAAGTCCGGTTTTTTCGGCTATTGATTTTGCGAGGTGTTCGTTGCACGCCGTCACGAGCCATATTTTGTCTCCGGACTTTTTCCGTTTTACAATATATGAAATTACATCGCTATTAAATGGCAGGTTTTTTATGAATTTTCCGAATTTTTCCGAAAGCCTCTGCTTTAGAAGGCATTTCCCTTTTATCAGGAGAATAGGTATTAAAAGAATGTAAAACGGGTTATGCCGAAGCGCCCTGAGTATAAGCTCCCACAGGGAATCCGAGCGTATGAGAGTCCCGTCGAGATCGACACATAAATTTCCGGCGTTTTTTGGCATTTTTAGGAAAATGAAATAGATTATGCGGAAATTGGCAAACCAAAATACTTCTCACGCAATGACGGCAACCATATTGTTTTACCGGAATTAAAAAGTGTTTAGGTTATTGAAAATAGCGAGATTACTGTGGATATGCCCATTCATTAATGGCAGGTAATTCTTTGCGGTGCAGTTATCTTAACTTCTAAGCTAATATGTAGGTAAAAATTTATTTTAACTTAAAGGCGACTTGACTTTTACGATGACGGTAATAAATAAGGCTTTTTTATATTGGAGAATTGCAATGAAAGAGAACGAAACTAAAAAAGAGAGCCGCGAATGCGGCAAGGGCGAAGTTATCCGCCGCGGGGCGAATATACAAAAATATGTGGATAATTACGACAGGATTTTCCGCAAGGGCGCGCATCGCTCAAGCAAGGGCAAATAGGGTTTTTTGCTCCTAAATGTGATTGGAGAATAGGGCGCAGAAGAGGTTTTCTGCGCCTATTATTTTTTGTCAGAATCTTATTGGTCTCCAAATAATAAAGCGCGACATTCTTAGAATCCTAACTAACCCGCGCACGATTTCCCCAAGCCCTGCGATTGAATATATCTTTGACATTACACCTGCGCTCTCGTTTTGCGTGAGGGATTTTAGAAAGGTTCTTTTCTGGCTTTCATTTGCCCCAGCGAATCTTATATGCCGCGCGAGCCATTCCGCATATGAGATAAAGTAAGCCGCTCTATGCCAAAATTTTCCATTTGCGAGAATGCCTTTGAATAGAAGGTTGCGGTTTACAATTTCCGTTCTCAGTGGACCGTTTGAGGCATTGCGGGAATCTTGATTGGGGTGGATTCGGTAAAAATACAGGTTTTTGTCGGCGAGTATAACAGTTTTTCCGCCGCGGGAAGTGTCTATCATGACGGGGGTGTCCCCGATTTTCCCGTAGATATTGGGGCGGTTAAACTTGCGCAGATCCTCCGTGCGGTATATGGCTGAGGAGTATGAAGCTCTACCGTCGCAGAATATGTATGCGGCAAACTCTTCTTGATTGTTGAATACGAGTGCCTTCTTTTCGGTGTGATTAAATTGTGCCGGCGAATTGGGGAGCAGTTTTATACAAGTGTAGTCTGAGGCAAGTAGCGCGACATTCCCGAAAATGTTTATGGCTTCTATCGCGTACTCCAAGTAGTTCGGGTTGGCGATATCGTCGTCGTGCATAAACATTGTGTATTTGCGGGAAGCGCCGTCGAGAGCCGCGTGGAAGTTGGCGTCTGCGCCTATATTTTCTGTATGGCGCACATATTTTAGGTTTTCACCAAAAGATTTTTTTGCTGCTTCGACAACTTCGGGAGTGGCGTCTGAGCTTGCGTTGTCGTAAACCGACACGAGAAACCCGGCGGCTGTTTGCCCGGAAAGGCTTTCCAGAGCCTGTTTTAGAAGGGCGCACCTGTTAAAGGTGAGCACGCAAACTTCCACATCTTTTGCGGATATTTTTTCAGGAAGATTCATTCTACGGCTATGGAGTCTTTTTTATTCCGGGCAATTTTAGTCTTTTTTTGACGGAGTTGGAGGCTTTATTGATTATCCTGCGCAGGGACAGTTCAACCTTTCCGCACATTTTGACGTCGGTTAGCATATCGGCGTTCATACATTCCCCGCTTTTTAGCGCGATGCCGTGCGATTCTATAAAATTCTTGTAGTTCTCGAAAAGGGCGGGGTAGGCTGCGTTCATTGCGTCGATATCGCATGCCTCATACGCTTTTTTTAGGTGGGAGGGAAATTCTGCGGGTGTTATTGGATTTTCGTAGTTGCGAAGGTCTGCGAGTGCATGGGGGATTTTTAGAAATTTGCACATTTCTGTTGCGCGGGAGTCCGCATTAGTGCAAAGCGCAGGCAATCCCGCGTTTATTGCGGCGATTGAACCGTGCAAGCGCGGGCCGAGCGCAAAGTTGAACCGGCGCAAAAATGCCTTCCATTTTTCGGGATTCAAGAATATTCCCAAGTCGCCACGCAAGGCTCTTTTGTAGTCGCACTTGCGGTATCTTTGGGGAATGATACCAAACACCGAAAGATTTATGATGTCTCTTTCCATGAGATCCTGCATTACCGCCGGAAGATTTTCTGCTGTCGAGGCGAGCGGGCTTGTGAGCACCGGTTTTATGTTTTTAAAATCGGGTTTTTTTACGACCCTATTCGGTCCGGTTTCAAAAAACGACGGGCAGCCTATTATCTGGGTGTTTCTAATCCCAAGCTTTTTGAGAACTTCCGAGGTAAATTCTCCGCGGATTCCGATATTTGGGCATAAGTCGGAAAGCTCTCCGAGAAATCTCACAAGCTGAGGATTTAGCATCTTATGAAAATTGGGGTCAAAGCCGGAAAAAGAATTTGCCCCAAGCCCCGCAACTACGACGGGCTTTCCGCATTTTTTTAGCAGTGAGATTATGCCTTCGTAGGGCAGCTTCAAATTGTACGATTCTTCAATCCGTATTTGGTCCTGCAAAATTAGGAAGACGTGCGTGCACTCGCCTTTTACCTTTTCGGCATCGCGGTCGGCGTTTTTAAAATCGTATTCATATATATTTGGAATGTGCGATATCCCGGATAAATCTCCAAGCGTACTTTTTATTAAAGAATAAGTTATGTAAGAGTTTCCCGTATTGCCCGCCGCGTCGCGCAACAATTCGTCAGCGTCTGTGCATCGAATATTCCCGATGGACAGGTTGCTGTTGACAAAAAATGGCTTAAAGTTGCGGAGTGCCGGCATTATCGTATGGGCTAAGCGCGTTTGGGAGAAAACGGCGCGCCTATAACGATAGTATCTTTCGCCTTCTCCATTTACGCTTTACTTCTTTGAAGGTTACGATAATCCAGAGGCGGCGCAACAATAAATATAACAATTCCCAAAAACCCACTTGTTTTGGAGAATTTGGGAATAGGACTGAGTTTGAGTATATTTCCCTAAATTCGCGTATGCCAAAATTAAATTCGTCGGATATTGATTTTCGGGCGTTGTCGTCCTGCATAAGGTCGTGCATATGGGTGTATCCGTTGGCGGCGCACGATTTGTTTGGGGATTTCAGACAGTGGTGGGCTATTATGAATTCAAATATTTCCGGACGTTTTTCTTCGGCGTTGAGTTTTTCCGCGAAAGGGGATTCGGGGCAGATTGCCTTTATCAGCTTTACACTTCTTATGCGGTAGAAAATATCGTAATACTTCAACGCCTCAAAATAATACCTCCTCGCCGAGAGCGATTCATTTTTTACGGCGGAAGTCTGCTTTCCGTGGATTCTGTAATTGACAATAAGCTCAGGAATCAGGTCGATTTTTGCCCCGCCTATAATCAGGTTTGCCCACAGAGACACGTCGAGCAGCATAATCATAGACTTGTCTATCTCCGCCTTCCTTAGGACGTCTGTTTTTGCTATGGAACACGGGTACGGGAGGAAGCTAATGCTATCGAACAATAAGTGTAAAGAATCCTCCGGCGCTTTTCCAAATTCAAAGTGCGGACGGCGCAAAGACCATCTTGTCCCCAAGCTATTTCCTTTTGCGTCAACATATTCCATATCTCCAAAAGCGACGTCGGTTTCGGGGTGTTTTAGCATGTAGCCCACAAGTTTTTCGAGGCAGTCCGGGCGCATCAAATCGTCCGCGCAAAAAAGTTTTGCGAATTTTCCGGAAGCCGCCTTTAAAAATTCGAGAATCAGCATTCCGGAGCCCGCCCCCAGATTGGACGGCATATCTATGTGGACAATGCGCGGGTCGTCGAACGAATGGGCAATGCGGCGGCAATCGTCGGTTGTCGCGTGGTTTAGAAGCACCAGTTCAAAGTCTTTAAAAGTCTGGGCGAGTATGGATTCTATGCATTGAGGCAGAAAATTTCTGTCGTTGTAATACGGCACAAACACCGATACTGTCGGAGGGTTTTTCATATGATGGTTATACAACGGATTTGCCGCTGTTATTTTATCATGTTCGACTCAAATTCCTTTCTGTCGAGGAAAGGATACATGTCTTCGAGCGATGGAGACACTATTGTTCCGTCCGGCAGCTGTTTAGCCGACAGCTTTGGAGAGAACATATAGTCGTTTTGGCATACAATCTCGCATACATACGGACCGCGTTTTTTTAGAATGGTTCTAATTTTTTCTTCGAGGTTGTCTGCGTTTTCAATCCTTTCCGCATCTATGCCGAAAGCGTTCGCGACCTTGCAGAAGTCCGGAGTTTCCACGCCGCTTGCCGCATTGCAGCCGACATAATTTGCGTTGAAGAAGTTTTTGTGGGTTTGTTTTATGGAGGAGTATCCGTCGTTTCTTATGATAAAAATCCGAATCGGCAGGTTGTGGGTTTTTATGGTTTGCAGCTCCTGAATGTTCATCATTATGGAGCCGTCGCCCGTATAGCATATTATTTTTTTGTCTGGATTGGCGACGGCCGCGCCTATTGCCGCCGGCAAATCGTAGCCCATGGAGGCGTCGCCGGAATTTAGGAACATTCTCTGGCCTTTTTTTGTCACAGCGCATTGGCAAGTGCATATGCAGGGCGAGCCGTTTGCCACTACAAAAATATCTTCAGGATCTGCCACAGCCGTCAAAGTGTGTGTTAGATTATAGACATTTACCGGCACGCCTTTTTCCTGCCTGTATTCAGGGACGTTTTCAAAGGCGTATTTGGCGCGCAAATTTTTGGAGTAGTCGAGCCATTTTTTATCGGCTTTGAAGGCGCCGAGGCGCTCGGCGAGTGCCGGAAAGAAATCTTTAAGATCTGCGCAAATTGGCAGGTCGGGCTTTACGAGCGGCTTTTGGAGCTCGGCGGGATCGATATCTACCACTATTTTGTAGGCGCGTTTTGCAAAATTTTCCCAGTTGTAGCTAACTTGCCTTACATTGTTTCGCGTGCCAAGAAACAGCACGCAGTCTGAGTTTTGAAGTATAAAATTTGCCGCGCGCTGGCCGGCTGTCCCGATTCTTCCTACCGCGTTTTTATCGTCGGTGGGAAGGACATCGTATCCGTTGAAAGTTGTCGCGATTGGAATTTCCGACTTTTCCGAGAATTTTGCGAGGTTCTCAACTTGCCCCGCGAGCCGTATGCCATGCCCCGCGACGATAAGCGGGCGCTTTGCCGCGGCGAGGCGGCTTGCAACTTCTTCGATTTTTAAGTCGTACACTGGCGGCGCCGGCGGCACGAATTCCCTTAGAGCCGACTCGTCTATCATTGCGGTTTGCACGTTCATCGGAACGTCGAGCCACACGGGTCCGAATCTGCCGTGGGTCGCCTCGTAAATCGCCCTGTCTAGATGGTACTTTACGTCGAGGGGATCTTTTATCATTGCGGCGTACTTTGTCAGATGCTTTACGGATGTTATGATATCGACTTCCTGGTCGCCGAGCTGCCTCAGCGGGAGCTCTGGGCACGATGCGAGCGTCGTCACAAATTTTACCTGTCCTGAAATATAAAGCACGGGAACGGAATCGGTCCATTGCCCGAATACGCCGTTTAGGCAGTTTAGGCCGCCGGGGCCTGTTGTGACGTTTACTACGGCGAGTTTCCCGCATGAGCGCGCATAGCCTTCCGCGGCAATGGCGCAAGCCTGCTCGTGGTGGTTAGATATGTACGGAATTCTCGTGCCGATTGCGTTGTTTAAATGCATCGCTCCTCCTCCGGTAATTAGGAAGACGTCTTTTATGCCGTAGAAATCTCTCAACCTTTGGGCTATGTAGTCTGATGCTTTTATCATAATTTTACTTGTCAAATTTTAGAAGGGATTGGTCTATTTTATCCGAGTTGTCGCGGTAATATTTTGCAAGTTTTTCCACCGCCGTTTCGAGCGGGGTGAATTTTATTTCCGGGAATTCCGAAAGAAGCCTTGAATTGTCTCCGTAATAGTCGGGCCCGTAGCCGTCTGCCGCAATTTTTACAGGCACTCCCCCAAACATTTCAGATACAAGGCGCGCTATGCCTGCGAGCTCCGCATAACCGTTGGGAACGGCGTTGTACATCTTATGTTTGCAGTCTCTCGACAGAACAGCGTCGATAATCGGGAATAGGTCGTCCACAAACAGGTAGCTGAAACGCCTGTTTTGGCGCAGGGTAATCGGAAACCCGAAAACCGCCTTGCATATCGCATTGGATATGAATCTGATTGAGTAGTCCTCGTATTTGCCGAATATGCCGAAAACTGCCAAGTCGACAAAATTTGGCAAATGCTCAATTTGTTTAGCAACGGCGTATTTGCAGAACCCGTGGTCGTCCTCCGGCATCCTTTTAAAAACGTCGGTCTCGCGCGCGGCGGAAATGTCTGCCGACTGCCCGTAAATTGCGCCCGAGCCAATGTTTACAAGCTTTCCGAAACTTCCCCTGTTCCTTTCAAGGTTCTCAAACATTCTTAGGTTTGAGTAGAGAAGCGCGGTTGGGTCTTTCGCGTTTCGGTGGCAGGGCTTTACGGCGGCGTGGATTATGAAATCGAAGGAGTTTTTTTTGAAAAATTCGTCGGTGCTCCGAGTGTCGAGGAGGTCGAGCTCCGAGTGGGCGGGAGCTGAAATGTCGTACTTGCTTGCGAGAAAACTTTCCCGCAGATTGCGCCCTATAAAGCCGCTACCGCCTGTCAGGAGAATTTTTTTCATTTTGTGCGCGCCTCGATAAACGAGCGTATTGCGCTCGCGCTTTTTGAGAGCTCGCGCTCGCCGAGCGCGGGGAAACAGCCTATCCAGAATGAGCTGTTCATTATGCGTTCTGTTCCCGGAAGTAGCGCGTAGTCGGCTTCGCCCAGTTCGCGCCCCTTTTTCAATTTTCCAGAGCCTATTCTTAACTCGGTGTCGGATTCCGTTATCATTGGCTGGCGCAAGATGTTGCCCGCAAACAGCTGGCGTGTGCCCACTCCATTGCTTTCAAGATGCTCAACCAGCTCGCGCTTTGTGAACGGGGCGTCGGGATTTACGGAAATCAGGAAGCCGAACCATGAGCATTTGCCGTCGAAATCTGGAATCGGCAGGGTAATGTATTTTTCGAGCCCCGAGAGCGCCTCGAACAGAAACTTTGCATTTAAAATTCTTTTTTCGACAAATTCGTCGAGCTTTTTCAGCTGTTGAAGGCCTATGGCGGCCTGCCAATCTGTAATTTTCAGATTGTAGCCTATGTGCGAGTACGTGTATTTGTGGTCGTATCCATCGGGAAGGTTGCCGCGCTTTAGCTTGAAGCGGTTTTTGCAAGTGTCATCATGCCCCGGTTTGCACCAGCAGTCGCGGCCCCAGTCGCGGAATGAAAGCAGGATTTTGTGGAGAATGGGGTCGCTCGTGACGACAGCCCCGCCTTCTCCCATTGTGATGTGGTGGGCGGGATAGAAGCTGAAAGTGCCGATGTCCCCGATAGTTCCCGCATATTTGCCGTTGTGCATTGCCCCGAGCGCGTCGCAGGAATCCTCTATAAGCCACAAGTTGTTGCGGCTGCAAATTTCGCGTATTGCGTCGATGTCGAACGGGCGCCCGAGCGTGTGGGCGATGAATATAGCGCGCGTCTTTTCGGACAGAGCCTCCTCAATTTTGTCGGTGCGGATATTGTACGTGTGCGGGTCGCAATCTACAAAAACCGGCACGAGCCCGTTTTGGAATATCGGGTTTACCGTTGTCGGGAAGCCGCTCGCGACGGTGATTACTTCGTCGCCTTTTTTTATGGCTCGTTTGCCGAGCTTTGGCGAAGTCAGCGCCGACATCGCCAACAAGTTTGCGCTCGAGCCGGAGTTGACGGATAGGGCGAACTTTGCGCCGAGCTTTTTGGCAAACGCCTCCTCAAAGGCGTCGTTGAATCTGCCCGCTGTAAGCCACATATCGAGCGATGCGTCTATCATTGCGGATAGTTCGTCCGCGCCGATTTTCTTTCCCGACGGCGGAATGTAGTCGCGTTTTGGGGCGTCGGCGACAGCTGCGGCAAGATATTCAAGCGCGGCGGCTTTTACTTTTTCCCTTAAATCTTCATGCATATTAGAAACTCCATTCAATTTGCTTGTCTCGCGCGGCGCTGCAGAAATTTTCAATCTGTTTTATGGAAAACGCGCGCATTTGCGGATGTTTTGCATAAAAAAACTTATACCATTCGGCGGTCATTGCTACGGCCTTCGCCGCGTCCAATACCGGACGGACGCCGAGCAGCTTGTCGGCTTTCGAGACGTCGAGCGAAAGAAGCTTGGCTTCGTGCGGCCCAGCGGAATCCGCTTTTATCGAAGACGAACTTCCACCCCAGACTCCCACTAAAATATCTACGATGTCGCCGACACTCAAAACCGCGCTTGAATCGGGGCCGAAGTTGAAACCGTCCGAAAATTTTTCCGGTTCTTCCAACAGTTTTTGCGCGAGCCTCATGTATCCCGCGAGGGGTTCGAGGACATGCTGCCACGGCCTTACGGAAGCGGGGTTCCTGACCGGCGCCGGCATTCCTTTTGAAAGCGCGCGAATGCAGTCGGGCACGAGCCTGTCCTTAGCCCAGTCGCCGCCGCCTATGACGTTCCCCGCGCGCGCCGAGGCGAGGGCGAACGGTTTGCCGCCTTCTAAAAAGCTCCTGCGGTAAGAAGCCGTCAAAATTTCAGAGCAGCCTTTCGAGGACGAATACATATCGTACCCGCCCATGGGGTCGTCCTCTTTACGCGGAATGCCGTTGTCGGGATTTTCGTAGCATTTGTCGGTGGTGACGTTTACGAAAGCTTTGACCGCGCCGCACTTTCTTGCCGCTTCAAGGACGTTTAAAGTCCCTATTACGTTTGTTTCGTAGGTAAGCTTGGGCTCGTCGTATGAAAGCCTTACGAGGGGCTGGGCGGCGAGGTGGAAAACAATTTCAGGGCGGGTTTGCGCGAAGAATTTTTCGAGAGTTTCGCTGTCGCGGATATCGGCGATTTTTTCCGCCGCAAGCAGCTCTTTAATGCCGAGCACGCTGTATGCGGTAAATTCGGTGTCGGGCAGGAGCGAGTATCCGCAAACTTTCGCGCCGAGGCTTTCGAGCCAAAGAGAGAGCCACGAGCCCTTGAAGCCGGCATGTCCGGTCACGAGAACGGTTTTGCCTTTAAAAATATCTTTGAAAGCCATTTTTTAATCCCAGATTTTCCACGGTGCGCGTCCGGCGCTCCATAGCTCGTTTAAGTCTTTTTTATCTTTAAGCATGTCCATTGGGCGCCAGAAGCCGCAGTGCAGATATGCGTTGAGCTGGCCTGCTTCCGCGAGGTTGTTGAGGGGTTCCCGCTCCCATATTGGGGGAATCCGGTATATAGTCGAACACTTCCGGCTCGAGAACGAAAAAGCCGCCGTTAATCCACGACGCCGAATCTTCCGGCTTTTCGCGGAAGTCCGATATTTCGCCGCCTTGCGCAATCCTCAAAACTCCGAAGCGCGAGGTGGGCCTCACCGCTGTGAGAGTCGCAATTTTTCCCGAATTTCTGTGGCACTCAAGAAGCTCCGGAATGTTTATGTCGGCGACCCCGTCGCCGTAAGTTAGCATAAAAGTTTCGTTGCCAATGTATTTTTTTATCTGGGCAATTCTCCCTCCGGTGAGGGTTTCCTTGCCTGTGTCGCAGAGTGTTATCTTCCAGGGCTCCGAGCGGTTTTTGTGCACCTGAACAGAGTTGTCGGACAGGTCGATTGTTATGTCGGAGGAGTTTGCCCTATAATTCAAAAAGTATTCTTTTATGTATTCGCCTTTATAGCCGCACATTACCACGAATTCGTTGAATCCGTAGTGTGAGTAAATCTTCATTATGTGCCATAGAATCGGCTTTCCCCCGATTTCCACCATTGGCTTCGGGCGGACTGTCGTTTCTTCCCCCAATCTCGAACCGAGCCCTCCCGCGAGTATTGCTACTTTCATGATATGTTAATCTTTTAAATTTTTAGTAGGGTGTAAAGTTCCGGTTAAAATCTGTGGCTTTTTGCGCGTTGCCTTCACCATAATTTTTACCTCACTATTTATTGCAGTTTTCCGTGATTTAAAATTTCCGGCAGCTATTGTCTTTCAATTGCGTCGGAAGTTTGTTTTTCATATAGACGCTTATAAGTCGGGCAATGTTGCATTAATTCCGCATGCGTCCCGAAATCAATTATTTTGCCGTTTTCAAAAACTATTATTTTTTGGACATTTTTTATTGTGCTAAACCTGTGGGCGATTACGAGCATCGTGCGGTCTTTCATTAGGTTGTCCACCGCTTTTTGTATGAAAGCTTCGCTGTTTACGTCGAGCGCGGAAGTGGCTTCGTCGAGAACGAGCAGCGGCGGGTTCTTCAAGAATACGCGCGCGAGCGCAATGCGCTGCTTCTGCCCGCCCGAGAGTCTGTCGCCGCGCTCTCCGACGACTGTTTGGTACCCGTTTTCGAGCTCGAGGATAAATTCGTGGGCGTACGCCATTTTTGCGGCTTTTTCGACTTCTTCGCGCGTGGCCGACGGGCGTGCGATTAGAATGTTGTTGTAAACGGTGTCGTTAAACAAGACGGGATATTGCGGGACACTTCCGAGATTGTCCATGAAGTCGCTTTGGCGGATGTCGCGCAAGTCGATTCCGTCGAGGGTAATCGAGCCGCTTACGGGGTCGTACAGGCGCATTGCGAGCTTTGCGAAAGTGCTTTTGCCGGCGCCGCTCTCGCCGACGAGCGCACAGCTTGTCCCGGCGGGAATCGTTATGCTTACGTCGTCCAGCACGATTTTATCCTTGTAGGCAAAGCTTACATTGTGGAATGAAATCTCTCCGCGGACTTTCGGAAGCTTTACGGGATTTTTTGGTTCGGGGACTGTCGATTGGTAGTCGAGAATATCGCAGATTCTGTCCACGAGCGGCATAACTTTTATGAAGTCGGTGGACATTCTGATTACGCGCTTAATCGGGTCGATAGTGAAATATAGGGCGATGCCGATGGCCGAGAAGGTCGGGAAGTCTATGCCTGCAAAGTATGCGTACACAAATGTAAGGGAAACCATTGTGGCGGCGAGAAACTCCATGAAGGGCTGCTGCATGAGCTCGTATTTCGCCATTTTGAGCGAGAACCATTTAAACGAAGTATTGAGCGTCTCGAACTTCTTTTTTTGAGGTTCTTGGAGATTAAAAACCCTTACTTCGTGGACGGCGTCGAGGTTTTCGCCGAACAGCTGCGCCATTTCACTCAGCCCTACCTGCGCTTTGCCCGCGAAGCGTTTCATATTCTTGCGTATCATTTGGACAGGCAGAATGCAGAACGGAACTGCCGCCAAGAAAATAAGCAGCACAACAACTTGCCCTTTTGTGAAGCAAAGGTAGAGCAAGAATGCGAGCGCCCCCACAACTTGCAGCGGTTGGCGGAATATTTCAGACGAGAATGAAAGCAGGACGGTTTGGACTGCGGCGGTGTCGTTCGTAAGCCTCGTGAGCAGGTCGCCGGTGGTAAACTTGTCGAAGAACGCAATCGGATAACTTTGGATTCTGTCAAATATATGCTGTTTGAGTCTGCGCAAGACTTCGAGCGATGAAAAGGTCATGAGGTATCCGCTCAGATATCCGAATATTGCCCGCATTGCAAAAATTGTGGGCAGCAGCATGGCTATACCGAGAATATACCAAGCAGAATGCGGCTGCGCGCCTTGGTCCATGAAAATCTGCCTTAGAACCTTGTCGAATATCACAGGCATTCCAAAGCCGCTACACGCCCCGAAGAGTGCGCCAAAGATGATAGCCGCAATCAGTTGCGGAAGGCACGGCTTTATGTAAACGTAAAATCTAAGCAGTTTCTTCATTTTCTCAATTTATAGATTTTCGTATCTGTGGCGCTTTGCGTCAAGCCTTTTGGGGTTTTAGCGGGAAGTAGAGGGCAATTTTTATAAAAAATGCGCAATTTGAAAATTTTATCCTGGCTGCCGGCTTTTTTTTGCTAAATTTATATGGTTGATTTCCCTTCTCCACAAGCTACTATTAAATATGTGGATAAAAAAAGCGCGCTTTCTGAAAATTTCCCAAAACTGCTTGCAGTGGCTGTTGGCTGCGCAATTGCGTGGTCAGCGGTGGAGCCTTATAGCTGGGGGGTGTGGTGTGTCGAGATATCGAGCGTTTTGCTCGTTTACTTTATATTGATTTTTACATATGGGAAATTTCGTTTTTCCAATATGTCGTATTTTATAGTTTCGCTGTGGCTTGTGATGCATGCGGTTGGTGCGCGGTATTCCTTTGAGCTCGTTCCGTTCGGGCTTGTGAGCGACTTGTTCGGGTTTGAGCGAAACCACTACGACAGGGTCGCGCATTTTGTAGTTGGAATGAATTCCTATGGGGCAGCGGAGTTTTTTATGCGCAAGGGCTTTGTATGCGGGCGGAGGTTTGCGGCTTTTGCGGGAATTCTTTTTATAATGGCGCTCGCTAACGCATGGGAGCTGATAGAATGGGGATATGCCGAGGCCGACGGAGGCGAGGTCGGGGCGGCTTTTCTCGGCTCGCAGGGCGATGTGTGGGACGCCCAAAAAGATATGCTTTGCGACACCCTCGGGGCGGTTTTTGCGGCGTTCATATTTTTGGCAAATTTCAAAATCCCCGCGGAGCGGAGAGAATGAATGTTGCCCGAGGATTGCGCAATTATGTTTCGTTGACTTTTGGCAGTTGTATATATAGTCGTTTCGCTTATGTTTTGCAAGGCTGTTAGAATTTTAAAATTTTTGGCGCTTGCTTGCGCCGTATCCACTTGCGTCTTTGGATCGGAAAGGCGACTTGAAGTCCGATATCCCGACGGAAAATCCGCAAAGGAGGCGGCGGTAAAGCCGCTGCGCCTGCCGGGGAATGCGGTGTCGGCATTTTCGTCCCGCTGGGACGACTCCACCCACGCCCATCTCAAAACCGCAAAAGTATTTAAAAATAGCGGAATGAAGGCGACGTTCATGCTCACCAAAGCCGACGAGAAATACCATGCCGACTGCTCGCGCAAATTTATTTCCGACGGTTTTGCGATAGCCTCGCACACGATAACCCACAGGCTCCTTCCGATGCTTTTGCCTAACGAGGCTTTTTACGAGATACTCGCCCAGCGCATAAAGCTTGAAAGCGCGCTCGATGTTCCGGTTGTGGCGTTCGCCCTTCCTGGATATGTTGCGACCCACCCATTTTACGAGGACGCCCCCCACCTTATAGGCGATTGCATTGTGCGTTCGGGATACCAAGTTCAGGCGGCGCTTTGGAGCGACAACGATGAAAAATATTCTCTGCCGAAGGGGTCATTGCTATCGTCGCATTTATTTAATATTAACGACAGAAACCCCAAAGAGGATCTCTTTGTAAAGGGCGTGTCAAAAGCGCTCGCCGCCCAGGAGAAAGATTCCGTTGCGCACATGACGCTCGGAGTGCATTCGTGGCAGTCCGACGCCGGATTTAAAGAGTTGGAGAGAATACTGAAAAAGCACAAGCGCAATGATTTCTGGTACTGTACCCAGAACGAATACGCGGCGTACACGAGAAAATTTGAAAACGTTAAAATATCCCCCGCGGTAGTGAGGGGGAACCGCGCATACTTTAAGATTTCTTGCGAGGATTCGAGGCATTTGGGAAGCGACGTTCCCCTCCAGATTGAGATATCGGGCTCACCGGAGCGCGTGTTGCTCGACGGAGAGGAAGTGTCCCCTGTGAGCGGAGGCGTTTACGAGCTTCCGGAGGATCCCGCGACTGCCTCTCCGAAAAAAATCGACTTGGTTGACAATGCCGAAAATTCAAGAGACTTTTCCGGCTCTTCAAAGAAATTTGCCGGAATCGGAGGAAGGCTTTTTATAGATACCCGCGCAAATGCGGTTCAGCTCACTGTAAAAAACAGCTCAGAGTCCGTAATAGAAAATTGCGAAGCTACGTTCAGGCTTCCGCCTTATTTTAAAGACGGCGTTGCGCGTTTTAAGTTCCCAAAAATAAACCGCGGCGAGACCAAAAACATAAACTTTAAACTTCCCAAATCTTCCGGATATGCAGAGAGCGAATTGGGCAATTTTTATTTTGCGGCGCAATTTGACTTTTCAAGCGGCTCCGACGCTGGAAGAATATATTTTACGTCAACCGTGCCCGGAGGCAATGCCGACATCCCGTCTGCGCGAAACACTGCGGTATTCCTCGGCCCGGTCGAAAAGAATATGCTCTCTGACGACGTGATGGCGGGCATTTCCAACCCGTCCTCTCCGCTGAAAAACTTGGGGCAGACTCCGGATTTGAAATGGACGCCGTGCGCGAGCGACGACGGCATGAGATCTTTTCAGATAAAGCCTAATTCCGAAGATGCAAACTGGCGCAAAGCCGCCTCCAAAAAACAGTACGCAAATACGCATGTCAGGCTTGTCGCCCTCGAATTTTCCTCCAAATCCGAGAAGCTTACATTGTTTGCGGCTTTTAGAGATATTTACTGCGTGTGGATAAACGGCGAAAAATTCTCCGCCCCGAAAAACGGCATTAAAGCGGAATTTAATGGCAAAAACGGGGAAAATAGGGTGGTTATTGTCTACAAACAGGAATTTTGGGCGACTGTAATGGATTCTGTCACAATATCAGCCGATGCAGATCCCTTCAAACCTGTAAAATTTTCCAAGCCAAAAATAGGCGACTAACGCCAATCGTGATTGCTTTTTTATCTGCGCGCCAAAAGCGTTTTCTATATGCCGTTACCCGGCATATGGCGGAATTGATTTTGAGCGGAAATTGATTTTGTCGGCCGCAAGTTAAAGCTTTTGAATGTCGCGCTCCTTGAAGTGCACTATGCTTTTGCCTTCAAAGCGCGGGTCGCCGAAAAACGCTTCGAGGTCCATGCGCGCGTCCGGCAGTATTTTCTTTTTTAAAAGTTCCTCTTCCAATTCTCCGCCCTTAAAATAAATCACTCCGTTTTCGAGCGAGCCGTTTTTCCCGCGGCGGATTTTATTCCTTACAAATTTAAAAAACATCGGCAGCGCGCAAACCGATCTTCCGGTGCAGTAGTCGAAGCTGTCCTTTTGCTCTTCAATTCTTGCGTGCAGGCCTATGGCGTTTTTAAGCGACAATTTTTGCGCCATATCGTTTACCATTGCGATTTTCTTGCCGACGCCGTCGAACATAAAGATTTTTGCCTGCGGATAGAGTATCGCCATTACTATGCCAGGAAGCCCGCCTCCGCTGCCGACGTCTGCGATTTTCGCGCCGTCTGCCGGCTTGAAAAATTCCGAGATTGCCGCGCAAAAGGCGACGTGCCTATACTCGACATCGTCCATATCCTTTCGCGAAAGCAGGTTTACTTTTTGGTTCGCCTCCCTCAGAAGCTCTGAAAAATCAAGCAAAGCCTCGACCTTTTCGGGGTCGAGGTTCGGCAATTTTTCAAATGGATTTTTATTCGGCATAGCTTGGCGGATTTTAGTCGCCCCGAAATTTAGAATACTTCGTCTTCCGAGAAAAATCTCGCGATTTCCGCCGCCGCGCTCTCAATGGAGTCCGAGGCATGGGCTATATTTTCGCGCGTATTTTCACCGAAGTCGCCGCGTATGGTTCCCTTTGGGGCTTCCTGCGAGTTTGTCGGGCCGAGCAATTCGCGGACTTTCTTTACAGCGTTTTCCCCTTCAAGAACCGCTATCACCACGGGGCGCCTTTGCATAAATTCCACGAGCGGCGGATAGTAGGGTTTGCCGACTATATGCGCATAGTGGGACTCAAGCGTCTGCTCTTTTAGCTTTGCCATTTTGCATGCCACAATATCCATGCCTGCGGCGAAGAATCTGCCGAGCACTTCGGGCATGAGGCGTTTTTCCATACAGTCGGGCTTTAATATAATAAGAGTTCTTTCTTTCATTGTTCACATAATGAACAAAAGCCTCCCGTGCTGTCCAACACAAAATGCGCGTCTTGCAGATAGGCTATTTTTTTGGCCGCAATAAGAGAGCTCCTTTCCCGGGAATGTAGATTTCCTCGCCGCCGCGTACAGTCTTGCCCGACACTGCATCGACATATTCGCCCTTCAAAGGAAGTTTGAACCTTGCGGGCTCGCTTGGAAATATTGCGCAGAAGCGGCTGTCCGCGTAAACCGCGCAGTTTGCGGGCGCGGGGCTTTCGACTCCCGCTGCGTCGAAAATGCGCCTGTAAGATTGCGAATCCAGAAGCGGAAGCGAGACAAAGTAGCTTGTAAATTTTCCGTGCCTGGTTTTTGCCAATGCCGCAGTGGAGTCGGAGTATTTTGCGATGGTCTCAAAACCCTCCCCGCCGCCCACGGCTCCAAAAAGCGGATATGGTTTTTCTGGATATTTGTTGTCGAATTTTTTTGAGAAGTCGGCCTTTATTGTTCCCTTTGACGGGTCGGAGAATACTGCCGTTTCAGTATCGCTTATCGGGCGCTCGGCGAGCTTGAATCCGGTTATGGATTCCGACCTCGCGGGGTCGTACGAATCTGACCAGACGGCGGGCGCGTAGTGCCATACGAGAGATGTATTCGGACTCATTTTGCTGGAAATCTCTGCCCAGTCTGAGTCGGTCACCCGAAAGCAATTTATAAACAGCACTGCCTTATATCCCGACAAGTCGATACTTTTTAAATCCGAGAGCCTGTAATGGTCGGCGTGGGCGCCCGCCATGCGGATTCTTGCGATTGTATCGACAACCAAGTCTCGGTGCAGCCTTAGGCTTGGCTTCGCGCAATGGAAGCTTTCGGTGTCGGTCACTATCAAAACTTGCGCGGTGGGCTCTCTCTTTTCGGCGCGCATATCTTTTGCGGCGGCCTCTATTTTTTTGATTTCGTCCATCACTTCTTTTGAATCGAACCAGCCGCCGTGCAAGTCCATCCACCAGAACCCGGAGGCGGACTGCATACATTTTGAAAATTCGCGCCAGAGCATCGTCCGCGTGCCGCCCATATCTTTCGCATCCGGCCAGCATGAAAGGTGCGTGCGCACGTCGAGCTCGTCTATGAATATTTTTTTGCGGTTTATCGACATTGAGGGTGTTTGCTCCATGCCTGGGCCTCCCGGCTCCACGTTTCTATACCCCTTCGGCGAGGCGAGGAAATCGACATGCGGGCTGTCGAGAAGCTTGTCGAATTCAAGGTGCCCGTTGTAGGCTGCGCGCGGAACAAACAGGTAGTACCCGTAGAACGCGCCGGCGGCTTTGCCGCTTTCCTCCTTTACAATTTTTGAAAAATATTCAATGGCGCGCGCGTTCATTTCTCCGCAGAACTTTTCGTAATCGATTGACGGTACGTTGTCCGGGGCGGCGCGGAAGAAGTCGGCGTGGCTGTTCCAATGGAGCTCGCGCTTCATAGGGGTGGGGAGCTTTACGTTGTCGCGCGATATGTCGGGTTGTCCCCACGCTTTTGCGAGCGCTTCGCGCGAGCCGTATTTCTTAATTCCCCAGTCGTAAAACGCGCGGAGGTTGTTTATGCCGTAGTCTCCAAAGCGGTAGTCGTTTTTCTCCCAGCCGCGCCAGAAAGAGGTCTCTCCACACTGCCCGTATGCGATGTGGTAGGCTATTACATTTTTGCCGTATTTCCCGTTTTCTATGTGGCGGATTAGTCTTCTTAGAGCTTCCCCGGCGTCGAGCAGCCATTTTTCGGACGAGAAGCTTTGCATTCCGATAAGCCCGCGCACATTGGGGCGGGGGTCGGGTTTCCCGCGCACTTTTTTGTCTGTCGTATAGCCATTCTGAAGCTCCATCCCGAACCAGTCGTGTGCGGGAGTGCATGCGAGTTCCGAGATTTCCTCCTTTGAAAGCCCGCCTGGATAATAGACTGTCGTATCCTCCGGATTTTCGGCGCACCAAGAGGGCGGGGGATCGAGCTTTATGCGCGGTATGTACATGGAGTCTTTCCCGACAGATGCAAAGAGGTCGTCGAGCGCCTTGTCGGTTGCTCGGTAGTCGTATTTCCCGGACGCAATCCAGCCAGAAAACAGGATTGTAGAATGGATTTTTATTCCGGCCCTGTCGAAATCCCCGTGAAATTTCTTTTCAGGGGAGTCGTCGGAAAGCATCATTCTCGCATTTCCGTTTTCGTCGAGAACTGGGGGGTTGTAGGGCCAGCCTAGCCTGCTCCAAAACACGGAATTGTTTAAAAGTATATTTTTTATTTTTGCGGTAGTAGCGCTTTCCGCGGCGGGCTGCGTTTGGACTTCGGCGGGCGGGCGCAATCTGTTTGCGCGCGTTTTCTCGGCGCCCTGCGGCGCTTTATTTCCGCCGCAAGAGGCCGCAAAAAACGGTAGCGGCAACAATAGCAAGAGATAAAAATATTTTTTCATAGTCGCTTTGAAAATTATTTCAGCTTTTTGACGGAAGGGGCGGGAGTATCGCGTTGTGCTTTTCAAGTGTATTGCGGATTTTGTGAATATCGGCATTTCCGATAGGCGCGTTTTCGAGAATCGATATTGCAGCAGCCGCCGCGGCAGCTTGGCCCATTGCCATGCAGGACGCCTGTACCCTGAGCGCCGAGTTCGCGAGCCTGTCGCTTCCAACATGCCTGCCAGCCGCAATCAAAAACTTGGAGTTTTTAGGCAGCATCGCCCTTAGCGGAATGCTTGGAACAACGCCTTCTTTGAGCATTTTTGGCCTTACCCCTTTTGAATCGTGCAAGTCAATCGGATAAAAAGAGTGGCAGAGGGCGTCAGGATATTTTTCGCCGCCGGCGTATTCATCGACAGTAATGTTGTGTTCGGCATCTATCCTGTATGTTTCCCTTATACCTGCCTCGGTTTTAACGTAGGAAATTTTTATGCGCTCAAGTCCTTTTTGCCTTTTTAGAAAGCGGAAAAGCCTTAAAAATGTCTCGCGCCCCCTAATGTTTGAGTCGGTTTGGACAAATGCGTCGGAAGAGTCGGCGCCGACGAGGTGTTGTGCGCCTTTCCCGCCGCTTGCGATGAGCCCGTTGATATTTATCCAAAGCTCGTGCGGGTGTAGTTCTCCGCTTTTCAGGGCTTCGGCGTATGCCGCGCTTAGGGCGGCCTTGTCTATTTTTTCGGGGTTGTAGTTCGAAAATTTGAAATCGAGCGTTCCGGGCTGAATTTCAGAGCCTTTGATGCGCCTGTATCCCGCCATTGCGACAAACGCGGCGTTGCCGGTGCAGTCTATTACGCGGCGCGCGAATACTTTTTTTTCAATTGATTTTCCGGCTATTTCAACCTCGAAGCCGTCGGAAGTTTCTTTTGCGGATTTTGGGAAGCTGTAATAAAGCAAATGGACGCCGCTTTTTAGGGCGCTTTCCTCGGCGAGGCATGCGTACAGGTATTCGTTGACTCTAACTTGCAGGCAATCGTGGGATTTTTTGTAGTCCGAAAAGTCCGGCATTTTGTCACCGTGCTCGCGGACGCATTTTTCGACGAGCTCCCAGCCGATTCCCGCAATAATTTGCTTACCCCATGCGTGGAAAAGCCCCGGGTAATTTACTCCGGCGGTTGTCATTGTTCCGCCGAGCTGTGGGGAGCTTTCGACAAGTAGGGTTTTTGCGCCCGTGCGCGCAGCCTGTATTGCCGCAACGCAGCCTGAAACGCCGCCGCCTACGACAAGCACGTCGTATTTTTCAAGACCCTCTTTTGGAGCGGGGGCGACACTAGCCATTGCGGCGGGGCATATTGCCATAATTGAACCTACAAATGTGCGCCTTTTCATATAAAAAAAATAATCGCCGATATTTACACCCGCAAGAAAAATCCTATTGCAATTCCTTAATTTAGGGCGCGCTGTTGACCGATTGGCGGGCATTTTGTTATTTTCTATTGATTGCGGTGCGAGTGAAAATGCCGTTGAAAGTTGGATAATTTTTTCGTAAAAATTTTTCTCGAAGTTTGAAACGCCCGTATCTATTTTTTTATAAAATTGCGATGACGCCATAGTGATAATTTATTTTTCCGCTAATTGCCGCAATTTTAAATAAATGTGTTGATTATTTCCGCCTTAACTCGAAAATCTAAGGCAAGATGAAAAACAGAAAAGGATTTTCCGTAATAGAATTTTTGCTTGTCGTTGTAATACTCGGTTTGCTGGCGGCAGTATTTGTGCCCGCTACGGCAATGATGGCCGAAAAGCACCGCGTCGTTGCGGTGGAGTCAAACCTCGACGCCATAGCGGAGGCCGGTAAAAAATATATTTCCGACAAATCCGCAAATTCCGTGGATTACAAAACGCTCGTCTCGGAAAAATATTTGGAGCCTGTCCAGCCCGTGGCTGGCGAGAGTTACGACGGAATAAAAATAGAATCGGGCGGCGGAAAAATAAACGTTGTGACCGAAAAGGGCTCGGAAGTCACAAAGGTTTACTAAGTTTTAGAGCATTCAAGGCGCGCCGCGATTTTTTAGAGCGGCGCTTTTTTTGCGCCGTAGTTTTATATCGCGCCCATTTTTATCTCAAACAATGCTACCGCAATATATGGGTTATTGTAGTTGACGCATTTTGCGCAGAGCATATAAATTACAAACATGAAAAGGCGAACTTTTATAAGAATGGCTGCGTGCACATCTGTTGCCGCCGCGGCGACAGCATGCAACACAATTTCCACACGTTCCGATTTAAATAGAGTTCCGGGATGTTCCAAGCCTTTCGGCGGCGGCGACGCCCGAATCCGCGGAGCTTTCCCGATACTGTCCACACCATATAAGGAGTCAGGAGAGGTCGATTTCCAAACGCTCGCGGAAGAGGCTAAATTTGTCGGAAAATGCGGATGCGACGGCGCAATATGGCCGCAATCAGGCGATAGCTGCGATTTGCTTACCCTCGACGAAAAGCTTGCGGGAATGGAGGCGATGGCAAAGGCTCTTGAAAATTCGCGGACCGTGGCGACGTTCGGCTGCCAGGGGCGCGACTTCAACGAGGCGAAAGAGTGCGCTAAAAAAGTGAAGGAGCTTTCGTCGAAGTACCGCATAAACGCGGCTATAATCTCGCGCCCGCCCGACAACGGTAAAACCGAAGAAGATCTTGAAAAATATTATATAGGGCTTTCGGAAACTGTCGATTGCCCGATTATAATTCAGACAGGCGGCGGGGTTTTGTATAAGGGAGTTGCTCCGTCTGTAGGGCTTTTGGAGCGCTTGGCGCGGAAAAATCCAAAGTCTTTCGGATACATAAAGGAGGAGTCCGGCAACAGCAATTCGAGAATGGCGGAGGAGATTGCCAAAAAACCCGTGATACATACTGTTTTTAGCGCGTGGGGAAGCTACCAGTGGCTCTACCAGAGCCGCCGCATAGGCAGCGAAGGCGTAATATCGGAGCGCGTTGCGTATGCGGACGTCCTTGCAGAAATCTGGAGGCTCATGGAATTGCGGGACTCTTCCGGAAGGCTCGACGACGCATTTGCAAAATACCTTTTAATGATAAATATATCCGAGTTTGTCCCAGGCTCACTCCGCGGCGGGCATCTATATGTGCTGCAAAAGAGGGGCGTTTTCAAAAACCTGCTGTCGCGCGAATACGACAGAAAAAACGGCAAGGACACAATTCCGGACAAGCCCATTCTGCGGGAATTGAAGCTCTCGCAGGCGCAGATAGACGAAATAGAAACGCGCTTTGCAAATCTTTCGCCGTATTTGCGCGTGTAGCCGTATTGCTTTTAAAAAATAAAGAAGTCTCCCGTCAGGGAGATTTTTTTACGCACTTTTTAATGGGAGCTTTGCTCTTCATTGGCTCGGCTTGCGCTTTAAAATTGTAAAAAACTTTCGCTATTCAAAGTTTTTTACGATGCGATTTTATTTGCCGCGCGGAAAAAATGGGCGACGCAAAGAGACTTTCAATAATCTGAGAGTTGAAAGGACATGCGCGCTATGCCTTCAAATATTTTTCGGGAATTTCTATCCGGTATTTTTTTGCGAAAGAAACGAGGTCTTCCGCGAGAGGCGCGCGCAATTTTAGCTCCGGGACGGACGTGCCGAAATCCATCTCAAATGCGTGCAAAGCCTGCCGCTTAATCGGCAAAATTTTCGACATCTCCTCCGTAAAGCCCTTTTCTGCGAAATCGAGATAAAGGGTTTCGTCAGGGCCGTATAGTTTGTCTCCCGCAACGCTGTGCCCGAGCCATTGCGCGTGGGCGCGTATCTGGTGTTTCCTTCCCGTCAAAAGCTCCACTTCGCAGAGGGTGAAATCGCCATCGGGGCTGTTGGAATGTGAAATTGGGCGGAATATTGTGCACGCGCTTTTTGCGGAGGGCTTTTGCATCGCGCAACACGTCTTTATCGCTACTATCGAATGTTTGTCGTCGGCCAGTGGTTGCGAGACGGTCGCTGTTGCGTCCAAAAATCCTTCGAGAAATGCGAGGTACTTTTTCTTTACAGCCCCCTTTTCGGATACCGCCTTTTGCGCTTTGGAGGCGCTTTCGTGGTTTTTTGCCACGACGACAACCCCGCTCGTCTCCCTGTCGAGGCGGCTTACGGGGTGCAGGACTTCGGCGTTCAGATAGACTCTCGCCGCGCCCACGAGGCTTGAGAGCGGCCCGTTTTTTGAAGGGTGGCACACGAGCCACCCCGGCTTGTCGAGCGCGAGGTAATTTGAGTCTTCATAGATTATCCATTTGGGAAACTCGTCCATATCGACAAGGCCTGCGCTCTCTCCGAATCTTTCAGGATTTTCACTCATTTTTTTCTTTCTACGCCGCTTCTATTTTAATGCGATAAAATTTTTATTGGTGCCTTTGCTTAAAGCCCTCCGCGCGGATTTTCCATTTCCCGTTGGCGGGAAAGTATAGAGAGTCGCCATTCGGCGCGGGCGCGCCGTCCCAGCCGTTTGCGAGCATTGCGGAGGCTGCAAGCAGCCCTCCGTTTGCGGGGAAATAGACGCAGGGCGAGTTTACAGTTCCGGCGTCATTCCACGAATAGTGGGGAGTTGCAAATAAAAGGTAGTCTATCGCTTTTTCCGGATTTCCCGTCCGCAGCTCCGCCATCGCGAGCATGGGGAAGTCCCACCCCCATATTCTGTCGAAGTTCCAAGTTGACTCGATTTTCCTCAATGTATTTCTCATTATATCGGGCTTTGCCCCGTCGCCGCGCAGCATTCCGAATGTGCCTATGAGAGCGGGGTGCTCCCAATTCAGCTTTGTCCACATGTCTTTGACGCCCTCGTATATTTCATATACTCCGTCTTTTTCGGGAAGTGGGGATAGATTGTCGAGAACTTCCCTCCACTTTTTATTTTCGGGCATGCCCATTCTCTTTTGCCATTCGAGAGCGACTGAAAGCCCATACCTCCAATAGCCGAGTTCAAAGGCGGGATTGCGCGTAGTGCTTGGGTTTGTGTTTTCCGATACTATATAGAGCGGAGGTTCGAGGCAATATTTCCCGCTGGACTGATTTTTTATCGGAATATCCGCCATAAATTCTGCCGTCTCAAAAACTATATCCGACCATTTTTCGAGCGTGTCTTTCGACGGATTTGCGCGGTATAGAGCTTCCGCAAAAAATATTGGGTGCGGCTGCTGCCATATCAGAAACGAATGTATTGGGTGCGGCCATTCTCGCGGAATGTTGCCAAGGCACTTCGGCCAGCGCGCCCCGCGATAGCCTTGTTTGCGCGCTATTTCCCGCGCATAGGGAAGGGTTTTTTCGTATATGGAAAGAATGTTTTTTGCCAAATGCGGGCGCTCCCAGAGTATCCAGTGGTATGCGTGCCACCATATCATCTCAAAGTGGAATCTCCCAAACCACGAATTTTCCATAAGCCCGCTTTCCTGCGGGGGAAGGTTTCCGGCGGCGTTTATGCGCATGAGAAATTGCGAGGTTATTATGCGCCTTTCAAGCTCCTTCCAACGCGGGTCGGAACTTGCGGACAAATCGACAAACGCCCCGTTCTCCCAAAAGTCCGCCCACATATTTTCGTACGCTTTTCTGCACTCGGCGAAATTCGGGATTGAGGCGGCGTCGGGCTTTGACGGAGAAAATTCGCAGGTGAATTCAAGGGTGTCGGAGTTTGAAACCAATTCAAATTCATGCGGGGTTTGTGTGAGCTTAAACTTTGCGCCTTCGGAAAATCTCACGGCGGCAAAATATTTAGCGGAGTCGAGCTCGCGGGAAATTACAGCCGCGTTTTTTAGCGGTGTTTCAAGCGCGCTTTTATGCTTTTGCGGAGAGTTCCAATCGCCGGAAAGGTTGGCTGTTTGCGCGTCCGAATACGGGAATGAAAAAATAACGCGGAGTTTTCCCGGCTTTAAAAGCTTCGACGATATTTTTACCGATACTGCGTCGCGCTCAGGATGCGAAACTGTCGTGACGCGCGCATTTTTCCCGAGCGCGGAGAATTGGCTTTCGACGGCACCGGTGTACATATTCACCATCTGCCATGTCGGAGATATCGAGTTGAAATCGAGCCGCTTTCCGGCGGGCGAGAAAATTGCGAAAGCAATGCGCCCGAGGTTCAGCCTGTGCGGATTTGCGGCGAGCCATTCCGAAAGCTGCGGGTTGGCGGGGTCGGGAAGGGAGTCCGGAAAATTTATTATTCCTTTGGGCGAATTTACTGAACTACCCTTAAATTTTTTTGGGTCGGAAGGCGGCGGCGTGGAGTGCCATGCCCAGTCCGAGAGCGTGTTTTGCGCAGAGAGCGTTTGAAGGCCCGTCCTGTCAAATCCGAAGGCGAATTTTCCGTTGCCGACCTGCGAGGGCGAATCGCTTTTGCGCGCGGAATTTCCGACGTATTTTACGGTATGGCGTTCGACAGTCGCGCGCCTGTCGATTTTACCTGTGTCCCCAAATATGGCTGCAGTATGGATTGCAGCCGCGAAAATTAAAATAATTTTGAGCATTTGCAAAAGTTATATTTAGGGAGGTGGGTACAGGCAACAATAATGACAAGATTTTCAAAAATTTTTTCCCGCGCTTCGACAAGCCTTATTGTGTGCGCTTGCAGTTTTGCAATAAAATGCGAATTTTTATTTAGCGTGGAGAATGTACCGTTTGCTTGGAAAGAAATTTTATTCTGATAAAACCTTCGCAAAGCTCGAAAAAACGTAACGCAAAAATGAAAAGCGAAGTTTTATTTTTTTGATAAAGAAACGAGAAAATCGAGCGGTGCGGAGCAAAATAGCGACAAAAAATTTACCGCGCCAGCAAGTCTTCCCAAACGGCGCGGAGCCTCCTAAAATGTAGGCAAAAACCTTCTATTTTGCGCCCGCGAGCTCGCCCGATGTGATTGCGACCATTCCGAATGCCATCGGCCTTGTCTTTACGTTTTTAAATCCTGCGTCGGAGAACATTTTTTCAACCTCCGTGCGCTTGGGATAATACATTGTAGTCTTTGCGAGGTATTCGTAGTCGGCGCTTTCCCCTCCGAATAGCTTTGCGATTTTGGGGACTGCCGAGCACATAAAAAATTTTTGAATAGGTTCAAATATCCCCTCCGCCCGCGCAACTTCAAGTACGCACAAAGGCGCGCCTGCTTTTAAGACTCTCGCGATTTCCGAAAGGCACGCGGGGCGGTCGTTAAAATTTCTGAATCCGAACGAGATTGTGGCGGCGTCGAACGTTCCGTCCGCAAAGGGGAGTCTTTGGCAGTCGGCCTCCACAAATTCGGAGCGCTCGCCGGCGCATTTTTTGCGGGCAATTTCCAGCATCTCGGGGCAAAAATCGACCCCGGTGACGCGGCAGGAGGCGTCGCGCTTCAGGAACTCTGCGCAAACGTCGCCGCTGCCGCACGCGATGTCGAGAAATTTCTTTTCACCATCTGCGCGCGCGCCTGAAACGGCCGCATTTACGAGCCTTTTACGCCAGATTACATCGAGCCCCCCGCACATAGCGCGGTTTATCACGTCGTAGTGCGCGGCGACTCTCGAAAACATTTTTTTTACGTTCTCGGGTTTTCTGCCTTTGGGGTCGTTGGCGTTTTCCATATTATTTTTTAAAGGAATTTACGACCATCTCCGACAAAAATTTGTCAGGATTTTCCACGGCTTCCTTCGGTATGGAAAATTCCTCCGCGCCCGTATTGCGCGCGACGATTGCCAAGCCGTGGGAATAGTCGCGGAAGAGCTCGGAACAGATTGTCTGGGCGTCTTTGTCGCGCGCGACGCACAGGGATATTATCTTTTCTTTTGCGTCGGGCTCAAAAACGAGCTTAAAACCGTTTTCGGCATGGAATTTTTCCGCAAACTCTGCGATGGATTCCGATATGTCTTCCCTCAAAAGGTCGGCATTGTTCACGAGTAATTTTTCAAGGCCCTCCTTCGGGTTCGCAACCGTTTGGGAGTCGAGCTCAAAGTGCTTTATGCCAGACGAGGGGAGGTCGAATTTAAAGTCGCGCAATGTCCTTTCGAGGACGGTCATAAGGCCCCTCGCGCCGGTTTTTTCTTCGTAGGCGAGTTTCGCGACAGCCTCGATTGCCTCCTTTGTGACGGTGAAGTCGATTCCGTATCCGCGGAAATCCGATTCGTACTGGCGCAAAATAGACCCCTCTGACGAAACGAGAATGTCGGCCAGGTCGTCCGCTTTTAGCGATTCGCATGCAACCCTAACGGGAAGCCTTCCGATAAATTCGGCTTCAAATCCGTATTTTATAAAGTCGGAAGTCTGGGCGAATTTGAGAAATTCCGAGGGCGCTTCGTCCTGATTTGCGCCGTCGGAATGTTCGGAAAAGCCTATTACGCCGCGGTTCATTCGCTTTGCGATGTCCTCGCCGAGGGTGTCGAATGCGCCGCTTACTATGAACAGTATGTGGCGGGTGTTTATTGTGCGCTTTGGCTTTTTTCCGCCTCTTGCGCTCATCGCCATCTGCATTTGCCCCATCATATCCTGCGGGCTTACGACATTCACGTTCGATTCCTCCATTAGTTTTAGGAGGTTGATTTGAACTCCCCTGCCGGATACGTCCCTGCCGCCGTTGCGCCCGTCGCGGCCGGCGATTTTATCAATTTCGTCGATGTACACAATGCCGTATTGGGCGACATCTACATCGCCGTCTGCGGCTTTTACGAGGTCGCGCACGAGGTCTTCGACGTCGCCGCCGACGTATCCTGTTTCCGAAAACTTGGTTGCGTCGGCCTTGACAAACGGAACGCCTATGAGTTTTGCGATTGTGCGCATGAGGTACGTTTTGCCCACGCCCGTCGGCCCGAGAATCAGAATGTTTTGTTTTGCGTATTCGCGTTCGGCGAGTTTCGGGTTTTGCATGCAGCGGCGTATGTGGTTGTAGTGGTCGCAGATTGCGACCGACAGAACCTTTTTAGCCTCGTCCTGCTTAATTACGAATTTATCGAGATAGTCGCGTATCTCGCGCGGCTTCATTGAGAAGTTGGCGATTCTTTCGAGGATTTTTGCGGACGAATCGTTTTGAGGCGCGGAATTTTCTTCGTACGGGGCGGAGGCTCCGAACGGTGGCACAAATTCAAATCTCACGTTTTTATTTTTTCCGAGCACTCCCTCGAGCTGTTTTTTGAGTTCTTCGAGGGGGTTTTCTTCGTTGTCTTTTTTTGGAGTGTCGTCCGTTGGAGGATTTGTATTCATATCTAAAATTTTGCGAAAAGCCGTTTATATAGAGGTCGGATTTTTGTGTAAAGTCTTTAAATAATTTGAAAAAATCATCAGAATTATATTGACTTTCAACATCGAAAGATAATTCTAAAAATCTTAGTAAAGACGCTAAAAGATACGTGCAGCAGTAATTGCTGGCATTTAAAAAGGTTTTTATAACTGATACAAGATAGGCAAAATATGCAAAATCTTACCAAGAGAGAAATAGTTCAGGAAATTTACAAGGCTAAAGAAGAATGCCGCCGCGGCGATATTCTGCAAAACGATGTAAAAGACATAGTTCAGCGCACGCTCGACATACTTTGCGCGTCGCTCGTCAAGGGTAGAAATGTGGAGCTCAGAAACTTCGGTGTGTTTGAAGTTCAAATACGCAAGCCGCGCGTTGGACGCAATCCTACAAAGCCCGCCGACGACGTCGTTATCCCCAAGAGGGCTATCGTAAAGTTTAAGGCTGGCAAGGAGCTAAAAGCAGCCCTTAAAAAGCTCGATTTGTCCATAGTGGAAAAGAACAAGGCGGCAAGAGCCAGAAAATAAAATGTTTAAGACTCTCCCAGGGTTTAGAGAGTTTTATCCCGACGATTGCGCCAAACGCAACTTCATATTTTCCAAATGGCGCAAGACCGCCGAAACTTTCGGTTTTAGAGAATTCGACCCGCCCGTGTTGGAGCAGGTCGAACTCTTTACTGAAAAGAGCGGCGAGGAAATAAAGTCGCAACTGTTTGAATTTGTTGACAAGGGCGGCCGCGGAGTCTCGTTGCGTCCGGAAATGACTCCGTCTCTCGCGAGAATGGTCGGCGCTAAAGCCGCAGGCATACGCCGCCCTGTCAAATGGTTCGCAATAGGCGAAAACTACCGCTACGAACGCCAGCAAAAGGGAAGGCTGCGCGCTTTCTATCAATATAATGCCGATATCCTCGGAGACGACTCGATAAATGCCGACGCCGAAGTAATCGCGCTTCTCATAGAATCTTTGCGCGCTTTTGGCCTCACCGAAAAAGAGTTCAAACTAAGGCTTGGCGACAGAACCCTGTGGGTGCTGTTCCTCCAAAATATGGGTGTGGAGGAAAATTTTATTATTCCCGTGCTTTCCGTCATAGATAAGATGGAAAAAGTTTCCGCGGAAGCTTTGGCGGAAATGGCCGAAAAGGCGCTCGAGGGCTCGAAGGCCGACGCGAAAGCCCTAATGGCCGCCGCGAAGGACTTTATAAAAGCCTCGACTCTCGACGAAATAAGGGCGTCTTTCGACCTGTCTTCTGAACTCGCGGAAAAAATCGACGCTCGCATATCAGATTGGCGCATATTGATTTCCCTACTGTCCTCAATGGGCGTTGGCGAGTATGTGTCGATAGACCTCGGCATTGTAAGAGGCCTTGCGTACTATACGGGGTTTGTCTTTGAGGCTTTCCAAACGGTCGGTTCCGGGCGCGCTTTGGCGGGCGGAGGCAGGTACGACAATCTCGTAAAAAAGCTCGGCTATCAGGATATGCCGGCTGTCGGATTCGGAATGGGAGATGTCACAGTTTCGGATCTTCTCGAACTCGTGGGGAAGATGGGTACTGACGCGCGGCCGCTCCAAGTTTATGTTGCAATAGGCTCTCCAAATTGCAGAGACAAGGCTTTGGAAATTGTTTCAACTCTCAGAAGGGCGGGGTATAGAACAGACTACCCGTTCAAGGACGCTTCTTTCGGCAAGCAGTTTAAGCAGGCCGACGCACTCGGGGCAAAGTTTGCGGTAGTAGTTGGAGAGGACGAAGTTTCTAAAGGCTGTGCCAAGGTAAAAAGGCTTTCAACGGGCGAGGAAACTTTTGTAGAGTTTGGAGATCTGGTTGATTTTCTCGCCCAGTCTTAGTTGCAGACTTTTTATTTTTTTGCGGGCATTGCGCCGTTTTGCTTTTTTATCGACGCAATGCTTGCCGTTATTTTTTGCGCGGCGGCACGGCGTTTTGGAGCACAGCTTTGATTATTCTATGCTGTAATGGATTAAAAAAATTATACGGCGCATAGGAATACGCACATCACTGCAAACAAGAGCCATGTTGCTGGGGCGATTTTCCTTGCGCGTTTTGTGGCGCACATTAGCAGGACATAGGCCACTATGCCGAAAGCGAATCCCTCGGAAATTTTAAAGCACAAGGCAACCATCATTATGCAAAAAAATACGGGAATCAATTCCGCGGGATCGGAGAAATTTATCTGGGATACGCTTTGAAACATTAGAATCCCGATGATAATCAGCGCCGGCGCCGTTGCTGCCGCGGGAACTGCGTTTATAAGCGGCGAGAGAAATAGTGCCGCAATAAAAAATAGGCCCGTAAATATCGAAGTCAGACCCGTCTTGCCTCCCGATTCTATTCCTGCCGATGATTCCACGTACGCGCCGGTTGTGGACGTGCCAAGCAATGCGCCTAATATAGTTGCGGAGGCGTCGGCTGTCAGGGCTCTTCCCATTTTGGGGAATGTTCCGTCGGGGCGCATAATTCCGCATCTATTGGCCATTGCAACGACAGTCGCTATGGTATCGAGCAGGTCGAGCATTAGCAGCACAAAAATTACGGGAGCGGCTTTTTGAAATTCCCTGAACGGATATGCGAAGTCGAGCTGCATAAAGGTTTCGGAAATTCCGTGGGGCATTGAGAAAACCGCGTTCGGGATTTGCGCCATGCGCTTGCCGGTGGAGTCGTCAACAAAGAATGCGACAGCCGTCATTGCGGCGATTGATATTATTATTGCCGCCCTCACTTTTTTCACGTAGAGAATCGCAAGCAGCGCGATTCCCGCAAGCGCAAACAGGCATTCAGGCGAAGACAATACGCCGCCTGTCACGAGAGTCACAGGATTTGAGACGACGAGCTTTGCCGACTGCAACCCGAAAAATGCTATAAACATTCCAATCCCGCATTGAAGCGCAATCTGCATTGGGCGCGGAACGCCCATAATCAGTTTTTCGCGGATTCCCGTTATTGAAATTATGAAGAAAAAAACGCCGTTGTAAAAGGTGAGCGCAAGAGCCTCCTGCCATTTGAGGCCCATTCCGATGCAAACAATGACGGAGAAATATGTGTTTGTCCCCATAGTGGGCGCGAGTGCGATAGGCAGGTTTGCAAGCACCGCCATCAGGGCGCAGCCTATCGCAGCCGCGACGGCCGTGACAGTCACGAGAGCCTCCTTGTCCATTCCCGCTTGGGAAAGTATTGCGGGATTTACCGCCAATATGTACGACATCGCAATGAATGTTGCGAAACCGGCGAGCAGTTCGTTTGGCACTGTGGAGCCGCGCTCGCTCAGACGAAAAAATTTTTCCAGTAATTTCATATATGCAAAGAGTGTAAAAGAGGCTTTTTTTAAGTTCGGGTCAGACAAAAAATTACTGCCTGTCGAGAGATCGGTAGTTTATAGCCTCCAAGAGCTGGTGTGTCTGAATATTTTCGGAGGCTTCGAGGTCGGCGATTGTGCGGGCCACTTTTAGGATTCTGTCCCAAGCGCGCGCCGATAGCCCGAGTTCCTCCATTGCGGAAGTCAGCATAGAAATTTGTTCGTTTGTCAACTGGCAGAATTTCCTGATTTGCGAGCTTGTCATTGCGGCGTTTACGAGGTCCGTTCGCCCGTATGGAGCGAAGCGCCGCTTTTGTATTTCCCTTGCGACCTCGACTCTCTTGCGGATTTCTGCGGAGGATTCGCCTTTTGAGGCTTTTGCAAGGTCGCTCACCGGCAGGGCTGAGGCCTCGACGTGGATGTCGATTCTGTCGAGCAGCGGGCCCGAAACTCTCGCCCTGTAAGCCTGTACCTGCGCGGGAGTGCATGTGCATTTTCGGCGGGGGTCACCCAGATAGCCGCATTTGCAGGGGTTCATCGCCGCGACGAGCATAAATTTGCAGGGGTAGGTTATTTTGCCTGCCGCGCGGGAAATTGTCAGCTT
Organism: uncultured Opitutales bacterium; assembly: GCA_900545715.1. Lineage (GTDB taxonomy): Bacteria > Verrucomicrobiota > Verrucomicrobiia > Opitutales > Intestinicryptomonadaceae > Merdousia > Merdousia gallistercoris. Next base: position 39,747 of record URAJ01000017.1, read on the forward strand.
GCCGTCCTCCATTGGCTGCCTGAGGTTGTCGAGAATAGAGCCGAATTCCGGAAGCTCGTCGAGGAACAGAACCCCATTGTGCGCGAGCGACACTTCGCCGGGGCGCGGATTTGGGCCGCCTCCTGCGAGCCCTACGCGGCTGATTGTGTGGTGCGGCGCCCTGAATGGGCGTCTAAAAAATTTGTTTTCCGAGAACTGCGTAAGCCCCGCCGCGGAATATATGCCGAGAATTTCGAGAAATTCGTCGAGCGTCGGCAGCGGCATTATTGATGGAATGCGCTTTGCAATCATGCTCTTTCCCGAGCCCGGCGGGCCGACCATTAGAATATTGTGCCCGCCTGCTACGGCGACTTCAACGGCTCTGCGCACTTGATGTTGGCCTTTGACGTCTGCGAAGTCCGGCATGCCTTCCGATTGTTGGGGAATGTTGAAGGGCGACTCTGAAGCCCTGACTGGCTCAAGGTTTGTTTTGCCCCTCAGAAAGTTTACAAGTTCGCCAAGATCGCGCGGGGCGAGAGCGTCAATGCCGTCAACAAGCGCGGCTTCGGCGGCCGATTCCGGGGGCAGTATCACGCCCTTTTTACCGAGCCTGCGCGCTAGCAACGCAAGCGATACCCCTCCGCATATGTGTCTCAAATCCCCTGATAGGCTCAGTTCTCCCGCAATGATGTAGTCGGATAGCTTGGTTTCGTCAAGCTCTCCGGTGGAAGCGAGAATACCGAGACATATCGGGAGGTCGTATATCGGTCCTTCTTTTTTGATGTCACCGGGCGCGAGATTGACCGTCATTTTTGTAAACGGCATGGAGAATCCACTGTTCGAGAGGGCCGAGGATACGCGGTTTATGGATTCTTTTACGGCCGCGTCGGGAAGGCCCACGACGAAAGTTTTTGGTTCGCCCCTCTCCCCGGAATTTACCTCTACCTGTACCGGCAGCGCCTCGACTCCGACGAGGGCGCCAGAATTTACCCTTGCCAACATCTATCAAAAAAATTTACGCGGTGAATTTATTTCCAGTAATTATATTATTTGCAAAACGTTTTGTGCAAGAATAAATACATCGGAATGTCTTGATTTAACGCCTGAATTTATCCAATATTTTCGCCGATGGATATGGGCGAAGCGCAAGGAAGGCTCGCTGCTGCGGCGCGGGCTGTGTTTGAAATTTTTAAGGTGGGAAATCTTACCCTCTGCGCGGCGGAATCGTGCACGGGCGGGCTGGTCGGTTCGTCGATAGTGGGAATTTCCGGGGCGAGCTCGATATTTAAGGGATCTGCCGTATGCTACTGCGACGCCTCTAAAATCTCCGTCTTGGGCGTGCGCCGCGATACGATTGAAAATTGCTTTGCCGAGAGCAGGCAATGCTCCATTGAAATGGCGCGCGGGGCTATGCGTATCTTCGGCGCGGACGCCGCGGTTTCTACGACGGGATTTCTCGACGCCAACGTGGGCGGAAAGCCGCAGGAGCTCGCCGGAAAGGTTTTTGTATGCGCTTGCGTTGGGGGCGGCGGAAAGACTTCGGAATTTTGCTCTCAAATATCCCTCGATACAAACGCAGACAGAAATTTGAATAGAACCATAACGGCGGCTTGCGCCCTCGAATCCCTCAGACTTGCAATATCATCAATACGTCCTCAAATATGATTGCTTTCCTTAGAAATTTTTGCGCCTCATTGGCGGCTTTGATAGTATTTTTTATAGCAGTGCCTTTCACGTTTCTGGTTATAATCGCGGCGGTGATTGCGTCGATAGGCGAGAAGGACAAATTAGAGGTCTCAAAAGGCGGAGTCCTCGTATTAGATTTGTCGGACGGGGTTTCCGAGACTTCCCCAGCAAGCAATTTTAAGATCCGCGGGAAGTTTTTTAAAACTCCCCCAGAGAGCACTTTTGATATATGCGCTAAAATACGGGCGGCGGCGGCGGACCCATCTGTGAATGCCCTGTTGATAAAGGGAAGTGCGGCAGACTCGCCTTCGGGGATATCGCTCGCGCAGGCTTCGGAAATAAGAGAGGCGGTCGAGAAATTCTCCGAGAAGGGAAAAGTTTCTTATGCGTATCTCGAAAACCCCTGCTTTGTGGACTATTATTTGGCGAGCGCCGCGCGGGCAGTCATAATGAATCCCTTCGGCTCGATGGAATACAAAGGGCTGGCATTGCAGAGCGTGTATTTGGGTGGGGCGATGAAAAAATACGGCATTGGCGTTGCGCTTGTAAAGTCCGGCGAGTTTAAAAGCGCGGGCGAAATGTTTACGTCGGATAAAATGCCCGAATCGCAAAAAGCGCATTTGTCGAAAGTCCTTCAATCTCTATGGAGCGGCTGCCAATCGCAAATATCGGTCTCGCGCGGGATACCGGAAGCGGCCCTCTCTAAAATCGCGCGCGAGGAGGCGATATTTTCAGCCTACGACGCCAAAAAATTCGGGTTTGTTGATGAGCTTATGTATGCCGACACTCTAATCGAAATGCTAAAAACTACGTACGGCGAAAAGGGCAATACTTTTAAAAATTTGAGCATCCGCGACTATTCCGTTCCTGTTAACTATAACACGGCAAAAATAGCTGTTGTGGCTCTCGAAGGTGAGATTTGCGAAGACTCCGTGTCGTCGGGCAGAATGTCTGCAAAAAAAATAGCCGGAATACTCCGCCGCATTCGCGCCGACAACTCTGTGAAGGCGGTAGTGCTTAGGATAGACAGCCCCGGCGGAAGCGCCTATGCGAGCGAGGTCATACGCAGGGAGGTCGAGGCTCTCTCACAAAAGGCAAAAGTAGTTGCCTCGTTCGGTTCCACAGCCGCAAGCGGCGCTTATTGGATTTCAACGGCAGCGCACAAAATATGCGCCGACGCATCTACGATAACGGGGTCGATAGGCGTATTTTCAGTCGGCTTTGACATCGAAAAAATCGCGGCGGAGCACGGGGTGAAATTCGACGGCGTAAAGACCGACCCTATGGCGGATTTTATGTCGGCCTTGCGCGCGGCGGACGATAGGGATTTGGCGAAGATGAAAGACTTGTGCGACGATGTGTACGAAAGGTTTGTCATGCTTGTCTGCAAGTCCAGAAAAATGGATATAAAAGACGTTGAAAAAATCGCGGACGGCAAGATTTACACAGGTGCTCAGGCTTTGGAAATAGGTTTGTGCGACTCTATTGGCGGGGTTGAAAGCGCAATAAATGAGGCCGCGAAACTTGCGAAGATTGGCGGCTACAAGGTTGTTCAATACCCGAAATACGACCCGATTAGCGAGATTTTTCCGGTTGATTCCTCAAGCGCGGAAATATTGGGTAAAGCTCCGTCAGTATTCGGCGCGAAATTTGGTAAGTGCGCGGCATTTGTCGAGGAGACCGCAAAATTATCGCGGGCGCCGTTAAAAAGGAGGGTTTATATGCGTATTTTCCCGACTTTTGAATTGTCCGGAGTTTCCGGAATGTAGGGGAGGTTTAAAATGGATTGATATGCAGGAGGGCTTGCGGGGATAAGTTTTATTCTGCGGGAGCTTTCAGCAGATGCAATTTATATATCCGTAAAATAGAAGTAGCCAATCTATATGCCGCAATAATTCGCGAATTTAAATAATTAAAAGGCGTCAATAGATTGTATCTTTAAAAAACTATATTCTATGGGCAATTTTTTTACGGCGAGCATTACAAAAGCTTGGGCGGCTGGCTTGCTGGAGAGATAAAAAACAGATTCCAAAATACAAATTTTCTATGCCGCTTTTTCATTAGTCTGTGCGACAATAGTATTGCAAGGAATATTGACTCTACTGGATATCGGGCGGCTAATAACTTTGCTCTTTTTAGTTTCACAGCGCGCAAATGCGTATTTTTTGCGCAGGCAAATTGCAATTATTTGGGCTATGAAAAGTGCTCTTTTTACGATTTGTTGATGCAAGCGTATGCGATGTACTTGCAATTCGCAATGCCGGCGGTTTTACACAGCGCGAATGCGAGGTGGGATTTCCGCAAGGAATTTTGCAATATATTGCCGCCAGACTGCGGCAAAAAATGTAAAGTCCATAAAAAGGAAGGGTGCGCCCAGCGAAAGGCGCACCCAGTTTAGCTTCTATTTTATTTGGAAAATTTAGAAGTTGGGGTGGCAGATGATAGTATCGCCGGCAGCGACTACAATATCTTCGCCATCGCTCCAAACGGAGTCGTTAATTAGGACTTTAAATGTGACGTTGCCTTTGGGAACTGCTTGTTCCCACAGCCATTCATCTTCGCCGACGCATTGCATTGGCACGCCTACATTCCAATCCAAGCCGCCGCCGAGACCGCGTATGTACAGCTGGTTGCCCCAACCCGCATTGTACTTGGCGATGACTCTCGTGACCTTCTTGCAGGCAGAAGATTTGCTCTGCCCGGCGACGTCACACGCGCAAGCCGCCGTTTTTGCCTTGGCGGACTTTTTGGAAGCCGTTGCCTTTGGCGTAGCGGCTTTGGTTGTCACTTTCTTGACTGTCTTTTTCGTGGCAGGCATTTTTTTTCCTTTCCTGATAAATAAGGTTCTATTACCTCATTAGTTAAGTCGGTATTATTTTCCGAGTCCGAGAAATAAATCAAGCATTAAATTATTTATTTTTTCCCTTATCGGAAATATAATTTGCCTATCTTTATCTATCGTATAAAACGCCCGATATATAAATTTGTTTTAAAAAAAATAAAAAAACCGCCTAAAAAGGCGGCTTTTTTTTTCAAAAAATGGAATTTCTATTCGATTTCGTCAGTTCCATCGGAATTGGCGGAATACTGTTTGGATATCATCTCGCTTACGACATTTAGAGCCGAAATTTGCGAGAAAGAGCGTTCCGCATTTTCTTTTAAAGAAGTGAAATCTTTGTCAGAAACGTTGATTGCAGGCGGAGTGAACTTGGACACGAAAATTATATATCCGTCACCCGCGACTGTTTGCATAGCCGACATTTTTCCGGCTGCAAGCTTCGGCAACTCCGAACTTGCGACCGCATTGAGCGCGTATGAGGCGTTGTCTTGGGAGGGGGAGGCTATGACATAATTTTTAAATTCTTCGATTTTCGCTCCTCCTTCTTTTGAAATCTTTGCAAATGCCGCCTCGTCTTTTGCAGATTTGAGCGCTTTTTCGAGGGTGGATACGCGTTCTGCGAAAAGTTTCTGCTTTTGCGACAATTTGTAATCGGCCTCAACTTTAGCCTTTACTTCGTCGAGCTTGGGCAGATATGAGGGAACTTTTTCGGAAAGAATTGCGACGGTTACGCCGTTTTCCGAAGGAATGGGGTCCGAAAAGAATAGTTTTTCGTCGAGCTTTATGCCTACCTGCGCAATCGATATATCGACGCCTTCGGGCAGTTTTTGGTCGGTCGTTCTAAAAAGCGGGAGTTTCTTCACTTCAGCTTTCGCGTCGGCGACGAGCTTTTTAAGTTCGGCGGAGCCCATTTTTACACCGGAGTCGTATATGGAAATTGCGAGGTTTTCAGCGGCTTTTGCGGCGGCTCTCAAAGAGGAGTCCGCGAGCACGTCAGCCTTTACTTTGTCGGCAATTTCCGATAGCGCGGGCATATAGGGCTTGCCGTCTTTTTGCGTGGCGTACTTGCGCATGTTGGAGCCGTAGAAGGCGGAGATTTCCGCATCTGTGGGCGTTGGCACCGATGCCGCGTATTTCACCGACGGGAAGAATACTGTTTCGAGTATTACGCCTTCGCCAATTCTGTAATTTTCAATGTTTTCCTTGAAGAACTTTTCGAGATCCGCCTGGCTTACTTTTATTTCAGGCTTAAAGTTTTCAAATTGGAGAATCGCCATTGCGAAGTCCCATTTGCCGTAGAATTTTTTGTACTGATTTTCAATGTATGAAAGCGGCAAGTATCCGGGACCGCCCATCAATTTTTCAACTTTATTGGCGAGGGCGTTCTGGGAGATTATATACGAGAGAAGCTCTTCGCTCATGCGGCCGCGGTCGCTCACAAATTTCTTCCATAATTCGGGGTCGAAATTTCCGCTCGCATTCTTAAATGCGGGGGAGGACTGCACATATTCCCTAAGTTCGTCTTCGGAAACTTGGCTCATTCCCAATTCGCGGGCGGCGGACAAGAGGTAGGCTTGGCGCAACATTAGCTGTGTCATCTGCTGCTGTGTGCGTATATTCTTCTGCCCGAGAATGGCGTCATAGACAGCCAAGTTTTGCAGATTGGCCTTCACATTTTCGTCGGACAGATTGTAGCCGTAAAATTCTTTCGTATTATCCCAAGCGCGGTTTCTATCGCCGAGGAACGGAACAGAGCCAATCGTAAATACGAACGCTATCACGATTGCTACCAACAGCACCATGAATACGGGTTTATGGTGTTTTTGCAGAACGATTTGAATCCAAGTAATCATACTATAAATTTTTAAAGGGGTGAATTTATCTACAAGTGTCGGATATGTCAATCTTTGAAACGCGCAAAAAAACTGTTTGCCGAAAAACTCTTTGCGGCTTGTAAATTTCCCATAAAAAAACAATATAGAGCGGAAAATGAGTGAGAATCTAAAAACCGCCCTGATTTTGTGCGCCGGCTACGGAACCCGACTAAGACCCCTTACGGATAAACTTCCCAAGCCGCTTTTGCCCGTGCGCGGAAAGCCCGCAATATTTGCTGTCATGGACAAGCTGCGCGCGGCGGGCGTATATGATTTCCTCATAAATGTGCATCACTTGCCCGAAAAATTTGCCGAAATTTTTGAGCTTCCGCCCGACTCTTTTAAAAGAGGGCGGCTCGCCAAGACGCACTATTGCGGCTCTTCTGTGAGGCTTGTCTTTGAGCCGCAAATACTCGACACCGGCGGCGCCGTAAAAAATATACTGCCTTTTATAGACACCTCAAAGCCGCTTGTGGTCCATAACGGCGACATATATTTTGATTGCCCGGCAGATGAATTTCTCTCCGCCGCGCAAGAAAATGTCTCAGACGCCGCCTGCGCCGCGACCCTTTGCCTGCGCTCCGGCGGGAATATGCCAAATGTTGGCGTCGATTCGCTCGGAAACGTTTGCGACATGCGATTTGCGCTTGCCGCGCCTTATGAGAAAATCGCCCAGTACGCGGGTTTTTTTGTTCTCAATCCGCTGATATTCGACCGCTTTCGCCGCGCCAAAACCGCTAAATTCTCGGTGGTGGATATTTTCTTGGATGCACTGCGCGCCGGGGAGCGCATTGCGGGATTTTTTGCCGACGGCGGCGAATGGGCTGATATAGGGACCCGCGCCGAATACGCGCGTCTAAATTCCCGCGGGCTTCCGGACGAGTGGGCGGCGCTTGCCGAACTTTGCGAGTGCGGATTTGAGCCAAACGAGGCTGATATAAGAAAAGTCGCAAAGGGGGCGTCGACGCGCGCTTTTTATAGATTTTCCAAAGGCGGGGAAAAACTTGTGGGCTGTTTCTATTCGGATTTGCCGCGCGAGAATTTCTTGTACGCGCCGATAGCGGAATTTTTGTACAGTTGCGGTGTTCCAGTGCCAAAAATTTTATTCCACGACGCGCATAAAAAAATAATCGTAATGGAGGATGCAGGCGCGCGCGACATCGGCGAATTGCCGCCGGAAGAGAGGCAGGACGCATATTTTGCCGCTTTGCGCGCGGCGAAAATTTTACATACAAAAGCTTCCGAAAAATTCGCCGCAAATCCCATAGAATTGTGCCCTCCATTCGACGCCGATTTATACCGGTGGGAGCAGGATTATTTTTACAGAGAGTGCGCGCAGGGAGTTTTTGGCATAAATATTCCGCGCCCAGATTCCGATTTTGAAGTTTTGACGCGCAGGTTATTGGATTTCCCGCGCAGGTTATTGTTTAGGGATTTTCAATCGCAGAATATTATGGTTTCGGAAGGCGGAGATAT
>URAJ01000018.1 GCA_900545715.1 uncultured Opitutales bacterium
TTTAGCGTTTCATTCGGCTAAAAAAGACCGGACGGGATACGTCCGCGAAATTTTGGAGGGAAAATATGAGAAAAACTATAACAACCGCCGCTTGCCTTTTATGCGCAGCAATTTTATGCCCGCATGTAAATGCTTCAATAAATTCAGACTTGATAGAAGCAATGAAGGATGCGGCAACCCCAAATAAATCCGTATCGCGAGAAGAATGGATAGCAGGCATAGACGCCCTCTGTGAATCGCTTGTTAAAGCCGATGCGCTGATTTCCCCCGACGGCGGGAACAAAAAAATATATTTCGACGGAATAAAAAACAATCTGACAAACGGCAACGAACACAAATTTATAGAGGACAGACTTTGCGAATTATTGGAAGACGACAATATTGAATGCGAGCGGCAAAGCTCGGACGAGCCCTTCCCGGCAAATTTTAACGGACTTATATTAAAGGGTTCGATAGACAATTCGTCAGTAATGATTGGCAACGAGAAAGCCTTGGCTTACTCAATGCAGCTGGAAATAGTGCAGAACAAAAAGACTGTTTGGAAAGACAGCATAATGCTCGTGCCCGGAAATTCGCAATACGAGGAAGAGCCGGTTGTCTCCCAAACGATAGTCACAGGGGCAATAATGAAACCGCATTTCAGACCTTTACGCCCTTGCATAGGGGCAAGCAGACCTATTTTAATAATAAACAATAATGGGGTGAGGGTAATCCCGACCGGAAGGCACAGAATGCATCCATACTCGCCCCGCTCACCCGCGGTAATTGTAATGCCGCGCCCCCAGATCTCGCGCCCTGCACCGCCGCCGCGGCCGGTTTCAAGACCCAGAATGAGATAATTTTTATATCCGCCGCACACGTATAAAGCGGCGGATTTTTTGTATGACTCCAACAGTCAGCATTGAACATAGCCGTCCAATGAGAAAAAAGATTAGCCAGAGCCCAGATAATACGCATTAAAAAAAACGTATATTTATATATAAGAGTAGAAAATCCCCTTCTCAACTCTCTATTATTCCGACGTCCTCCATTCTTCCAATTAATATTTTAATTAGAGAATAAACCCTATTACAGACAGTCATTAACTAAACCGTATTTTCCGCAATTTTTATATATTGCCTTAAATTACATAACTAAAAGTCGGAAGCTGGCAAGGCGCACAAAATCGCAGTAACCGGCGCGCAATATTGCGGTAATAAAACCTTCCGAAAAATTTTTTCCAATTCTCAAAATACGGCAAAAATGAGCAAAAAAAAGCGCCGCGCATATAGCGCGGCGCCATAAATTGCATTATTTTTCTTCGGGAGCGGCAGGCTCTTCCGGAGCTTTGGGAGTTTGCTTGTTCATTTTAGCTATTTCGCGTTTGCCCATTGAGCGCAACTGCGCAAGCCTTTCTTTGGCGCCGGCGCGCGGCGAAGTTTTGCCAAGTTCCCAGCAGCTTACGGTCAGTGTGCTCACCCCGACAAGCTTGGCAAATTCCGCCTGAGACATGTCGAATTTAGCCCTCAATTTTTTGATAGCTGCCGCTTTAAACCTAAAAGATTTCGACTTTTTACCGTCGGTATTTTCATCGGAATCTTTTGAAACTTCTGCGGAGGGCGCAGAAGGTGCGCATTTGACTTTCTTCGACAAAGCCGAGATGGTTTTGCGCAGTTCAACTATTTTCGCTTGCAAGGGCGCGACCGCCAGCTTTACCTCTTTGCGGGCGAGCCTGCGGATTTCTTCGTATAATACATTTTTTATATCTGCCATTTTTTCCTATAAAATTATGCAGACTTTGTAGCATATAAAAAATATATTTCAAGCATTTTTATGCATTTTTTTCATATAAGTATTTAACAATACTACTGTTTTAAAATCCGATATAATGTTTTGTATTTTGGGGGGCAAAATTTATCGGACGGAAATTATATCTTTCCAAGAAGTTGTATAAGCCCTGCTTAGCATATCGCGCCGCATTTTCCACTTTTTGTCGATACCTTCCGCAAGCGGGAAAAGCGTGCCCTTGCCGAATTTTTTATTAATTTTGTCGATTGACGAATATAGTTTGCTTTTTTGCGGTGAAGGCTCAAATAGCTCTCCCTGGACGGCTCCGTTTTCGAGTCCCCATAAGGTGACTCCGCTCTTCTTGTATCGCCTGCCCTCCAAGAAAATATCAGGAAGTTTCGCCAAAACATATTTTAGCATTTCCGACGTATCGTCTGTCGCCCTCGGAAATACCACATTTGCCGAAGCTACTCCGCCCTCAAGTTTCCGCGGAGAATACTCCGGATAATACACGAAGTAAACTCCGGCTCCTCCCGCGCGCTGCCCCTCTGCGCGGAGCTTTTCCGCCGCCCTTCCCAAATAGTACGCAACCGACTCCGATAGAGAATCAAAATCCCTAATGGGTTCGCCAAAACACCTCGAATACGCTATGCTTTGCGAAAAATCCCCAGAATCGCGCAAATGCGAGGAGCAATCTATTCCCCGCAACTCCAAGGCAGTCCGCACGAGAGTCACGCCATATTTCTTGCGGAGCCTATCCTCCGGATATTCCGCCAAATCTAAAGCTGTCAAAATTCTATCGCGCTCAAGTTTGGGCCCGAGACGGCGGCCTACGCCCCAAACCTCGCCGACGGGAATTTTTTTTAGGATTTCTCCGTTTTTTTCCGGCATTACAAAAACTCCGCCTTCGCTTTTTTTCCCTATGTGGTTTGCGATTTTTGCGAGAGTTTTAGTCGGCGCAAAGCCAATCCCGCATGGTATTCCAATATTTTTTAGTATGCGCGCGCGGGCAGCCAGTGCGTATTCAAACAAATCTGGCCTTTTGGGCGGAAAGACAAAAGCTTCGTCTATAGAATACTGTTCTATATCACCAAACGCCTCGCCAAGCACGCACATTAGCCGTTTCGACATGTCAGCATACAGCTCGAAATTGCTCGATTTCAAAATGATTCCGAGCTGCCGCACGCGCGGTCGCAACTGGAAGTACGGCGTGCCCATCGCTATCCCGAGAGCCTTAAATTCGTTTGAGCGCGAAACCACGCAGCCGTCGTTGTTGGACAATACCGCAACAGGCTTGCCGACGAGCGAACGGTCAAAAACTCTCTCGCACGAAACAAAAAAGTTATTTCCGTCAACAAGCCCTACCATATCACCTAAACTTTTTTATGCAGGCTGTCACCACGCCGAATATATCGAGATTTCCGCGCGGGGAAATCGTCTTTTTCCCTGCCCTCCCGTCGTCGGATTCGAGAATGATTTTCCCGTCTTTAACACCGCGTATGCGCCTTGCCAGAAACTCGTTTTCCTCGTAAAGAACAACGATGTCTCCGTCTTTGGGATCCGCAGAGCGGTCCACCACCAATATGTCGCCGCTTCCGATACCCATTCCCGTCATATCGTCGCCGGACATTCTCGCAAAGAAAGTCGCCGGCGGATTGCGCACAAGCAACTCATTTAAATCCAGAGGCTTGCGCGCATACCCCCCGACCGCCGCCGCAAATCCGCCGAGGGGCAAATCTTCGGATATGTCTCTTTTTACGTCCATACTGCACAATATCGTAATTTGCGCATAAAAGGTCAAGGTTTCAGCGCGCCTTTTTAGTTGTTGACTGGAAAATACGCGGAATTATTATAAGGCGGCAAAATATGGAATTTGTCATAATCGCTGCACTAATCATATCAAACGGTATCCTGGCAATGTCGGAGATTGCGCTAGTCTCGCTGAGGAAGTCGAATCTCGCTCTGGACGCAAAAAACGGAAGCAAATCGGCAAAAGAGGCGCTGGCTTTGGCGGAAAATCCCGATAGATTTTTTTCAACCGTACAAATAGGAATTACGCTAATTGGAATCCTAACCGGCATATATTCCGGCGACGCCCTCGCCGGTAAATTCGGCGAACAGTTGGCTGAAATTGGGATTCCGCAAAAATGGGCGGTACTGAGCGCGCAGGGCGTGATAGTGCTGGCGGCGACATACCTTACGCTGATATTCGGGGAGCTCGTGCCAAAGCGAATTGGGCTCGCCGCGCCCGAGAGGGTCGCCAAGATAATCGCAGCCCCCATGACGGCGCTATCAAAGGCGACGGCGCCTTTTGTGTGGATTTTGAGCAAATCGAGCTCGGCCGTCTTAAACTTGCTGGGAATCAGCCAAATAAAAAATACCGTCACAGAGCGCGAGATAAAATCTCTCGTAGAAGAGGCCGAAGCGGGAGGAGAGGTTCAGCCCGTTGAAAGAAACCTTGTTGAGAGGGTATTTTCGCTCGGCGACAGGTTTGTCGAATCGATAATGACCCCGCGAAACGATATTGTAAAAATAGACATATCTCTTTCAAACCGTGAAATAGGCGAACTCATACGCAAGTCTCCGCACACGGTATATCCCGTAATAGATGGGTCGCTGGATGAAATTCTCGGGACTGTATCCATAGAGGATCTTTTCGGAAGGCTTGACGAAAAGGATTTCTCCATAAAATCCGCCATCAAGCCCGTCCATTATTTTAAGGAGGACACAAAGGTTTACAACGCGCTTGAACAGATGCGCGAGTTGCGCCTAAAAAACGCCATAATATCCAACGAATTTGGCGTGACCCTTGGAATAGTGACGCTAAACGACATAATAGACGCCGTCCTCGGCGATATGCCCGAAGCCAACGAGGAAATGGACATAGTGCAGCGCTCCGACGGCAGTTTTCTCGTTGACGGCCAATGCCCCTTCCACGACTTTTTGATATTTTTTGGATTGGAAGACCAAACCCAGACTTGCAACACGGTCGGCGGTCTGGTGCTCGCCCTATTAAAGCGCATTCCGAAAGCTGGAGAAAAGGCGGAATGGAACGGATTTGAACTTGAAGTAGTGGATATGGACGGCGCGCGCATAGATAAAATCATAGTAAAGCGCCTGCCAGAATCCTCCGTGCAATAGCTGGGTATTTACGCGCAAACCTACATTGCCGGACTTCGCGCAGCCGCACTTTTTCACTTCTTATTTTTGCGCCCAAAAACGCTGAATAAAATTAATCGAAAAAAATCCTTTTTCAGTGCCTCTAGAAATAGGCGAATGCCCACTACAAAGATTTCAGCGCCGATTTATATTCCGGGGGAATTTTTAGGGATTCGCATATTTTTCGCACTGCCGCCGACTTTATTTGCGAATCCGAGCTTTTGAGGAAATCCAGCGCCTTTTCAGGAAACTTCGCCGAGCATTCCGCGACTGCCCAAGCTGTCGCCGCAACCGCATATTTTGCGCGCGTACTTAGCACAGAACAAAGTTTTAAACCCTCGTCAACATGCTCGGCGTCTATAAAGTAGAGCAGGAAGCAAACCTTCGCAAAGCGCGCGGGGAACTCGCCTTTCGCCAGGAAGTACGGCTTGATAAAATCCCACGCGGCAGGGTTTGCCCGCATAAATTTAAGAGTCGAGCAGAAACTGTCGCAGACGGACCAATTATCGATTTTTTCGACAAATTCGGCGATGAGCCTAAACATATCGGCTTCCGGAAAATGCGAGTAGCCGATTGAAAGCCCCTCTACCATTTTTTCTTCAAAAGATGCGCCAAGTCCGCCCGTTCGGGGAAACTCCGGGCGCCCCCTCGACGCGCTTTCGCGCGCGAGACGCCTAAGTGTTCCAAGCCTAACCCCGAGTACGCCCTCAACGCCCGGCAACAGGGCCGACGCAAACCGCCTATATTCGGGCTCCGCCGCATCAGCCAGTTTTTTTCTCAACTGCACAAGCGCGGCGTCCGAGCCTTCATTCGCGGCTTTGTTAGAAGTGCGCTTCGAGGTCGTCAAGAATTTTGTCGAGCTCGCTTTTCGCCCTCTTTTTGGCTTCGACGAGTTCTTCTGGATTTTCCGCTTTTTCGTGGGCAAACGCATAGAATTTTATTTTAGGTTCGGTGCCGCTTCCGCGGACTGCGAAACTGTATCCGTTTTCCAACGTGTAAAAATAGAATTTTTCCGGAGGAATGCGTATGCCGTCCGCGTCGAATATTACGTCTTTTGCAAAGTTTACAGATTTTGCCACTTTTACTCCGCCAACCGATTCGAGCGGAGACTCTCCAAGCTTTGCCAAAAAGTCCTGTATTTGCTTGGCGCCCGAAGCCCCTTCGCGGTAAACGCTGCGGAGGCTTTCGAGGTAATATCCGCATTTGAGGTAAATTTTATCGAGATATTCGTCGACCGTCATTCCCTTTGACTTCAAATATCCGAGCATTTCGCAGAACATAATGACTGCCGCATTCGCGTCTTTGTCGCGGACGAGGTCGGTGCCGAGATATCCGTAGCTCTCCTCGCCTCCGAATACGAAGAATGTCGAATACTGCTGTGCGAGCTTTGCCCTTTCCGCGTAAGACATCGAGTCCGCCGAGCCGCCTATGGCTTTTTCGAGCTCTTTGCGGTAGTGCTCGAGCCTTCCGCCTATCCATTTGAAGCCGGTGAGCGTATTTATGCACTTTACACCGTACGACTGCGCGATTTTATCTTGCAGTGGCGTCGTGACAAAAGTTTTTATAATTGCGCATTTGGCGGGATTTGTAATCAACCCCTTTTCAATCATTCGCGATATGCGGTACTCGGCGAGCAGCGAGCCAATCATATTTCCGGTTAATAGGCGGATTTCCCCGGAGCGCGTGCGGATTGCCACCCCCATGCGGTCGGCGTCGGGATCCGTAGCCATTAGGCATTCTGCGCCTGTTTCGCGCATTTTTTGGATTCCCATTGCGAGGGTGTCGGCATACTCGGGGTTTGGCTGCCTTACAGTCGGGAAGCGGGAGTCCATCTTCATTTGTGGCTCGACAAAATACGGGGCGAGACCGAAGTGGCGCATTACCGCCGGGCACATAGTCACCCCCGTTCCGTGGACGGAAGTGTAAACGACTTTCGGCTTGTGCTTCGAAAGCGTTTCAGAGTCCACCACGCAATTTTCGATAGACTTAATATAATCCGCCTCAGCTTCGGCAGGGACATTTTTTACGCCGGACATATCCGGTTCGAGAAATTTGTCCACTTCTTTCCATTCGACTTTTTCCACCTCGGCAACAATGCCCTCGGCGTGGGGGCTTATTGCCTGTGCACCGTCCGAGAAATAGACTTTGTAGCCGTTGTCGTAAGGCGGGTTGTGGGAAGCCGTAATGACGATTCCAGCCGTAGTTTTGAGCCTGCGTACAGAGAAGGAAAGCTGTGGCGTAGAGCGCGGGGAATCGAATATAAACGCCTCGCCTCCGAGGCGCGCCCATACCGACGCCGCGAGCTCGCCGAATCTCTTGGAGAAGTGGCGAACATCGTAAGCCACAACGAGCCGCGGAGTTCCGCCCCCGGAGGATGCGAGGTACGATTTGCAATAGTTAAAAAGACCCATCGTGGCGCGTATGACATTAAAGTCGTTCATATTGTTTGTGCCGACAGCCGCGTGCTCGGGGGTTCCCTGCTCCGACTGCCTTCCAAGCTCGGCCATAGCCGGGACTTTTCCGATGGTGCGCCCGCGCATGCCGCCTGTTCCAAATGCGAGGAATCTAAAAAATCTGTCGTTAATTTCATCGTAGCGCCCGGCTTCGATAAGCTCCGTAAGCGCGTCTATCGCCCATTCGGGAAGAAAGCCATGGTCTATCCACGACAAAATATTCGCGGACGAACTCTCCATTATTTTATCCGAAACCTCTGAAACGAGATTTCTAAGGTGTTGAATTTTATCTTCCATAAATTTTATCTATGCGGGTTTTTTACAGACCGCCAACGCGTCGGCGGTTCGGCAATATTCGTTTTTTATAAAAAAAAGCGGACGATAAAAACCGTCCGCCGATTGCTAAAAAATTCCTGCGAATCCGCCGCTCAAGACGGATTCGGCGGACGGATTAATACGGGAGGGGATGCGTTTTGCAAAGCTCCAAGGCGATTTCCTTGGCCTTTGCAATCTGCGATTCGTCGGAGGGGTTGCTTAGAACCATATCTATCGCCTCAGCGATTTTCTCCATATCCGCCTCCACCATTCCACGGCTCGTGACGGCGGGCGTGCCGAGCCTTATGCCGCTTGCCTTGAACGGCGAGCGCGTCTCGCCCGGAACCGTGTTTTTATTTGTCGTGATATTGGCCTTGTCGAGGGCGTTTTGGGCGTCCTTTCCGGTGAGATCCGGGTGGCTCTTGCGGAGGTCGATTAGGATCAAGTGGTTGTCTGTGCCTCCCGAGACAAGCCCGTAGCCGCGCTTTTTGAGCGCTTCCGCGAGGGCGGCTGCATTTTTTACAATCTGCGCCTGATATTCCTTAAAAGAATCTTTTAGGGCTTCTCCGAAGCACACCGCCTTGCCTGCTATCACATGCATTAGCGGGCCGCCCTGAATGCCGGGAAATATGGCCGAGTCTATGGCTTTGGCGAGCGCCTCGTCGTTTGTCATAATGAGCCCTCCGCGCGGGCCCCTCAAAGTCTTGTGGGTTGTTGTTGTGACAAAGTCGCAGTACGGAACGGGCGACGGATGCAGCGCAGCGGCGACCAAGCCCGCGATGTGCGCTATGTCCGCCATAAGAAGCGCGCCGCACTCCTTGGCAATCTTGCCCATTCTCTCAAAGTCGATTTTGCGGGGATACGCCGACGCACCGACCGTGATGAGCTTAGGTTTTTCGGCGAGCGCAATTTCTTCAAGCTTGTCGTAATCGATAAAGCCAGTGTCGATATTGACGCCGTAGTTCACCACGTTAAAGAGCATTCCCGAAAGGTTTTTGGGGTGGCCGTGGGTGAGGTGGCCGCCGTGTTCGAGGCTCATGGTTAAAATTTTGTCGCCCGGTTTGAGGACAGCCGCATAGACCGCAGTATTTGCCTGCGAGCCGGAGTGTGGCTGAACATTCGCAAATTTAACTCCGAAAAGCTTCTTTGCCCTGTCGATTGCGAGCTGTTCCACGACGTCCACGAACTCGCAGCCGCCGTAATACCTCTTGCCCGGGTAGCCTTCCGCATATTTGTTTGTAAGAGTCGAGCCCATTGCCTCCATGACCGCCGGAATTACGAAGTTTTCCGACGCTATGAGCTCGATATGCGTTTGCTGACGGTTGGTTTCGTTGCGGATTGCGTCGAAGACCTCCCTGTCAATTTCTTTTAATGAGCCTGCCTGAATCGCCTTATTCATAATAAAAAATTTTCCCTATTTCGCACTTACTCGCGCTTTTTGTCAACACAAAGACGGAAATAAAAACTCCTTTGTCTGTTTTGATTCTACAAATTTTCAAAATCCATCATTTTGCAAACCCTGCGTTCGTGGCGCCCGCCCTCGAATTCAGTGGAGGAAAATATCTTCACTATCGACTCCGCGAGAGTGGGCGTCAGATATTTTGCCCCCAAGCAAACGACGTTGGCGTTGTTGTGCAGGCGCGAAAATTTTGCGGCATCTTCCGAGAGGCAGAGCGCCGCGCGTATTCCGCGTATTTTATTTGCGGCAATCGACATTCCTATGCCCGAAGTGCATATCAATACGCCGAGTGAAGCCCGCCCGGAGTTTACGTCGTCGCACACAAGTTTGGCGAAATCCGGATAATCGACGCTTTCGGAAGTTTCGGGGCCCCTGTCGATAAATTCGCAATATTCGCCCGAAAGATCTTTTAATATTGCGCTTTTTAGGGCGAAGCCACCGTGGTCGGAAGCTATGCTAAGAATTTTTTTTGAGCTCATGTTCAAGATATTTTACTATGTGCGGAATGGCCCTTGCAATTTCGTCGCGGACTTCGATGTATTCCGAGAGCGTGCCGCCGTACGGGTCCGGGATATCCGGGTGCTGGCAGTCCGGAATCATTTGGCAGACAGTAAACATCCGCTCCGGCGGATTTTTATAGAAATTTTTGACTTCTTCAAGGTGCGAGCGGCTCATTGCAAAAAGCGCATAGCATTCGTCGAGCATGCTCTGGGTAAGCGATGTGGCCCTGTACGAGCTAATATCGATGCCTACTCTCACGAGGGCGGAGACCGAATTTGCGCTCGGCGGCATGCCGTCAACGGCGGAAGTGCCGGCGGATACTATTTCGAGACTGTGTATTGGGGAGGTTTTCGGGCGCGCGGCTATGGCGTGTTTTAGGAGAGCCTCTCCCATTGGGGAACGGCATATATTGCCCGTGCAGAGGAATATTACTTTGTTTTTCACTTATATGAGCCTAAATATATTTATTTTCGATACAACGATATTTTTATGAAAAGCATAAGAGTGTCGAGCATTTTTAAAATCGTCCGGTAATTTATTGAAGAAAAGCGGGAATTTTCGAAAAAAAGCTTGGATATAGCAGTAAATGGGCATAAATTTGCCAAATGGAGCGCATAAGAAAAGTTTTAATGATCTGCGGTTTTGGGATTGCCGCGCTGCAGGCTGAATTTGCAATTTTACCCTCGTACGCCGCCGAGAGTGCCAATGCTCCGTTCGACGCGAAGTCCGCGGCAGAATTTATGTCCGCCAACCCGGATTTCAAAAAGTGCGCCGCCGATTTTGAAAGCCGCGCAGAAAAATTGTATGCCGAAAATAAGTTTACCGACGCCGCGGCATCGTACTTCGCCGCCAAGTTTTTTGGATTTTTTGGCGCAAACGCGCCGGATATGCCAAGTGAGCTTGCGGAATATATGCTCGCGTCGCCCGAACTGCTCTCGGATTTTTTCTCCACGATTTCCCCAAAGGACGACGCTTCAAAAGTTGCCGGCGCAATTATCGATATCTATAAGTCCGACCCCGATAGCTTTAAAAAATATCCGCGGCTCGCGTTCGCCATAGCCTTGGTGTTCGACACTCCCCCGCCAAAGAGATGGCCGCACGCGCAGGTTTCCGAAAAATACCTTCCGCGCAAATTTCCCGCGCCTTCGGAAGCGTTTGCCGAATGGAAGGCCGCGAGGGACCGCGGCAGGTTGCTGTTTCAATTTGAGAGAATGTCTCTGGACGAACTAAAATATCTCGTTGCAAGCCTCGCCACGAGCGAAGATAAGCAGTGGGCCCAAAAGAGCATATCCATAAACGCCTCAAACATAGGCAAGCTTTACTCTTCTGTCGCCTACAACTATTCGAGAATAACCGCAAAGCAGTACGACTGGGACGGCCCCGACTACCGCTTGAAAACAATACGCGAAACGGGCGGAATATGCACAGACCAGGCGTATTTTGCCGCCGAGGCCGCCAAGGCGCGCGGAGTCCCTGCATTCATATTTACGGGCGCCGGATCGGACGGATTTCACGCGTGGACTGCCGCAATGAAAAAGCCCGGGAACTGGGAGTTCGGCATAGGCCGGTACGAGGGCGCGCGATACGTCACCGGCACAACAATAGACCCCCAGACCTGGGAAATAGCCTCGGACCACGATCTTGAAAGCCTCCGAGAGGGTTTTAGGAACGGAGCTAAATACCGCGAAAACGAACTCCACACCATTTTCGCCGAAAAATTCTTCAAATCGGGCGACTACCCATCGGCGGAGAAGTCGGCGCGCAAAGCCTTGTCGCTCGACAAGAGAAACGCAAAAACGTGGAGGATATTAATAGACGCCTTGCAAAAAAGCGGCGACGAAAGAAAAGTCTTCGCCGCGCTCGACGAGGCGGTAAAGGCATTTTTTAAATATCCCGATATAGACGCCGAATTCCGCCGCGAACTAATATCGAAATTAAAAGCGGCCTCAAAAGAAGACGAAGCCCGCAAGCTTTCAACCTCTATAATATTAAAGACAAAATCCTCGCGCCCCGATATTGCGATGTCATTCGCCCGCTCTGAGCTTGAAGGCGACATTGCCTCTGGCGAAGCTGAAAAGCTCGCCACCTCTTACAAGCGCCTGCTTAATGTTTTCAAAAGCGACGCCGCAATGTCAGCAACCGGCATCACAATACCCATTATAAACGCCCTTCTAAAAAAAGGCAAAATAGACGAGACCGACGAAATAATGAAAATCACGCGCCAGACTCTTAAAACATCGCGCGATTCCACCCTCGCCCAGCTGCTCGACAATATAGACAGGCAACTCTCGGTCATAAAAAGCAAAATAAAAGCGGCCAAGTAATTTTGCTTTTGGCAAGCCTCAATTGCTTTTGGAGTATGCCGAGAAAACATGGAAAAATCGTCAAAGCAGCCACTATAAACTGAAATTTTTTTACTTTATTTTAAGCACCGTGCATTGCTGTTGCATGGGAAGCGCGAAGTTATAATAAAGGCGCCATACTGGGATTTCCAACCCTGCGCATAGCTATGTTATGGAAAAACATTTCGCAATAAGAGGACGCCGAACCCGTCAAGCTTTCCTCCCGCAAGCGCATGATTAGGGGAGGAAAACAATTTGCCCGAATAGAAAGAAAAAAATCCCCTGACCTCTGCAAGCCTTTCTCCCAAATGGGAAACGAAACATAAAAAAGGCGGCTTTTCGCCGCCTTATTTATTGCGCGCTTGCTTTGCGATACAAAAGCGCGCTGTGGTAAAGCTTCAAGAAAACATTAAAGCTCTATCGTCTTTCCCGTGCGGGCCGACTCGTCCGCCGCAAGCACTATTTTGAGGCTGTTTACGGCATCAGAGAGGTGGTCGCTGAGATCAGTGTCATCTACTATTGCCTTGTAGAAATAAAGCTGTTCGCGGGCGCAGAGGTCGTCGTGCTTAGGCTCGTCTTTCGTATCTATCCATTGGTCCTCGTGGGCCCAGCTCCCGTCGGGAAGCATCTCGGACGAATGGAAGCGAAGCTGTTCGGTTTTTGTGTGGGAATCTATGTCGTCCGACTTATTTTCCGAACCCGCGTTTTTCGCGCATATCGAAACGCAGCCTTTGGGACCTATAACGTCCTTTACAAAGAATGCGTTTGTTGACATCATCGGGCCCCAGCCGGCCTCGTACCAGCCGACCGAGCCGTCCTCGAAAGTCACTTGCAGTTGGCCGTAATTGCGCTGGTCGGGCGTGAGCTCGGGGCTTAGATTTGCCATTATGCCGCTTACGCGAATGGGCTTAGAACGCGTCATCTGGCACATGACGTCAACATAATGTACTCCGCAATCGACAATGGGCGTCAGCGACTTCAAAAGATTTTTGTGCCCCTGCCAAGTTTTTCCGTGCGACTGCTGGTTTAGGTTCATGCGCATTACAAGCGGCGTTCCGAGCGTATGCGCAAGCTCTATAAATTTTATCCACGACGGGTGGTGGCGCAAAATGTATCCGACGACCACTTTCTTATTTAATTTTTTTGCGCATTCAACGACTCTCATCGCCCCTTCAACAGTAGATGAAATGGGTTTTTCCACAAAAACGTGGCAGCCTGCTTCCATGGCCTTTACTGCGAGCGGCTCGTGGGAGGCGGGATAAGTGCAGATTGCTACGGCGTCGGGAGACGCCTTGGCGAGAGCTTCGTCGAAATCCGAAAAATAGGGATATTGCTTGCCTACGGAAGCGTTGAAAGCCTCCACAGCCTTCGGATTTGCATCGACGATTCCAACAATCTCGAATTCGTCCAATTTATCGTACGCGCGGGCGTGCGAAGAGCCCATATTTCCGCAGCCGACAACCATTACTTTTACTTTTTTCATAGACTGTACCTTTTTATTATATAAAATTCTAACCGCAAAAAGCGGGATTAAATCGCAAGCAAGGTACAGCAAAGTTTAGGCGCAATCAACAATTTCTTGACTACTCCGCGTGTAAAAATCAACCCAATGTCAAAATAGTTCAAAAGCGTCGTAAGGCAATCCAAGCGCAAATTTGCGCAGGCGCAAAAATTATTTTGCCTTTGGGGATTTGCCGAAATAGCGCTTAAAAGCTTTTGATAAGCAAAAGGCGTCGGCATAACCCGTCTTAGCCGCGACTTTTTCGAGGGGCGTTGCATCGGTGGAGAGCAGCCTGCGGGCCTCTTGCATGCGCCAAAAAAGCAATGTTTTTGAAAATGTGTCGGAGAATTTTCTTTTGAAAAGCTCGTCGAGCTTACGCGGGGGTAGCCCGAAAAACTTTGATGCCGACGCTATCGTCCAATTTTTATGTAAAGTGCTTTTTACCTTCGCAATTTTAGCGTCGAGAAAATCTTCGCCGCTTTTTTTAAAAGCTGGCGATATATCGCGGGAGATTATGAGAAAAAGCGCCTCAGCCAAGGGCTCGAGAATTTGGACCGACGGTTTTTTAGAGTAAATTTCGCTTTCGTATATTTTGAATATGCCGGATATCTTTTCGCAATTTTCCGAAGAATCCACCCTAATTTTGTCAAACTTTCCGCGCCTTCCGCGCGGGCGCAAATGAAACCATACAACCTCCCAGCCCGAACGTAGGGACCTCAGCTCATACGGGCAGCCCGCCGGGACAAAAGCGAAAGTGTTTGCGGTAAGAGGAGATTTTCCAGACTCGTACGACAATTCCGCCCCGCCTCCTACCGTGTATAGCACAAGATGGAAATCCGCCCCCGCCCGCGACTGGTAGTAATCCGATAGATGCTTTGTGCGGGCGGCGGAAAGAATTGCATACCTTTCGAGCGGATCTATCCCCAAAAATTCCGGCCATGAAAAAAGGGGCTGCTTCCCGCTTTTCCCGCCGAGGACGCGTGCGTTTACGAACGGGCGAGTGATATAGCGTTCAGTGCTGGTTTCGGGCCAGAGCTGGAGCTCGGAATCGGATTTTTTATCCCATGCGTATTTTGCGGTTTTTTTTCTCATGGCAACTGCATGTTCGAGGAAAGTGTTAGCCTTATAAAATATGTCTTTTTATTCAACTACATGTCAAATAATTTCTTTGCCGTTTTATGAGATTTTGGATAAAATTTTTTTAATAAATTTTTGTATGCGAAATTTGAAAACAAATTTAAATTCGCTAATCGAGGCGGCGGAAAAAACGCGCGAACTTGCCGATAGCGCCGATAAAATATGCGCTGCGCTCGCAAGCTGCATAAGAGGCGGAGGAACCATATTCACCTGCGGAAACGGCGGCAGCGCCGCCGACGCAATGCACTTTGCCGAGGAGCTTACCGGAAAGTACAAGGCAGTCCGCCGCCCGCTACGGGGGGTATGCCTAAATTCTGACGCCGCTGCGCTTACGTGCATTGCTAACGACTTCGGCTATGAAAGCGTATTTTCACGGCAGCTTGAAGCCCTCGGGAGGAAATCCGACGCCGTTTTGATTTTTACTACAAGCGGAAATTCGGCCAACCAGATTGCGGCTGTAAAAAAAGCGAGAGAACTCGGCATAACGTCGGTAGTTTTGTCGGGGCGCGGCGGCGGCGAATGTTCAAAAATATCAGACCTATGCCTCGTGGTTCCCTCCGACGACGGGGCGAGAATACAGGAAATTCACGGACTAATCTTGCACACAATTATAGATGCTATTGAGGAGATTGTATGAGCCGGCTAATAGGAATAGATATAGGCGGGACAAAATGCGCCGTTTCTCTCGGCGAAACGGAAGGCGAAACTTTGAGCATTTTAGCCAAGAAAATTTTTGCCACCCCAAACCGCGACCCCAATGCGGCAATTCAAAAAATTATATCCTCTATATGGGAGCTTGCGCGCGAAAACAGATTTGACGCGGAGGAGATATCCGCAATAGGCATAGCCTGCGGGGGGCCACTCGACAGCGAGCGCGGTTTAGTTTTGAGCCCGCCCAACCTGCCCGGCTGGGACAATGTCGGCATAGTTTCTGAAATTGTAAAAGTATTTAAATCTCCATGCGGGCTGCAAAACGACGCCAACGCCTGCGCGCTCGCCGAATGGCAATTCGGCGCCGGGAGGGGACTTCGCGACATAGTTTTTCTGACTTTCGGCACGGGGCTTGGCGCGGGGCTCATTTTAAACGGCGAGCTCTACTCCGGCGCGAATGGAAACGCCGGCGAAGTCGGCCACATCAGGCTTGCGGAATACGGCCCTGTCGGGTACGGCAAGCGCGGGTCGTTTGAAGGCTTTTGCAGCGGCGCAGGCATCGCAAAAATCGCGAGAGAGAAAATTACGGAAAAGCTGCAAATGGGCGAGCGCCCCGCGATATGTGAAGATTTCGCAAAGCTCGATTCCATGACTGCAAAAAGCCTCGCCCAAGCGGCGGAAACCGGAGACAGCCTCGCCATCGAAATTTATGAAGAAAGCGGAAAAATGCTCGGACTCGGGCTCTCGGTGATAGTCGATATAATAAACCCGCAGGCGATAATAATTGGCGGCGTATTCTCAAGGTCGCGCGAATTGCTGTGGCCGCACGCCGAAAAAGTCCTCCGCCGCGAGGCGCTCGGAGCTTCGCTTAATGCCTGCAAAATTTTAACGGCGGAACTCGGCGAAAATGTAGGCGACTACGCGGCGCTTTCAGTAGCGCAATACGAATTGGGGAAAGCCCAAGCGAGAGTTGGGAGGTAAAAAATATGGCGCGCTCAAAAACAGCAAAGCTTCTCCTGCCGCTATTTCTCGGATTCTACGTTATGGGATTCGTCGATTTTGCAGGAATTGCAACAAGCTATGTAAAGGCGGAATTTTCAGGCGCATTGCCGGACGAATTTTTTGGTTTTTTGCCCTCGGCCGTCTTGGTATGGTTTCTCGTATTTTCGATTCCTTCGGCAGTGCTCATGGGCAAAATAGGCAGGCGCAACACGGCGCTTTTAAGCGCCGCGATTACCGCGCTTTCCGCGGCTCTCGCATTCTGCTTCGACTCCATTTGGTTTTGCGTTGCCGGATTCGCTCTGCTCGGAATTGGAAACGTTATTTTGCAAGTTTCAATGATGCCGCTTTTGTCCGCATGCGTCGTTCCGGAAAGGCTCGCGAGCGCGGCGTCCGCGGGGCAATCCATAAAGGCGCTTTCGTCGTTTGCAGGCCCGTTTATCGCGCTATTTGCGGCGGAAATTCTCGGCTCATGGAGATGGATTTTTCCGATTTTCGGGGCGATAACAATACTTTTTGGAATCTGGCTTTATTTTACCGATATACCGGAACCGCCAGAGCGCGGGTCGGCCTCCATAGGAAAGGTTGCGGGGCTGCTTTCCAACAGGACAATTCTCGCATTGTTTTTTGCGATTGTCGCCGTTGTGGGGCTTGACATGGGAATGAATATGGCCTCCCCAATGGTTCTCATGGAAAAGCTCGGGCTGGATCCGTCGCTCGAAAGTTCCGTAAGGCGGGTCGGGCTCGCGCCGAGCGTGTATTTTGCGTGCAGAACGGCGGGAACTTTTGCGGGGGCCGCGATACTTTCGAAAATCGACTCCTTCGCGTATTTTAAGATGCACATAATACTCGCAATCTTTGCGCTTGTATTTACAATATTTTCGGAATCTGAAATGGCGGCGTTCGCGGGAATAGGGCTTGTCGGATATTCGATATCGTCGATATACTCCGTTGTATTTTCCCGCGCGCTCAATGAAATGCCGGATTCAGAGAACGAAATATCCGGATTGATGACTACGGGGATTGCCGGAGGCGCCGCAATACCCCCCGTAATGACTTTTGCGCAGGGAGTGTATGGAGGGGTGTCGGCAGCATTGGCAGTAATGGTTTGCGTCTGCCTATATCTAGTTTGGTGCTCGTTTTGCATTTCGGGAGAAAAAAACTCGCAAGAAGCAAATTAGGCTTTATTATTAAGAAGAATATATATGAAAAATATTATAAAAAAATTTCCGCAAACAGTGGCGGTACTTGCCGCAATAGCCGCAATATTTCTGTTCTTCGGCAGCCGCGAAGGGACGGTGCCGCCCTCACAAAAATCGTCAAGTGCGGGCGGAACGGACTTAAACGGTCAATGGTCCCTCAAATTCTGGCCGCAGCCCGACACCGGCGCGCTCAGGACGCTTGGCGAAGCAAAAAATGCACAGGAAGCAAAAACGATCAAAGCCCAAGTTCCCGGCAATGTCGAATTGGATCTTTTTAGGGCCGGACTGGTTCCCAATCCGGAATTGGGCGACAACTCATACAAACTGCGCGAATACGAGGGCTACCAATGGCTTTTCTCGCGCGAGTTTGCGTCTCCCAAACTCGAAAGCGGCGAGCGCGCGATACTGCGGCTCGACGGAATTGATACGTTTGCCGACATATTCGTAAACGGCAAAAAAGTCGGAGAGACATCGAATATGCTTATACCGCATTCATTCGATATCACAGACTTCCTATCGAAGAACGGTAAAAACAATTTGGAAATTTTAATCCGTTCGGCGATAATGGAATCGAACGGGAGAAAAATTGGGGCAATATCTTCGGCGTACGATTCCGAAGGGATAAGAAAGGCGCCCCACATGTACGGCTGGGACATAATGCCGCGCATGTTGAGCGCTGGTATTTGGCGCGACGCAAAAATTGAAATTCAAAAACCCGCCCGCATTGAGGACATTTTCTTTATGACGGTCTACACAGACCCAAAAAATAATGAGGCCGTATGCAGCGCAAGGATAAGAACAGCCTTGCCGCGCGAGATGCTAGGAAAGCTTTCGGTGCTTGCAAAGTTGTCTATCGGCGGGGAGACAGTCTGGTCGAGAAATATGCCCGCCGACATGTTCACCCTTTCGCCGCGGGACATCAAAATAAAAAACGCCAAACTTTGGTGGCCGCGCGGATACGGCGAAAGCCCCCTCTACGTTTTCGAGGCCTCCCTGCTCTCGCCCGACGGAAAGCTGCTCGATTCAAAGCGAATAAACGTGGGGCTGCGCACAGTTAACCTTAAAAGGTCGGATGTCTTTAAAAACGGCGACAAGGGCGAATTTGCATTTTATGTAAACGGACGCAAAATCTATATAAAAGGCACGAACTGGGTTCCGCTCGACGCACTGCATAGCCGCGATCCCCAACATCTCCAAAAGACTCTTGAAATGGCGGCGGATTTAAATTGCAATATGTTGCGTTGCTGGGGCGGAAATGTGTACGAGTCCGACGCATTCTACGATTTCTGCGACAAAAACGGCATATTGATATGGCAGGATTTCAGCCTCGCGTGCACAACTCCCCCGCAAGACGACGATTTTGCAAAAGCGATGGAAATTGAAGCAAGAAGCGTAGTCGAAAGGCTCCGCCATCACCCGTCGCTTGCGCTGTGGGCGGGCAACAATGAAAACGACTCGTCTTTCTATTGGCTGTTCAATTCCAACAGGCTCAACATCGACCCTTCAAAGGAACGCATAAGCCGGAAGGTTTTGCCGGGAGTTTTGTACGAGCTCGACCCCACGCGTCCGTATCTTCCAAGCTCTCCGTATTACAGCAACGACGTTTTTGAGAATAAGGCCGACCCTTCGGAAGTTCATTTATGGGGTCCGCGCGGATACTACAAAGCGCCCTTCTACACTTCAAGCAACGCCCACTTCGTAAGCGAGATAGGCTACCACGGCTGCCCCAACAGGGAGTCGCTCGAAAAGATGTTTGACAAAAAGCACCTCTACCCGTGGACCGACGCGAAGAATTTGAAATGGAACAAGCAGTGGCAGGCGAAAGCCGTCACCCCATTTGAGAGCAATATTGGCAACGAAAAGAGAAACTATTTGATGACAAACCAAATTGCAAAAGTCTTTGGGGAAGTCCCGAGAGATTTGGACGATTTCATATCCGCTTCGCAAATAGTGCAGGCGGAAGCGAAGAAATATTTTATTGAATTCTGGCGGACGGGCAAGCCGTATAGATGCGGGATACTCTGGTGGAACCTCCGCGACGGCTGGCCGATTCTCTCCGACGCGATAACCGACTATTTCTTTTCAAAGAAGCTCGCCTACTACTACATAAAGCGCGTGCAGGAAAACGCCATTGTCGCCGTGAATGACGCGCTCGAAGTAATTGCCGTAAACGACACATTCAAGCCGACAGAAGGTAAAGTTGAAATATCGGACATTGAGGGCGGAAAAGTCTTGTTTGAAGCAGACTTTAAAATACCTCCTAACGGAAAAACGCTCGTCGGGAATGTATCCGGGCTGCCGTCGGAACGCGGAATGCTGCTTATAAAATACGAAATTGACGGCAAGAAACAGCTAAACCACTATCTGTACGGCAAGCCGCCGTTTGATCTCAAAAAATACAGGGAGTGGGCGGAGTCGCTCGCGATAAAGCGGGACTGATTGGCAAAATCCTCAGAGCTCCAATTCAACAAGATTGCAGTCGTCGTACCCGAGCACAAACGCGCGCACTATCCGCGCGTTAAAGAGCGACTTTGCCGCGCGCGCGTACATGGAAAGTTGGCGCGCGTATTTTTTTTGCGCGTCGGCAGAAGTGCTTTTGTAATCTATAACCCGCACTTCGCGCACGGATCCGTCGGTATCTTTAAAAACTTCAAGCCTGTCGAATATTCCGCTGACCGCGACCGGCTCTCCAGTAAATAAGAATTGGTACTCCGAAAAACTTTCCGACTCCCCATGTTTTTCAAGAACTTTTCTGCCGTCCTCAGATTCGGCGAGCCTTTCAACTGTTTCAAGCGCCTCCGCAATGTCCGATTCCGGAAATCTTGACGCGGCGCTTTCAAACTCCAAAGTCCCCGCAAAGCCTTCTCCAAAGTCGGCGCGAAGCCTCAACAGCTCGTGAATCAAAGCTCCCCTTTGGAGCGATTTTTCATTGGCTTCGACCGGAGAATCCGAAGGTAAATCAGGGCGCGCTCCAACAGATAAAATCTTCGGATTTTCGACCGGAACTATGGAAGGCATTTGAGGAATTTCCGCCCCGCCCTTTTCAAACCAAAGCGGATCGCCGCGCTCAAATTCGCTATCTGAGATTTTGCGGCAGTTTATCGACTCAAACGCGCCCCCTATCCATTCCTTTACAGGAGAAACGGATTTTTCCGACCGCTCAGGCATTACGACGTAAACCGCATTTTTAGCGCGAGTGAAAGCCACGTAAAGCGCGCAAATATCCTCAAAAGCCCGCGCGTCCCTCACGCGCTCGTAATTGGAATTTAGCAGGGCATCCAACGCGCATACGGACGCCGGAGGGGTTATTAACATTCCGAGGTACCGTTCGCCCCCCCCAAATTTACCTTCGCATATTTCGCCAAGCCTCGGCGCAGCGGATTTTTCATTCTTGTATGCGTCGGGCAAAATTACCATATCAAATCCAAGCCCCTTCGACTTGTGGATTGTCATTACCTGCACGGTATTTTCAGCCGTTCCGGACCTGAATGTTTTTGAGCGGATAAATTCCACGAATGCGTCGTCGCCGCCAGAAAGATTTTTGTCAAACTCGCCGCAAGCCTCGCACAGGCGCTCGAGCATTTCCAGAGAAAATTCGTCGAGCTTCTCAATCCCCGATTTTTCGGGAGTCTTTATGAAATTTTCAAATTTTTTAAACAGGGCCGAGTATCCTCCGCATTCGATGTCCGCGCGGGCTTCTCTTAAAAATTCGGCATCAAACCCGCGGCAGAATTTCCAAACCGGGGTCATCTCGAGCATAGAGGTTGATGCGCTGTCGGACGGGTGTGCGAGGCGCTGGACAATCTGGAGAAACGGCGGCACTATCATATTTTCGGAAGATATGCGCGCGTCAAGTTCTCCAGCCGCCGGAATATTTAAGCCGTCCTCGGCGGCGCGCCTTCGCATATATTCGACGAGCGCCTCAACTTCGTCGTTTTTGCGGAGCAAAACCGCACACGATTTTCCCCTAAGCGGCGGGTTGACCTCTTTTACAATTCTGTAAACTCTCTCGTACACGGCAATTTTCTCGGCGGCGAGGTCCTCTGATTTTCGCCCTTGCGCACGCTCGGTAATGGAGAGGCGGACGTACGACGGCCTGTCGGGAACGGCAGTCTCATGGGCGGTAAACAATCCGGAAAACACCTCGGCCGCATTTTTTTTGAAAACGCCCTCAAGGGAAGCTCTGTCGGAAAAAAGCGCATTCACAAGAACTATAATGTCAAGACCCGAGCGCCAAGACTTCACGAGCTCCTCGCCCTCCTCCATCAATCCCATGCCGGAATAATTTGCGAAGATTTCTCCAAACAGCCTAAAATCCCCGCCACGCCATGAATATATCGACTGCTTGACGTCGCCTACATAAAAAAATGAGCGCTCTTTTGAATCGTCAAAAACGGCTTCGTCAACGAGATTTTTAAATACTTTCCACTGGGCGCGGGAAGTGTCCTGAAATTCGTCGAACATCCAATGTTTTAGCTTTGAGTCGAGCCGCTCCTCCAAAAGCAGGGTCGTCACGCTGTTGTCCGGCGCGGAGAGTATTTTGGGAATGTCGTCGAAAACGAGCTTGCCCTTTGCGCGTACGCTCTTTGTGTATTCGCTCTCAAAATTCGAGCAAATTTCCGCGAGAGAATGCGTCGCTTCGCAAAGCCTGTGCAAGTGCGAAGACAGCAACCCCGCGAAAAGTGAGGTCAGCACAGATGCCATTTCGGGAGGGATAGATACGGTTTTTCTGCCAGATGCAATTTCTGCGTTGTCCTCTATGCGCCCAGCGAGCCTAAACGCCTCCGACAGCCTGGCAACAAAGGCAGGGATGTAATCCGCCATTCTAAGGTGGTTGGAGTTTTCAAAAAACTTGGACATTCCGAGTTTTTCCATGCCGAATTTCGCCTCCAAGCCGCGCAGGGCTTTCAAGTCGCATTCGTATTTTTCACCGTTCCATTCGGCAGGCCTTACGTTCTTAAATATTTTGGGATTTCCCCATTCGGATATGTCCGGGTGCAACCATAGCCATTTGCGGGACAATTCCACAAGTTCCGCGAGTTTTTTGGAGATTGATTTTTCCTCCTGCCCGAATGTCGTCTTTTTTACGAGCTCTGAAAAATCTTCGAAAGTTTTTTTGGAAATCGCGCCGTTTCTAAAAACGCGCTCCCTGACGGCCGACAACTCCCTTCTTTCCGAGAAAGAATCCATTAAAGCCAAGTCCGAAAAAATCCCGAAGTCCGGGGCGAACGCGCCGAGCATCGCCGCGCAAAAAGAGTCTATCGTCCCGAGCCTCAGCCTGCCGAGATTTTTTACGAGCCTGTTGAGCAAAGATACAAAGTCTTTTTTAGAATATTTATTTTCGTCGCCGGAAACCTCTTTTGAAAGTTTCTTTGCCTCCTGCTCAGATTCTGCCGCAGCGGCGGTGCGCTTTAAAATCTCGCTCAAAAATTCCCCCGCCGATTTGCGTGTGAATGTGAGGGCAACTATCGACGCAGGGTCGGCCTCTTCAAGGGCTATTGCGATATACCGCCCCGTGAGGCTGTAGGTTTTTCCTGATCCAGCCGAAGCCGAGCTTCTAATGTTTGCAAAAGTCGGTTTGTTTCTCATCTGTCGAACTCGGTAAGATCTTTCATCTCGGAATAGGTAAATCCGAACACGTCGGAAAATTCGTAAAAAGGCGGGTTGCCCTCAGGGAAAAAGTTTTCCGCAGAAATTTCCCCAGCTATCTCCAATGCTTTTTCCATGGCAGAATCGAGCAATTCGCCCGAAAAATTATCCCACATCTGAACTCCTGTCTGCGAAAGGTCCTTTGGGACGAGAAAATATCCGCACGATATTTTGCGCCCCGGATAAATATCGGCGGCGGCGCGCACATAGAGCGGAAGCTGCAAATTTTTCCACTCGCCTTTGCTTGTCAAATGCTCCCTTTCGACGTAATCGGGCGACACTTTGTCGGCTGTTTTGTAGTCGAGAACGGCGTATTCTGGGGAATTTTCCGGATTTTCGCGAGCGTCGATTCTATCAATTCTGCCCGCGAACCTGCGCCCGCCTTCCGAAAATTCAAACGGGACTTCCGTTTCAGATATTTTCCAGCCCTCTGCGCGGCGCTGCGCTTGCACTCTCGCAACGCTCCCGAGCCTGTTGCGCAAGTTTTCAATCTGCATCCTTATCTGCATTCTTTGGAACCTTCCAAATGTCGCCTTTGAGAGCGCATCGAGCCTCTCGGACATAAAGGAGAATATCTCCGACCAATCTGTGCTGTCCGCAACCGCCGACTTCGCAAAGTTTTCCATTACCGAATGAAAAAGCGTTCCGAATTGCGCGGCGTCCATCTCCTCCTTTTCGCTGTCAAAAATCTCGGCCTTCAATACGTATTTCAAATAAAAATCCCACGGGGAGGATATGTATGTTTTTAGCGCGCTTGGCGAGAGCGGGCGGCTGTATGGGAGCTTTTTTGCGGAGAATTTCCACAGAGGCGTAAAGTGCGCGTTGCGCGAACCCGACGGGAGATCCTTAAATAGCAGTTTGACGCGCTCAGGGAGGTCGTCTTCGCACATTAGTATTGGCGAAGGCATCAGAGGGTCGGAATCTGTATTTTTGCGGGGGACTATTATCGATAATTTGCGCCCCGGCTCAGAGCGAGAGCGTTTTAGAGCCCATAGCATATACGCGTCGCGCGAGCGCCGCGATTCGGAATTGCGCAACCCCAAAATTTTTCTCGACGAATCTGACAGTAGAAGCGTCTGCGGCTCAGCGAGCGGAACTATGCCGTCGTTCATATCGGAGAGCACAATATGCGGATTCGGAGACCAAAAGACGTCTATCCAATCAAGCAGCCGGATATCGCCCGAGTTTCCCGCCCTTCCCGAGACCTCGGAAGCGAGGCGTTGAATAAATATTTTTACGCAGTCGGCAAACGTAAAAACATTTTCGGGGCAGCCTGAAAGCTCTTTTGCGGCCTCCGAAAATATTTTGAACGCAGCCCTCTCGGCATTCGGAGCGCGGTTTGAAGAAAAATGGGCCTCCGCCATCAGCGGTATTTCCGCGGCGAGCCACACGGCGGGATTCGCGCAATTTGAAATATCCGTCTCTAAAGCGGAAACGGCGCGCAAAGCGCGTCCAAGCAAATCGATATTTTTTATCCCTGCTAAGCGCGCTCCTCGCGATGAGAGAAAGTCGAGAGCGGCAACTGTGCCGCCCGGTATTGCGGCAGCAAACAAAGCGTCGAAATCCGCAAACAATTCATCGGCATTTTCACCCGGCAAATATTTTTCGCTAAAATACGGATTTTTGCAAAGTTCGCCCGCAACATTAAAATCTCCGCCCTCCGAAATCTGCCCCAAGAGCCGCAGCAACCGTCCGAGTGCGGTCTCCGCGAGAGTATCCACATTTAGAGGCGCAACCGCAAAACCCTTTGCTTCGAGTTTCGCCCTGAAAACCGGCGCCGCCTTATTCTGTTCGCAAGCCAAAGCCAAAACTTTATGCGCCTCACTGCCGTATTTTTTAGCCAATTCGGCAACAATTCCGGCCTCCTCCGCAACGGACTGGCACACTGTAATCGAGCCGTCCTCGATTCCAAGCGCGCGGCGATAGGCAAAGCCGACAGGAGCCCCAAATTCGTCAAAGAACTCCGAATCTCCCTCCGGTGCGTACACGGCAGTTTCAAAGCGGAACGCGGAACGCGCGAACCTTCTAAAAATTCCGGATACGTCCGGAAATCCGACAGCTATATACTTGCGCCCGCTTTCCTTCAATTTTCCAAACGCCATTTCGAGGGCCTCCGCCCTCGTAGGGAATCCCTGCGCCCTCAAAGCGGCAAAATAGCGCTTTTCAAGCAAAGCCAAATCTTCCCATTTTTGAGAATCTGCCGACTGCGAGAGAATCTTTGAGGCGGAAGATATCGTATGGAGATTTTCCGCAAGGGCAGACTGCAAAGACGCTATTTTGCGGGCAAAGGTCATGCGGTCGGCATCAGTCGGCAGTCCAGACGGAAATATATACTCAAATTCGCCTTTTTTTACTTTCGACAAAATATCCGTCCATATCGACAGATTCCTTATCCCCTTCAAAACTTTACTGTCGCCAATTAAATCCGATATTTCAGATTCGAGGGTTGTGAATTTTAAATCTGTCGCGCCGCTTTTTCCGCTCCGCAAAAGCTCGGTGATAAATTCTCCGCGCAATAGCTCCGCCGCCGTATGGGTTGGGACTATAACAGTCGCGCAAGCAGACGGCGGCGTCGAGGACAATTCCCTCTCAAAATGCGATACGAGCCATTTCGCAAACGCCGTTGCGAGAGGCTCGCGCGAATCTATAAAATGCGGCATAATCCAAGGTTTGCAATTTTTACCGCTCTTTTCAAGAAGTTTCAGGCCGAGTTTTGCGTTTTGCTTGACATAGCCTTAATGCACATTGAGATTTTACCGTAAAAGTACATATAAAAAATATCCATCGGCACCATAAAAAAAATAAAATGTTCAAAGTAATAAAAATTCTTTTAAGGCTCGCTGCATTTTTTGCATTTGCAAGTTTGGCATTCTGGCTGTCTGGAATAGAAAATTACCAAGATACCCTCAAAAAGCTCGAAAAACTTCCCGACTGCGACTTCCGCGCCCTCGCCGAAAGTTTTTGGAATCGCGGTCAGGAAGCCGAGGCTTTCGCATGCCTTGAATACTCCATATCAAACGGGCTTCCGGACGCCGCCGCGTGCAATATGTTGCGGAACAAATATTTGAATGAAGAAGAGAAAAAAAACTCCGCAACAGGCCGGTTATTCTCAGTCGGGCGTGGATTTATAACCGGAGATGTCGTCAACCTTGAATCTCTTGGAGGCGCGGTAGTTTCCGATATTATCTTATACGGCGACCTTCGAGACATCGCAAAAGAGCTTTTTATAAATGAGCAAACCGACCTTTTCATACTTCTACTATCTACTGCCGGAGCCGCTACAACCTTATTCCCTCCCGCCGACGGAACCCTCTCTCTAATTAAAATAGCAAAAAAAACCCATTCTCTTGCAAAGCCGCTCCAAAAAAATCTGGAATCCGCCATCACACTTGCGCTCAAATCGCGCTCAAAGTCATCTGTGGCCGAGGCGTTAAAAATAATATCCCCGATATCGGATTTATCAAAGCGCACAAAAACGTGGACCGGATTTTCATCAGTGCTGAAATTTGCGGAATCCCCAAGCGAAATCTCCGCCGTATGCCGCCTGCTCGACAAGTCCCCCGCAAACGCTGCAAAGCTTGAACAAATACTTTTTATAAGCGGCAAAAATTCAAAGCGCGCCTTTGAAATCATCGTCGACAATTCCCAAAAAGGAATGGATTACCTATACGGCATTTTGCGGAAAGGCCCAAAGTCTGTGCAATTTGCCGCGCGCCATCCTGCGCTTATATCCAGAAGCGCAAAAAACACCTACAAAGCCTACCCGGTGTTTGCGGCAAAAATCGAGGACTATATAAAGGCGTCTTTATTTATGCGGCCGGCATTAAAATGGATATTAGTGTTTTGCTTCGCTTCAGCCGCGGCGGCCTCCGTCTTGCCATACCGTTATATTTTCTCCGAAGCGAAGGGAGTTGATAAAAACCATTTCAGAGTGAGGGCCGTATCGGGCGTGTTAATTTCATGCATTTTGATTGCGGCCGCAATTACGGGGATTCTTGCGGCGCGCGGCTCAGCGGAAAGTGAACAGCAGATCATAACGCCCGATAGACCCATCAAAAAACCTCTCATATTCTGGGCTAATGCGACTTGCGATATAAACGTATTGATTGACGAAGACTCCCTCTTGAACGACTCCCTCGAAATAAATATAAAAGCTCCGATAGTAAAAATCGGCGCCCGCCAATACGCCGTCTGCGGATTCGACGCAATAGGCTTTGGCTGGGATGAAATAGCCGCCGAAGGGGTATTTAATTTGCAGGTATGCGTTTCGAAGCGCGGGGAAAAACCGTTCTCATTTTCCCCGAAGCTCGCCTACTCGGACGGGCATTCCACTGTTTACATTCCCCTAGAAACAGATTGCGAAACAAATCTGGAGCTTGCCGGTAAAGATGTAGATATGGACGATGTCGCCATATTTTCAAAGGCTACGGGATTTAAGAATTCC
The DNA here is from genome assembly GCA_900545715.1 of uncultured Opitutales bacterium. Taxonomy (GTDB): domain Bacteria; phylum Verrucomicrobiota; class Verrucomicrobiia; order Opitutales; family Intestinicryptomonadaceae; genus Merdousia; species Merdousia gallistercoris. The sequence goes on from URAJ01000018.1 coordinate 27,580, forward strand.
CCCGTTGAGATATCGATTCCTACCGACGGGGCTTTAAACATCTATTCCCCGTGCGACGACGGAGATTTGATAGTGTTGCGCGGAGGGCTTTTTTACGGGACAATTTCCGCAAACAAAAACAATCCCCCCTTGTGCCGCAGGATAAGCGACAGCGTCCCCGATGATTTTTTAGAAATTCCGCTTGTAAAACCAAGCGATCAAACATACTACACTGACTTTATGCGCGCAGTGTCGAAAATTTCAAAAGCGCGCCCAAAATAATTTTTTATGAAGAACGCAATAATATTCGATTTTGACGGAACGATTGCCGAAACGATACCGTTGACCCTGCAAGCAATACGCGCGGCATACGCAGACAATTCCCTGCCAGTCCCCACAAAGGAGAAAATTGTTTCCAATTTTGGGGCGAACGAGTATGGAATGTTTCATAAGATGAGCCCTGACTGCGCGGATAAGCTTTTTGAATCGTACCTTTCAGAATACGCTGCGCTTCACGAGAAATATTCACCCAAGCCTTTTGACGGAATTGTAGATGTATTGCATAAAATAAAAAATTCTGGGTGGAAACTCGGGCTTGTGACCGGAAAGCACGAGAAAGCCCTTGAATTGTCGCTATATTATTATGGACTGAGAGGGGTTTTTGACGGCATTCGATGCGGCGGGGTAGATCGCTCGATAAAGACAAAAAACATATCTTCGCTCTTGTCCGAATGGGAAATTAAGCCTGAAAACTCGTGGTATATAGGAGATGTCGCAAGCGATATTTCCGATGCGAGGGCGGCCGGCGCACACCCGCTTTCGGCTGCCTGGGCGCATACGAAACTTGCCCAATTGCGGGAGCTTGAAGAGCTCTCTCCGGAGAAAATTTTTAGATCGGTAAAGGAATTCGGCGCCTGGATAGACAATTTGCTTAATAATTACGACCCTATTAATAATATTTAATATTATTTTTAATAAAATAAGCTTGTAATAATAGCATATATAATCCATATAAGTAAGAAAACGGATATGGGTTATATAGCGAGGTTATTTTGGGTATTTGTTCCTTGCGCAATATTTTTTGTTGCATGCACAAAGGAGATAAAGATAGACGCAAGCAGCGACGCCTCGCTGAGGAAAAGCCTAATCAATATGTCGCGCGGCATGAGCGAGAACGAAATCAAGGATTTTAACAACGCCATATACGGCATAATCGCACTTGTGACAAACGATATTCCCAAGAGTGAAAACCGCACAGACATAGCGATAAAAAAAGTAAGAGCAATGCTCGACGGCAAGTCTGCCGAAGAGGTATTAGAGCTATACGAACACCTCGCACAAAAAGAATCAAACCTTGCGAGAGCGAAATAGTAGCCGCAATTTTCTTTATTTGAGATTAGCCTGCGGCAAAATCCGCGAAGATTTTTTAATATTAAGGCGGGCGGGATTTGATAAAAAAACGGTATTATAAAACATTCCGCAAAAAAAACGCCAGCAAGCTTTTCACGCATAATACGGAAGTCGATAAAGCGCGGCATTCTTAAGCAAAAAAAGCGCAAGGCTCGAATGTGACAGCAAAAAAGTACTACAAAATATCTTTGGCCGACGCCAAACACCGCCCAAGCCAGTCGAGCATCAATGCTTCTGACTCCTGTTCCGACAATTTCCAATCCTCCGAATAATTCCTCATTTTATTCACGAGAATATTTAGGCACAGGGCGCTAAAAACCGACAAATTGACGCTCTGCACAAAACCGTACATCGGCATCGAAAACGTTATGTCAGCCATCTCGTGCGCAGTCTGCGTAAGCCCCGTAAGCTCCGTGCCTATCATAACCGCCAAAGGCCTGTCCACAGGCACATCCAATATATCAATAGCCCCTTCGCGCAATGTTGAAGCGGCAAGCAAATATCCCTCGCCCTTTATTTTTTCAAGAGCCGCCCGCGTATTCGCAAGGCAGTTGTCGTCAACGGATAGCTCGCGCGGCTCGTTGGCCCTGCGCCTTCGGGCGGTAGGCAGGGTGTATCTATGGATATCCATCCATTTTGATGCGCCCATATCTACATTTCTGCTCGGGATAAATTTATTGCGGTTTTCGATTATATGCGCTTCCTGTATTCCAAAAGCGTCGCAGCTGCGCAATACTGCCGAGGCATTGTGCGACTGAAAGACGTCCTCCAGAACCACGGTAATGCGCCTCGTGCGCCATTTCAGCGCGCGGCGCATAAGCTCCACCCTCGTCGGCTTTAACTTTGCCGACAGGAATTCTATTTTTTCAGATGCCGTCATTTATTTTCGTGGTTTGGGCGCGAACACAATCCTGCGTAAGGCTCGTCAGGGAAAGGAAGGTTTTCGTTTGCTCCGAGCATAAATTTATCGCACACACCCATCAATGCCGGAACTCCGCGGGCGAGGCGCATTTCCCTCAGAAACGCGCCGTCCCTGTCTATGGCAACCCCTATAAAATTCAAAAACTTTTTCATTCTCGAATCGGGATAGCGCACAGACGAAGCAATTACCGATTTCAATAAGTCCTCCACATACGCTCTAACCTCGCCGAGTGTTGGCGAATATGGCTTCCCGGAAGATAGAGCTTCGGAGATTTGCCGAAATATCCACGGATTGCGGACTGCATGCCGCCCGACCATAACGCCCGCACAGCCCGTGTTTTTCAATACGTCGAGAGCCTTTTTGGCGGATGTAATGTCGCCATTGGCAATTACCGGCACCGGCGATATTTCCACAGCCTCCTTTATTTTTGAATAATCGCAATCGCCGCGGTAGAGCTGTTTGACAGTGCGCGCGTGGATTGTTATGAAATCGGGGCTTCCGTCTAAAACAGCCGAGAGGATATCCTCAAAATTTTCCGGAGAATCAAACCCTATGCGCATTTTTACGCTGAAAATTCCGCCCCAGTTATCGCGCATTATGCGGGTTAGAGAGCGTATTTTTTTCACATCGCGCAACAGGCCTCCTCCCACATTTTTTCTATAAATTTTGGGAGCCGGGCAGCCGAGATTCAAGTCGAGCGAATCGATTGGATATTTCGAGAGTTTTTTTATAGCCCGCAAAATGCAATTTTCGTCCTCGCCGATAAATTGCGCTGAAACGGGTCTTCCGCCGGGCTTTGACAATACCGCTTTTAACACGTGCTCCTCAAATTCAAAGAACTCGTGTATCCGAAAATATTCTGCAATAAAATAGTCGGGCGCGCCCCTGGTTGCGACTATTTGCATAAAATCGGCGTCGGTAATATCCTGCATGGGCGCCAAAAAAGTCACGACACCCGACTTTCCAAAAGGCGCCGCCATAAACATCAAACTTCGCCGCGAAGCTTTTTGAGAGCCTCCGACATATCGGGGAGATTTTCGAGGACAGCCGAATCTATCAGAATTGGCGCATTTGCGCGCATAGCCAAGGCGAAAGTATCGCTTGGCCTGCCGTCTATTTCCACTATTTTCTCACCGAGCTCGTTCGACATCTCGACAGTGAGATTTGTGAAAAAAGTTCCTTCGCAAACATGGTAAATAACAACGCGCTTTATTTTGCAGTCGAGCCCGTCGAGCATCTGCATCACGAATTCGTGCGTAAGCGGCCTTTCCGACGAAATCCCCTCAAATGCGCTTTGCAGGGCCGCCCCTTTTGATTTGTCAACGTAAACGACAAAAGTTTTTTCTGGGGCGGTCAGGAAAATCGCATAGCCGTAGGGCGTCGGACATATATCCGCAATATTTACTTTAATCAAATCGCTCATCAATAAACCGTCTAAAAAATCGCAATGCAGAAGATATGTTTAATATATCGTAATCCGATGTGGATTATAAAGGCGGAACTAAAAAAAACCAGCCCTCGCAAGAATGAAGGGCCGGGATACAACATATTTTCGCCCAAATATTGGCAAGACAATCTGCCGCACCACGGCGAAAGAGAAAATTTCAGTTACTTGACGGCTTTTATTTTGCCGGCGATTTTGCTTTTTACGCGCGCCACTTTATTCGGATGGACGATTCCCTTCTTGGCAGCTTTGTCCATAGCCGAAGCGAGAACGCTTCCGGCAGCCTTTATAGATTCGGCGTCGGTGGCGGCTTCGAGCTTTTTAGTCAAGGTTTTAATGCGGCTGGTGGCCGCGCGGTTGCGTTCCGTACGGGTAGCCGTTCTGCGGATGTCTTTTTTCGATGATTGATTGTTTGCCATATCGGTGTTTTAAATATTGCTTGTTTTTATGGAGGCGCGTTTATTACGGCTTAATCGCAACCGCAACACCGCAGGGCGCCTAAGCGCAAATGCGGGGCGCGCGTACGCCTCCACTTAATTTAAGCGTCTTATAAAATATGATTATTCTCGCAAACGCAACAAAAATATTGTCATACCTAAACTTTTTTAAACCTATCTATTTTGTTTGGAGCGGAAGTTTGCATAGCAAATGCCTAAGAAAAGATAAAGCCGCAATGGGTAAAAATAGATAAAATTTCTTAAAAGCGGCAACAAAGTTGCATTGCCAGAAAGATTGTCAACAGGCATTAAAAAAAATCAAGCTCCATAAACGTAAAAAGTGTCTGAAATTTATATAATATAATAATATAAACAGTTGTTTACTGCACAAAATTCTTTCACAGTTTATCGTTAAAATAAAATCAAATCGCCCGCAAGCATGCGGCGCCGGGCTTTTTATTCGAAATTTCTCAAATCTGGGCTAAAAGATTTTTTTAGTATTATTTCAAAAATAACTATTTTATTTGGGCGATTGAACTCAGTTTTAATTGTAAAAAACCTAAAAAATTTTAACTCCGTATATAGGCTTCGTAACGTTAACGATTCTTTGGTATGGTTGTATTTCCCATATAAGATAATAAAAGCTGCGCTAAAATAAAAATATTTTAGCGCAGCTTTGCTTTTTTAATATGAGCAAAAAAAAGACTACCTATAAAAGTCTCTACAATACAACAAGCGACCAACCCTATTGGATTTCATAATTAAGCAAGCAAGTACGGAGCCAATCAAACTACGTTAATAACGGAAAACACAGTTGAAAAATCTACTATGCAATCACAAATAAAGCATATATCCCGCAAGAGCCTTGCTCACAATCCTATTGCTTTTGTTAAGGCATGCGTTTAGCGCAACATTTGCCGTGTTTTTCGGGAAAAATCCATAAACAAAGCGGTCTTACGAAGCTTTTCTGTTATTTTGGACAATTCCATTTTCAAAACCAACTCGGGCAATAATTTTGCCGCAACACAAAAAACTTTATTAGGCAAAACTCCTCGCGGAGTTTTCTCAAATCGTAAAAATAGTCAACAAGCCCTCAAAGAAGCTTTAAATGGATTCTATGCAAAACGCCCCCCGCAAGGATTTTGCGGGAGGCTGTTGAAGATAGCATTATTAAACGCCAAGCGCCTCGCGAAGTTTTTGCTGAAATTCCGGAAGATCGCTTTGCGGTGGGGTATATCCCGGTGTTGACGGATTTAGGCCAAGCCTGCCTGAATTGTCCAAGACCCATTCCGCCAAACCTCCGTCAGAAAAAACTACATCTCCGCTCATGACCGCCCCCGGACGCTGTATTGGACTTACTGTTACTCGTACACCTCCGGAGCTTTCCCCCGGATTTTCGGCCTGCGCCTCATTTTCGCCAGCACTGCCGGATTGCGGGCCCTCCGCATCAACCGGAGAAGCCTCCTGTGCCGAATCGGCAGCATTTTCGCCGCTCGAAGGAATTTGCGCACCAATGTCGTCTATCAAAAATCTTACATCAATATACATCATATCGATGCCAAACTCTGATGACAGCAGCCTCTGAATTTCAGATACGCCCTTCCCTTCGGCGACCCATTTTTTAACGGTTTCTTTTTGTTGGTCGGTTAAGTTCATATTTTATTCTATCGGATCCGACATGAATATTACGCGGCGCGTCACCGTATTGCCGTGCGCAAGTACAAGCTCCTTAAACTTGTCAAGGCTCAGATTTTGCCCCTTCATAAGCGCACGCATTTCACGCGCTCCGGCATCGGATATAAATGTCATTGAAATATCAGCGTACGCGAGAGTTCCGTTTTCGACCTCAGTCGGCACAACCGACTCTCTTCCACCTCCCGAAGCATAGGAATACAGGGGAGACTCTACTATTATTTTTTTGCCGACAGCAAAACCGACACCCGGCGGAACATACGCTATCTTCTTTTTGGGAATATTCGCACCCGGCGTATAAGACGGATTGTCGTAAGAAATTGCAAAACGAACCCTGAAATCGACAATGTTCATCGCAAGCAGATTTTCGGGATCCAAAGTCCACGACCTCAAATCTTGCATGGGCTGTTCTACGCCGTTTTCATCTATTACCGTGCAGCGCTGACCCCATAGGTTCATTTGCAGGGCATACCTATAATCCTCAGTTTCGTAAGTACCCTGTTTTTCAGGCCCCATAGCTTCAAGAACTGTGGACTTCGGGTCAATTACAGCGCGGTACAAACCGTAAAAAGCGTTATATTGGCTGGCATTTGCCGATTCGTCGGACTGCCCTTCCATAAACGGACTTTTTACGCATAGCTGATACTTTATCGCGCACACATTGCCGGGAATCGGAATGGCGTTTGTAGGGTCCAAAACGGACGAGGACAAGTTTTCCCTCGTGTATCTGGGCCTGAGCGAAGTTGGCGCGTAAAACATTATTTCCGGCGGGCGGAGGGGAGTTGTATCAAGCTCGTTAGAGCCCGTAAGCATGCCGGCGTTCATCGGATACGCAACTTGAAGCCATGCACCACCATCTTTTTTAATTATAAGACTCTCCAGGTCGTCCTGCATTACTCTGCCGACTACCCCCGCGTCAAAGTATGTTTGTATTTGGCCGCTCGAACGATTCCAAGTATTGATAATCGCAGATGTCACATACAAAACCGCCACCACTATCAAGCTCATGATGGCGCTCGCGGCGAGTATTTCCACAAGGGTAAAGCCTTTTCTCGCGGCCGCCGCGCGCACGCCCCAAGTGCGGTGCAATATCATTTTTTTATCAAAAATTTTCATGGTTTTATCGCATTTTTATTATTACGTCGTCGTATATGCGCCTCTGGACATTTTGGCTCTCTTCGCCTACGCCTGAAATTATGTCGTCGCGCGGGTCGGCGAGTATTTCCACTTTTATCGGCAAATACGCTACGGCATATAATTGGGAATCGCCCGGGAGGACTCCGCCGCCGTATTCGGCCGAATCTCCGACAGTGATTTTTTCGCCCTTCAAGCCCTCTTGATAGACAGAAACAAGCACTCTGTATATTTCGCCCTCGGAGCGTTTTAGGTGCTCATTGTCCGGCGGCATTCCAGACATCATTCCCTCCTGCTCGGAGGATACCGTCACGAGGCTTGAATTGTCGGGGTCGTCCGGGTTTTGGTATTCGTCCCAAAAGTATATCACATGCGGCTCTGTGGGATTCAGCACCCATTGGTATACTGTATCGAAGTTCTTTTCTTTGAGAGTAGTCTCTATGTTAGAAATTAGCGCAACCGCCTTGCTTTGCTGGCGTATTTGATTTATGTTTGCCGTTATTGCAGAAAGCAGTCCTATCATGGACGATATTGCAATCGCCATAACGCCAACGGCGAGCATCACTTCGACAAGTGTAAATGCGCTGCGTTTATTTTTTAAAGGTGTTCTCATATTACTTTATAGTTTCTTCCATTTCGCCGTAATCGGTAAACGGTATTGTGTTTCCTATACGCCTAACGACAAATCCCATCTGGGAAAACGCGTTGTCAACAAGCAGAACTCCTTTGGAATCGAGATTGCCCGCGACAAGCATTATATATGCGCCCGGATTCATCGACAAACCGTCGGAGGAAAATTCATAAGAGTACCAATCTCCGTTGCCCTCCGACACTGAAAGCGGCGTGGCGGACGGAAATTCGCTTAGCCCTACCCGGTTGAATACGCCGGTGTAGCCGTTGTTAAAGGTGCTCTTGAAAACGTCGGAATCCGAAAGCCCGTTTTGCAATTTCACCATTGTCGAGAAATCTCCCTGCGGGGGTACGAAAAACACGCCTTCCGGAAGCATAATTCCCCTGTTTAGGGCAACCCACCCTTTCACTTCGTCATCGTTGCCCTTCACTTTATAGATCACGCCCACTTGGCGCAATTTGCGGGAAAGGTCGTCGCCGCGGTATATTATTACGCGCGACGGAGTCTGCCGTTTTATGGCGTTTGTTCTGGCTTCGTGGAAGGCCGCCATCATTGTCCTGTTGGCGGAATACATCGGCTGGGCCGAGTCTTTCATATTTAGCATGGAAATGCCGGTGGACAATATGGCGATAATGCCTATAACCACCAACATTTCTATGAGGGTAAACGCCTGTCTTGAACTTCGCATAACTTAAAAATATAGCCGGTTACCAAGAGAATATATCTTCCGCGCCGTATTCAGCCTTTGCGCTGCGGCCGTCTTTTTTAAGAGTAAACACTATCGCCCTCGCCCTCAATCCGCGTTCGGGATTCGGAACTATATCGCGCAATTCGTCGGCTGGAATGCCGTCCGTAACTGTCGGGAAGCCCTGTTTTATGAATCCGTCGCCGTCTTTATCGACGCTAACGTAGATGTTCGGATTCCCAAAACCGTCAACCAATTTCCATTTGCCCTTTAATTGAACGAGGTTGCTCGTGCTAAAATCGAGGAATTTGCGGCCCTTTCTGTTGAATTCCGCCCTGTCGGACTGCGAAAGTTTTTTACCGTCGCAATCGACGCCTGTGACCGCCTTTACAAAGTTTTCGGCATAATTGCCGTCGTCGAGATTTGTGCGGTCGCGGGCGGTTAGAAAATCCGGGAAATATCCGTACTCGTCCTTGTAACGTTCGAGCGCGTTTACCATGTTTGAAAAGAATGTCTTTGAAGTCGCCTTCACAGCGTTCTTTTGGGCGTTGGATATCATCGGGGTCAAAAGCCCGACAAGCACGCCTATTATCGATATGACTATCATCAGCTCTATGAGCGTAAAACCTTTTTTTGCGGATTTCATATACGGATTCCTTTTCTTTAAAGAGATTAGTTTGTATTGGGGTAAATATTAATCTTCAACGCCTTGGATTATATTATCCATATTTTCAGGCTCGTTTTGGTACTCGTTCATATCGGGGATTATGCCTGTCGTGTACATTGAGCGGACATTTTTTTCTTTTCCGTCGGGACCTTTTGAAAGCAATATGAAGCCCTGTCCGCGCCATGAGGCGGTCTCCGTATTCATCGTGTTGGCGGTGTTATAGAAATACAGGTACGGTTCAAACCACGGATCTACAAAATAGACTCCACTCTTTTCGGGATCGACATTTTCAAGGTGGGGATCTGCCGGATCCGCAATCCTCAATTTTGATACATCGACAAAGGGCCTCGTGTCGGTTCCGGCGTCGCTCATTACAATCTGAGCGTTCTGAATTTTCGCGACCATTTTGCCTGTCAAGCATTTATAAAGGTCGCCCGCAGCCTGCTTTTCGTTGCCTGCGGCTGTTATTCGCGGATAAGTGTCGTATTGGTTATAAAACGACTCTATGCCCGTTGCAATGAGCGCCATGTCCGACTTCGCCTGCGCCCTTCCCTGCGCTTCGCCGACAGTTCCGAGCATTTGCGTAGTAATTCCCATAAGCAAAACTATTATGCCTATGACAATCAATATTTCAATTAGGGTAAAACCGCCGCGCTTGGCGGTATGTTTTGGGGTAAAAATATGACTATCCATGTGTAAAAGATGTGTAAGCCTATACGGGGCGATTGTCAAAGTTTTTAAGCGCCTTTATTGAGTTTTTTTGCAAATATCGTATATTTCGGACTTTAATTTCCCGATTCCCTCCTCGGACAGGCATGATATGGGGATTATATCCAGGTCTTTATGCCTTCTTTTGAATTTTTTTAGGTTCTTAACAGCTTCGTCTTCGTCCATTTTATTGGCGGCAACTATCATAGGCTTTTTGAGAAGTTCGGGAGAATAGAGCCCGAGTTCTTTTATAAGGTTTTCATAGTCGTCCGAGGGGTCGCGCCCGTCGGTTCCCGCCATATCGATAATCAGCACCAGAACCTTGCAGCGCTCTATATGCCGCAGAAATTTATGCCCCAAACCCCTATTATCGCTGGCGCCGTCTATGAGCCCGGGAATGTCGGCGAGTTTTAGCTTGTCGTAGTGATCGGGGTATTCGAGCGTTCCTATATTTACATGTAGCGTCGTAAACGGATATGCGCCGATTTTTGGGTTTGCATTTGTTATTAAAGATACGAGCGAAGATTTCCCGGCATTGGGATATCCGACAAGACCCGCGTCTGCGATTGATTTTAGCACGAGCCTAAATTCCCCGCTCTCGCCTTCCGTGCCGTACGTAAACTGGCGCGGCGCCCTGTTTGTGGAGCTTTTAAAATGGATATTTCCAAGCCCGCCCTTGCCCCCGCGCAACAGCAGGATTTTTTCGTTGTGGCGCAGTATCTCCACAACAACCGCGCCGTTTTCGTCATTTATAATTACAGTTCCCGGCGGTACCCGCAAATATGCGTCCGCGCCGGACGCCCCTGTTTTTTGGCGCCCCATTCCGTCGCCGCCGTCCCCGGCGGAGAGATTCGGGGTATAGGAGTATTTTTCGAGGTCGGACAAATTTTCGTCACCGAGAGCATAGACATCGCCGCCCTTTCCGCCGTCGCCGCCGTCAGGCCCCCCGAACGGAATGAATTTTTCGCGGCGGAATCCGGCGGATCCCTTGCCGCCGTTGCCGGCTCTTAGCGTCACTTTGGCTTCATCTACAAACATGGATTCTCTCTCTCAAAAACGGTTTAGTATTTATTTAAGTATCGACTCAGCTTGCGCGAAGTCAAGCCGCAACGAATCCAGAGAATTGCTCCTGCGATTTTTATCCCAGAACCCCACGCCTTTCGCCCGCAACGCGTCCGTTTTGCAAAAACTTTTTAGAGACTTTATATTTTGCTGTAAACCGATACTGAATGTATTTTTTCAATAATTAAGAGAATAGCTGCAAGGCATTTCGTTTGTGCAAATGTTGCACTGAATGTATTTTTTATATTTAAAACAATCTGTCCGCACGCCATTCAGAGACTCGGCGGAATTTGCATATCCATCTCTCCCGCTTACGGCGGCTTGCTAAAAATCTAAAAAAATTAAAAAAAATTGTCAAAAATATAAACGCAATTTAAAATTCCCTCAAAAAATATAAAAATTCTTAAAATATGAAAAATACGCTTAGTTTTTCAAATGCGGCAAAAGCAGCCGCAGCATGCGCTATATGCGCCGTTGCCTGCCTTTTAGTCGGCTGGCTGTCGTCTCTTTTTCAGGGGGAATCGCTCTCACAATGCTACCCGCTTATAAAAAAGCCGTCTTTCACGCCCCCAAGTATGGTTTTCCCCATTGCGTGGTGCATTTTATACGTGCTCTCGGGAATTTCCGCGGGGCTCGTATTGACTTCGCCAAAAGAGGGGAAAACAGCGCCAATTCTTATTTTTTGCGCCCAGCTATTCGCGAACTTTCTGTGGAGCGTCCTGTTCTTTGGCATGCACAACCCCGCTGCAGGTCTCGCCGACTCTATCGTGTTGCTTATACTGGCTGCACTGTACGCCAAGTGCGCATGGAATATTTCAAAAACAGCCTCTATTATATTCGTCCCTTACGTCCTGTGGTGCGCGTTCGCTACAATCTTAAATCTCTGGATTGTATTTTTAAACTAAATTTTTTCGACTCTTACATCCCCGTCGCAAAAGCGCAAACCAAATGGTTTTTCAGGGACATCGGCCGCGCGGGAAATAAAATTCCCCTCGGAGTCGGTAGCCAGGGCGAATCCCCTATTTAAAACGCTGTCGATGCCAAGCAGTTCGATGTGCTTTTCGAGGTACTCGAGCTTGCGGCGGAAAGCCTCAAGAGTCCGCTCCGGGGCTATTCTCTCCATCTTTGCGCATGCGCGCAAATACCTCGAGTTGGATTCCGACAATATCGCCGTCGCCGCCGTGCGAAGCCTCGATTCGTCGGTATCGAGCGCAAGATTGTACTCCCTAATCTTGTATTCGGGAGAATTTAGGCGGAGCGAATTTGCGAGCGCCTCCAAGCCTTCGCGCGCGCTTTCCAAGCGGAAAGCCGCCGCTTTATCCAATCCCGACTCTACTGAATCAACCGCGTTTTTTGCGCCGATTCTCGCGCTTGAAATGACCTCCGCCGCCGCGCTCGGAGTTTCCGCACGCAAGTCCGCCGCAAAATCCGAAAGCGTAAAGTCTATTTCGTGGCCGACTGCGGAAATCGTGGGAATTGAGCAGGCGGAAACAGCTCTCGCAACTTTTTCCTCGTTGAAAGGCCACAAGTCTTCAAGGCTTCCGCCGCCGCGCATTAGGATGAGCAGATCGAATCCCCCTCTGTCCGGAAAGGTAAAATTTTCGGCAATTCTTACTGCTTCGCACAATTCGCCCGCTGCCTCCGCGCCCTGCACGCGCGCCGGAATCACAACGATCTCGCCTTTCCAGCCCCTGCGGGATAAAATTCGGCAAAAGTCCCTAATTGCCGCGCCCTGCGGGGAAGTCGCAACCGCCACGCGGCGCGGCAGCAAAGGAATTTGCTTTTTTCTGTCTGCGTCGAAAACGCCCTCCGCCGCGAGCTTTTCCTTCAAAGCCTGAAAGCGCGCCGCGAGATCCCCCGCTCCGTCCGGGATTACCGCCTTGACTACTATCTGGTAGTTTCCGCGCGCCTCGTAAATAGATATTTCCCCGAATGCGAAAATCCGCATACCGTCCGCAAGGCGCAACGTCATATTCCTCGAATACCCCTTGAACAAAACCGCCGATATCGAGCCTTCGTCGTCTTTTAGGGTGAAATAGGTGTGCCCGCTCGAATACGTTTTTAGGTTTGAAATTTCGCCTTTTAGCCACAGCTCTGGAATATGGGTTTTAATGAGCATTTTAAAGCGGCGCGAAAATTCGCCCACACTGAGTATTTCATCGCTCTGTCTTAGAAATTCCATTTTTCCCCCTCAGTTTGTGCCCGTACCGCTTGTCGAGCATCCTCGCGACGATTGCAAGTATCACAAAAAAAGAAACCGCTATCGCCATGTTTGAAAATCCGCCTGTAAAAAATCCCTCGCCGAGATACACGTATCCGAAAATCTGAACATACTGTATCGGCAGCGACACCACAACGTATTTTACAAACGGTATCCCCGCCAGACCCAGCGCGTAGTTTTGCACAGCCAGCGGATTGCCGGGAATCATACGCATTAAAAATACAAACTCGTACTGCTCGTACGGAGGCAGCCTCGGAATTTTAACCCCGCGCGCCTCGAGCTTCACCCGCAAAAAGTCGCCAAACTTGCGGGATATGAAGTACGACACCGCAATATTGGCTGTCACTCCGAGCCAGCAATATAGAAGAATCACAATCATCGGCTCCGTTTCCGCGCGGGCCGAGGCTAGTATGAATATCGGCGTCACGGGCAGAAAGAATATGGGCAAAACGAAAATCACGAGGGAATAGACAATCAGCGGAACACCCTCGAGCAACCGCAAATTGTCTCTAAAATAAACTCCCACATCCGCCAAAAAAACCTCGATTTCACGCTGCCAAAAGAAAAACGCCCACACGAAAAGTGCGGCCGCAAATATTCCCGCGGACGCCAGATACGCGTATTTTCTTTTTATTTTCACTGCTACATTAGTGGCGCTCCGAAAGGCGGAACGCAAGGCTTATATCCAGAAATTTTCGAGTTTTTCCAGAACCCTGCAAATTGACAAAATGTTGGAATGTATATCGCACTCGGGAGAGAAGTCGGTGAGGATTTTTCTTATGTAAAGTTTTTTTGAGAACGCTTTTGCCGCGCAAGCGAGCGCCCAGCCCTCCATATCTACAAGCTCGCCCATGCCCGCGGCCTGCTCCCTGTCCTTTGCCGAGGCGACAGGCCGGCTGGAAGTCGCGAGTGTCGCCGTTTCGCAGCCGCCCATTGTCTGCATTTCAAAAACCTCGCCGCAATAGGGCTCGATGCAAGATACGCTTCTTACATCGAAAATTTCCCCAAGCTCTTGAGCACCGAATTTTGGCGAGGCCGCCCCCGCAGCCCCTATATTTATTGCAGATTCAAAATCGAGCTCCGACGCCGCCCATGAAAACGCCGTCGCCGCGTTCGCAAGGCCGATTCGCGTTATTACCACAGTCTTGGTGTCGTTTTCCCAGACCTGATAGGGCGTTTCGCGCACTTTCTTGTACGAGAACTCAGCGGATTTCAATACGCCGCCTATCTCCCACAAAGAGGCGGCAAATATGGCTGTCTTTTTCATATCGCGCACTTGGAAAGGTTTTTTATCAGATCACCGCGTATTTTAGATATGTCCATCGAGTAATTGTTGACGAAAGCGTAAATGTGCTTTTCGAGGACGCTGTCGTCGAGATATTGCGCCTTGCTCCTTACGAACTCACGCGTGGCTTTTGGATTTTCAAAAGCCGCCGAGATGCTTTGGCGGATAAGGCTCTCGACCGACTCTTTGCGCTTAGAGACATCTTTGCGGATGCAAATGCAGCCGAGCGGGACCGGAAGCCCCGTGCGCATTGTCCAAAAGCCTCCGAGGTCGGCGGCGAGCTCCAAGCCCTCGTCGGCAAACACGAATCTGCCCTCGTGAATCAGCACTCCCGCATCGGCCTCGCCAGCGGATATTGCGCTCGATATATCCCTAAAATAGGCGGCCTTCATCTCAATATCCCCGCCCGCGTAAAATTTAAGCAATGCCGCCGCCGTCGTATTGAGCCCGGGCACAAGCACTGGCTTTGAAGGGTCGAATTTTCCGCCCTTTTTCACGACGAGTATCGGGCCGGTCCCCATGCCGAGGGCGGCGCCGGCGTCGAGCAGCTCGTATTTATCGGAGTTTTTTATGTAGGCCGGAAAGGACATTTTCGTAAGCGGATATTTTCCGTTTTCGGCCGCAATATTTAGCTCCTCTATATCGGCAAATTCAAATTCAAATCCGGATTTTATCTTTTTAGATATGAGCGCCTCGTAGGAAAAGGTATCGTTTGGGCAAGGTGTTATTGCAAACTTCATAATTTTAAAATTTAGAATTCGGAGACTGTCTCGTAAAGGCCGTTTCGCTCGCGCGGAACAAGCCCCGCAGAAACTATGATTTTACGCATATTTTCGGCGGTTGCGCGGTTGTCGATGCCAGTCGCGCGGACAACCATCTCGTCCATCAGAACTCCGCCGACGTCGTTTGCGCCGAATAGCAGCGCAACTTCCGCGACTTTCAAGCCCTCGGTAAGCCAGCCCGACTGAACGTAGTCTATATTGTCGAGATACGCGCGAGAGAGCGCGAGCGTTTTCAAAAAATCCGGCGCACCCGCGCGCCCGACCTTTCCCTCTAAAAGAGTGCGCTCGGGCGATACCGGCCACGCGATAAACGCCTTAAAAACGCCAGTCTCGTCTTGGGTTCTGCGCACGACATCCAAATGCTCCACCCTCTCCGCAAAAGTTTCCCCCATCCCGAAAGTCATTGTGGCAGACGACGTCATCGAGTTTTCTGCCAGAGCCCTCATAACTTCCACCCATTCTTCAACGCTGCACTTGTTTGGGCAAAGAGACTTTCTTATGCGCTCCACAAGCAAATCCGCAGCCCCGGGAACCGAGTCCGCCCCCGCGGATTTTAGGCGGGATACGGCGTCTTTCACATCAACCCCCGCCCCGCGCGCGAAAGACACTATTTCAGACGGCGAAAAGACGTGCAGCCACAGCGATGGGAAAGCCGACTTTATTTTTGATAGCAGCCTTTCCGCCCAATCGAGAGTGAACTGTGGGCTGAGCCCGCCCTGCAACATTATCTGCGTCGCTCCCCTCTCCGCAGCCTCCGCGCAAAGGGAAAATATTTCGCCGTCAGAGAGCCTGTACGGTTTTACGACGCCTGCTTTTGCGTGGTATGCGCAAAACTTGCACTGGGCCGTGCATATATTCGAATAGTTTATCATTCGGTTTACGACATATCCCGCCCGTCGGTTGGCAAAGGCGTTGCGGGGGGCCGCGAGTTTTGCAAGCTCAAATAGCGTCGCATTCTCGAGGCCGAGGGCCGCCTCTCGTGAGATTCTTTCCATTGTTTTCATTTCGTCGGAATTTCTGAACGGGCAAGGTCCGCGGCATAATCGAAAGCCTTTTTGAATAGGCCGCTCGGAAGCTCGTATTTTAAATTTCGGTAATATTTTTTTAGGGCTGGCGCGTCAAGCCCAGCGCAGGAAGTGCGCATTGCGCCCACCGCTTTCCCAATAACTGAGCCCGGATTTTTGCGGAATGCCGCGAGCGCATTTTTTATGTTTTTTTCAAGTAGCGGCGCGGCTTCCGAATAAACGTTTCTGCGCACTACAAAAACGGAATACACCATCGGGAGCCCTATTTCTGCGCGCCACATTTCGCCGAGGTCGGCGCAAAATTCGCGCGGTGTGAACGCGAGGGCTGCATCTCCTATAAGCAGCGCGGCGTCGGCTGAATCGAGCGGAGCGCTCGGCATCGATAAAATGTCGGCGCCGTATTTGAGCCTGAACAAATGGGCGAAGGCGCGCGCGGATGTCCCGGATTCGGGAGTTATGTAAAGCGATGCGTCCGGAAAGGATTTAAACGGCACCCTGGAAAATATTTTGACCGACATAACCTCGCCGTCGGAAAATATGCCGTAGCGCGGGAGAACCTTATAATGCTTCTCTATTTCGCCCTCGTAAACCCACCTTGAAATCATTGCGGCATCGACGTCTGCGCGCGCGGCGCGCGAGTTGAGCTCGGCGGGCACGGCGGAAAACGAGTCGAACTCCGGATAGTCGGCCTGAAAAAACGGCAGGGAGTTGACGTACGAAATTCTTCCGAGTGTATAGCGCGCTCCAGGCATTCCAGAATCGTCTGCGCCTATTTGCGCACTATGTAGTTTGAGTTTGACTTTACAGGCTCGAAACCGGCGGCGATGATTGTGCGGCGCATAAAGTTTTCGTCCCTATCAACCGGCGCAGCGCCTGCGGATACGGCGACTTCCTCGCGCCAATGCGTGCCGCCTATGTCGTCCGCCCCGAAGTTTAATAGGACCTGCACAAATCTGTCGCCGTAATGGGTGACGGGCGTCCTGACGTGGGAAAAGTTGTCAAGCACAACCCTCGCAAGCGCGCAAATTTTCAAGTCGTACGTAGCCGACGAGCGCGCCGGTATGCCGCTTGAGCCCCTGCGGAATGGAAGCGGAACAAACGCCTTGAATCCGCCAGTTTCGGACTGGAGTTCGCGGAGTCTGAAAAGGTGGTCGACTACGCTTTCCGGAGTCTCTATGTGCCCGTACAGCATAGTGGCGTTGGTTCTAATTCCGTGGCTGTGGGCTATGCGCATTGCGTCAATCCATTCGTCGGCGGAAAGCTTGTCGGGGGCGATTTTATCGCGCACTTGCTTATCGAAAATCTCGGCGCCACCCCCCGGAAGGGCGTTTACGCCCGCCGCTTTTAGGCGTTCAAAAACCTCCCCGAGCGGAAGCCCGGACGCCTTTGCCATCGCCGCGCATTCCGACGCCGTAAACGCCACAATATTCAGCTTGGGATCGGCGCTTTTAACGGCGCGTATTATGTCTATGTAATAGCTCAGCGGAAGCTTGGAATATATGCCGCCTATTATGTGTATTTCCTCCGCCCCCATTTCCGAAAATTTTTTAGCGCGCTCAAAAACCTCCTCGGGCGTAAGCAAATACGCGCCCTCCTGCCCCTCCTTTTTGGAAAAGGAGCATATCGGGCAAAGAACTTCGCAAATGTTCGAATACGTAATGGCGGCGTTTACCGCGTAATATGCGCGGTTGGAATGGAGCTTGCGCCTCACTTTATCGGCAAGCTCGCCTATTTCGAGGGCAGAGCCCTCTTTCAAATACGCAAGGGCTGTTGCTTTGTCTATTTCGCAAGGTCTGTCTGAAAAATATGCCATTTTTTTGAAAATGGATTAGCCGGTAAATTTGTCAACATTTTGCGGTTTTTCTAAAAATCGTTGCGCGCGCGGAAAATAAATGAGATATTAAATGGATGAATTTATCAAATACCCCGTGCGCGGCACATGCCGCCGCCTTCATCAGAAACGCGACCGCATATTCGAGGCTCGTAAAACTCGAGCACACCCTATTCGCGCTTCCCTTCGCCTTGTCCGCCCTATGCCTTGCTTCATACTGCGGATACCCCGCTGGGATAAAGAAAATACTGCTGTGCGTCGCCGCATTCGCATGCGCGCGGGCGGCGGCAATGGGCTTTAACAGGCTTGCCGACATCAAGTACGACGCAAAAAATCCGCGCACAAAAATGCGCCCGAGCGTCACCGGAGAAATCTCCCCGAAAGCGGCGGCTGCGTTTACCGCAATATTTGCGGCGGGCTTTTGCGCATGCGCCTATTTTATAAACCTCGCCTGCTTCTACCTATCGTTTCCCGCTCTCGCGGTAATTTTAGGATATTCTTACGCAAAGCGTTTTACTTGCGCCGCACACTACATTCTCGGTCTTGCGCTTGCGCTCGCGCCCGCCGGGGCGTGGATTGCGGCGGCGGATTCGTTCGACCCGAGAATCTTGTCGCTCTCGGGGGCGTTGTTTTTTAGCATAGCAGCCTTCGACATAATATACGCCTTGCAGGATATCGATTTTGACAGGCGCGAAAACCCCCATTCAATACCCGCCGCCCTGGGTAAAAACGGCGCGATTATTGTTGCGGGAATTTCCTTTGTGGCGGCCGCGGCTCTATTCTTTGCGGCGGGCGCGCTATTCGGCTTGGGAGTTTGCTACTTCCTGTGCGCCGCAATAATTACCGTGTTGTACATTTTGGGAATTTGCGCCGTAGTCTTTGGGGGCAACTCCTTCGTAAACGCCGTATTTTTCTATATAAACGTGGCCTCCGGGTGGCTCGGATTCTTTGGGATTGCCTGCCAGCTCGCGCTCTGATTCAATTTTGGGGAAATGAAAAAAAATGACACAAATCGCCGCGCCGTTCTCGGCATTAGCGGAGCGTCGGGTTCGATATACGCGCTAAGGCTCGCAAAAATCCTGCTTGAAGCGGGGGCAGATTTATACTGCATTCCAACGCGCGCCGCCGTAAAAATCCTCGCTGACGAAACCGGATACGCCGATTTCAATACGGCAATAGCCGCCCAACTGGAAAAGAATCCAGCCGATTGCGGAAAGTTGCGCGTATGCGGCATAGACGATTTTGGCGCGCCCCCTGCGAGCGGCTCGTTTAGGTTCGATGCAATGGCGGTTTTGCCGTGCTCCATGAACACTCTCGGGAAAATCGCGAACTCAATCGCCGACAACCTGCTGGTGCGGGCCGCGGACGTTGCTTTAAAAGAGCGCCGAAGGATAGTCGTATGCCCCCGCGAGACCCCCCTTGCGCTCTCGCATATTGAAAATATGCGCTCAATTTTTCTCGCGGGCGCGGTGGTGATGCCGGCTTGCCCCGCATTTTACAACAAGCCCTCCGGCATAATTGAAATCGCCGACTTTGTCGCCGGGCGCGCAGCCGCCTCAATGGGCTTTGGTTTTGAAGGCGTCAAGGAGTGGGGAATATGAAAAAAAATTTCAAAGACTTGCAGGAATTCATAGAATGCCTCGATTTGCTCGGCGAATTGCGGAAAATTGAATCGCCCGTTTCCCCCGAGATAGAGATTTCAAAGATAGTCGATGCCGAATCCAAAAAGCCTGGCGGCGGGAAAGCGCTGCTTTTTGAGAATGTTGTGGACAACGGCAAAAAAACTTTTCCTGTGGCGGCAAATCTTTTCGGAAGCGAAAAAAGAATGGCGCTTGCAATCGGGGCGAAGACTCTCGCGCAGTCCGGAGACAGGATAGCTGAAATTGCAAGAATGTCTCCGCCCAGAAGTTTTTCCGACATTTTCGCCGCGGCAAAAAAGCTGTTTCCGCTCGTCAAAATATTTCCCAAAAAAATCTCCGGCGCGGCGCCGTCCGCCATGGCCGGACAGGAGAATGACGGGAAATTTATGGATGCGCTGTGAAA
>URAJ01000019.1 GCA_900545715.1 uncultured Opitutales bacterium
CCTTCTTCTCTTATCCCCTCTTTCTTCCTCATCCCACTGAGTTTGACGAAGAGCGCCCTTTTTTATTGCCAGAGACTTGTTGGCGAACGGCTCGCCAAACGAAAAGGTGAACGTAGCCGTAATAGGCATAGGCAAGCAGGTTCCCGCGCATTTAAGCTATGCGGGAATGGACGTTTGCAGGTTGATGGCCGTTTGCGACGTCGATACGGAGCGCACGGCGTGGGCCAAGCAGAAATTGGAGAACGACTACAAGAACAGCGGGCAGTCCGTGGAGGTAAAGACCTTCCGCGACTTCCGCGAATTGCTCGCCGACCCGTCGATAGACGCAGTTTCGATTGCAACTCCCGACCACTGGCACGCGATAATGAGCATACTCGCCGCGCGCGCCGGCAAGCACGTGTATTGCGAAAAGCCCTTGACGTTCTCGATACAGGAGGGCGAACAGGTTTTGAAGGCTGTCAAGGCCGCCGGAGTCGTATTCCAGACAGGCTCGCAGCAGCGCAGCGAGACTTCGTTTAGGAATGCCGTGCAGCTCGCGCGCACGGGAATGCTCGGCGAGATAAAAGCCGTATTTTGCGCAGTGCCTTGGAGGTTCCCGGTATTTTACAACTGGCCGGCGGAAGAGCTCCCGGCGACAATGGATTGGGAAATGTGGGTAGGCCCCGCCCCGATGAGGCCCTATTCGCGGCATCTGCTACACCCGCTCCTTCCCGCTAACGCCCGCGGCGGGCGCTTCGGATACGAATGGGGCGCATGGAGATGGCACTACGACTACGGCAACGGCATGCAGGGCGACTGGGGCGCGCACCACTTCGACATCGCCCAGTGGGGACTGAATATGGACGGCAAAGGCCCGAAGTACGTGCGCCCGTACACCGCCCAAAACCCCTCTAACATACACGACAAGCGCAGCCTGTACTACGAATACGAAAACGGAACAAAGGTGTTCTACGGACATCCGACTGAACATTTGAAAAAACTCGGCGCAAACAACCTCAGCCCGATGGTAACCTTCATCGGCACTGAAGGAACGGCGTGCGCAAGCCGCGGCGGATTCTTCTGGGCGAGCTCGCCGTCGCTTATGAACGTAAAGCTTCCGGAAGGTCAGGAGTCGGCCTATATGAACGGCTTCGGAAACCACAACCGCAACTTCATAGAAAGCATTCTTACCGGAAGGCCGACAATATGCCCAGTAGAGGCGGGCGTATCGTCTTCCAACATGTGCATAATGGGCACTATCGCCCATAGGCTCGGCCGCATGCTCGAATGGGATTGGAAGAACTCGACTTTCGTTAACGATCCAGAGGCCGTTTCGCTAATGTGGCGCGAAAACCGCGGCGAATGGGCTAAGGTATTCTAATTTCTACCGGAGGACTTTTGATGAAAAAACTTACGACACTCTTCCTCGCGGCGGCTGCCGCGTTCGCCGTGCTGCCCGCGTTTGGCCAGGTGAAAATGAAATATCAGCCCGATCCGGTTTTCGGTCAGGACAGAATTAAGAAGCTCCACGACGCCTCGCCTGCAAAGGCGGCAGTCGCCCCGGCAAAGCCGCGCAAAATGCTCATATTTTCGCGCACTTCCGGGTTCAGGCACTACGGCGGAATTGTCGCCGCAAAGGAAGTCCTAAAACATATGGGCGAAAAGCTCGGCGTTTGGGAAACCGTAATCAGCGACGATATAAACGAATTTACGCCCGAAAATCTTAAAAAATACGACGTAGTAATCCTCAACAACCCGACCGCCGCATGCTTCGGGCCCACGAATGTGGAATTGGACCAAATGTCCAAAGAGGATGCTAAAAAGGCGGTTCAAAATTCGTTGCAATACTGCAAGAACCTTATAGAATACGTCAAGAATGGCGGCGGCGTCGTCGGATTGCACTCGTCTCCCGACTGCTACAACTACGACAATATCCGCTGCTGGGAATACACAAACTTGCTTGGGGGAGACTTCGTCGCCCATCCGTGGACTCTCGGCGGCTGGACCGGCGTTATCTCCCCGAAGTACATGTTCTCAATAGACGATGAAAATTCTCCGATAACAAAGGGGATATGGCCTTCAAACGGCTTTATGGTCTATGATGAAATCTACATGATGGGCAAGTCCTACGATCGCTCGAAATGCAGAATCCTCATACGCTTGGATACCGACCAGAGCTATTTCCTGCGCGAGAACGATAGGCTAAATCCCCCGAAGATCCGCGACGACAAAGATATTGGCGTTGTCTGGATTAAGAGCGAAGGCAACGGAAGAGTAGCCTATTTCGGCTTCGGCCACGACTGGAACAACTATGCGAATCCGCGCATTCAGGAAATGTTGATGCGCTTGGTTCAGTTCGCCTGCGGCGACCTAAAAGCCGACACGTCGTCAATCCCGATGGGAACAAAGCGCCCCGTCGGCGCAATTTGCGACGCCCCGACCGTACAACAGATAGAGGCAATGTCAACATTCGACTACGGCAAGGGCGACAAAGAGATAAACGAAGTTATTTTCGGCGTATTCTCCAACAACTTCGACAAGAAATATTGCGCGGAAATAGAGAAGTTTATTTACGACCAAATTTCCCAGAAAAAAGGCACAGAATATTACCGTTCGATGCTCGCCGAACTTCTGTGGGCTACCGGAATATCAAACAAGGCAAGCTGCAGAAAATTTGAGCGCCTTATGAAGGAAGCAGAAAGCGAAGGCATAAGGGGAAGGCTCTCGAATGCGGTTGACCACTTCAAAAAGCGCAATGTTCCCTACGCGCGCGAACGCAAGTTTAAAGTGCCCGAAGAATTGCCGCAGGGATTCAGGGAACAGTGCCGCCTGATGAAATTCTTGGCGGACAATCCCGATGTGCCGATGCCCGAATACCTCAAATTCTCGGCTCTCGACGACAACGGAAAAACCCGTCTAATATATACAATCGCCGCCCGCGGCGGAGATTTGTCGGAAGCTTTGAAATTGGAGCCGACTAATGCCGATATGACTGTCGCGTTGGCGTTCGCCGCAGCGAAGGCCGGATCGGACAAAGACATTCCCAATATCTTAAAGGGCGCAAAATTCCTGCGCGGCGGATATGTTGCGAATGTCGCCTCGTACATAGTTTCAATAAAGTCCCCAGACACCGCGAAAACCCTTCTTGAAAAATCGGCAAGCGCCGACGCGAGCCAGTCGGCTCTTATAACGGCATGCCTTGTGAGAATGAATCTCGACAGAATGGTCAAGGAGCTTTTCGCAGGGTACGAAAGCAAGTCGCCCGAGCTTAAGGCGTCGATAATGAAGACAGCCGCGAGCATCGCAAATACGGAAGTATTTTCGACAGTCGCCAAGTACCTGCCCGGCGAAACCGACAAAAAAGTGAAAACAGAAGCCTTGAAAGCCCTCATACGCACGGCGCAGTCCTACTTTGAGCCGGATATGTTCGCGCATGTTGAGGCCGCCTACGACAAGTGCGACGCAGCGACGAAAAAAATGCTGCTAAGACTCGTGCGCTACGCTTCCGATAGCAGGGCTGTCGAGCTTTGCAAAAAAGCTTACTCGGAGGGATTCAAAACGGAGGCCATAAAGGCTCTTGGCGAATTTGAAAACGCCTTGGCTTTTGAGCCGCTCGTACAGATAGCGAAAGCGTCTTCCGACGACCGGGAAAAAACGCTTGCGCAGATTGCGATTGTCGATGTTGCGAGCCGCTGCAGCTTTGACGACGACTCCGCAAACTACATAATGAACAGCGCAATCCGCCAAGAGGAAAAGGACAAGGCGGCCGACATAATGGTTCGCAAGCCCACCCCGCGTGGCGTTGAAATCCTGAGGGAAATCGGCAAAACCGCCGAGGCCGACAAAGCCCAAAAGACTCTATCCAAGATAAAGATGGCCTTCCAGAGCTCCGAGGGCGAGTCCGACTTCCGCAATGCGCTCGACAAAAATCCGTCAACGCGCTGGACAAACGGCTCCCTCATCCGCAAGGGACACTGGATTGCGTTCGACTTCGGCTATCCCAAGAAAATAGGGGAAATAGACTTTAATCTTGGCACATCGCAGAGCGACTTCCCGGACAGCTTTAAAGTTCTGGCGGGTCCGACGGCGGCTTCCGCGCGCGAAGTTGAATGCATTGTATCCAAGAAAAAGGGAATCCTTAAAATAGGGTTCGAGAAGCCGATTTCCGCGCAGGTTGTCAAACTCCTCGCAACTGCCGATAAGAGTTCCAACTGGTGGTCGATTCACGAAGTCGAATTCAAGGATAAATACGTGCAAGACGACAACTCTAAAGACCCCGCGTTCGCCTTTAACGGAATTATCATAGACTTCAACTCCGCCCTTGACGGAAGCGAAGGTTCGCGCTGGTCGAGCAATAAAAATATCGAGAAGGGCGCTTGGCTTGGCATAGACTTCAAGTCTCCGAAAAAAATCTCCAAGCTATTGTTCAATCTCGGCTATTCTCAGAGCGATTTCCCGTCGGCATTCAAGGTGTTTGCCGGAAAATCGATGAATTCGTTGTCCGAAGTGCCGTTCAAATCTTCAAAGAATGGAAGCGTCTTGGAGGTCTCCTTTGAGCCCCCCGTCAACGCCAGAGTATTTAAGATTGTTTCCGGCGTAAATTCGGACAAATGGTGGTCTGTCCACGAGTTTGAATTCAAAGAATAGATTTTTATATCTCTCTAAGAAAATAAGAAAATCCGCCTCCGCAATGAGGCGGATTTTTTTTGATGGAGGGCGGAAGTCTTTTTTTGTATTTTAGATTTTATTCCACAGAATTGGTCGGGATTTTTTTAGAATATTAAGATTTTGATGTCTGGCACTTGCGAAATCGGAAGGTTTTTTAATTTCAAATGCAAGTTGCCCTCGTTGCGCCGCCGTATTTATATGCAATTATTCGAATAGAAATGTAATCGGGGCTTTGTGCAACGGTATCTTTGAGAAAGCTCGTCAGAAATGAGCAAAACTGCTCAAAAAATGCAAAAAAAACAAAAATGTGCACGGGTGGCTGCACACGATTTTTCCCAAAAAAGTCCGCGAATCATACCAGCTGCTTATTTGCGGGAATATGCGATTGCAAATAATGCCGCCCGCAAGTTTTTTGAACGGGGCCTTTGGGTTGTAATATAGGAGCAGGCTGAGCAGAAAAAGGCAATTTTACAAAAAATGCGCCGTTTGCGCGATTTTGTCTGTCTAAAATTTTGTTGTATTTTAAAAAGCGGATTATATTTTATGTGGAAAATTTCATTATGGATAATAGTGCAATCAAGGGTTTCGACACCAAAGGCGAGCAGGGATTTGTCTATACCAAACTGGACGCAGCCATAAACTGGGTTAGGGCTAATTCGGTATGGCCTCAACCAATGGGGTTGGCCTGTTGCGCAATAGAACTAATGGCGGTTGGTGGTTCGCGTTTCGACATCGGACGCTTCGGAATGGAAGTAATGCGCTTCTCGCCGAGGCAGGCCGACTGCATGATTGTCGCGGGAACCGTGACCTATAAAATGGCGGGCGCAATAAAGCGCATATACGACCAAATGACGGCTCCCAAATGGGTGATAGCCATGGGCGCGTGCGCATCGTCCGGGGGAATGTTCCGGACTTACTCGACGCTCCAAGGGGTTGACAGGATAATTCCGGTCGACATATACATAAGCGGCTGTCCGCCGCGCCCGGAGGCGCTGCTCGATGCAATGGTCTCTCTGCAAAACAAAATACGCACCGAAAGGTCCGCAAAAAATCTGTTTTCGGCAAAATAAATTTATATGGACAGCGAAAAAATAATTTCCGAACTACCCTTTTTAAAGCCGCGAAAATCGTCCGACTCAATCGCAGCTTTCGACTGCCCGCCGGAAAACCTCGTAAAGGCCGCCAAAACCCTCAGGGACAGTTTTGATTGCAATTCCTTGCAAGACATCGCGGCCATAGACATGGGAGTTGACAGCAACCCCCGCTTTGGCGCGGTTTACCACTTTTATTCGCACTCCAAGAAAAAATACGCGCGGCTGGTGTGCATGTGCGCGGATTCCGAAAACCCGGCGCTGCCCTCCCTGTGCGGAGTTTTCAAAGGGGCGGATTGGCACGAGCGCGAGGCGTTCGACCTCATGGGCATAACGTTTGAAGGCCACCCGTCGCTAAGGCGCATTCTGATGTGGGATTCATACCCGTGGCACCCTCTCCGCAAGGACTTTCCGCTCGCGGGGCGCGAAGCGCCGCTTCCCGACACTTTCGCGGACAACGAAGACGCTACAAGAGTAGTTCCCGCTCCCGAGGAGGGCGGTCCATTCCACTCGCCGTCAAAACCGACGGTTTTTGCCTCTCAACGGGAGCCGCGCAGCGCGGAATTTCCGTGCGGCGAAAACGGCAACGCTTAATTTCCTGAAAAAATGCAAGAAGAATTTACATACCCCGAACCCGCAAACCTCGGCGCGGACAGAATCGGCGAGAAGATGATTGTAAATCTCGGGCCGAACCACCCCGCAACACACGGAGTCCTCCGCCTAAAACTCGAGCTCGACGGGGATCTCGTGACGCGCTGCGACCCGATAATAGGGCAGCTGCACCGCGGGCAGGAAAAACTCGCGGAAAATATGACGTACAACCAGTTTGTGCCGTTCACCGACAGGCTCGACTACCTTGCGCCGCTCTGCAACAATATCGCCTACTGCCTGTGCGCCGAAAAGCTCACCGGCATAGACGTCACCCCGCGCTGCAAGGCTCTCAGGGTAATATGCTGCGAGCTCTCGCGCATAGCGAGCCACCTGATAGGAATCGCAGCGTACGGCATGGACGCCGGTTCTTGGACGGTTTTTATGTATTGCTACACGCAGCGCGAAAAACTGTACACTCTGTTTGAACAGCTTACAGGGGCGAGGCTTACGACATCTTTTGCGCGCGTCGGCGGAATGCGCCGCGATATTCCCGAAGGTTGGCTGGGCGCGGTAAACGCTTTTGCGAACCAATTTCTACCCGCCCTCGACGAGATAGACGCCCTGATAACCCGCAATAAAATCTTTATGGACAGGGCTGTCGGCATAGGCGTAATAAGCGCCGAAGAGGCCATGCAGTGGGGGCTAACGGGCGCCAATTTGCGCGCGAGCGGCGTTGCAAGCGACCTTCGCAAAGACGTTCCGTACCTCGGCTACGAAGACTACGATTTTGACGTCGCAATAGGCGTAAACGGCGACTGCTACGACAGATGGCTCGTGCGAATCGAGGAAATGCGCCAGAGCATACGCATAGTCCGCCAGGCGATAGAGAAAATGCCGGACGGCCCCGTATGCATTGACAATCCGCATATAACACCGCCCGAAAAGACGAAAGTTCTCAAATATATGGAGAACCTCATAAACAACTTCATAATAACCACGCAGGGGCCTGACCTCCCTGCCGGAGAGGCGTATTTTGAGGCGGAAAATCCGAAGGGCGCGCTGGGATTTTTCATAATGTCCAACGGCGGCGGCGTGCCGTACCGCGTGAAAATACGCGCGCCCTCCTTCGTAAGCCTCTGCGCTATGCAGACGCTAATTCCCGGGCACCACATCAGCGACGTGCCGATAATACTGGGCTCGATGGACTTCGTCCTCGGAGAGTGCGACAGATAAAACGGAGCTTTTACAATGGAAATCACCCCCGAAATCGAAAAAAAATGCGACGAGATTATCGCCCAATATCCGCGAAAGAAATCCGCCGCGATGATGCTGCTTCACACGATTCAGGAAAATTTCGGATACTTTGACGACGACGCGATAAAATTCGCCGCCGACAAGCTCGGCGTCCGCCCCATAGAGGTCTACGGAATGATATCGTTCTACCCGATGTTTTCGACTAAACCGCGCGGGCGGATTCACATAAAAGTCTGCCGCACGCTTTCGTGCGCGATGGCGGGCTCGATAAAGCTCGGGCACGAGATATCCAAGCTCGTGAACTGCCCCATAGGAGAGACCCGCGGCATTTACACGCTCGAATTTGTGGAGTGCCTGGGCAACTGCGCAAAGGCTCCCAATGTGCAGGTAAACGACAAGCTCTTTGAAAAGGTTCTCCCGGAGGAGGCCGACAAATTTGTTGAAAAAATATCGGCGATGGACGCTGACGGCTCTCTTGCGCCGGCCCCGTTCGACGGCGAACCAAACGCAGAGGGCGATTTTGAATCTCCCGCATATAAAGGATGACGCCATGCCCGCAAAGGAAAACAGAATAATTTACAGCCATATAGGGCTTGAAGGTTGGAACGCATCGATTGAAAAATATCTCTCGGACGGCGGATACGCAGTCTTGGCGGAGACCGTGAAGCGCCCGCGCGAGGAGCTTTGCGCGGAGGTTGAAAAATCAAAAATCAAGGGCAGGGGCGGCGCAGGCTTCCCTACCGGAACTAAATGGAAATTTCTCGACCGCAAGAGCGGCAAGCCGATTTACCTTATATGCAATGCCGACGAATCCGAGCCCGGCACTTGCAAGGACAGGCTTTTAATATATCAAGACCCGCACAAAATAATAGAGGGAATAATGTGCGCCTGCTACGCAATAAATGCCGCACAAGCTTTCATATATATAAGGGGCGAATACATAAACGGGTACAGAATTCTTCAAAAGGCCATTGCCGAGGCGCGCGAGCGCGGCTTTGTAGGCAAAAATATTTGCGGTTCGGACTATTGCTGCGACATCACTGTTTCGCGCGGGGCGGGCTGCTACGTATGCGGCGAAGAAACGGGTCTCATTTCCTCTCTCGGAGGGGGCAGGGCGTATCCGCGCATAAAGCCGCCGTATTTCCCTGCTGTAAAGGGGCTTTACGACTGCCCGACCGCAGTAAACAATGTTGAGACAGTTTGCTGGATTCCGGAAATCTTTAAGCGCGGCGGAGAGGCCGTGTCAAAAATAGGCTGCCCGGCGGATCCCGGAACCCATGTATGGGGGGTAAGCGGATTGGTTCAAAAGCCCGGCAGATACGAAATCACCACGGGCGAATGCACTCTCGGAGAGCTTTTGCACGACCTTTGCGGCGGCCCACTTCCGGGGCGCAGATTTAAGGCGATTATCCCCGGGGGGTCGTCTATGAAGATTCTGCGCTGGGACGAAAAATTTACCGTGAAAAACGCCGACGGAACGACATCTGAAAGAAGGGTGGAAGACATACCGCTCGATTCGGCGTCGTTCATGCAGTGCGGCACGGCGATAGGCTCGTGCGGAATAATAGTTATGGACAACACCATCGATATGGTCGAGGCTCTCGCAAACCTCAGCCAGTTCTACGCGCACGAAAGCTGCGGCCAATGCACGCCCTGCCGCGAGGGAACTCTTTGGATGTCGAGAATCACAAAGCGCATTTGCGAAGGCTGGGGCAGAATGGAGGACGTCGAGCTCCTCAAAAGCGTGGCCGACAACATCTGCGGCCGCACGATTTGCGCTCTCGGCGAAGGCGCAGCTTGGCCGGTTCAAAGCAACGTTTCAAAATTCCGCGACGAATACTTAGAGAAAATCCGCCGCCAGCAGGCCGTCGGCGGCCAGGCGAGGCTCGACAACAACGCTTACAGACTTATTTAGCATGGAAACCCAACTGGTAAAAATCAACGTCAACGGCGCCGACTACAATGTCAAGGCTGGGATGAGTGTCCTTGAAGCCTGCCGTTCGGTCGGGGTGGAGATTCCGTTTTTCTGCTACCACCCAAATCTGAAAGTGGCGGGGTCTTGCAGAATGTGCCTCGTGACGATAGGGCTCCCCGCGCGCGACAGGGCTACCGGGGCGCTCCTTAAAAAATCCGACGGCTCTCCGGAAATTGCTTTTATGCCGAAGCCGGCAATCGCCTGCGGAACTACCGTCGCCGAAAACATGCATATTGTCACCGACTCTGAGGCTGTGAAAAACTGCCGCAAGAGCGTGCTCGAATTTCTGCTTCTCAACCACCCTCTCGACTGCCCCATCTGCGACAAGGCGGGCGAATGCAAACTCCAAGAATACGCCAACAGGTACGGCGCGGGAGAGTCGAGGTACATTGAAAGCAAGAATGTAAAGCCGAAAAAGGTCGAGGTTGCGGGCAAAATTATGCTCGACAGCGAGCGTTGCATAGAGTGCTCGCGCTGCATACGCTTCTGCAACGAATTCATCGGCAAAAGCATATTCGGCTTCACAAAGAGGGGCTCAAAAACGCAGATATCCGTTTACGGCGACGACAACGACTCAAATTACCTGCTCAATGTTGTTGACGGCTGCCCCGTCGGCGCGCTCACAGAAAAGGCGTTCCGCTTTAAAATGCGCACTTGGTTCTTAAAGACCGCGAAAAGCATTTGCGCCGAAAGCAGCGCGGGCGTAAACACGCGCGTGTGGTCGCGCGGAGACAAAATCTACCGCATAACCCCGCGCGAAAATCCGGCTGTCAACGACATGTTTATGAGCGACAGCGGCAGATATGTCCACGAGCGCTTCCGCCCGGAAAACAGGCTGAAAATCCCGCGCATTGATTCGTCGCCGTGCGATTTGTCGTACGCGGTGGACAGGGCTGTGGAAATATCGAAGCTCGGCGGCTTGGCGATAGTTGCAAACGGTTGGCAGACGCTCGAAGAACAGTTTCTGATTGCGGAGCTCGCCGGAAAGTGCTCGGCGAAAGTTTATATGGCAAGCCACATTGGCGAGGACGACGGCAAGCTCGTGTCCGCCGACCGCACCCCGAATATGCGCGGGGCTTTCGTCACAGGGCTCATCAACGAATATCCCTCTCCGACGCTCGACGCCCTTGCAAATGAAATACGCTCGGGCGCGATTAAGACGGTGTTGTGCTTCCGCGAGGATTTAAAATCCCTCGGGCTCGACTCCAAGGATTTCAAGTCCGCCAACATTATATACTGCGGCGCGCTCGAAAACCGCACGAGCGAATCGGCAAAAATATGCATTCCCCTGCGCAGCGAATTTGAAAAGGACGGCCTTTGGATAAACCGCCAGTTCCGAGTCCAGAGATTCGAGCGCGCGATAAATCCGCCGGCCGACAGCCTCGACGAAATTGAGCTGCTCTCGGCACTGTTGCGCAAAATAGCAAACGAATCTTTCAAGACGCCGACTGTCGGGGAAATCCGCTCGGTAATGGCCTCGAAAATTGAAATGCTAAAAGATGTCGCGCATGTGGGCGATTCGGGCGTGCTAATCGACGGCTCGAAATTTTCCGACATAAAATTCCCGGAGACTGCGGCGCTTCACTTTGAGCCTGCAAAAAAGCAAGGAGAGTAAAATGGTCTTACTTCAAAACACTTCCATTCTAAACGCCGCGCTGGCGTCCGCGACCGTTTGCGACGTTCTCCTGCAAATATTGTTCGCGCTGGGGGCGATAATGCTGGTGATGTGCTTCGCGGGGCTGAGCGTCGTGGCGGAGCGCAAAATATGCGCGTATATCCAGGGGCGGTACGGGCCCAACAGGACGGCGATACCGCTAGTTGCGGCGATACCGCTGGTGGGCAACTTTCTAAAAAAGAACGGGCTGATGCAGCTCGTGGCGGACGGCCTGAAATTCCTTTTTAAAGAGGATCCGATTCCAAACCACGTGCGCAAAATATGGTATGTTGCAGCTCCTATAATGGCGCTTGCCCCAGTGCTTGTAGTGGCGGGTCTGTTGCCGTTCGGCGTCTGGTGGGACGGCGGCTTGCCGCGCCCGATTGCCGCGTGCGATATCGACATAAGTTTGCTCGCGGCTCTCGCGGTAAGCTCCCTCGGTGTGTTTGCCTCGTGCATGGCGGGCTGGTCGTCGAACAGCAAATTCCCGTACTTGGGCGCAATGAGGGCTTCGGCGCAGGTCATCAGTTTTGAGCTTTGCATGGGCCTTAGCGTGCTCCCGATAGTGCTTTGGATATCGGCTTCGGTTCAAAATCCGCTGAGCCTTTTTGAAATAGGAAATTACCAGTCCGGAAACTGGTGGTTTTGCCTGACCCAGCCCGTTTCGGCGCTAATATTTCTCATTTGCCTGTTCGCTGAAACAAACAGGCTGCCTTTCGATATGGCGGAAAGCGAAACAGACCTCGTAAGCGGATACCATACGGAGTACGGCTCGTTCAAATTCGGTCTGTTCTTCGTCGGTGAATACGGGCACATGGTGGCGGGGTCGTCGCTGTTTATAGTATTGTTCCTCGGCGGGTGGAATCCGTTCCCCGGTTTGGAGTGGCCGCAGGCGTGGGGCTGGATTTCCGTCCTGCTTTCGCTGCTGACGTTTATCGTGAAAATAGCGTTGATGCTGTTTTTTATGATTTGGGTGAGGTGGACTCTCCCGCGTTTCAGGTACGACCAAGTAATGCGTATCGGCTGGAAGATAACCCTGCCGATTGCCATTGCAAACCTCGTGTTCTACATGTGCTTGTCTTCAATTTAAAACATATTTCCCATGGCTATTGTAGTTGAAAGAAAACCCCTGTCGCTTTTGGAGCGGACTTACCTGCCCCAGATAGCGTCGGGCTTGTGGATAACCCTGAAAAATTTCTTCAAGCCCAAGGTCACCCTCGAATACCCCGACCAGCGGCCGGTGCTGCCGGCGGGCTACCGCGGCGCCCCGACTCTCGTAAAAGACTCCTACGGGCGCGAAAAATGCGTCTCTTGCCAGCTGTGCGAGTTTGTGTGTCCGTCGAAAGCCATAAAAGTGACCCCCGGCGAGATAGACCCTTCGAGCGATTATGCCTTTATTGAAAAAGCCCCAAAGGACTTTGAAATAAATATGCTTCGCTGCATATATTGCGGCTTGTGCCAGGAAGTCTGCCCCGAAAAGGCGATAGTCCTCCAAAACGAATTTTCCATAAACGCAGACTCCCGCGAGAAGCTAATCCGCCATAAGGCCGATTTATACGCCCGCGGAGGCGTAATGCCGGACAAAATAATGAAATGGAAAAAGGTAAAAGACACCGCGGAACTTGAAGGAGAACATTGATGGAACAGTTCGTCTATTATATTTTTTGCGCGATGATGCTCGGAGGGGCGCTCGGAACGATTCTCGCCCGCGGATATGTAAACGCGGCGATGTCGATGCTGCTCTCGATGCTTGGAGTCGCCGGAATGATGGTTCTTATGGAGGCGTATTTCCCGGCCTTCATAATGGTGAGCGTCTATGCGGGGGCGGTGCTCGTGCTTTTCGTCTTTGTGGTAATGCTTATGGGCGAGGAAAAAGACGGCGCAAGCACCATAAAAAAGCTCGAACTCGTTGCGCTCTGGGTTTTGCTCGGGGCGTTTATCGGCTGGGTCTCGCCGGAATTCCTCGGCAAATCGGCTCTGCATGCTGATAAAGTTGCGGATTCGGTCTCGCCTCTTGCCTCCGCCAAAAATTACGGGTTGGCAATTTTCTCAAAATTTATGCTTCCGTTTCAAATATGCGGGGCGCTGCTGCTTGCGGCGATGCTCGGCGTGATAGTAATCGCAAAAAAGCCGCGCGACCCCGAAACACCCCCTCGGGAAAGGATTTAATATGGATATCCTAAATCAATTTTTGCCGCCCGCCTTGATGCTTTTTGTGACAGGCTTAATGGGCGTGATGTTCAAGAGAAATCTCGTCACGATTTTTATGTGCGTTGAGATTATGCTTTGCGGGGCGACTCTCGCAATGGTGGCTTTCGCAGCGGCGTACGGAGATATTTCGGGCGCGGCATTCGCGTTCTTTGTGATGACTATCGGCGCAGCGGAAGTCGCGGTTGGGCTCGCGATAATAACCCAGCTGTTTAAGGTCGAAAACACCGTGTCAACTAAAAATCTCAACTCATTGGGAGACTGACCCGTATGGAACTTAAACTTTTGCTTCCACTCGCAACGCCGCTCTTTGCCGCGGCAATAATCGTTCTATTCTTCCGCACCAGCCGCAAGATGCCTGCGTTCCTGTCAGTGGCGAGCGCCCTGTTCGCGTTCGCGCTTGCGCTCTCGGTAATGCTGTCCGACGTTTCGAGTTTCAATTCGTCGTTTGAATTGTTTAAGCTCGGGAATTTCACCCTCGACTTGGGCATTCTGTTCGACCCCCTCGCGGCAAATATGCTTTTCGTGGTTTGTTTCGTAGGGTTGCTGATACATATTTTTAGCGTAGGCTATATGGACGACGCCGAGTCCCGCGGCAGGTTCTTTGCGGGAATGAGCTTCTTTATGTTCTCGATGACCGGGCTAGTCCTTTCGTCGAACTTGTTTATGATGTTCGTATTTTGGGAGCTGGTCGGATTCTCGTCCTACGCTCTGATTGGGCAGTACTCCTCGACTGAAGCGGCGAAAGAGGCCTCTAAAAAGGCGTTTATAGTAAACCGCGTGGGCGACTTCGGATTCCTTCTCGGCATAATATACTGCTGGAGCTTTTTCGGGACCACAAATTTTTCGGAACTCGCGCAGATAATTGCGACCGACCCCTCTAAGGCTTCCACCGGCATGGGAATGCTTCTGCTTTGCGGATTCCTCGGCAAGAGCGCGCAATTCCCTCTGCAAGTTTGGCTGCCCGATGCTATGGCGGGCCCAACCCCCGTCTCGGCGCTCATACATGCCGCGACAATGGTTGCCGCGGGCGTATTTATGATGGTTCGCCTCTGCTCGTTCGGCTTCCTGACGCCGGCTGTGCTCGACACGGTTCTCGTGCTCTGCTCGCTAATGGCGCTTTGCGCGGGTCTATGGGCTCTGGGGCAGACCGACATCAAAAAAATTCTCGCCTATTCAACCCTCGCCCACTTGGGGCTAATGGGAGCGGGCGTCGCCCTCGGATACGACTTGGCTATGTACCACCTGACAACCCACGCATTTTTCAAGGCGACATTGTTCCTCGTGGCGGGTTCTATAATACATGCGTGCCACCACGAACAGGATATATACAAAATGGGCGGAATATTCTCGCGCATGCCGATAACGTCGATTGTGGCGCTGCTTGCAACTTTCTCGATAATCGCGATACCGTATTTTTCCGGCTATTACAGCAAGGAGGCGATAGTGGTCGCGGCATACACGCGCTCGGCTGGCGGGGCGTTTATATATCAGGCGGCGTTCTGGATTATATTCGCGGCGGCGGCGCTAACCCCTATTTATATGTTTAGGCTTTTCTTTAACGTATTCTGCGGAACGCCGCATTCTGAATGCGCCGCAAATGCGCGCGAAAGCTCGCTTTGGATGACTTTCCCGCTCGTGGTGCTCGCGGTTTATTCCGTGTTTGGAGCG
Organism: uncultured Opitutales bacterium; assembly: GCA_900545715.1. GTDB lineage: Bacteria > Verrucomicrobiota > Verrucomicrobiia > Opitutales > Intestinicryptomonadaceae > Merdousia > Merdousia gallistercoris. Next base: position 15,092 of record URAJ01000019.1, read on the forward strand.
TGGGGGTTCGCGTACGAATCCCAATGGCTCGACGGAAAATTTAGCTTCATAATGCCCACTGCGGCTGTGAAATTTGTAAGCGGCCTGTTGCCGCTGCATTCGCCGACGCCCGAAATTGAGGGAACTGTGGGGCTCGTCGAAAATGCGGCTCTTGCGTGCACTTTCATCGGAATAGGCATAGCGTACGTTTTGTACGGCAGAAACCGCGGGTACGATCCCGTTCAAAGGAGGGCGCCTTACCTCTACAATGCGCTCGAAAAACACGGCTGGTTCGACTGTGTCTATAATTGGTATGTGGCGAAAGTCCAACAGAGAATCGCAACTTTCCTCGCGACATTTGCGGACTTGTTCTTTATTGAAATGTTGTGCGTGCGCGGCTCGGGCGTAATATGCTCGGTGGTGGGGTACGGAATCAAAAAACTGCATGTGTGCTCTTGCAATTCACAGGTGAAATGGATGGTGTTCGGGGCGATACTGCTGTTTGTCCTAATCTTCGCGTAGGAGACTGCTTTTATGGAAAACTTTTACGGAATCATTCTTAATTTTGGAGTTTACGCTCCGCTCGCGTGCGCCTTGATAATCGCGTGCCTTTGGCCGATGGTGTCGGCGAAAGCCGCAAAATGCCTCGCGCTGCTCGCCTCAGCGATAACGGCGGCGGCTGGCGTGGCGCTCTGGGCGTCAATGCCCGCAGACGGCTCGTTCAACTTCTTTACGGCGCCCAACTTCTGCGGAATGTCCCTTCCACAGCTGGCTTTAAACGGCGTTTCGGCTCCGCTGTTTGCCCTTGCAGGAATAGTCGGCTTTGCGGCTGTCTGGCAAGCCTGCATATCCGAAATACGCAACGCAAAGCTTTACTTTATGTTGCTTTCAATAATGCTCGGCGGCCTCGCGGGGGCTTTCGGAAGCGTTAATCTGCTGTGGATGTACGCCTTCCACGAATTTGCGCTCGTGCCGACTTTTATCGCAATGAATTTATGGGGAGGCGCCGGGCGCAGAATGGCCGCAATGCAGATGGCGGTTTATCTGACCCTCGGAGCGCTCGTATCGCTGATAGGTATTATCGCGCTCTTTGCCCAAACCGGAGCAAACGACTTCACTTTGCAGGATATAGCCTTTGCCGCCGCCGCAAACCCAATCTCGGCCGAATGGCAATACTACATTTTTGCCCTTCTGCTCTTCGGGCTCGGGACGCTCGTATCCCTATTCCCGTTCTATTCTTGGGCGCCGCGCGCTTACGCCTCGGCTCCGACGGCGTTTGCAATGCTGCATGCGGGTGTGCTTAAAAAATTTGGATTGTATGTGCTAATACAAGTGGCGTACCCAGTGCTTGCACTCGGCGCTCTCGAATGGTCGGAGACGCTCGCGGTTCTCGCATTGTTCAACGTCATATTCATAGGCCTTGTGACTATGGCGCAGCGCGATTTGAAAATGATGGTCGCGTATTCGAGCGTCGCGCACATGGGAATATGTTTTCTGGGGCTCGCGACGGCGAGCGTGCTTGGAGTCGGCGGCGCTATGATTCTCATGTTCGGCCACGGCGCGAGCGTTGCACTCACCCTTATGCTCTCGACAATGATTATAAACCGCACCGGAGAGTGGGAAATGCGGAAAATGGGCGGGCTTTACCGCCGCGCGCCGATTCTCGGGGCATTTTTCATCGCGGCGTCGTTCGCGGGGGCAGGACTGCCCGGATTCGCCAATTTCTGGGGAGAGCTCTGCGTGCTTACGAGCCTCTGGAATTTCTCGCCGGTCGTATGCGTTCTCGGCGCCACCGGCATAATAATATCGGCGATATACGCCCTGAGAGCTATTGCCAATATATTTATGGGCGAGCCTTCGCCCGCAATAGCCGATAAATTCGACTCAATAACCGATATGACTCTCCGCGAAAAAATCCCGGCCGCGATACTGATAGTTTCGCTTCTAATTGTCGGATTCTTCCCGAAGACTGTCAGCGAGGGGTTGAACTCCTACCTCTCGAATGTAGCAACATACGCGCAAACAAAGTAAAATTTTATGGAAAACATAGCATCTTTTGAATGGACGAGCGTATTCGCCGAAGCCGTGCTGTTTTGCGGGGCGGTTCTCGTCGTGTTGTTTGAGGCTCTGGCGCCGAAGCACAAGGGCGCAATATGCGCTTTCGCCCTGCTTGCCATGGTGGCGGCGATAATTGCGTACGTGTTCGTTCCGGTCGAGAGCCTGTCGTTTGGCGAGACCCTCGGCGGACGCGGCGGGTTCGGAGTTTTCATAACGGCTTGCGCGCTGCTTTCGGCGTTGCTTGGCTTCGGATATTTCTCCAATGGGGGCGAAAGAAAATGCGAATTTTTCGCAGTTTTAATGGTATGCGCGGCGGCTCTTTCGATATTTGCGCGCTCGCTTAATTTGATGTTGTCGTTCGTGGCTCTCGAATGCGCTACGGTATGCCTTTATGTTATGGCGGCTTGGGGAAGAAATAGGGCTTCAAGCTTGGAAAGTGCCGCAAAGTATCTCGTCGTAAGCGGCGTAAGCGGCGGGCTGTTCCTGCTCGGCACGGCTTTTATATACGGGGCGGGGCTTGAATCGGGCGTAGATTTTCTGTTCTTTGAAAACTTTACGCTCGGGCTTTGCAGCAATAAATTTGTGATAGGCTTGGCACTGGTTTCGAGTGCGGCGCTTTTTAAATTGGCGGCTTTCCCATTCCAATTTTGGTCTCCCGACGTTTACCAAGGTTCGCCTAACCCGGTGTCGGCATTTTTCGCCGTAGGTTCAAAGGCGGCGGGAATTGTATTCCTCGCGCAGGTATTCATGTACATAGATTTCTCGGCATTGCCGGCGATAGGCTCAAAGGCTGTATTTGTAGTGTCGGTCATAGCAGCTCTCACGATAATTGTCGGAAATTTGGGCGCGATTACCCAAACGAACGCCAAGAGGCTCATGGGGTTTTCCGGCATAGCAAATGCGGGCTACTTGCTGGTATTGTTGGCGGCTCTCATGAAAGCGCCAAAATCTTCGGAACTTTTTGAGCTGTCGCTGTATTTTTACCTCGCGGCATACATGTTTGCAAACTACGCGATTTTCTTTGTAATAAACCAATTTGAAGGCGACGATTTAAGCCCTCTCGAATTGTCCGATTTTAGGGGGCTTATACGCAAAAATCCCGTTGCGGATTCAACTCTGATAATAGCCCTTGCTTCGCTTGCGGGCATTCCTCCGACTGCCGGGTTCTTCGGCAAGCTGCTAATCTTGATTCTGGCGTGGTACGCGCAGCTCTACGTCTTGATGGGAATAATGATAGCGGGCTCTGTGGTGTCGATATTCTACTATTTTTCGTGGATACGCGCGAGCGTCGATGTCGGAATGGGTGACGAGCGCCGTCTGAGCGGCTCGTACGCGATGTTGCCTACGATGATAGCACTGTCTGCTACGACATTGGTTTTCGGTGTTATCTTCTTTTTGAAATAATAACCGCAAAAATTATTGCCAACCGCGGCCAGTTTTGTAAAAACTAATTCTTTATGAAAATATTTTCCACCATATTTGCGGCACTTGCAATATGCCTTTGCGGTTGCCAGACGAAAGACAAGGAGCTTTTAAGCCGCCAGATAGAAATATCGAGCATTCCGAGCGGCGCGGCGATTGTGGTGGACGGCCTGAAGATGGGCAAAACTCCCCTGAGCATAGGAGTGGAAACAACTGAGGACGGCTTTTTTGTGAGGAAAACCGTGATAACCGCAATACCTCAAAACGAGTCTTTGCACACGCAGGTTGTCACATTCCCGGCCTTCAAAATTTCCGATCCCGAAAAGAGCAGGGTTCCGCACAAAATAAAATTCGACATGAACAAAAGCCCCGCGCAGGGCGGGGGCGTCCAGTTTGAGGACGAAAGCTACTTTTAATTAACAACTTTTCCACAATACGAAAATGTCATCGCAGATAAAATATATATTGGACGAAGAATCAATCCCGACCCATTGGTACAACATTGAGGCCGACCTGAAAAATCCGACTCCCCCGCCGATAGACCCCACCACGGGCAAAGTATTCGAACGCGCGAAGCTTGAAGTTATATTTGCCAAGACGCTCTTAGATCAGGAAATGTCGCGCGAACGCTACATAGAAATTCCCGATCCCGTGCGCGAAATAATGCGCCAATGGCGCCCCACGCCGCTGTATCGCGCGCGCAGGCTTGAAAAGACGCTCGATACCCCCGCAAAAATTTATTTCAAGTACGAAGGCGTAAGCCCGTCCGGATCCCACAAGACAAATAGCGCAATCGCGCAGGCGTTTGAAAATAAAAGGTGCGGGACAAAAAAAGTGACGACTGAAACTGGCGCGGGCCAGTGGGGGTCGGCGCTGTCGCAGGCATGCAATATTTTCGGTTTGGATTGCACAGTATTCATGGTGAGATGCTCTTACGATCAAAAACCCTACCGCAAGGCTGTTATGGAGCTGTTCGGGGGGTGTACAATTCCTTCTCCGAGCCCGTACACAGAAGCCGGCAGGGCGGTTTTGGCAAAAGATCCGGATTGCCGCGGCTCTCTCGGCATAGCGATTTCCGAAGCGGTCGAAGTGGCCCTCAAAAACGACGATACAAAATATTGCCTCGGCTCGGTTCTAAACCATGTGCTTTTACACCAGACCGTAATCGGGCAGGAAGCTATGAAGCAAATGGAAATGGCCGGAGATTTCCCGGACATAGTAATCGGAGCTTGCGGAGGCGGTTCAAACTTTGCGGGAATGGTTTTCCCGTTTATCGGAGAAATGCTCAGGGGCGGAAGAAAAGTTGACGTTCTGGGCGTCGAGCCGGCGGCATGCCCGAGCCTCACAAAGGGCAAATATGCGTACGATTACGGAGACGTTGCAAAGAAAACGCCGCTTCTTAAAATGTACACGCTTGGCAGCTCGTTTATTCCGCCGGCGGTCCATGCGGGCGGCCTTAGATACCACGGAATGGCTCCGCAGATAAGCAATGTTGCTGCCCACGGCTTGATGCGCGCGCGCACCGTCCAACAGCTTGACGTTTTCCGCGACGCCGTGATTTTCGCGCGTTCGGAGGGCATAATACCTGCGCCCGAATCTTCGCACGCAATTTCCGCGGCGATGGACGAGGCCCGCGAATGCAAGAAAACGGGGAAGTCGAAGACCATACTTTTCAATCTTTCCGGTCATGGGCATCTCGATATGTCTGCCTTCACAGACTATTTTGCAGGCAAGCTCAAAAACTACGAATATCCGGAGGAGGAAATCTCAATGGCGCTTTCCGGATTGCCGGTTTGCAAAGAGTAAATTTAATGCCCGCCGAAAGGCGGGCTTTTTTTTGCAGTTTCCCGCATTGGTATTTTGTTTTGGGATTTGATTTATATTTGTGGCGTACTTTTATTGCGCATTTTTTTTGTTTAGCGGCTGTCATAAGATTGAATAAGCGGTAAATAGGCAGCATTTTTCATGCAATAAACAATCAAACAAAAAGGGCGCGAATCTCACGGATTATTTCGGGAGTCTTTTGAATTTGCAGTTATCGAATAAAACGTTTCGGAAATTCGCACATAGTGCTTGCGGAAATGGTGCAGCTTTTATAAAATCCGTTTAAATAAAAATAAAAGTGCTAATTTTATTTTCAGATATTTTTAGAAAAATTAAATGGCGAGCGCCAATGCTTGCGGCCGCCGCATTTATTGTCTTTTGCTCAAATGCAGGCGTTGCCGCTGAAGCTGAAACAAAACAGCTTTCGCCCGAAGCACTACAAGCTTCTGGAGATTCTGAAAAGCCGAATACAGGGCAAAATGGCAAAACTGAGGGCGGCGTGAAATCTTCCTCGAAATTAGAGTTCTCCGATATGGCCGAAACTCTCGCGGCCGCTATGGATTGGGATAAAATCCCGACGACCACTGCGGCAGAATACGCGGCGGCAAAAAAGGCGGCAGATGCGGGCAATCCGGCGGCCCAATTTGCGGTAGGAGCGGCGAATTTACTTGGGGCGGGGTGCGAAAAAAATTTGCAGACGGCTGCGATGTATATGTCGATGTCGGCCTTCTCAAAGTACCCGCTCGGAATGTTCGGCCTTGCAGTCTGCCTGCGCGACGCAAAGGGAATGCCGGAAAGCCCAAAATCGTCCTACGCTTATTTTAAAAGAGCCGCTCAAGCCGGCTGCGCGCGCGCCGAAAACGCGCTCGGCGTATGCTACTATAACGGATACGGCACGCAGAAAAACCACTCAAAAGCTGTTGAGCTCTTTAAACGCGCGGCCGACGCTGGGATTGCAAGGGCGTACGTATCGCTCGGAAGGGCGGCATTGGAGGGCTTGGGTTTGCAAAAAAACGCGGCGGAGGCGCGCGGATATTGGGAGGAGGGCGTAAAATTGGGCAGCGCCGTGGCGCAGAATAATCTCGCGATATTGCTCATAAAAGGCCTCGATTCCAATCCCGACGAGATACGCGGAATGTCGCTTTTAAGGGAGAGCGCAATGCGCGGCTATCCGCCGTCGCAGGCGACTTACGGGTTGTCGCTCATACAGGGAATCGGGGTTGCGCGCGACGCCCGCGAGGGCTTTAAATTCTTGGAGCTTTCCGCCAAGTCCGGCGACCGCGAGGCGCAAAATAATTTGGCCGCATGTTATTTTAACGGAATAGGCACGCTGCAGAATTACGATTTGGCCATAAGTTGGTATAAAAAGGCGGCGGTAGGCGGCTTCGCCGATGCGCAAAACAATTTGGGCGACTGCTACCTAAACGGCTATGGAATTGCTAAAGACGAAGGCGAGGCCGTAAAATGGTACAGGCGAGCCGCCTTTCAGGGCAATGTGTCGGCGCAGAGCAACCTCGGGTACTGCTATTTAAACGGAATTGGAACAGGCAAGAACGCTTCCGACGCGATAAAATGGCTAAAAAAAGCGGCCGAGGCCGGCGACGTTTCGGCGCAGAGCAATCTCGGTACGTGCTATGTAAACGGCGTCGGTGTTGGGGTTGACTACAAGGAGGGGGTAAAGTGGCTCGAAAAATCGGCGGCTGCCGACGACCCGCAGGCCCTCGGGAATCTCGGCGCGTGCTACTACAACGGCTTGGGTGTCCCGCAAGACACTGAGAAAGGCGTAATTTTGATTCGCAAGGCTGCAAAACTCGGCAACGAGGAGGCGCAAAAGGCCCTCATGCGCATTCGATAATTTTGGTGAGATGGAGGGGCAAATAACTTCTTCCCGCCTTATATTTGGCTTAAATGTTGAGAGTATAAATTTGCCTGTATTGCGCAATCGCAGTGCTATCTTGGACGCAACTTGTGCGGTGGTGGGCGCGGGAGCGGCGTTTAACTATTGCCAATTCACCTCTATTAAAAAGAGTCAAAATTTTTTTCAAATGCGCTTTATAGAGAATTTATCGTTTGCATTAAAAAACGGGTTCAAAAAATTTTTTTCAAAGGTTGCGGTTTAGGACAAGTTTTAGAGTGGCATATTGAATTGCCGCATCTTGCAAAAAAAACGGCGCATTAATAAAATGAGCCGCTTTTAGGATAAATATATTTTGGCTTCCATCGTAAAAATACGGTAATCTATATCTTAGCATCGGTTGCCCAGCCCAATGGGCAAATGCAGATATTACTTTACCGAATTTTTTATCAAAATAATCCCCGGCAATAATTTTAACGCTTATACGCCTAATGAAAACTTTGCCGGAATTTTAAAGCCTATTCTAATGGCAAGAAACTTAAAGGCAGCATTTATAAAACTTCCATAAATTCTATAAATTTCTGCCTTTGATATTTTGCTAAAATGCTAAAACTTTATGAGAGTTGCCCCCCATGTAAGACCCGCGCCAAAAGCCACGAGCAACACCATGTCGCCCTTCTTTACGCGCCCGTCTCTTACGACTTCATCGAGAGCTATCGGTATGGACGCCGACGAAGTATTGCCGTAGTCCCTTATGTTAACATAAACTTTATCCGAGGGGATTTTCAGCCTCTTGGCGACAGTCTCTATTATGCGGGTATTGGCTTGGTGGGGAATCAACAGCGCAACGTCGTCTGCCGTCACTCCGCACAGGTCCAAAACTTCAAGAGCCTTTTCCTGCATTATCCTCACAGCGTGTTTAAAGACTTCCCTGCCGTCCATTTTCAGGTAGTGGAGCTTGTTTTTCACCGTGTATTCGCTCGGGGGCATTGCCGAGCCCCCCGCGGGCATGCAGAGCATCGCAGTGTCGGAGCCGTCGGCGCCCAAGACATTCCCGAGAATGCCGACATTTTCCTCATCGCTCGCCGAAAGCACGACAGCTCCGGAGCCGTCGCCAAACAGCACGCATGTAGAGCGATCCTGCCAGTCGAGCATAGAGCTCATCTTTTCCGAACTCACCACGAGGGCGTTCTTGTATCTTCCCGACGCCATCATGCTTGTTGCCACTTCCATCCCATAAACAAAACCGGAGCAGGCGGCTTCGAGGTCGAAGCACGGGATATTGTTCCGTATGCCGAGCTTTGCTTGCAGTATGCAGGCTGTTGACGGAAAGAGCATATCGGGGTTTACAGTCGTCACAATTACAAGGTCGATGTCGTGCGGAGTCAGCCCCGCGCTTTCTATTGCCGCTTTCGACGCTTTTAAAGCCATGTCCGACGTGGTTTCTCCCTCGGCGGCAATGCGGCGGCACTTAATTCCCGACCTTCCGTATATCCATTCGTCGCTCGTATCGACTATCTTTGCGAGGTCGTCGTTCGTGACAATTTTTTCGGGCACGTATTTGCCTGTGCCTTTTATCACTATTGAGTTTGGTCTTTGGTTCTTCATTTCTGCGCGTTAATATATTGTTGCAGATTTTTCGGCGCCTATAAATTGAGATCGCCGATATTTTTATGGGCTAAAGAACTTTATTTTTTTTGCGCCGGCTCGGAGTCTTTCTGGGCGGCGGCGAGGCGGTTTTGCTCGCGCGCGGCGGCGAGGTTTGCGACGTCGGAAGCGATGCGGTCGTTCATGCGTTTGCGCAGGCAGCGAAGGGTGATTTCTATTGCGCCTGCAATTTGTTTCCGATTGCTCGAGCCGTGCGCTTTGACAACAAGCCCGTTGAGCCCCAAAAGCGGCGCCCCTGAGAATTTGTCTATCGGCAGGCGCTTTTTCAATCGCATAAACGCCCCCTTTGCAAGTAGCATTCCGATTTTTGAAATCCACGACTTGTACACCTCTTCCTTTATGATTTCCTTGAAGAGGCGTACGGAGCTTTCGAGCGATTTTAATACGACGTTCCCTGTAAACCCGTCGCATACGACGACATCGTACTGACCGTCAAAAAGATTGAAGCCTTCGAGCAGCCCGCCGTAATTTATGACACCTTCCTGCGCCTTGAAAAGCCTGTGGGCGGTTTGCACGAGCATATTGCCTTTGCCGTCTTCCGTGCCGTTGCTAAGCAATCCTACGCGCGGATTTTTCGCGCCGAGGGCGATTTTGGCATAGTTTGCGCCGAGGATTGCGTTGTCAACGAGGCTCTCGGGTTTGGGGTCGGGAGAGGCGCCTACGTCTATAAATATAAAATTTTTTATCTTTCCGGGAATTACCGTTCCGAGGGCCGGCCTTTCTATGCCCTGCATAGTGCGCAGCTTTATAGTGCCGCCCGCCATTAGCGCTCCCGTGTTGCCGCAGCTGAGAACGGCGCTTGCTGTGCCGAGCTTGACAATCTCTATTGCCCGCATCATCGAGGAGTCTTTTTTTGTCTTAATCGCCTGAATGGGCTTCTCGTCCATCTCTATGACTTCAGAGGCGTTATAAACCATAACGCGCGACTCCCTTATTAAGTTGTGGCGAAGCAACATCGGCGTTATTATTTCCTCGTTGCCCACCACTATTATCCCGAATTCCGACTTGTCTTCGGCAAGGGCTTTTTTTATGCCGATAATAATCTCCTCGGGCCCCATGTCCGAGCCCATTACATCTACGGCGATAGTTGGAATTTCGGGTTTCATTTGGCGGTTAAGGCGGGATAGGCGCGGTTGCCGCGGTCAATCCCAATGCCGTTTTTGCGCGCAAAATGGCGCTCGCAAAATTTTACGGCATATAAAAGAAAAAAACGCGGGAATTATTTATTGGAAATAAACCCGCATTACAATAAAAAATGACTTCGAGCTTAGGTTTTAGACCTTGACGCTAATCACCTGGCGCCCACGGTACATTCCGTTCGAGGGATTGACTCTGTGGAGCATGAAGAAAGAGCCGTCAGTCTGGTCTTTTACAACCTGCGGAAGTTTGTATTTGTTGGCGGCGCGGCGAAGGCGCGTGCGCTGCTTAGACTGTTTGCGTTTTGGTTGACCCATGGTATTACCTTTTAAATTTAATGAAAAGACAAACAAGTTAGTTTGAATACCGGCATTGTCAACAAATAATTTCATCTATTCTATGCCGGCTTATATTTTTGTGCGGGCTTCTGGATTCTTAGGCTTTTGAAAAGTCTTCCGGACTTACGCGGAGCAAAAACTATTTAGGCTTGCTGGTATGCAGCAGTGCGCGTTGAAATTCAAAGCGCCGCGTTTTTTACCGCGTTAGACTTTTCTTCACGCCGCGCCGTTGTTGCCTCGGCAGGGCGAGAAGGCGGATTAACACGATGTTTTTTATGAATTTTCGGGCTAAATTACCGCGGCATTTTTTTTAAGGATTTTCGAACCGAGCTACCGCTTTCCCGCGAATTTTCAAGCAAGGTGCGGCGTCAATCCTATCAAGCAGCCTAATCCCCCGCGCCAAGCCGCAATCAGAAGATTGCTTGCGCCTCTTGCCACATAAGAGCTGCGCGCTAAGCCAAAATGCCTATCCATTAATAGGCGAGCTGCGCATTTCTATGCTCTGCGCGCAAATTAGCAGATTTTAATTTTGCCTTTAATTGCGTCTCATGCCCGCAAAGCGGGAGGCTTGCGGCTTACGGGATAATCTTTCGCGACAGTTCCCTAAAAATATTCCGCGCCCCTTCCGAAATATCGCGGGTGTGAAGCGACTTGTCTATCGGAATCCGCGCGAGAATTTCAGTGCCGAGCTTTTTTGCGGCATCGTCGGCGTAGCCTTCTCCGAATATGTATTCGCGCGTGCCATCGGGCATTTGCAAGTATGCCATATTTTCGATAACGCCGAGAATCTTTACGCCGCTCTTTTCGAACGCCGCAGCTCCCCTTACCGCCGTTGTCGCGGCAAGCTCGTTCGGAGTAGTCACTATCGCGACGCCGTCGATAGGTATGGTTTGTATTACGCTCAAAACGGCGTCTCCCGTCCCCGGGGGAAGGTCGAGAACCATTGCGTCGAGCTCTCCCCACTCGACTTCCCCCGCAAATTGTTTTATTGCGCTCGTCACCATCGGCCCGCGCCACAGCAGCGGCTGGGAGTCGTCAACGAGCATTCCCATGGATATTGTCTTAATTCCGTCCATCTGAGGGGGAATTATTTTTTGCTGGGCGTTTACTGACGGAAAGACTTTTTCGCCGAATAGAATAGTTGCGCTCGGCCCGTGGATATCGCAGTCCATAAGCCCGACTTTCGCGCTGCCGCCTATCGAGAATCTCTCCGCCAGGGCTCTGGCGAGATTTACAGCCACTGTGCTTTTGCCTACCCCCCCCTTGCCGGAGGCAACCGCTATCGTAAATTTTGCGCCCAACATTCCCTCAGGGGAGCTCTCCGCGTGGACGGGCTGCTTCTTGGAAGGATCCTCCGCGAGCAGCGACACATTGAATTCGCAATCCGGAAATTTTTTAGACAGCTCATGCGCTGAATCCGATACCACTTTTTTTGCGGTGTCTTCGGCGCCGCCTGTGAATATTTTTATTTCTGCTTTTTTGCCGTCGATTTTAACGTATTTTACCATGCCGAACGACACTATGTCTTTGCTGTAAGGCGGATATTTTACGGCTTTCAGGGCGTCGAGTATTTCTTCTTTTGTCATTTTGCGGATAGGGATAGTTTTATTAATTCTTCTGCGTTTGCGTCTTCGCCGAGCTTTGCAACGGCGAGCCTTACAGCCTTGTCGGCGTCGGCGGGTTTTACGCCGAGTGCTACGAGCGCCGAGAGCGCGTCCGAGACGTTTGTCGGCGATGACGGGTTGTAGGGCAGGGGCGCGGAGCTTCCAGCGGAGGCGCCGAGGGCTTCGCGCAGTTCGAGCACGAGGCGTTCGGCGGTCTTTTTCCCGATGCCCGGGCACTTTGAAAGCAAAGATACGTCGCCCGCGGCGATTGCGCTTTTAAGAGAAGTCGACGACATTCTGCTTAGCATATTTAGCGCGATTTTAGGGCCTATACCGGACACTTTTTCTACGAGCACCGCGAAGAAATCCCTGTCGGTCTCCGTAGCGAATCCGTATAGGGTTTGCGAGTCTTCGCGGTAAACTGCGAATGTGTGCAGAAAAGTTTCCGAACCTAATTTGGGGAGTTTTTCGGCGGTTGTGATGGGTATATTTACCCCGTAATAAACGCCGCCCACGTCGAGGACAGCGCTCAATGGGGAACTTTTTACAAGCTTTCCTCTTAGAGCTACAATCATGGTAAAAAAATATTTCGACCTTTAAATAATATCGGCTCTTTATTTTTACAAGTTATAAAATTAAGCGCCTGAGCCCGCGCGGGCTGACGGTAATTGGCATTGACAGCGCAATGCCAGTTCCCGTTCCAATGCAATGCCGATTGTTGAGTGGCTTTTACGTTGGCGCAAATCTGGGACGATTGTTTTTAGATTGTGGTGATTGCGCGCGCCGCATAATTTGCGCGCTGTTTCTAATTCCGTTGTTTTCTTCTCATCTTGCCTCTTTATGCCGAAAAAAGCGGGCGGGACTTTCCTATGTAAATTTTTTAATTCTGCAAAGACGGACTTTAAAAAAGGGGGATTGGTTTTACACTTCCTTTTATGTTGCCGCTTGGGTGTGCCGGCAAGATATTCCGTTGCCCGCGCTATTTTGAAATCCTCAAACCGGCGCGGCTTGGCTAAAACAGATTCCGCGCAGAGTGTAAATAATGAGTCCCAAAAAAGTATCCGCTATTTTTTTAATATATAAAAAAGGACACCGCCTTGAAGTATCCTTCAAAGGCGGTGCATATTATACATATGATGGGGGAGGAAATTTTTTATGTACGTATATTCGTATGTTTTTATTTTTTATGCAAGAAAATTTTTAATTTTTTTCAATATCATTATCAATGAGTTGTGATTTTAGATGTTTTTTTGTGCGATTTTTTTTATCGAATCGGCGCAAATTTTTGCCGTAGTCCATGCCGCTTGCAAGTTGAACCCTCCGGTGATTCCGTCTATGTCCATACATTCTCCCGCGAAAAACAATGTAGGCTCTCCTTTTAAAGAGAATGTTTTTGAGTCCACACACTCGCATTTTAACCCTCCGCATGTGGTAAATTCGCCCTTGTGCGAGGATTTCCCGACAGCCTCCATTTTGTCGTTTTTAAGCGCGTTTTTTAGTGCGGCTTCGTCGCCTTTTGAAAAGTTTGACCACACTCTGCCGTACACTCCCGCCTTCGCGCACAAGTATTCCCACAGCCCGCGCGGAATGTCAAATAGCGGCGTGTTGCCCACAAACTTTTTCGGGTTATTTTTGCGCGCGGATAAAATTGCGGATTTAAAGTCTTCGTCGCCGACCGGCGCAATCCAATTTACTGTTATTGGAAACTTGTATGCACATTCCGCAAAAGCCCGCGCGCCAAAAGCGGACAATTTTAGGACTGCCGGCCCCCCAAGCCCAAACATTGTCAAGAGCATCGCTCCGCGCGCTGAAAACTCTCCGGAAGGCGTCTGCGCCCTTATTTCTGCGTCGGCAACAGACGCTCCTGACATATCCCGCCACTTTGCGTCGGACGCGCGGTCTGTTTTTAAAGCAAAGAGAGACGGCACGGGCGGCGAAAATTCCCCGCCGAGTTTTTCTATGCTTTCTTTGAGCTTTTTGCTCCAAGTCCCGCCAATTGCAAATAAAACGAAATCTGCTGCAACGATATTGCGCGCGCCTTCACCCGATTGCTTGTGCTCGCCTTCGCTTGGTTGCTCTCCGCGCGCTTTATTCGGTTTCGCGCAGACCGCTTCCATAGGTGCTGTGTCGCACCCGCAGCCCGAAAAATCCGCAATGTCCGTGCCGCGCCTCGGAACGTTTCCGCGCGAACCCCTTCCAAATTCGTCTATATATGTAATATTCCACCGCCCGTCGGAAGTTTTCTCGACCGATTCCACGCCCGCTCCGCAAATAAGCCGCGCTTTTTTTGCAGCCCGCTCAAGCGCGCCTGCAATCGTGCGGGAGTCGTTCGATACGGGAAATACCCTTCCGCAATCCTCAACTTTGGATTCTACTCCAAGCGTTTTAAAAAATTCGCGGGTCTTTGCGCAGCCGTACCCCATAAGCGGCTTCCTCAAAAATCCCGCCCCGCGCGGATAAAAAGCTTTTGGGTTTCCGCCGTCGATTTCCGTGTTTGTAAAATTGCACCTGCCGCCGCCCGACAGAATAACTTTCTTTAACGGTGAATTTGTCCGCTCCAAAATTACGGCTTCGACGCCTTCCGCATCGCGAAGGTTCGCCGCGCAAAACATTCCAGCTGCTCCCGCGCCAATTATCGCCACCGTCTTCATTCGTCGGAACCTCTCGAAAGCGCTTCGCCTATCCTGTTGAGGGCAAACAGAGTCAGGCTGAAAAACAGGGCGGGAAATATAAGCATCCACGGGGCGTCTTCCATATATTCTGCCCCGTCCTTTATAAGCGCGCCCCACGACGGAAGCGGTGCTTGGACTCCGAGCCCGAGAAAACTTAAAAACGATTCCAAAAGCATTACGCTCGGAACTGTAAGCGCCGCGCAAACGAGTATCGGCGCCGATATGTTCGGCAATATGTGCCGCATTACTATCCCAAACTTGCTTTCGCCGAGTGCTGTTGCCGCTTCAACATACGCCCTCGATTTTACGTCGAGAGCGCATGCCCTGACTATCCTCGCCATAGTGAGCCATTCAACGGCGCCGATTGCCGCGAATATGAGCCATACCGACCTTCCAAATACAACCGTCAGCAAAATTACAAATATTGTGAAGGGCAGGGAGTACGCGATATCGACAATCCTCATCATTACCGAATCCGTCCTCCCCCCGCACATCGCCGAGACAACCCCGTATGATACGCCGATTACCGCCGCAACGAGAGTTGCAAGAGCCCCCACTGCGAACGAAACCCTCCCCCCGTACAATATGCGCGAGAGCAAGTCGCGCCCGAGCATATCCGTTCCGAATGGGTGTTCGAGCGACGGCGCGGACGCCCCAAGCGCGAGGTCTTGTGCGTCGTATCCGTACGGGGCGAGAATTGGGGCCGCTATGCACGCCGCCGCCGCGAGAATTACAAACAGCGCGCATGCGAGCGAAAGTTTGTCGCCCAGCAAAATTTCCGCCGCTTTCGCCCGCCAAGATGCGGCGCTTTTTGAGGCTTTTATTGCCCCCGATTTTTCCCCGCCTCCGCTCATTTTTTCATTTCTCCGGCTATTCGCGGATTTACCGCCGCGAGCGCAATGTCGGACAGCAGGTTGAATAAGAGTATGAATACGGCGTAAAGCATTACGCAGCCCATAATCATAGTGTAGTCGTTGTCGAGGGCGCTCGAAATAAAGAACCGCCCGAGCCCCGGTATCTGGAAGATTGTCTCCACCACAAATGAGCCCGTCATAAGCCCTGCGGCGGCCGGGCCGAGGTATGCTATGGCGGGGGCAATCGCGTTGCGGAGAACGTGGGCAAAAAGGATTCTCGCCTCCCCCGCGCCTTTTGCGCGCGCGGTACGCACATACGGAAGCTTCATTTGGCGGCGGACGGAGTTGCCCGTAAGGCGCGCTATCCATGCGGCGTAGAAAAACGCGAGCGTGACCGACGGCAATACGGCGTCCGAAAAGGACTCCCAACCCATCGAGTTGAACATTTTAAGGTTTGTTGAAAATATCAAAATTAGTATGGGGCCAAGTACAAACGCAGGAAGGCATATTCCCAAAAGCCCCGCGCCGTATATGAATGCCGCAGCCCCCCCTCGGGCCGCCGCGGCGAGCCCGAGGCAAACGCCGAATACCGTTGCCAATAAAAGTGCGTATGCCCCCAATTCGAGCGAAACCGCCGCCTTCTCCCTGAGTATTTCCGACACTTTCCAGCCGTCGTACTTATAGCTTGGCCCCAATTCCCCGCGGGCGAGATTGCCGAGAAATTTAAAATACTGCTTTGCGATAGGCTCGTCCAGTCCGTAGTAAGCGTTTAGCGCCTTAATCGTCTCTTCCGACACGGGTCTTTCGCGGTCGAACGGCCCGCCCGGCACGAACCTTACCATAAAAAATACGGCCGTCACAATTATCAGGAAAACGGGGACAGCTTCGCATATTCTCTTTAAAATGTATTTTGTCATTTGGCGGAGGCGTCGAGGCTGACGCCGAGAAAATTGTGGTAGTCGAGAGGGTTTGAATCCCACCCGCGAATTTGCGGAGATATCAGATAGGAGCGCGAGTAGAAATATACAGGGATAAGGGCGGCGTCGGCAAGGAGGACGCCTTCGGCCTCGGCAAGCTTCCTGTTGCGCGCCGACTTATCGGCGGCGTTTGATGCGTCGTCGCAAAGCTTGTCGAAGCGCGCGTTCGAGTAGCGGCTATGGTTTAGCCCGCTGTCCGATACGAAGTTTGAAAGGAAGCTTTCCGGGTCGGCGAAGTCCGCAACCCAGCTTGAGCGCGCCACGCAGAAGTCTCCGCTGCGCCTCGCCGCGAGATACGCTGGCCACGAAAGATTGTAAAGCTCGGCGTCAACGCCGAGGTTTTTTTTCCACATATTTGCGATTGCCTCTGCAATCGGCTTGTGCTGCTCCGACGTATTGTAGGTTATCGTTATTTTTCCGAGTCCCCTTCCGCCTGGGTATCCGGCGTCTGCGAGCAGTTTGCGCGCGGCGGCCGCGTCTTCGCGCACCATAAATTCCGGAGGGGTAGAGTATGTTCCGCAGTTCGGCGGCACGAACGAGAATGCGGGGGTTTGGCCGCCTTTCAGTATGCCGTCGATAATTGCCTTGCGGTCAATCGCCATGGAGAGAGCTTTTCTTACAAGGGGGTTGTCGAGCGGTGGGCGGCTTGAATTTAGCATGTAATAGTAAACGCCAAGCCACGGGTCGGCGCGCAGGCATTTAGGAAAATTTTTCTTCGTGTGTTCTATGCGCGCGGGCGACACCGACTCTGTAATATGGAGCTGCCCGGAGCGGAACGCGCGGTCTTCCGTATTTATGTTCGATATCGGGAAGAAATCCACACCGTTTAATTTTAGCATTTTAGCCGCGCGGAAATGCGGGTTGCGCCGCAGGGAGACCCTGTCGTTGATTCTCCATTCCGCGAGAGTGAACGGGCCGTTTGATACCATATTCCCGGGGCGCGTCCAGACCGAGTTCCGCCTGTCGCAAGCCCCGAATTTTTCGAGCGTTTTTTGCGGGAGCGGAAAGAACGCATTGTGGCAGAGCATCGAGAGAAAGTGCGGCGTCGGCCTTTCGAGCTCTACGACGAGAGTTCCGTCGCCTTCTGCGCGCGCCCCGAGCTTTGCCGTATCCTTCTCAATGCCCGCGCGGATTTTTTCGGCGTTTTTTATGGGCGCGAAAAGCGAAGAATATTCGCTGCCAATTTGCGGAAGCAGCGCCCTGCGCCATGCGAATACGAAGTCATTGGCGGTGACTTTCGAGCCGTCCGACCACTTTGCGTTTTCGTCGAGCCTGAAAGTATATTTTTTACCGCCGTCGGAAATCTCCCAGGACTTCGCCGTGGCGGGCTTTGGTTCGAGCGTTTTTGTGTCGGCGCACACGAGGCCCTCAAAGAGTCCTGAGAGGATTTTGAACTCCCCGAAGCCCGTTGCGAGCGACGGGTCGAGCGTCGCCGGATCCGCGCCGTTGCCGACGAGCAAAATGCCCTTTTCAGCGGCGATTTCCGCTGCGGGGCGGCTCTGCCAGCAAGCGCATAGCGAGCACGTGGCCGCTGTCGCAGATAGAAGGCGGAATATGTATGTAAAAGCGCGCGGCATTTTAAAATCTTGGGACGGAGGCTATCAGTTCCTTTGTGTACGGGTGCTTCGGATTTTTACATACTTCTTCGGCACCGCCCGTTTCGACTATTTTGCCGCGCGTCATTACCATTATTCTGTCGCTCAGATATTCAACTACCGCTATATCGTGCGCAATAAAGAGCATTGCTATGCCAAACTTAGCCCGCAAATCCTCCAACAGATTTACTATCTGCGCCTGTACGGAGACGTCGAGTGCGCTTACGGGCTCGTCGCATATTACGAATTCGGGCTCGACCGCGAGCGCCCTTGCTATGCCGATGCGCTGTCTTTGCCCGCCGGAAAATTCGTGGGGGTACCTTTGCATGTGGTCGGGGGAAAGCCCGACGGTTTCGAGAAGCTCGGCTACGCGGTCGCGCCTCTGGGAGCGCGTCATTTGCCTAAAATGTATGCCGAGGGGCTCGGATATTATCTGCAAGACGTTCATACGCGGATTTAGCGAGTTGAACGGGTCTTGAAATATCATCTGTATTTTTTTTCGGTAGGGCATGAAGTCGGCGTTCGGCAAATCCGAGATTTTCTTGCCCTCGTAAAAAATTTCACCGCCCGAAATCGGAGCGAGCCTTATGATTGAGCGCCCGGTAGTCGTTTTGCCCGAGCCGCTCTCGCCGACTAACCCGACAATCTCCCTCCTTCCTACGCTAAAGCTTACGCCGTCCACGGCATTGAAAAATTTTTTCGCGCGGGAGAACACACCCCCGCCTATTCCGTAAGATACGCGCAGGTCGCGCACTTCAAGCAAAGGCGGCGTTTTTTCAGAGTTTTGCATAGTCTATTGGGCGGAGCCTTTCGCCTTTGTGCCCCAGTCTGGGAATGCAGTTTATCAGAGCCTTGGTGTATGGGTGCTGTGGATTGTGCAAGACGTCGCGGCACTTGCCTGTCTCGACTATCTCGCCCCTGAACATTACGATTACCCGCTCGCAAAGCTCGGAAATTATACCAAAGTTGTGGGTGATTAGCAGAATCGCCATCTTGCGCCTTTTGCGAATCTGCACAAGAAGGTCTATTACCTGCTTTTGAATGGTGACGTCGAGCGCTGTGGTGGGCTCGTCCGCAACGAGCAATTTCGGCCTGCATGCGAGAGCCATCGCAATCATTGCGCGTTGAAGCATTCCGCCGGACATCTCGTACGGATAGGAGCGCGCGCGCAACGCGGCGTCGCGGATTCCGACCTCCGCGAGGGAGTCCGCCACCGTCTTTTCAACGTCCGTGCCTTTGGGCGAGTGCAGCCTCACCGCCTCCGCAATTTGCGAGCCCACTGTAAAAAGCGGGTTGAACGATGTTGAGGGCTCTTGAAATATGTAGGCTATCTCTCCGCCGCGCGCTTTTCTGAGCTCGGCGCCAGTCATCTCGCCCACGTTTTTGCCGCCGCACAAGATCTTGCCGGATACGGAGCATATGGGCGGCGGAGGGAGAAGCCGCATCAAGCTCATGGCTGTCACGCTCTTGCCCGAGCCGCTTTCGCCTACTATCGCCACGCTCTCGCCGTCGTCTATTTTAAAGCTGATTCCCTTTACGGCGTCCGTGTGCCCGCGCCGCGAGTCGAAGCTTATTTTGAGATTTTCAACTTCCAGCAGGCTCATTGCGCGCCGCCTCCGCCGGCAATTTTGCGCTTCATGGAAAGTATGTTTTTGCCGTTTTCGCGGCGGTATGAGACGTCGTCCATATACTCTTTGACAAGGAAAATTCCCAAACCTCCCACGGAGCGCGAATATACGTCGGCTTTCAGGTCGGGCGGAGGGACCTGTTTTAGCGGGTTGAACGGCTGCGCGCTGTCGGAAACTTCGGCGACAATTTTGCCTCCCGCCGCAGAGAGGGAAACCTCTATTTTTTTGTCGGGGGAAAGCCCGCATCCGTATATCGCGCTGTTTGAAAAAACTTCTTCAAGGCACAGATTCAGCGCGAAAACGGAATCGGCGTCTATGCGGTTTTCGGCGCAAAAGGCGTCGGCGTCGGTGCGCAAGGCGTCGAGCGAATCGAGCACTGCTGGATAGGCTTTTCTCATCTCACTTAAAAATTATTTCGCATAGGGAAAAATCGTCCTCAAAGGAGTCGTTCCTCTGGATATCCTTGGAAAATGCCATCATGCTTTCCACTTTCGAAAGCCCTGCGCGGGCGGGCTTTGGTATTTCAGCGACAAATTCGTCCAAAGACATCGTGTGGCCGTCCGGCTTTTCAACCTCGTACACGCCGTCGCTGAATACGTACAGCTTGGAGCAGCGCTCCACTTTTACTTTGTCGCTGCGGAAGTTCATCGGAGTCATTCCTCCGATAATAAATCCGTTTGTCGTCAGCCGCCGAACATTTCCGCCTGAGACGAGAATCGCCGGAGGGTGGCCGCCCGATGCGTATGAGAGCTCGCGCGAGGACTTGTCGTAAACGCCGTACCACAGGGTGAAATACATTCCGTTTTGCCGTTCCATCTCGAATGCGTTGTTTAGCGCGGACAAAACTTGGTCGGGCTTGCCGAAATCAACGTCCGAGAGCGTGCGCGACCTCAGCGCATTCATCGCCGAAACCGACAGCAACGCGGCTCCGACCCCGTGCCCGCACACGTCCAGCAAATAGACGGCAAATTTGTCGGAGTCTATCCACCCGTAGCCGAAGCAGTCGCCGCCGAGCTCCGTTGAACTCTTGAAAATCCAGTCTGACGATAGGTCAGAGGTGTCTATTTTTTCGGGGAGGAGGCTCGTCACGTAATTCTCGGCTTCGTCAAGCTCCTTTTTTAGCGCAATCTGGCTTTGCTGGAGCTTGTTCATGGCGTCGTTTCTCTCGCACAGCGTTGTGTATGCGCGGGAGTGGTAGCGTATTCGCGCGAGGACTTCAAGCTTGTCCGGGAATTTGACCATGTAGTCGTTTGCGCCGTTTTCAAATGCGCGGTATTTTATGTCTGGCTCCTCCTTCGAGGATAGAACGACGAGGGGAATGTCGCGCGTGTCGGGGCAGGCTCGGAAAAATTTTACGAGGGTCAGCCCGTCAACTTCCGGCATAATCAAATCCTGCAAAATTACAGTTGGCTTGACTTCCTTTGCGGCGTCTATGGCCTTTGACGGATTGGGGCAATAATATAAGCTTATGTCGGGCTGGTCGGCGAGCAGGCGCTTCATTGCTTCCGCTATGATTTTTTGGTCGTCAACAAGCAGAACGCGCGCTTTCGCCTTCTCCTCTTGCAGGGCGCCCGATAGATGTGATATGTCCGTCATTGCGTCGAATATATTTTTTTACGCGGGCCGAATGCAACCCTTATTTTATATAATACTATGATATCGGCTTTTTTCCATGAGAGTTTGCAGGCGCAAGAATTTTATTTCTGCAAAGGCTTGCGGATTGCTGCAAGTATGAGCCGAAAAACTATGCGCTGGGCCGGAGGGGTGTTGCGCCGGGTTCTCGCCGGCAATCCATATTTTGCAAAAGATATTTGAAAGCGATGTGCTTATCCTAAAAATTTAGCAGTTTTTTAATTTAACAATCAGTGTTTATTGTAGTTTGGCGGCGGGTTGCATTGACTTGGGGGTTGCGGGCGCGGCTTTCGGCTGTTTTAACGCTTTGCGCCGTGCGGCAATCGCGGCGCGCCGATGGGTAATGGGTAGTTTAACTAAGCTTTGCGGCTGTATTTTTTTTGTCCAAAAAAGAAGCAACCGCGCGGCGTAACTTGCGTGCAAAATGCCATAAAAAATCCCCGTCGAAAATTTTTTGGCGGGGAATAATATAGACAAAGGTTTGCGAATATAAAGCCGTCTATTCGGAAAAATATGCAGCCTGAGATTTTCCGAAGCGGAAATTATTCGACCGTCGCCGACTCAATTTTTTGGGGCTTGACGGGCTTGTCCATGAATCCTGTGGGAGTGTTTTCTATCTTTCTAACAACGTCCATTCCCTCGATGACTTCGCCGAATATAGTGTGGTGCATGTGAAGCCACGGTGTGGGGACGGTTGTTATGAAGAACTGGCTGCCGTTTGTTCCCGGACCGGCGTTTGCCATTGCCAAAAGCCCAGGGCGGTCGAACGCCACGTCCGGAGAGCACTCGTCCTCAAACGGCTTGCCCCACACGGATTGCCCGCCGCAACCAGAACCTGTCGGGTCGCCGCCCTGAATCATAAAGTCCTTTATTACGCGGTGGAAAGTTATGCCGTCGTAATACCCGCTGCTTGCGAGCTTTTTGAAGTTTTCGCACGCTTTGGGCGCTACTTCGGGAAACAACTTTATTTTTATGTCTCCGCAGTTCGTGTGAAGGGTTACTATATTTTTATTTTCTGGCATGGTTATTTCTTTATGTCGCAGGTTGGAGCGTTCGGGCAGCTGGAGCATTCGACGATTATTTCGTCGGCCGACTTGCCCGGGGGAATGAACGGCAGAACGTGCTCGTCGTGCTCGACAATCACTTCCAAAAGATACGGCTTGTCGGACTTTAACATTCTGTCAATCGCGGCGGGAAGCTCGGATTTCTTCCATACCCTTTCGCAAGCCCAATCGTACCCTTCGGCTATTTTGCAATAGTCGGGATATATCGCATCGATATTTTCGGGGCCGCCCATATTGTTCGGGTCGCGCGACAAAACAGTGTTTCCGCGCGTTCCGCCGTAGAGCATATCCTCCCACTGCATGACCATTCCGAGGAATTGGTTATTCAGAATCATCGCCTTCACGGGAATGTTTTCCATTACCGCCGTGGCCATTTCCTGAATGTTCATCTGGAATGAGCCGTCGCCGTCGATATCGACAACTTTCGCTTTCGGGTTGGCGACTTTTACGCCTATTGCCGCCGGCAACCCGAAGCCCATTGTGCCCGCGCCGAGAGAGCTGATAAACTGGCGCGGCTTGGAGAATATGAAGTTTTGCGGAGTCCACATCTGGTGCTGGCCTACGCCGGTGGTGACGATTACGTCGCCTTTTGAGACTCTGTAAAGTTCCGCTATCGCCTCTTGCGAGGTTATATTTTTGCGGTTATGGCGCCCGAAGGGGTAGGGGTGGACTTTCTTCCACTGGGATATTTGCCCAATCCATTCCGAGAAGTCCGGCTTTTTGGACAATTTTTTAGCGGCGGCCAAAAGCTTGTCGAGGGCTGCGCCAACTTCGGAGCACACACTCAGGTCAACCTTTACGTTTTTGTTTTGCTCTGAAATATCGATATCCAGGTGTATTATCTTTGCGTTTGGCGCAAATTTTGAGACAACGCCCGTTATTCTGTCGTCGAAGCGCGTGCCGAGAGCGATGAGCAGGTCGGAT
Source organism: uncultured Opitutales bacterium (assembly GCA_900545715.1). Lineage (GTDB taxonomy): Bacteria > Verrucomicrobiota > Verrucomicrobiia > Opitutales > Intestinicryptomonadaceae > Merdousia > Merdousia gallistercoris. Next base: position 38,323 of record URAJ01000019.1, read on the forward strand.
TCAAGCACGGCCCTGTTGCCGACATACGTTCCGTGCATTCCAAACCAGTATAGGTTTTTCTTTTCCATCGGATCGACGCAGCCGATGCCCATGAGAGTCGTAGCGACGGGTATTCCGAGTATTTTTGAGAATTCGTCGAGCTTTTTTGACGAGCCTGAAGATATGATTCCGCCGCCGGCGTAGATTACGGGCTTTTTTGATGCGGAAATCATGGAAATAATTTTGGAGATGTCGGCGTCGGAGGCGACGGAAACCGGCTTAATACCTGGGAGGTCCGGCTTGGCGTCGAAGTCCGGGACGAACACTTTTTGTTGGACGTCCTTGGGAATGTCGATGACAACCGGGCCGGGCCTGCCGCTTTTCGCAATTAAAAACGCCTCTTTAATAATACGCGGCAAATCCTCCGCATTGAGGACGAGATAGCTGTGCTTTACGACGGGCAGTGTCATTCCGAATACGTCAGTTTCCTGAAATGCGCTTTTGCCGATGAGCGACTGGAAAACCTGTCCGGTGATTGCGACCATGGGAATGCTGTCCATGAACGCGTCGGAAATTGTGGTGAGAAGGTTCATTGCGCCGGGGCCGCTGGTTGCCATGCATACGCCGACCTTGCCGGTGGAGCGAGCGTATCCGTGGGCCATAAAACCGCCGCCCTGTTCGTGCCTGGGGAGAATCACGCGGATTTTCTTAGAGCGCGTAAAGGCGTTGTGGAGATCGATTGAAGAACCGCCCGGATATGCAAAGACAATGTCTACCCCTTCGTTTTCGAGGCAGCGCACTACGACGTCGGCGCCCTTCATCGCGGCGGGGTTAACGGTTTTTTTTGATGTCTTTGTCTTTACTTTCATATATAGGCTTTGTTTGTTTTAGGTATGGGCGGCGTCTTCAAGAAGGCGTTTGGCCCCATTAAAATTAGCTTACTTTACGAGCATTGCGCATTTCTTCAACCATTTTTTTGCGGCGTTTTTTTGAAAAAATTAAAAAAAAGCTGGAAAATGCCGCCGATATCTTATTTGATTTAAACATCAACAAGAAGAATATCCCAATCAAACCATTCCGAAAAATACGTTTTTCGGTAAAGATTTGCAATCCCTGTATAAGATGAGATTTAGAACCCGACTTATAAAAATAATAACGGCGGCCTGCGCGCCGGCGGTATTGCCGGCCGCGGCCCTCGCCCAAGACGCGGCGGAGGTAAAACAAATGGGAACGACCGTCTTGAAGGACCAGGCGATGGAGCTGGTGAACGCCAAGAGGTATCTCGAAGCGCGTCCGTACATGGTAGAGCTCGTGACGAGAATTTCCGATTCCGACGACGCCAACCTGAAAAAACAGCTTGAAGACCTATATTTCTTCATGGCGTACAGCTATGTGCAAGAGTACGACGCCACGAGGGACGACAAGCTCCTGGACAAGGCGATAGGCTTTTTCGACAAAGTAATAAAGGAATTCCCCGGCGGGAAAATGGCCAACAACGCGATAGAGGTTGAGGCGAGTTGCTACGCGGCGCGCGGGGATCTCGTAAAGGCTGCAACCTGCCGCGAGCGCCTTCTTGAGCCGCCCTATTCCAATGGTTTGAGCAACGCCAAGCGCTACGAAATTATAAAGAAGATAGCGGATTTGTTGTTTACCGCGCAAAAGTGGCAGGAAGGGGAAAAATGGTTCAAATTGAAGCTCGAAGGAGCGAAAGACCCCGAAGATAAGGTTTCAGCCGCATCGGCTTTGATCCAGACTGCAACGAATCTGAAAAAGTTCGACGACCTCAAACAGTATCTTAAATACATGTCCCTAGACACGGTTTCGCGCAGCGATCTCGGCCTGAATATGGCTCTGCTAAACGCGGGCGACAAGCTCGTTGAGCAAAAGCGCTACAGCGAGGCTTCCGCGCTTTATTCGATGGTTTTCGGCCGCGATAAAATCCTAAAAAACCTGACTTCCTATGTTGATAAGACAAAAAAGCGCGTAGAAATCCTAAAACGCATAAACCCGACAAACCCGCAAATAACGGAGCTCGACAACAAAGTTAAGTCCATCGAATACGCAATTAACAAAATAAACGACGACGTCGTGGACTATACGGCGGATTTGATGCTAAGAGCGTCCCGCAACTATATGCTAACAAACCGCGACTACGAGAGCTTCTGGTCGTACATGCAGCTGCTCGATCCCAAGTTTAGGGAGCATCCCGCGCGCGAAGACTTCTTTTACGCTGCGATAATCGGCGCCTACAAGATAGGCAAAAACGAGGAAATGTACAAACTCTGCCTTGAATATTTGAAGGATTTCCCGGACGGGCAGTACTACAACGACGCGCAGTTGCGAATCGCGCAATATTGGCTCGGCAAGAAAAACTATCCGGAATTTTTCAAGGTCGCAAAGGCTTTCGTTGAGGAATATCCGGACGAATCCCCGTATTCAAACGACCTCGTATTCTTGATGGGGCGTACATGGCTCGAAAATAGCGAGTACAAGGAGCTGATAAAAACCTATTCGCAATATGTTGAAGACTTTGAGGATTCGAGCATATCCGACGGCCTGCTATACTGGCTCGGCATGGGCTATATGGCCGACGGCGACTTCAAAAATGCAGGAAGGGTATTCGGCGAGATTACCGAAAATTATCCGATAAGCCCCTATGCGGAGGACGCCGGATACCGCAACGGCGTGGCTCTCTTCGGGATAGGCGACTTCCCGAAAGCGCGCGAGGCCCTTACAAACTTCATAGAATCGTATCCCGACAGTGCTTTGCGCGGCGAAGTGGAATACTTCCTCGGCGACATCTACGCAAACTCGATGGCAGTCAAGGAAGCTATCGAACACTACATGAACGTCGAAAAGTACACGAAGAACCAGAGTATTATAGACAACGCCTACACGCAGGCCGCGAAGCTGCTCATGGCGGACGAAAAATACGAGGATGTCGTAAAACTAATGGATAAATACCTGTCTACATTTAAGAAAGACGGTATCCCCTCGACGATAAATTCGCACAAGGCTCTCGCGCTTGAAAAGCTTGGTTTGCCCGCCGACGCGCTTGAAATATACCGCAGCGCAATCGACAAATACGGCGACAACCCAAAAGACGACGGCGTCGATAAGATGATACTCGACTACGACCGCCTCCGCAATGCGAACTACGACATGCTAAACGCCACCGTTGCGTTTATCGAAAAATTGATGAGCGACAGGGAGCTCTTATATAATATGGTGGAGGTGCCCGCGCAAAGGTACAGGTACTTCATGGCCAACCCGAAGATAGACAAGCGAATATACAACAGCTTCAAGCACGACACTTCTTTCGGCCCGAATCTTTACAACGACAAGTCCAACATAAAAGCGCTTCTTGAAAAATACAAGGGTCAGCTTGCAAAATACCCCCAGAAGGCTGAGGACTTCTTTAAGGATCTTCTCAAAAAGGCCGAGTCCGAAAAGCGCGACACGCTCGCATTCAGGCTAATGATGGGGCTCGACTCCATCGGAAAGCCGATTCAGGTTGCAAAGATGTTCGACGAGAAAGACATTAAAAAGGCTTCTGTCAGAACCCTCGCATGGATAGGCAAAATAAACGAGAAGTTCGCCCCCGAACAGGCGCGCAAGGCTTTTAACGAGGCAAAAGCGCGCGATGAATACGACTATCTGATAGACGTATTATTCGCGGAGGCGGCTCTCGAAACGCGCCAGACTAACTGGGACAAGGTCTTGGCAATTTACACTCAAATAGAGGAGGATTTCCCGTCGGATCCCCGCGCGGCGGAGGCGGCTCTAAAAAAGGCCGATACGCTCATGGCTCTCGGCAAACGCCAAGAGGCGTCTGAGAAATACGAGGAAATACTTAAATCGCCAAGTTGGCGCGGCGAATCGTACGCTGAGGCGCTGTTCAAGCTTGGCAATATCGCCCGCGACGCAAAAGATTCAAATAAGGCGATAATGTATTATGAAAGATGTTTCCTCGGCTATGCCAACTGCTACAACTGGACCGGCAAAGCGGTAATTCAGGCCGCCAAGGTTCTCGCCGCAGAGGGCAAGCGGGACGAAGGAAGGGCTATTTGCAAAGAGTTTGTGGGGAACGAGGAAAACAAGAAATCTCCCGACTACGAAGAAGTCAAACAGCTCGAGCTTACAATATAAAACCCATTTTCCCCAAGGATTGATATGAAACATTTTGAGAGAAGCGCACTTATACTTTTGGCTGTGGCGGCGGCCTCATACGCTCCGGCGCAGCAGGCCGCCCCTGTGGCGGCTCCGGCAACGGCAG
>URAJ01000020.1 GCA_900545715.1 uncultured Opitutales bacterium
CGTGCGGCGGAAGGCCGTCGGCAATGCGGGCGTTTGGAATGGTGGCGATTGTATGGCTCGCGTCGCTTTTGGGCAGGGGGGCGAAGCCGATAGACTCTCTGGTTTTGGCCGCGATAATATCGCTTGCAATATTTCCAAGCGACATTTCCGACGCCGGGTTTTCCCTCTCGTACTGCGTTGCGGCCTCGATATTCGTCTATTCGCTTCCGCTCTTTGAATTTCTTTCTTCGAGATTTGCGCCGCGGACTCTATACGGCGGATTCATTACCTCGCTATACTCTAAATCCCGCCGCCGCCTGTTTGACTTTGCAGTCGGGGGCGTTTGCATTTCCTTCGGGTGCGCGGTTGCAGCGTTTCCGCTTACGGCGCACTATTTCGGATATGCGTCTTTAATATCGGCCCTCTATTCGCCCCTGTTTGTATTCGGGGCGGGGATTGCTGTGAGCCTCGGTTTTGCGGGGTTCTTCCTGCCGGACGCAATCGCCCAGTGGCTGAACGCGGCGGCGTGTGCTGTTGTGAAAGTTATGGGCGAAGGCGCCGTAGGGCTCGATTCGTCCGCGGACGTGTCGGTCGATTTTGCCGTTAAAAGCGGTTTGGCGGCGGCGATAGCCGCTTTGGGATTTCTATTTGTCTCCGACATCTGCGGCAGATTCGGCCGCCGAAAAATCGCTTTCCTGCTTGCGCCCGCTTCAATGGCGCTCTTAATTGCAATATATAAAATCGCGTCTTAAAATGCAAAAAAACATAAGATTTAAAATTCCAAAAAATGCGCTCGAAAAATCCGCTGCTAAGGAGGTGGTCAGGATTGCCGAAAGCGGCGGAAAGATAGGCGTGGCGTGCTCCGGCGGGGCGGACTCGGTATGCGCCTTGATGTGGGTGGCGGGCGTATTCTCAAATAATAAAAAGAATGTGTACGTGTTGCATTTCAACCACCGCGAGCGCGCGGCGGCCGATTCCGACGCGGAATTTGTCGGGGCCGTCGCAAAGGCGCTTGGCGCGAATTTTATCCTGGGGAAAGCCGCAACGCCGCCGAAAAAAATCACTGAGGATTCGCTTAGAAGGCTCAGGCTTGGGTTTGTCGCAGAGCAGTCCGCGGAGCTTGGGTTGTCGGCCGTAGTGCAGGGGCACAATTCCGGGGACGTCGCCGAAACTTTGGTAATGCGCCTTATGCGCGGCTCGGGGGCTGCGGGAATGTCGGCGCCGAGGCCTGTATCGCATTTTCGCGGGGCGGTTCTCGTTAGGCCGCTTTTGCGACTTTCCAAAACCGATATAAAAAATCTTTTAAGAGACGCGAAAATTGATTGGAGGGAGGACGAGACAAACGCGTCCGCCGATTTCCTTCGCAACAGGCTGCGCGACGAGATTATTCCGGCAATCGACTCCTTGTGCGCGGGTGGGTTTTCAAGCTCGGCTTTGCGCTCGCGAGCGCAATTTCAGGAGGATTCCGATTTTATCGAAAAAGTTTTCGAGAGGGCGCTTGCCGAGGCGAATCCAAACCTCGAAGTTTCGCCTTCGCATTTGCCCCCGAAAGTTTTGAGATTGCCCGCCGCCCTTGCGCGCGAGAGCGCAATATTGAGGCGCGCGGCCACGAAGCTACTTGCGCTAAATTCGCTCGCCGCAGAGGTCAGGGCTGGGTGTGTTGACGCATTTGTATCGGACGCCGCGGAGGGCGGATTTGCGCGGGCGAGCGTAGGCATGGGCTTGGAGATGTTTTTTTCTGAGGGCGAGCTTAGAATAGAGAGTGCGCGGGAGGCTTCAGAGTGGAGTGTGGTTTTGAAGTCCGGGAAAAACAGGCTTCCGAACGGCGGAATGCTGAGGGTCGAAAAAATTTCGCTTACCCGCGCGCGCTTTGAGTCGATAAAAAACGGAGAGAATGACGACAATGTAAGGGCGTACATAGATTTGTCCGCCACCGGTGGGCTTGTGGACGGAGCGCTCGTGGCGCGCACCCGCCGCCCCGGCGACTGCTATGCCCCGCTCGGTTCGCGTTCTCCAAAAAAACTAAAAGATATGTTTAACGCCAAAAAAATACCGATATGGAAACGAAAGGAGGCTTTCGTTGTCTGTAATGCGGGGGACAATATACTTTGGAGCCCCGGATTACCGCCGTCCGAACTGTTCAAGGTGGAAAATTCCCGCTCAGTAATTGAATTGACGTTCGAAAATTTTTAAAATTTAATCACTTCCCTGTATCAAATGGAGAAGAAGGAAAAAAATACTTTTGGAAAGATACCAAACAGGCCGTACTTTGTTTGGATTGTGATTGTGTGCGCAATAATTATGCTGGTGTCGTTGCCGCGCGGCGGCGCCGGAAAGATACAAACGCTCGATACAAAGCAGTTGATGACTGCGGTTCAAAACGACTCGCTGCTGGAAATTTCCATTCGCAACGACCCCTCCGCCGGGAAGGACTGGTACGTTGTGGAGGGCAAGATGAAAAATCCCGTCTATAGCCTTGAAGACGCCCCGAAAGACGCCCCGCGCGCCCTCGAATTCGTGTTTTCCGGCAGGATAACCGACGAGATGTACAAGCGCCTGACCTACCCGACTGCGCCGTGGGAAGTTAAGGAAGTCCCCTCCAATACTTTTTGGGGGAACTTGGTGTCGAGCGTGCTGCCGTTCTTAATAATAGTGGGCGTGCTTTATTTTCTGTTTACGCGCCAAATGAGGGCCACCGGCAGAAGCGCGATGAGCTTCGGAAAGAGCAGGGCGCGCCTGCTTACTCCCGACAAGGATAGGGTGACTTTTAAGGACGTGGCGGGCTGCGACGAATCGAAGGAGGAGGTTTCGGAAGTCGTTGAATTTTTGAAAAACCCGAAGCGTTTTAGCGACATAGGCGCAAGGATACCGAAGGGAATTTTGATGGTGGGTCCTCCCGGAACGGGAAAGACGCTGTTGGCGAGAGCTGTTGCGGGGGAAGCAGACGTCCCGTTTTATTCGATTAGCGGCTCCGACTTTGTCGAGATGTTTGTCGGTGTCGGAGCGGCGCGAGTGCGCGACATGTTCGAGCAAGCCCGCAAGACGGCTCCGTGCCTCGTTTTCATCGACGAAATCGACGCGGTCGGGCGCCAGAGGGGCGCAGGCATGGGCGGCGGCCACGATGAAAGGGAGCAGACCCTCAATTCGCTGCTCGTCGAGATGGACGGTTTCGACGCACACAGCGGAGTTATAATAATTGCCGCAACAAACCGCCCCGACGTGCTCGACAGCGCGCTTTTGCGGCCCGGGCGCTTCGACAGGCAGGTGGTCATTGACCTTCCTGACGTCAAGGGCAGGGAGGAAATTCTCAAAATCCACGCGGCAAAAATAAAACTCGATCCTTCTGTCGATTTGGAAACTGTCGCCAAGATAACTCCCGGCTGTTCCGGGGCGGATTTGGCGAATCTGCTCAACGAGGGCGCGATAATAGCGGCGCGGCGCAACGAGTCGCTTGTCACTATGGCGGACATAGACGAGGCGCGCGACAAAGTGTTTTTTGGAAGGGAACGCCGCAAGCTCATGGATTCCGACGAGAAAAAACTCACCGCATACCACGAGGCTGGCCACGCTCTAATCCAAGCCGTGATAGACGACGGGCGTTTGCCGATACATAAGGTGACGATAATTCCGCGCGGGCAAAGCCTGGGATCGACAATGTTTGTGCCTTCGCGCGACATCCGCACGGAATCGAAAAAGTCGCTGCTCAACCATATATGCACGAGCCTCGGCGGGCGAGTCGCGGAAGAGATAGTGTTTACCGACATAACAAACGGCGCTGCCGGCGATATAAAGCAGGCTACAAAAATAGCCCGTAAGATGGTTTGCGATTGGGGCATGGGCGAGATTGGCCCGATAGCCCTCGGCGAAAATCAAGACCATATATTCCTCGGCAAGGAGATTGCGCGCGACGAACATTTTAGCGAGAAGACCGCCCAGCTTGTCGATGACGAGATAAAGGCTATTGTTGACGGCCAGCTCGACCGCGCGAGAAAAATAGTTTCCGAAAACCGCGATAAACTCGATATAATTGCGAACGAACTACTCATTCGCGAAACGATAGACGGCGCAGACGTGTATAAAATCGTGCGCGGCGAATTTACGCCGACACCTGCTCCCGAAAAGACTGACGGCAAAACGGCGGCAGAGATATCCGAAGAGGAAAAAATAGAACAGGAAAAGCACGACGACGGCGACGAGGGAATTATCGCGCCTCCACTCCCAGACAACGGGTAATTTTTGCGACAAGCTTTTGTGTAGGAAATTTTTTGCACTAAACTTTTGTTGCAGAAATTAAAATCGCAAGGGCCGGAGGATTTACTTGTGTTCTAAGCCAGAGCGCAGAAGAAAAGTTATCCGGCTAACCTTCGCTTAAATATGTAAGAAAAAACCCTGCCTTTTTAGGTAGGGCTTTTTTTTTAATAGCTATATATTAAAAAAAACGGGTTAGATATTATTAGTTGACTATATCCTAAAAAAGCCTCAAATTTTCCGCATGAATATGGGCAAGGTATAATTTTCATACTGTCAATGGCGGCGGCGATTGGAACGCAAGCTGCCAACTATCTATTTACCGCGCAAAATTCGTACGACGTTTTTGACGAGTCCAACTGGGTTGTGGTGACAGAGCCTTCGTTTAGCATATGGACCCTGCCGCATAGCTATGCGGAAGGCGCGTACTCTCCGGCGACGGCGCCTGTCGCGGGGAATACAATTGGGTTCGTCCGCTATTCTTTGGGAGATAGTGCAGCAGTTGATGGTCCGGGGCAGATGGTTATAAGTTCTTCTTTGCAAGTCGCAGGGTTTATCGACAGGTCAAGTAGGAGTTCTACCATATATCTCGGTGGGGCAGGCAAGGAAAACGAAGATATGAACTTTGAAATAAGTGGAAATCTCGAAATCGGCTATTCGAATACACAGAGCTTTGTTGTTTCTGCCGACGCCTCCCAGAAAACCTTTAATATGTCAATAGGCGATTTGTTATACCTTGCTAACGGAACATATAATTTCGGCTCAAAAGACAGATACTTGGATACTTTTACTTTAAAAAGGGGACAGCTGCTTTTCAATGGAGTGAATGTAAACACTTATGTAAATCAGATGACAGTTGAAGCCGATTTCAATTTAGACCAACATAATGCGACGTCTTTATTGAACAAGTGGACAATCTATGCTCCCGATACTATAAACTCTGAGACCGCATTTGTGACGATAGGCGGCAAGCTTTCAAAGGCGGAAGAGCAGCTGATATATATCGACTTCTCAAATGTAGAACTGCTCGAGAATACAGAATATGCGTTAATATCAGCCGCTTCGACAAGCGGATTTGACTTTGACAATCCCGAAGGAGACTTCGAAATATCGGGGCTCGATATTGATTTTGATTTGGCTTGGACTGACAATACTTTATACCTCACGACAGTTCCGGAGCCGCAGCTTGCTTCGTTTGCGGCGGCGCTCTTGGGCGCGGTTGCAGTAGCGGTTGCCCGCAGAAAATTCCGTTAATTTTGCGTTTATATTTCGGCGCCGCAAAAGTATATTTTTTGCGGCGTTTTTTTGCGCGTTAAATCTATTCCAGTTTTTGCATAGCTATCTTAACGCGCACCGATATATTTTTCTATTCCCTCTCTAATAAGATATAAATGTAGTTCTTTGCAGAAATGCGGACGTACATTTTAAAATAGAAGGCGGCGGATGCTCTCTTTTCGAGGATGAAAGGGGGAAAACCGGCGGAGGATTCTATGCGGCAAAATAAAACTTAATTTTGGATTGATTGTAAGCGCAGGGAAAAGTAATAAGGTTTTATGAAATACATTTTTTTATTTTCCGTGTTTTTTAGTTTTTTACCTTTTGCTGTTTCGTCGGAAAAAGAGGGGGAACTCGTGTTCTCGGACGAATTTTCAGAGGACGGCGCGCCCAATTCCGAGAAATGGTATTTTGAACATGGTTTTGTCCGCAATATGGAGCTGCAATGGTACACTCCAAAGAACACCTATTGCAAAGGCGGATTTCTCGTAATAGAGGCGCGCAAGGAGAAGGTAAAAAATCCGCAGTTCGGCAGGGAACCGAAAGACTACTGGGCTTACGGTAGAGAGTATGCAGAGTACACGTCGTCTTCTATTGTGACAAAAAATAGTTTCGACTTTAAAAAAGGCAGGCTCGAAGTGCGCGCGCGCATACCTTTCGGGAAGGGCGCATGGCCGGCAATTTGGCTTCTTGGCGAAAATATTCGCGACAAGTCCAATTTTATCCCGTGGCCGGCTTGCGGAGAAATAGATGTAATGGAGTTTTACAGAATAGGGGGCGTGCCCAATATTTTGGCAAACTTTGCGTGGGAGGGTTCCAATAACGGGTCTTTTTGGAACGACAAAAAAATACCCGTTTCGCACTTCCTCAAAAAAGATCCGGATTGGTTTGCCAATTTCCATGTATGGAGAATGGACTGGGACGAAAAATCGTACAGAATTTACCTCGACGGAGAGCTTCTAAATGAAATGCCGCTCGACAAATCCATAAATGCCGGAAAGCATAAGGGCACAAATCCGTTTTTGAAATCAAAATTCCTTTTGTTGAATCTGGCGATAGGCAATCCGAAAGAAGGCAAGGGGCCTGTTGATGACAATGCAATGCCTATGAGATACGAAATCGACTACGTGCGCGTCTATAAGTTTTAATACGCGCCGATAACGCCTCATTTTGATTTTTCAGGCCGGCGGTTTTGACTCAAAAACTAAGGGGGCGCAGGCAAAATTGCAGAGTATATTCTGCTTTTTGTAGCGTCTTTTTTTTCGTTTTGGCTCGGTGAAAGCCTTGTGTTTTAAAAGAGGTTGCGGATATTTTTTTGCTGAATTTTAACCCTTTGCCATTGTGTGGGTTTTATTTCCGCCATATCCATAAACAATGTAGCGCGGAAATAATCCAGATTTTTGGGAACGAAAATTTCCTCCGAAGTTTGTGGGGATTTTCATAGGCTATAATGGTAATTTGCAAAAATATCTTGCGTTTGGGAAGTCCCCGTAGAACTATGCAAACATTTCGCGCGCAGAGCGCTGAAATGCCGTGTGGGAACGGACTCTAAGACAAGTGTGGAGCTTGCTGCAAAAAGAAAAGGGCATTCGCAAAGCAATGGCGGCGCGGGGAAAAGAAACGGGCGGTAAAATCTCCCCGAAAATAAATTATTCCGAAAATAAATCGTCCGCTTCCAATTTTATAAAATTGTCTATGTCCTCAAAGCGCGCCCTTTCAACGTGCGAGGTCGGGATTGCGGCGGCAAAATTCTTGCCGTACGATTTTGTCAGCATTCGCGGGTCGAGAACGCATATAATACCACGGTCGCGTGCGCTTCTAATCAGCCTGCCTATGCCTTGCCTGAATTTGATTATCGCGGCGGGCAGCGATATTTTCATAAAGGGATTCTCCCCCAGCGCTTCGGCGCGCTCCATTCGCGCCTCGGTGAGCGGGTGCTTAAAATTCTCAAACGGCAACCTCACGATTATAACTTGCGAAAGCGCGTCGGAGGGCACGTCGATTCCCGTCCAAAAAGTGTCGGTTCCCATGAGAACTGCGGTTGCGTCCTCGGTAAAACGGCGTATCGTTTCGGCGCGCGGCATGCGCCCTTGAACATATAGATTGCGCCCTTTTAAAAGCTCCGCCGATTCGAGAATTTCCGCGGTGCGCTTTAAGTCCGCATGGCTCGTAAATAAAACGAGAGTTCCGCCCTTTACAACGTTGGAGAGCTTGGATATGTATGAAGCCGTCTTTTGGCAGTCCATTTTGCCGGTGTCTTTGTCGGGCGCGGCGGCGTCGGAAAACAAAAAGGCGCGCATTTGGGCGTCGTAGTCGAAAGGCGAGTCGCAAATGAAAGACTCGGCGGATTCGGCGCCGACTTTCGCGGAAAAATCCTCCATGCTTCCCGATATTGCGAGGGTTGCCGATGTGAGTATTATCGGAGAGCCCCTTGAAAATAAAACTCTCCTCAATATGCCTGATACTTCTATCGGGGCGGAATTTAGGGTGACATTTCTTCCGCCGACCCCGGTAGCTTCGAGCCAATATACGGATTCAGGGTCGGATAGGCACACGCATTCTTCTATCGCATTTTTCATTCCCGCCACTTTCCTCCGGTAGTCTTTTATTTCCGCCGCGAGCTTTTCCTGTGGGGCGTTTTGCGCGAGCGTGTCAAGAAGCCGCGCGACAGAGTCGAGCGCGCCGGTAGCCGAATATGCGTCGGCCCAGTCTGGCGAGCTGAGCCGCACGGTGTCGCGGGAAAGAAGAAAATCTTTTCGGATTCTTGAAAAGAGTTCGTCGCACTCGCTTATGGCGTCGCAAACAATTTGTTTGTCCCTAAATTCGGCGAGCCCGCTGCGGGCGATAAGTCCGCGTTTTTTCCTCGGGTCGTATATCCTGCAAAGTTCTCGCCTGATTCCCGCGCTCGAAAGCGACAGCCCGTATGCAGCCGACGCAACATCGGGTATCAGGTGCGCTTCGTCGATTACGAGCATATCGTTTGCAAACAAAATGCCGGATTCCTCCCCGTTTGTGCCCATTCCCGCAGAGAGAAGCGAAAAGAGCAGATTGTGGTTTAGAATAACCACGTCCGCCGAGGAAATCTCGCGGCGCGCGTTTTGGTAGAAGCATGAGCCGTCCGAACAATTTTTGGGCGTGCACGAAGACGCGTCGGCATTTACCCACGCCCAGACCTCCGGTTTCGGCGGCGGATTGAGTTCATCGACAAGTCCCGTGCGAGTTGTCAGTGCCCACTGGGCGATGCGTTCAAGCTCCGCGCTCTCGGCGGTGTCGAAGAGTTCACGCTTTTCGGCGAGGGCGCGTTTGAGCCTGTGCGGGCATAGATAGTTGGCTCTGCCCAATAATAGCGCGGCCTTAAAATCGGCGCAGTCCGAAAGTGCCGCGCAATTTGAAAACATCATTTCTATGCGCGGCAGATCTTTTTGCATAATCTGCTGTTGCAGGGCTATTGTGTGGGTCGCCACCACAAGCTGCCGCTTGAATCTGCGGGCTGCTATTATTCCTGGAACGAGGTAAGCCATGCTTTTGCCGACTCCTGTGCCAGCCTCAAACAGCAGCGCGCCGTTCCCTGAATACGCCTGGGCGCAACAATACGCCATTTTTTCCTGCTCGGGTCGGTGCTCAAAATTCGGCAATATGCCCGCGTATCCTCCGCTTGCAAAAATCTTTTCGCAGAGTTCCGGGAGTTTTGTTGAGTCGAATATATTAGCGCCGTCGGACACTTTATGAGCGCTTTTTGAAATTGCGCATATGCTTTATTGCGCGCGCAAGCCCGCCGAAGGAGCCGAATATATCGCGCACGGCGCTTGCTTCGTACCCGCTGTGGAGCATGCAGTCTTTGCATTCTGGGCGTGTCCCGTTATGGCCGAGCCCGTAGGAGTCTATGCAGTCCATGAGTTCCGCAAACGTTTCGCAGTATCCGTCGTTTATGAGGTAGCAGGGCTTCTGCCAGCCGAAAATCGAGTATGTCGGGTTTCCCCACGGGGTACACTCGTACTCTTGTTCGCCTTTTAAAAAGGCTAAAAATCCCGGAGAGTGGTTAAATACCCATTCCTTCTTGGGATTGGACAGAATTTTTCTAAAAAGCTCGACTGTCTTGTTTCTCTCCAAAAATATATCCTGGTTTGGAGCTTTGTCGTATGGGAATCCCGGGGATATCATCATTCCCTCGACGCCAAGCGCCATTGCTTCGTCGAAGAATTTACGGACTTCGTCAGGATCGGCGTTGTTGAAAATTGTGGTGTTGGTGGTGACCCTGAATCCGCGCTTTACGGCTTCTTTTATGCCCTTTACGGCGATGTCGTACGCGCCGGGCTTGTTTACGGATTTATCGTGCATTTCCCGGGTGCCGTCAAGGTGTATGCCCAAAGACAGATATTTGCTCGGCTTGTATAGGTCTATCTTCCCGAGGAGCACTTGTGCGTTTGTGCACATATATACAAATTTTTTGCGCCTAATAAAGCCCTCTATCATTTGCGGCATTTCCGGGTGGAGGAGCGGTTCTCCGCCTGCAATGCTGACAACCGGCGCTCCGCATTCTTCGGCGGCCGCCCAGGCTTTTTCCTTGGGCATTCTTTTCGCGAGAATTTCTTTGGGATACTGTATTTTTCCGCAGCCAGAGCATGCGAGATTGCACTGAAAAAGCGGTTCGAGCATCATTACCAATGGGTAGCGCTTTTTGCCTTTGAGCGTATTAGAAATCGCGTATTTCGCTACCGTTATTACCTGTGAAATCGGCACTGCCATTTTGTTCTCCTATAAATAAAAAAATAAAAACCCCTTAAATACTGTTCCTCGCCGTAATTTCTTCAATATTTTTTTCATATTAATTTGCCAAGGCGCGCCAAATTGCGAAATTGGCGTTTTTTTTGCCAAAAAAAACTTGTAAGGAACGGCATACAATGCCACTATTTTAAAGGTTTTTAATTTAAAAAAATATTAAGAACATGCCCACTCCCATAACTTTTATAGGAAAAATCGCTTTTACGGCGGCATTGGCGGCCGCTTTATGCCTTCCCGCTAGCGCCGAAATTGTAAATCTCGTAAACGGCGATAGAATAACCGGGAAAGTGGTGTCTTCGTCTGACGAAAAAGTTGTGCTCGATTCGTCTTTTGGGCAGGTGGTTATTCCCAAAAAATCGATAAGCAAAATTTCTCCCGACCCCGTCCAAGTGGCGGCTAAAACAAATGTTGCAGAGGCTAAAGAACCGGCGCAGAAAGAGGCGGAACCCGCCGCCGAAAGCGCCGCTCCCGCGGAAGATCCAACCGCGCCTGAGCCAAAATTGAAAGAGCCTCAGTGGGTAGTTGACTACCGCAACTTTATAAAAGAAAATCTCCCCAAAGATTGGCAGTTTAGGCTGCGTGGCGGCATGGCGCTAAAAGAGACAACCTCTACAAACTTCTCCCTCAGCGCGGCGTTCGACGTCAAAAAGGAGTGGGAACTCAATAAATTTGAAGCCACGGCATTCTACGATTATACTTCCGAAACTATAAACGATGTCACAAACCGAACCCTCGACAAATACGGTGTAGAGACAAAATACCGCCGCGACTTCGACAAGACAAGCCATTGGTACTACGAAAACCTGCTTTCTTACAGGCGCGACACAGTCAAAGGCATACGCGACCAGGTCGATGAGGCTATTACGTTTGGTTATAGATTCGACTTTAAACGCTACAATCTCTATATAGACATAGCGCCCGGCCCCGCAGTAAGGTACATAAACGCGGACAACTACGATACAAAATGGGTCGCGATGGCTGTTATTTCCGAATCTTTGCATTGGGACATAAGCAAGCTAATGGCTTTTGAACAAAGCGTGTACGCAGGCTTCAACTTGCAGGATCCGTCAGAATATTCGGCGTATTTAAGCCTCGCGCTGCTAATACATGCGAGCGAAGTGATGGACATAGCACTGAGATACACATACAACTACGACGCCATCAATGCCGACACTGCCCAGAAATCCGAACAGACACTCTTGCTCTCGTTTGAATTTCCGTTTAACTGGAAATAACTTTTAATCCAAGAGGAGACATAAAAATGAAAAAACCCATCAGAATTGCAATAACAGGAGCCGCCGGACAAATCGGCTACTCCCTTTTGTTCAGAATTGCCAGCGGTGACGTGTTCGGCCCGGATCAGCCCGTGGAGTTGAACCTCATTGAAATAGAGCCCGGAATGAAGGCGTTGCAAGGCGTGAAGATGGAGTTGGACGACTGCGCATTCCCGCTGCTCAACAACATAGTCACCACATGCGATTTGGACGAAGGCTTCAACGGCGCAAACTGGGCTCTGCTCGTGGGCAGCGTGCCCCGCAAGAAGGGAATGGAGCGCTCCGACTTGCTCGGAATTAACGGCAAAATATTCGTAGGCCAGGGCAAGGCTATCGAAAAGAATGCCGCCGACGACGTAAGAGTTCTCATAGTGGGCAACCCCTGCAACACAAATTGCTGGATAGCCATGACCCATGCAACCGGCATTCCCTCCAACCGCTGGTTTGCAATGACGCGCCTCGACGAAAACCGCGCAAAGGCGCAGCTTGCGCAAAAAGCCGGAGTGCATGTAAACGAAGTCACCAACATGACAATCTGGGGCAACCACTCTTCGACACAGTATCCGGACTTCTACAATGCTAAGATTGGCGGAAAGCCCGTCACAGATGTCATTAAGGACGAAGCTTGGCTCAAGAACGATTTCATACCGATAGTTCAAAAGAGAGGCGCGGCGATTATCGAAGCGCGCGGCTTGTCGAGCGCGGCGAGCGCGGCGAATGCTGCTATTGACACTGTTCGCACTCTCGTGAACCCCACTCCCGACGGACAATGGTTCAGCGTGAGCGTTTGCTCCGACGGCAGCTATGGAACACCGAAGGGAATCATAACTTCCTTGCCCGTGCGTTCCGACGGCAAAGACTGGGAAATCGTCCAAGGGCTCGACATAAACGAGTTCTCGCGCGAAAAAATTGACGCGACCAACAAGGAACTGTTGGAAGAACAGACGGCGGTAAAGGAAATCTTCCACTTATAACGCTGTTTTTTGCGACGCAATTTGTCGAATTAAAGGCCGTATCCGCGCAATCGGGTGCGGTTTTTTATTTTGTAAATTTTTTTCGGCGCGGAGATTTTTGAGATCGGAAGATTTTTGTAGAAATCGGCAAGTGGAATTTTTTGGAGGAGAGGGAAAAGCCGCTAAGGTGCGCTTGCGTATTTTGCGGTCGTGAAAAATTTTTTGCGCAGTTGCGGAAATTGCGCAGTGATTTTTTGAGTGCGTTGCGGGTCGGGTATTGACGTAATTCTAAAAGGGCGGTAATAATCTCAAATTGCTATGGTAAACATAAAAAATATATTTAAGGTTTTGATTGCCGTTTTGGTATTTTCAAATTTTTCATGGGGGGTGTATGCCGTGGAAAAATCGGAAGAAGCCCTCATGGTAAGGCTCTCAAAAATAGAGGTTAAGGACGGATTTTTAGATGAGTACAAAGCTTTTCTTGAAGAGGAAATAAAGGCGTCGATGAAGTTGGAGCGCGGAGTTCTTGCCCTATATGCAGTTTCCGATAAAAGCGCGCCTAACAAGTTTACGATACTCGAAATATACGCCAATGAGGCGGCCTACAAAGAGCATATAAAGAGCCCTCATTTTCAAAAATACAAGCGTGGGACGCTTGAAATGGTGAAATCGCTCGAGCTTGTTGACGTAATCCCGCTAATTCCGAATTTGAAAATAAAGTAGAATTGCGGTTATGAAAAATTCCGAAAGCGCGCTGTATTCTGCGCGCTTTTTTTATTTACGCGAATGTTGTAAGAAGCGTTGCTGTCCACTGCGGGCGGAGTTGCAAACCCGGGTGTTAAAGTCGTATTTGCGCTAAAATTTTTATTGTAGGCAGATTCCACGCATGACAGGTTGCAAATATTTTTTCTGTGTGTGGAGTGAATGTTAAATATGCCGCGCGGAGAATGCAAAAAGTTTTCGGCGCAAAGGTGCTTGCTGTTGACTGAAAGAGGCGGTGGAGCGCGTAATATTCGTTAATTTCAACAGGCTTTGGGCTTGCCCGAACGTCTTTGTAGAATGCGGGGTGAAACTATGAAAGACAAATCTAAAAAATCAACCTATTCCACAACCTTTGGTGTTGACCCAATTACCGAGCTTGCAATTTCTGGGCGCAAAAAAAAACGCGAACTAAAATGTTTCGCGTTTCCTTTAAATGGGTGCAGGGAGTGGATTTGAACCACTGACCTTCAGGTTATGAGCCTGACGAGCTACCAAGCTGCTCCACCCTGCGTCAATGTTTGAAGTAATGAATACATTCAAATATCGGCGCTATTGCAAGAAAAAAAATTCTTTTTTTTATTTTCTCTGAAAAAATTTTCTTGTGCGCGGTAAACTACCATCGCGGAGATCAAAATCAAAAGGGGGGGATGAAACGCTTTTTAAAAGTGGATACATCTGTGCGGGTTTCAAAAATTTTAAATATTTCAGCGCATACGGCGGCGTCTTCAAAAGCGTCGTGGTGCCTAAATGAGTGAAGCCCGAATTTTTCCGCAAGTTCGTTGAGGCGGTTTCCGCCCATGCCAAAGAGCCTTCGGCTTATTGCGAGCGTGCAGATATAGTCGAATTCTGAGGCGTCCGGCGGGCGAAACTCCGCGAGCGCGGCGCGCAGGCATGACATATCAAAAGGGGCGTTGTGCGCAACGACATTGTCCGACAAAAAAGGCTTAATTTCTTTCCAAACTTTGGGGAAGGTTGGGGCGGACTCGACATCTTCGGGCGTAATTCCGTGTACATTTACGCAGCGCCAGTCGAAATATGTCTCGGGGTTTATGAGTGTGTTGTATTCCGCCACCGTCTTGCCGTTTTCGACGCGCACGAGGCCCACGGCGCATACGGAGGCTCTGGCGCAGTTGGCTGTTTCAAAATCTATGGCTGTGAAATTCATTTTTTGATATGATTTTTCCGCAAGGAGGATTGGTCAATAAATTTTTCCGCAAGTTTTACAAAATAGGGCCAGAAACGATGTTGGCGGAAGCGGCGATAAATGTCGTGGTTGCATCATAAAAAAATTTTTGGTCGGTTGGCTTGGAGTCTAATTATTTTTTACATTGGCGGTCGGAATGCATAGTTTGCGGCTCTCCGCTTAAATTGGGATAATTTTTATAAAATAAGGCTTGCAAAGCCCCTTAAAAATAGGAATATCGAAAAACTATTTTTATAAAAAATTAGTAAAACGCAAAAAAACACTTGACGAATGCAGTTCAAATTCTAAAGTGCCATACTTTTCTTTACATAGATGAAAACGACAATAGCAAAGAAAGACGAGCAGAAGCAGTGGTATGTGGTCGATGCGACCGACCAAGTGCTGGGTCGTTTGGCGGTAAAAATCGCCAACGTACTCCGCGGACGCCATAAGCCTATTTACACGCCCAATATCGACTGCGGCGACCACGTAGTTGTAATCAACGCGGACAAAATTCGCGTGACAGGCAAAAAGGAAGACAAAAAGGAATACATGTTTTACAGCGGCTATGTAGGCGGCGAAAAATATGTGAAACTTTCCGAATTCCGCGCCCGCAGGCCCGAATATATTATCGAGGCGGCTGTCAAGGGAATGCTTCCCAAGAACAAGCTCGCGCGCGATATGTTCTTAAAACTGCATGTGTACGCCGGCGCCGAGCATCCGCACGCCGCGCAGCAACCCAAACCATTTAACTTCTAATCCAAGATATGAGCGACAGCGAAATTTTCGTATCCGTCGGGCGCCGCAAGACATCTGTCGCGCGCGTTCGTCTCGGCAAGGGAACCGGCAAGATTCTCGTAAATGAAAAACCAATAACCGACTATTGCTATACTGACCAGCTTCAGATGATAGCTATGCGTCCGCTCGTATGCACCGGCCTCCAGGATTCGGTTGACGCGAACATCGGCGTCAAGGGCGGCGGCCCTGTTGGGCAGGCAGGCGCGATAAGCCTCGGCATCGCCCGCGCGCTCGAAAAGATGGACGCGACTCTCAGGGCGGTCCTCAAAAAGGAAGGGCTCATGACCCGAGATCCGAGAGCCAAGGAACGTAAGAAGTCCGGTCAGCCCGGCGCGCGCAAGCGTTTCCAGTTCTCAAAACGTTAATCGTTTTTCGGATACATTTTCCCACTGGAGCCCTTCCGCGAATGCGGAGGGGCTTTTGTGTTTTGCCGGGGAGTGCCGCGTTTTTTGCGGTCTGGCTCAAGGCGAAAACATAGTTCTTTGCGATAGGTTGCGCCTAAGGCCGACTCTTTCCGATTGCGGATTCTAAAAAAGCGGATTCCGATTGCGTATGTTGGGAATGCGCAATGCCACACTTCCCGAATCTTTTGGCGGTTTTTGCAAAAGTGAAGCCAAGCTTTTAGAATTGGCGCCTTTCGCCAAAAAAAATTAAAAGATTTACCATGGCGCGGTCTCCGTTTTGGGAGATGCTTCCTTGATTGGGAATTTGCATCGGAAGGTTGAAAGAATCTCGATAATAAATATCGCTGTTGCGGCGGACGTTCTGCCTAAAAATTTGGCGGGGCGCACCGCGGCTTTTAGCGCAAAAAATAAAAAATGCCGCGCGCATGCGTGCGGAGCTTTAAAAACAAGAACGGCTTTGGCCGTTAAAAAATAAAATATGTCGAAAATCAAGGCAGGAATAACGGGCGCCTCCGGATACGCCGGCGTCGAAATAGTAAAATTGCTTGCCCGCCACCCCAATGTGGAGTTGGCGTGCGTGACTTCGCGAAGCCTCGCGGGGACGAAAGTCGCGGACTCTATGCCCGCGCTTCGCCATCTGCTTCCGGAGAGCATGGAATTTTCGCCGTCCTCTCCGGAGGAACAGGCAAAGATGGATATAGACGTGTGGTTTTTGGCGCTTCCGCACGGAGCCGCCGCTGAATACGCGAAGGCCCTTGTCGAAGCGGGGAAAACAGTAATCGACCTCTCCGCCGACTTCCGTCTGCATTCACTCGACATATACCGCGAATATTATAAGGAAGACCACAAGGCGCCTGAACTTTTAAAGCTCGGCAAATACGTTATTCCCGAACTCTTCCCGGTGTCGAAGTCCGACAGGCTCATCGCCTGCGCCGGCTGCTACCCGACGAGCATTCTCGTGCCGCTTTTGCCGCTTATGCGCGAGGGTGCGGTCGGTAAAAAGCACATAGTGATAGATTCGTACAGCGGTGTTTCCGGGGCCGGAAAGAAATCGGATTTGGCGTACGCCTACTGCGAGAGAAACGAGAGCGCGAAAGCTTACGGGCTGCCGAAGCACCGCCATTTGTCGGAAATTGAGGAGGAACTTTCGATTGCGGCGAAAGAGACTATTGTAGTCCAGTTCAATCCGCATCTCGCGCCGATGACGCGCGGTATATCGACGACTATTACGCTTCCGGCTGTCGGCGAGGGCGTTGAAAATATATACGCGATATGGAATCGCGCCTACGCGGGCAAGCCGTTCGTGAAAGTTCTCCCCAGCGGTTCGTATCCCGACACCTTGCACGTGTGCGGCACAAACCGCTGCGACATCTCGGCAGTCTATGACCCGCGCACAAAGAACATAGTAATATGCTCCGTTATAGACAACATAGTAAAAGGCGCGAGCGGCCAGGCTGTTCAGATAATGAATCTGATTTTCGGCTTTGACGAAACGGCGGGACTTCTCTAACATAGGAATTTTTATTTACGGCAATGGAAAAAACATTCGATATCACCGTCCGCGAGGACGTCTCCGGACTCGGGCTTGTAAAGGGATTTAAGGTCGGCGCGGCCGCGTGCGACATCAGAAACAAGGACGATTTTACGCGCCTCGACTTGGCGCTTGTCGTATCGGAAACCCCTGCCGACGCAGCGGGCGTGTTTACGACAAACGACGTGAAGGCTTCGCCCGTATTGCTCGATATGTCGAGGCTTGAAGCCTCGCCCAAAATGCGCGCGATAGTCGCCAACAGCGGAAACGCCAACGCCTGCACCGGCACGCGCGGCGATTCCGACGCCGACAAAATGTGCGAGCTCGCAGCTGCCGCCGTAGGCGCGCGCAAAGAGGAGGTTTTGGTTTGCTCGACCGGAAGAATCGGCGAATTTATGCCCATGGAAAAAGTCGCCAAGGGAATAGAAGCCGCCGCGGTTTCGCTCTCAAATTCCGACGAAAATTCAATCGCGGCAAGCCGCGCTATAATGACTTCCGACACGCGCCCGAAAACGGTGCTCGCGTCTGTCGAGTTTGGAGGCGGAAAGATAAATGTCGCCGGAATGGCAAAGGGCGCGGGAATGATTGAGCCTAATATGGCAACGATGCTCGCTTTCATAGTTTCGGACGCGGCGGTCGAACAGAAACTGCTAAAAAAGCTCCTAAAAGAGTGCGCCGACAAGACTTTTAACAGAATGACTGTCGATGGCGACATGAGCACCAACGACACCGTGCTTTGCCTATGCAACGGCGCAGGGGGCGTTGAAGTGTCGGAGTCCAATCCGGAGGCTTTGGCGGCGTTCAAGGTGGCGCTGCTTGAAGTTTCGAGGGCGCTCGCGCGCAAGATTGTAGGCGACGGCGAAAAAATTACGAAGGTTGTGGAAGTCAAAGTAAAGGGCGCGCGAGACTCCGCACAGGCGGAAAAAATCTGCCGCGCAATCGGTAACTCTCTGCTCGTAAAATCTTCGTGGTTTGGCGAGGACCCGAACTGGGGAAGGCTTACAGACGCCGCGGGCTATGCGCGCACGGGTCTTGAATATTACAAGATAGACCTCGACTACGACGGCGTTGCGGTGCTCGTCAAAGGGCAGCCTGTCGCCGAAAACAAGCCGCTCTGGAAGAAAATCGTCTCCCAAAAAACTTTTACTATAAATATGAACCTCAATCTCGGCGACGCCGAAGAATCAATTCTCGCCGCCGACCTCACCGAGGGATACGTCAACTTCAATAAGGGCGAATAGCCCAAAATGCAATGCAGCAGGAGATTTCGGAAATATCGAAAAAGGCGGGAGTGCTCATAGAGGCAATCTCGTACATAAAGCGTTTTAGGGGGTCGGTTTTCGTCGTAAAATACGGCGGGGCGTTTATGGACGACCCCAACCCGCAGATACGCGCGTCGGTTGCAAACGACATTGCGTTTTTGGCGACGGTCGGAATAAAGACTGTCGTTGTCCACGGGGGCGGTAAGGCGATAAACCGCGCGATGTCCGCCGCTGGATTGAAGCCTGAATTCCGCAACGGAATGCGCGTCACAGACGAAAAGACCGTCTCGATAGTCGAGGACGTATTAAACAATTCCGTAAACGGCGAGATTGTCGATTTGCTGAGGGCGGGCGGCTGCGAGCCTATTTCCATTAAGGGCAATGAAGTCCTAAAATGCAAAAAGCTCGTTCCGAAATCGCCGGAAGGAGAGGACGTCGATATCGGGTATGTGGGCGTGATAGACTCAGTCGATGCGGCTCCCATAGAGAGGGTTCTCGACGAAGGAATGACGCCAGTGATATCGCCGATAGCAATAGGCGAAGACTCCCACGCGTACAATACGAATGCGGACGTCGCGGCGGCGGCGGTTGCGAAGGCTCTGAAAGCCCGCAGGCTCGTATTCCTGTGCGACGTTCCCGGGCTAATGCGCGACCCGAAAGACCGCTCTACGCTAATATCGCACCTGAAAGTTTCCGAGGTTCCCGCGTTGGAGGCCTCCGGGGTAATAGGGGGCGGAATGATGCCGAAAGTAGATAGCGGTGTGGACGCCATAAAAAACGGAGTAAGGCGCGTACACTTTGTTGACGGCTATCTGCCGCACAGCATTCTCCTTGAAATATTCACCGACACCGGCATCGGAACGGAAATTGTCACTGACGCCGAATAACAATTTGCAGACAATCATGACAACCGCAGAAAAATATAAAAAATACACGATACCCATGTTCGGGGACAGGCAGTTTGAAGTCGTCTCCGGAAAGGGCTGCACCATTACGGACTCCGACGGGAAAAAATATCTCGACTTTGGGGCGGGCATAGCCGTCAATTCGCTCGGGCACGCGAACAAGCGCTGGGCGGACGCCGTCGCGCGACAGGCAAACACTCTCGCGCATTGCAGCAATTTGTATCTGACGAAGCAGCATGCGGATTTGGCTGAAAAGCTCGTGGGGCTAATCGGGAAGGGAAAAGTGTTTTTCTGCAATTCCGGAACGGAAGCCAACGAGGCTCTCTTGAAGGCCGCGCGGCTTTACGGGGTGAAAGTCTCCGGGAAAGAAGGGGTAAAATATAGGGTTGTGACGGCTCTTGATTGTTTCCACGGGCGCACGCTTGGGTCTGTCGCGGCGACTGCACAGCATAAAATTCAGCACAATTTCTCTCCGCTCTTGCAGGGATTTTCGTACGCGAAGTTCAACGATATCGACTCCTTTGCAGAGCAGATGGGCGACGACGTCGCGGCGGTTCTCGTAGAGCCCGTGCAGGGCGAAAGCGGCGTGACGCCCGCTACGCGCGAATTCCTAAAAGGCCTAAAAGAGCTTTGCAAAAAGCACAACGCCCTTCTGTTCTTCGACGAGATACAGTGCGGAGCCGGCAGGAGCGGAAAATTTTTGGCATGCCAGCGCTACGGTGTAAAGCCCGACGGAGTGTCGATGGCAAAGGGCATTGCAGGCGGCTTCCCGATGGGGGCGATATGGCTCGACTCCAAGTGCTGCGACATATTCACACCAGGCTCTCACGGCACGACTTTTGGCGGAAATCCCCTCGCGAGCGCGGCGGCTTTGGCAACTTTGGAAGAGTTTGAAAAGCGCGGCCTCGTTGAAAATGCCCGCAAAATGGGCGAATTGCTCGCCAAGGGGCTCGAAAAACTCGCAAAGAAATATCCCGACAAAATTGCGACGACCCGCGGCTTGGGGCTAATGCGCGCGGTGGTTTTCCAGCCGCAATACGTCAACTCGCAGGTTTGTGTAAAGCTGCGCGAGAACGGGCTGATTCTAATACCCGCGGGCGCGAATGCCTTGCGCCTGCTTCCTCCGCTCATAGTAAAGCCCGCCGAAATAGAAAAGGCGCTCAAAATATTAGATAAAACAATATCGGAACTTTAAAGAAATGGTGAGATCGTTTTTAAGAGATACTGACTTGACTCCCGCCGAGGCGGCGGAAGTGTTTGAATTGGCGCACCGCTACAAGAAATTGCGGCCGGCGGGCGTGCTCGACGTCCTGCGCGGGCAGAGCTGGGGGCTTGTATTCTTCAAAAAGAGTACCCGCACGCGTCTGTCGTTCGAAGCCGGTATTTACGAGCTTGGCGGCAATCCGATGGTCTTGCAGGCGGACGACTTGCAAATATCGCGCGGCGAGACGGTCGAGGACACTGCAAAAATCTTTGGAAGGTTCTTGCACGGCATAGTAATAAGGACATTTGGACAGGATATGGTGGACTCATTCGCGAAATATTCGGGGCTTCCCGTAATAAACGCGCTGACCGATTTGCTCCACCCCTGCCAGAGCTACACCGATATGTTCACTATGATAGAGCATTTCGGCAAGGGCTCGGAAAATCCAGAGTGCATACGCGGCAAAAAATTTGCGTTCTTTGGCGACACTGCATGCAATATGGCGTATTCGCTTGCTTTGGCAGGCTCGATGTTCGGCGTGGAGGTAGTCCTCTGCGGTCCCGAAGAGTTCCGCCCGAAAGCCGAGCTCGACGCTCTGTTCGACGCCGCCAATTTAAAGAAGAGCTATACTTTTACTTCCGATCCCCGCGAAGCGGCGAAGGGCGCCGACGTATTTTACACCGACGTCTGGGTTAGCATGGGCAAAGAGGACGAAAAGGCTGAGCGAATAAAGACGATGTCGCCCTACCAGGTGAACGAAAAACTCGTGGAGCTCGGCGCAAAAGATTCGATATTCATGCACTGCCTTCCAGCCCATGCAGGCGAGGAAGTCTCCGAGGGCGTCCTGCGCTCTGATAAGAGCATAGTATTCGACCAGGCTGAAAACCGCCTGCATGTCCAAAAGGCGATTGTGAGCTGGCTCGTAGGCAAAAACAGGCAGTCGCGTTAACGGCGGCGGCTTTGGGCGGATCCTTTCAATAGTGACAGAAATTTAAAACTGCGCGGCGCGCATGTGTTAAAGCTTGTTGCCGCGCAGTTTTTTTGTGTCTTTATTTTTTTGCGCAGCTTTTTCTAAAACTGGGTGTTGGCTCGGGGGCTTTTTTTAAGGTTTTCCCTCAAAAAATATGGAAAAATTCTGCATTCGCGCGGAAAACTTTTTTGTCGCCACAAAAACGCCTAAAAAGCAATTTCAAGATAATTGGTAAAAATAAAGCTTTTAATGCGCCCGAAAAAGGTTATGAATAAGGTGATTTTTTTAACGGGAATCAATTAAAATGAAAGTCGTATTAGCATATTCGGGAGGTCTCGACACCTCCGTAATTGTAAAGTGGATAAAAGACCGCTTCAACGCCGAAGTAGTTACATTCGCCGCGAACGTCGGCCAGGGTGAGGAGCTTGAAGGGCTCGCCGAAAAGGCGAAGGCCACAGGGGCTTCCGCGCACTACACCGTGGATTTGCAGGACGAATTCGTTTCCGACTTCATCTTCCCGATGATACGCGCGAACGCGATTTACGAAGGCCAATACTATCTTGGCACTTCAATCGCCCGCCCGCTCATCGCGAAAGCCCAGATTGAAATAGCCCGCAAGGAGGGCGCCACCCATGTAGCGCACGGCGCTACGGGCAAGGGCAACGACCAGTGCCGCTTTGAGATATCCTACGCCGCTCTGGCCCCGGATATTCAGGTAATCTCGCCGTGGAGAATCGACGAGTTCCGCAAGGCCTTCCCCGGAAGAACCGAGATGATAAACTATTGCAAAGAGCACAACATCAACGTCCAGGCGTCGGTAAAAAAGCCGTATTCAATGGACAGAAATATGCTCCACATTTCCTACGAAGCCGGCATACTCGAAGACCCGTGGTTTGACCCGACCGTCCCCGAAAACAAAGACATGTTCAAGACAACAGTCTCCCCGGAAGACGCGCCCGACAAGCCCGTGTATCTCGAACTCACATTTGAAAAAGGCGATTGCGTTGCAATAGACGGCAAGGCAATGAAACCCTCCGACATACTGCGCACGCTCAATAAAATCGGCGGCGAAAACGGAATCGGCAGAGTTGACATAGTGGAAAACCGCTTTGTCGGAATGAAGAGCCGCGGCGTGTACGAAACCCCCGGCGGCACGATACTCGAATTCGCGCACCGCAACATGGAAACAATCACCATGGACAGGGAATTGATGCACTTGCGCGACACTCTCATCCCCAAATACTCCGAGCTAATCTACAACGGCTTCTGGTATGCTCCGGAACGCGAGGCTTTGCAGGCGTTCATCGACAAGAGCCAGGAGAAGGTGAGCGGCGTCGTAAGGGTGAAGCTCTACAAGGGCAACATAATGTGCGTTGGCAGAAAGAGCCCATACAGCCTCTACGACGAAAATATCGCTTCGATGGAAGGCGTTAAGAGCGACTACAACCAAGACGACGCAACCGGCTTTATCAAGTTGCAGTCCTTGCGTCTAAAAGAGCGCGCGCGCAAGCAGGGCGTTCCCGCCGAGGCGTTCGCGAGAAAAACTAACCTCGTAAGGGAATAGCGCTGTCCGCGTTATGAGGATTTGCTGTATAGGCGCCGGGTATGTAGGCGGGCCGACCATGACAATGATCGCCCGCAAATGCCCCGATGTGCGGGTAGATGTAGTTGACATAAACGCCGAGCGCATAGCTGCGTGGAATTCCGACAGCCTGCCCGTATTCGAGCCCGGCCTCGACGAGATAGTGCGCCACAACCGCGGCAAAAACCTCTTTTTTTCAACCGATGTCGATGCCGCGGTTGACGCGGCGGACATCGTTTTCATATCGGTAAACACGCCGACAAAGACTTACGGGTACGGCGCGGGAAGCGCGTCGGACTTACGGTTTGTCGAGAGCTGCGCGCGCAAAATTGCGGAAGTTTCCAAGCGCGGAAAAATAGTGGTTGAAAAATCCACGCTACCGGTTCGCACGGCCGACGTAATAAAGCAGATATTGTCGTCAACCGGAATGGAATTTCAGGTGTTGTCGAACCCTGAATTTCTCGCGGAGGGAACTGCGGTGAGAGACTTGGAGTTCCCCGACCGCGTTCTTATAGGCGGCGACGAGACGACAGCCGAGGGCAAGGCTGCGATAGACACGCTTGCCTCGATATACATGCGCTGGGTTCCGGCGGAGAAAATAATAAAGACGAATTTGTGGTCGAGCGAGCTTAGCAAGCTTACTGCGAACGCATTTCTCGCCCAAAGAATAAGCTCGATAAACGCAATAAGCGCGCTTTGCGAAGCAACGGGAGCGGACGTTGAGCAGGTCGCGCGCGCCGTCGGGTCGGACTCCCGCATAGGCTCGAAGTTTTTAAACAGCTCGATAGGCTATGGCGGGTCGTGCTTTCAAAAGGACCTGCTGAATTTGATATATCTTTGCGAGCATTTTAATTTGCCTGAGGTTGCCCGC
The DNA here is from genome assembly GCA_900545715.1 of uncultured Opitutales bacterium. Classification (GTDB taxonomy): domain Bacteria; phylum Verrucomicrobiota; class Verrucomicrobiia; order Opitutales; family Intestinicryptomonadaceae; genus Merdousia; species Merdousia gallistercoris. The sequence continues at coordinate 23,984 of URAJ01000020.1, forward strand.
TATTGGAGGGGGGTAGTCGAGATAAACGCATACCAAAAGAGGCGCTTTGCGGAAGGAGTGATAAACTCGCTTTACAGGAATATCTGCGGAAAGAGGCTTGCGATATTCGGGTTCGCGTTCAAGGAAGACACTAACGATACCCGCGAATCCCCCGCGATTGACATTTGCAAATTGTTTCTAAACGAGCGCGCGAATCTCGCAATTTACGACCCAAAAGTTTCAAAAAAACAAATTTTGGCCGATTTGAATGTGGAGGAGGGAGATCCGCGGATTGAATTTTGCAGGACTCCATACGAAGCCGCTGAAAAGGCGCATGCAATTGTTTTGTTGACACATTGGGAAGAATTTAAAAAATTGGACTACAAAAAAATTAAATCGGCAATGACAACACCTGCGTGGATATTCGACGGCAGAAACTGTCTCGATCACCGACTTCTTAGCGAACTCGGATTCCTTTTGCGTGGCATCGGAAAGGGGAATTTGTCGTAGCCGTACTTTTATAAACAAACGGAGAAACGCGATTCCCTCAAATTTCAAGAATCGCGTTTTTTTATGCCGTTAAAATTTAACAGAGAGAACAAAATGCAAACAAATAAAAGATACATCCGCAGGCCCGATATAGATCTGCCTGACAGGCAGTGGCCGTCAAGGAAAATTACGCGCGCGCCGATATGGTGCAGCGTCGATTTGCGCGACGGGAACCAGGCGCTCGCAATCCCGATGGGCGTCGATGAAAAACTCCGTTTGTATAAAGAGCTCTTGAAAATCGGCTTCAAGGAGATTGAGGTGGGCTTTCCCTCTGCGAGCGATACCGAATATTCTTTTACGAGAAAGCTAATCGAGGAAAATCTCGTGCCGGACGGCGTGTCATTGCAAGTTCTGACCCAAAGCCGCGAGCATCTGATACGAAAGACGTTCGAGTCTCTAAAAGGCGCGAAGAGCGCGATAGTGCATCTGTACAACAGCACATCGGCGTTGCAGCGCAAAGTGACGTTTAAAATGTCGCGCGCGGAGATTATAGAAATAGCGCGAAACGGCGCGCGCCTCGTGCGCTCTATGGCAGACGAATTGGAGGCCGCGGGAACGCGCGTGCGCATGGAATACTCCCCCGAGAGCTTCAGCGACACCGAGCTCGATTTTGCGCTCGAAATATGCGAGGCTGTAAAAGAAATATGGAAGCCGACTGTCGATAATAAAATAATAATAAATCTGCCCGAGACAGTCCAGTACAGCTCCCCGAACATATACGCCGACCAGATAGAATGGATGGACCGCAATATATCTGACCGCGACAAGGTCGAGATAAGCCTGCATACGCACAACGACCGCGGCACGGGAGTTGCGTCCACCGAATTTGGGATAATGGCCGGCGCCGACAGGGTTGAGGGAACTCTATTCGGAAACGGCGAGCGCACGGGGAACCTCGACATCGTGACTGTCGCGCTTAACATGTACGCTGAGGGAGTTGACCCCGAGCTGAACTTGGAAAATCTTCCGGAAATAAGGAGGGTGTACGAAGAATGCACCGGAATGAAAGTGCCGCCCCGCCACCCCTACGCGGGAGATCTCGTGTTTACGGCGTTTAGCGGCTCGCACCAAGACGCAATAAAAAAGGGAATGGAGCTGATGCGTTCGGGCGACGACAAGTGGGAAGTTCCGTATCTGCTGATAGACCCGCGCGATATAGGTTGTTCATACGAGGCGATAATCCGCATAAACTCCCAGAGCGGAAAGGGCGGAGTTTGCTACATACTCGGCGAGGACTTTGGTTTCGACATTCCAAAGCCCATGATGCAGCAGGTTGGCGATTTCGTAAACGGCGAAGCCGACAAGCTCGGAAGGGAGTTGAGGCCCGACGAAATATACTCGATTTTTGCGAAGGAGTTTGTGGGGCGCGAGGCTCCCGTGAAGCTTGAATCCTACAAAATGGCGTACGAAGAAGGCGACATAGACGAGCCAAAATCCGTAAAGATTACCGCAAAGCTGCTTGTTTGCGGCGACGAAAAGACAGTTTCTGCGCGCGGAAACGGCCCGATAAACGCCCTAGTAAACGCTTTCGACAAAAACGGAATGAAAAATTTCAAGGTTGTGGACTACCGTTCGCACGCGATAGGCAAGGGGTCAGCAACAAACTCTGCAGCTTATGTATGCCTCGAATCTGCGAACGACAAGCGCTTGGTTTGGGGCGTTGGGGTTGACGCAAATATCGAGTCTGCGGGCTTGAAAGGCCTTGTGTCGGCTTTGAACCGTCTCCAATAGCGCACTGGGCTTAATTAATTTGTCAGGGCGTTCCGCGCATGTCGGGACGCCTTTTTTTGTGGGAGGGTAATTCCCTCAAATCGGCGCAATTGTATTTTATCTTTTTTTAAGAAACGGAGTTTTGGGCAATAACGTATTGTTTTTCTCAGAAAAGTTTAATGGCAATGGCGACGCAAAAATTTTTGCGCGGAGAAATTTTTTTAAGCTGCGTTTTTTTGCAGCCAGCGTGCAATTCATCGATTCAGATAATTATGGATTATAAAAAATCGTGGGGCTTGCGATATTTCGGAATGCGGTTTGCGGAAGATTTATTCTGTCAAAAATTAGCTTTTTATTTGCGCTGTGAAAATGTGTTCTGTATTTTCCAAATATGTTTCGCAGAGAATTTATAAAGAACGCATTGTCTGTTGCAGGAATAGCCGGGCTTCCGGCGGCGGCGCTTTCGGTGACATCTAAGAAATCCGGAGAGTTTAAAGAGCCATCAAAATCCATTCCGCTAAATTCAGATTACGACATCATAGTTTGCGGCGGCGGCCCTGCCGGAATCGGGGCTGCGCTTGCGGCGGCGAGAGCCGGCGCAAAAACACTGATTGTGGAATCGGGAGGGTGCCTCGGCGGGACATGGACGCGCGGCCAGCTCTCTTGGATATTCGACTTTAAAAAAGGCGGCATCTGCCGCGAGATAATAGAGCGTCTCGATGCCCGCAATGCCCGCCACGGTGGTAACGACAGAGACTTTGTTTACGAGCCGGACGCGATGAAAATTGTCCTCGAAGAAATGGCGGTGGAATCAAAAATTGACCTTCTGTATTTTACGAATTGTGTAGCTTCGTACGCCCCAGACGGAAAAATGAAAACGCTCGTGACGGAGTCGAAGTCCGGGCGGCAGGCGTGGAATGCAAAAATATTTATAGATTGCACGGGCGACGGCGATGTGTGCGCAAACGCTGGAGCTTCCTACGATTTCGGAACTGACGGCGACAGAGTTATACAGCCGTGTTCCTTCAATGCGATAATTTGCGTGGAGGACGCCGAAAAGCTCGCCGACAGAATAAGTGTCTATAAGAAGGACAGCCTCGACGGACATGTAGAATGCACAAAGCGCATATTAAAAGATTTGCTCAACGCTGGCATAGACCCGTCATACCACATGCCAACGCTTTTTCATCTCGGCGGAAACATACTGCTGATGATGTTCAACCACCAGTACGGCGTGCATTGCGACAGCGCCCAGGAAATAACCCGCGCGACAGTCGAAGCGAGGCGCGAAGTTTTCAAAATGGCGGATACGCTCGCGCGGACGGATTCCCCGTGGCGCAATATTCGGGTAATAGCCACATGCGAGCAGATTGGAATGCGTGAGGGCAGGCGCATAAACGGCCTGTACCGCGTAGAGCGCGCCGACATAGAATCGGGTGCCCGCCACCCCGACGCAGTCACGCGCGTCACATTTTCCGCGGATATCCACGCTCCCGACAAAGAGTCAAACCGCAACAAGACAATAAGCCATGTAATAGCCAAGCCCTACGACATACCTTTGCGCGCGCTAATCTGCCGAGATATCGACAACCTCATGATGGCGGGCAGGTGCATAAGCGGCGACAGGATAGCCCACGCGAGTTATCGGGTGACGGGCAATGCCGTTGATATGGGGTTTTCCGCCGGAAAAGCCGCGGCGAAATTTATATCCGAGGGCAAGACGCCGCACAGCCTTAAAAACGGGGGGTAGAAATTTTTTTCTTGGTATTCCAATCTAAGTTTTGCGCCTTAGGTTTGGAAAGTGCAGCGTGCAATAAAGGCGGAGACTATGCATTGGCATAATCTTGCGGAGCGTTGCGTTTATCTATATTCAAAAAGTTTGAGAATTAAATTTTGGCAAAAAATCCGCGCGCGAAAAATTTTATTCGGCAGAGTGCTTATTAAGGTACAATCGCCGCCTGTAAAATGCGCGGCGCGAAACTCGAACCGTCAAATCCCGTTTTGTGTCGGCGCTTTCGTTTAAATGCGAATTTCGGGACGCGGAGTTTTTATTTTTGCTGGGATTTTGACATTTCCGCTTTTTTTACGCGGGCAGAGCTAATAAAAAAATTTTTAAAATGCGCAGAAATTTTATGCGGATAGAAATTAAAGGCGCGTTGCGCTCATTATCCTAAAAACCTCGCCCATAAATACCGGTGAGAGCAGCTGGGCGAGTTCGCGCTTCCGCGTGTCGAAGGCGTCCCGGGATTCCGAAAGTGTTCTTATGTAGTCGGTCGATTTCCCCATAAAAAAATCGCCTTGGGAAACAACCGGGTTGACGCTAAATCCAAACGCTTTTGCGGTGTCGAGCAGAGGCTCGAAGCAGGGAGAGTGCGTTATGTCGCGCCCGCCCGCGCGCGAAAAAAGCTCGGTTGAATCTTTGTGGCTTTCGTAGGCGCGTGCCGTGCCTGACGGTATTTCCATAAGCTCCGCGCACGATCTAAAATAGTCGGCAAAGATGAGTATCCCGCGCCAGTTTTGGGCGCATATCTTGCCGAACAAATCTATTGCGTCAAACGATATGTCGAGCAAAAATCCCTCGCGGGCGTTTGGAAAGTATTTTAGAATTGCGGACAATTCGGCGTCCGATGGAGCTTCGAGAGTTTCAACAATCCGCACTTTCCCATTGGGCAATGGTTTTGCCGATATCATCCGTTTGCGCCATTGCCCATTTAGGAATGCGAATCTCTCGAACGGGCGGGAGTCGAGCAATTCGTTTGAAATTACTATCGCATTCGGCGGTATTTCTATTTTTTCTCCAATGCGGGCTGTCTTAGAGCCCTCGATTATTTGCGTTTCTGGCTCGGCGCCGATTTCGTAAAACTCAAAACAGTCGGGATTTTCTCCGGCGTCCGAAAGCATTTTTTTTGCTGCCGCCAAAATGAGCCCGGAAAAAACCTTTTCTTTCAGTGAGACGGAAGTGTAAAAGTCTGCGCCTTCGCCGCCGACCCTTTTTTGCGTTTTTCGATAATATCCGAGCAGCGGGTCGAAAAGCGCCGTCCTGACAAATTCCGCCCAGCCGAAAGCGGAGCCGCCGCTGCGCTCGATTAGCTTTTCCCAGACGAGATTTGAGTCGATTTCAACCGGCATATTAAAAATACCTCCCGTTTTCTACATTTACGATTTTCCAGGGGGAGCGCGCGACGCAGTCGGGAGCTTCCGAAGTGGCGGTGGATATCACCTGCGCGCTTGCCGGCACAGCCGCCCAAAATGCGGCGCGGCGCGAGGAATCGAGCTCTCCAAGAATGTCGTCGCACAGGATTACGGGCTCTATTTTCTTTTCGCGCTTAAATATTTCAAACTGTGCGAGCTTTATCGACAGCGCGGCCGACCTCTGCTGGCCTTCCGATGCGTACGTTTTTGCGTCGAGCCCGCCTATCGATACGTAAAAATCGTCGCGGTGCGGCCCTTTGCGGGTGACGCGCCTTTCGATGTCTTTGGGGCGCTCGTCAGAAAAAAGCCTTTCAAATTCCTCGGCGGTTTTCGCTTCCGCCGATGTTTTTAGGGAAATATTGGCGGATTCGCCGTTTTCCCCAGAGAAGTTTGCGTAGCGTTCCCCCGCGATTTGCGCGACTTGCTCAAGCCTTTGGGAACGTTTTTGCACTATGGTCTCGGCGGCGGCGGCCATTTGTATCTCAAACGGAGTATAGAGCGACGGATCCGTTTCGCCGTCCCGAAGGAGCGCGTTCCTGTGACCGACTGCCGAATGGTAGCGCTTGAGCGCCTCAAAATATTCGCGGTCGATGCCCGATATGAACATGTCGGCGTCTCTGCGCCTGACTTCCGGCGACGAGCGCAATATTTTCATATCTTCCGAAGTCATCGCAAGCGCCGGGAAGCGCCCTATGAAGTCGCCGAGTTTGGCAACTTGCCCGCCGTCTATAAAAATTTTTCGGGTTTTTGATATTTCGATGAGGATTTCCGTTTCTCCCGCCCCTTCCACTTCCGCGCCGACAAGCACTGCCGCGTTTTTTTCCCCCTTTTTTACAAGGACTGATATGTCGGAGGTCCTAAACGACCTCGCGGCGGCGAGGAGCCCGAGCGCTTCAAGCAAATTTGTCTTTCCCTGGGCATTTGCGCCGCATATCCATACAGAGGCGGCGTCCAGCCCGATTTCCGCAAAGCCGACGTTCCTGAAATTTTGGAGTCTTGCAAATTTAATCTTCACAAAAATAAAAACGGGTATAGCGTCTAATTTAAAAGGAATTTTGTAAAGAATATTGCGCATGGAAAAAGGTACGGACTATATTCGGCAGGCACTCGAAAAGCGCGAGGACGACATAGACGCGTCGTTGCGCCCCTCCGGGTTCGATTCGTTTACCGGTCAGCCAAAGACTGTAGAAAGGCTGAAAGTTATGGTGGGGGCGGCGCGCAGGAGGGGCGATACGCTAAGCCACATACTTCTACACGGGCCTCCGGGGCTCGGAAAGACGACGCTCGCGTTTATTCTGGCCAACGAGATGGGCGCCCAGATAAGGGTGACTTCCGGACCGGTGATAGAAAAGGCGTCCGACTTGGCTGGCCTGCTCACCAACTTGCAGGAGGGCGACATACTGTTTATAGATGAAATCCACAGAATATCCCGCACCGTTGAGGAGTTCCTTTACGGGGCGATGGAGGATTTTAGGATAGACATAATGATAGACCAGGGGCCGAACGCAAGAAGCGTGCGCCTAAATGTCCCCAAATTTACCCTAATTGGGGCTACAACCCGCACGGGGCTTTTGACGTCGCCCTTGCGCAGCCGCTTTACGCTTCAAACGAGGCTCGACTACTATTCTCGCGCCGACTTAATGGCGATAGTTGAGCGCACCTGCGGGCTCTTGGACGTGCCAATAGACGCGGGCGGCGCCGAAGAGATAGCGCGGCGCGCGCGCGGCACGCCCCGAATCGTAAACAACCTTGTGCGCTTCGTGCGCGACTACGCCCAGGAGCGCTCCGACGGCAAGATAACGCGCAAATGCGCCGTTGCCGCGCTCGAACTCCTTGAAATCGACTCGAACGGGCTCGATGAAATGGACAAGCGCATGCTGACTGTAATGGCGCGCAATTACAACGGCGGTCCAGTCGGAATGGGGACGATAGCAGTCGCCGTAAACGAAGAGGCCGACACTTTGGAGGAAGTCCACGAACCCTATCTTATTCAGGAGGGATTCATTCGCAGAACACCCCAGGGAAGAGTCATGACAGACAAGGCGTGGCAGGCGATAGGCCTCATTGGCGGCGGCGACAGCCAAGGGAAGTTGTTTTGATGCCTTTGACGCCTGAGATTGATTTTATCGTCGTGGGGCAGGGCATAGCGGGCTCTTGCCTTGCCTATGAGCTCTTGGAGCGCGGCGCGCGCACAATAGTGTACGACGACGGCTGGAAGTCGGCAGCATGTACCGTCGCGGCAGGCGTTATAAACCCGATAACGGGCAAGAGGCTCGTAAAAAGCTGGCGCAGCGCGGTGGCGCACCCGTACGCGCGGGATTTTTATCGGGCGCTCGAAAGGCGGATTGGCGGCGTATTTTTTCACGACAGAAAAATTCTCCAACTGTGCAAGTCGGCGGAAGAGGCAGAGCTATGGCGAACGCGCGCCCTCGACGCCGAATACGCCGCGTTTATGTCGGAGCCTCCGAAAGGGGAATCGTTCGGAAACTTGGACGACTCTTTCGGGGCGCATTTTATAGGCCGCTCCGCGTGGGTCGAGCCGCCCGCCGCAATGGCGGCATTCAGAAAATATTTTGCGGAGCGCGGGGTTTTGCGGGCAGAATCGTTCGACTTCTCAAAACTCGACGCCCGCGGGCATATTTACGGCGGGGTAAAATACAAAAAAATAATTTTCTGCGAGGGTTGGAAGGCCGTCAAAAATCCGTATTTTTCCTGGCTTCCGTACCGTCCCGCCAAGGGTGAAATTCTTACGCTTAAATCCGCAGAGGCAATCCCGGAGCACATTGTCCACAGGGGCGGCTGGATAATGAAAAACGGTGCCGATACATTTAGGCTGGGCTCGACGTGGGACAGGGAAAATCTCGACTGCAATCCAACTCCGGCGGCTCGGGCGGAGCTTTTAAAAATTTTGGCAAATATGTTTAAGACAGATATAGAGGTTGAAGTTGTCGATTGCAGGGCGGGCGTGAGGCCTTGCACCGCCACTACCCGGCCGCATTTGGGCGTCCACCCTACTGAGCCCGACATACTGTCGTTTAACGGATTCGGTTCAAAAGGCTTTGCGCTGTGCCCGTACTTTTCTAAAAACTTTGCGGATTGGATTTACGGAAAGTCCGCTTTGGATTCCGAGGCGGATTTGTCGCGCCACATAAGAAAATTCTGGAAGCCATAAAACGTATTTAATGGCGCGCAATATTTTTTATTCCCTATGGCAGGTTTTGGAGGGATAAAAAAAGTAAAATGTGCCGCCGCCAAGCCGGTGGTTTTTTGCCTTTGTAAAAAGCGCATTTATTCCGCCGCATACAGCAATATGTTTTTCCGCCTCCTTTTGTAATATCACATATTTTCCATTTCTTGGTAAGCTTCAAGCAATGCTCATTGTACACCGCGCTATGAAGGCGGTTCGTTTCAAGCGTTTCCGTATCGCCGCATAGTGCAAAGAACGTTTTTCATTCCTAAGCTCGAGACAAAAAATGTTGTTCTTTTAACCGCGATATGGGAAGCGTTTTATATTCCGCGCGATGCAGGCAATGCAGTTTATCCGCGTATCTGGGCATACTGTAAAAAACTTTATTTATCCGCAGTGCGCTATTTTTATGCGCATAAAAAAACCGCGACCGCCGCGGGGCGATTGCGGTTTTTTCTGTTTTTTATTAGGGCTATTTCAGATGGTAGAGCATTTGGCGGTCTCTGCCGTACTTGTCTTTCCATGAAATTTTGTACGTCCCCCTAAAACCGCGGAAGGAAATTTTTCCGTCGGAGTCGGGCTTTACTGTGAGGTTTGTTTTCCACTCCTTATTGATGAGGTTGTCGAGAACATGGTAAACGGGCTTCGGCTGCATATCGCGCGTAAAAATACCCGAATGGGAGGGCTCGTTTTTCATACCGCAATCGTCGACGGTGTTCCACCATGTAATGCCCATTACATTTGGATAGCTAAACCATAGCCTGTACTGGTTTTCAGCGTACAAGGCTTGGCGCGCGCGCGATTTGGGGGAGTCGTCGTTGCCGGTGATTGTCACTTCGCTAATATGTATTTTATGCCCCGATTTTGCGGTGTCGTTGAGCCTTTTGAGAAGTGCCTCAGGGCTGATAAACGACTCGCCCGCCATAATCTTTTTGGGCTCACGATAGTTAAATACATGCTCCTGCACGCCGGCGATGTCGATTCTTGCGCCGCGCTTTTCGAGTTCCGCAATTTGTTCGGCGTACTTTTCCGCGCAAATGTAGTCGTTTATATTGAGCGCAACATCTGTCGGAAGGTACTTTTGGGCGGCATTAAAGGCGTGGAATGCGTAGTCGCCCTGCAATAGCCCTATGTGGCTTCTCGTGACCCGCGTTCCGGGAATCAAGACGCCTGCGATGTAGTCCTTTTGTGATTCGTTTACTACGTCCCAGCTTTGTATTCTATTTCCGTACCTTTGCGCGATTTGCTTAAAGCGCCGCTCGGTAATCTCCCGTATCGTCTCACCGACTGAGCCGAACATTTCTTCCGCCTGCTCTTGGGTGAGCTTTTGAAACGGATATACCCCGGGCTTTTTATCGCGGTTGACTTTTCTATAAAGCGCGAGCTTTTCCTTTGGGATTTTTTCAAGATATATCCACCACGCGAAAAACCCTGTCCATACGAGCGGATGCCCGTGGGCTCTTATGCCTTTTTTATTGCAAAATTCTACTATCGGGTCGGTCGCGGGGCGGCGCCAATGGCGCTGGTCTTTCGGATTTTTGCAGTTGTTCCAAAATTCCTCGGTGTCGCGGTATTCCTCGACAAATCGGGGTCTGCCGGGCTGCGTCTCAAAATCGCTCCAGTAAAAGGGCACTGTGGCGGAGTTGAAAAGCTCGCCGTATGCCCTCTTGTACCTTTCGTTGTACTCGTGCGCGCCAAGCTGGTTGAAGTTGAAAATGTGCGCGCCGAATATGAAGTCGTGCTTGAGCTGTTCGACTTTCACGTCGCCGCCCGGAGCCGCCTCGCCGAGGTTTACGACGGCGTCTGCCTTGCGGTTCTTTTCGATGTCGGCGTCTATCTTTTTGCGCACTTCTGGGGTCCATTTTTTCCAGTATTGCGGGGTGACGATTTTTTCGGTGTCTTCGCTTTGGCATCTGGGGACTTTTATGGAGTTCGATGCTTCGCAAACGGCGCCCATATTTAGCGCGGTTGCGGCGATAGATGCGAGTAAAATGGTTTTGCTAATATTTTTCATTCGCGGAGTTTTTGTTTGCATTGCATATAAAAAAAGGCAGCGCAGCTTTTTAAGCGCGCCGCCTTAATACAGGGATTATTTCAAGTGGTAGAGCATTTGGCGGTCTCTGCCGTACTTGTCTTTCCACGAGATTTTGTACGTACCCTTGAACCCGCGGAAGGAGATTTTTCCGCTGTCGTCGGGCTTTACGGTGAGCTTCGTCTTCCACTCGTTGTTGATTAGGTTGTTTAAGGCGTAGTATGCCGATTTCGGCTGCATATCGCGCGTGAAAATGCCGGAGTACGACGGTTCGCCGGGCGCGCCGCAGTCGTCAACTACATTCCACCATGTAATGCCCATAGCGTTCGGGTGGCTGAACCATGCGCGGTAGAGATTCTGGGCGATGACCGCCTGAATGTCCCAGTCACGCTTAGTCGTTCCGGGGGCTGTAATGGTAATTTCGCTCATGTGTATCGGAAGGCCTGTCTTCGCTACTCTGTTCATGCTGCCCAATACGTGGTCGGGGGTCTGCACTTTTTTACCGGCCGCGATATTTGCGGATTCTTTCGGGTTGAAGAGGTGCATTTGCATTCCGGCGATGTCGATTCTTGCGCCGCGCTTTTGCATATCTTTTATTTGCGCGACGTAGTGGTCGTCCGTCTTATAGTCGTTGATATTGAAAGCAGTATTTGTCGGGAGGTGCTTCTGGGCGATATTGAACGCGTGGAATGCGTAGTCGCCGGGCATTATCCCGTAAGTGCTGCGGGTCACTTTTGAGCCGGGCACCAGCAAACCGAGTGAATAGTCGGTGGCGGATTCGTTTACGACGTCGAAGCTGTGTATCTTGCCGGCGTATCTTTCGGCTATTTCGGCGACGCGCTTTTCATAGAGCTCGCCTATTTTTTCGCCGATATTTCCGAGAAGCTTGTCGGCTTCCGCCTGCGGCAGTTTTCTAAGGGCTTTATTTTCTTCGCCGTACATCCCGAGGTTGGGGAATTTCTTCTTTTCCTCTTTCGAGAGGTATTGGCGTATCCAATCCGGATAGTGCCACCTTTGGTTGCCCCAAACGAGCGGGTGACCGTGGATTCTTATCCCGCGGCTGTTGCAGTACTCGATTACCGGATCCGGCGCGGGTCTGCGCCAGTGCGGCTGTTCTTTTGGGTTTTTGCAGTTGTTCCAATATTCTTCGGTATCCCAGTATTCCTCGACAAAGCGGGGGCGATTGGGCTCCATTTCAAGCTTTTTCCAGTAGAGGGCGACTGTCGCAGAGTTGAAGAGTTCTCCGTACAAGTCGCGGTATTTCTTATTGCGTTCGTATGAGCCGAGCTGGTTGAAATTAAAAATGTGCGCGCCGAATATGAAGTCGTGCTTGATTTGCTCGACTTTCACGTCGCCGCCCGGAGCCGCTTCGCCGAGGTTTACGACGGCGTCTGCCTTGCGGTTCTTTTCGATTTCCGCGTCTATTTTTTTCTGTACTTCTGGGTTCCATATGGCCCAGTATTCCTTGCTCATCAGCTTGTCGGTGTCTTCCGCTTCCGATCTCGGGAACTTTTGTGTCCCAGCAAGAGCCGCCGATGCGGTCGCAAACGCCGCTATGGCAAAAGATGTCTTTTTTAGTAATTTCATATGTATTTTCGTTTTTGTTAAAAGAGATGTGTTAACATATCCTTTTTCTCCTAAAAACGGTGGAAAGTCAAAAGTATAGTTTTTAAAATATGGTTAACTGTAAACTTCGCCGCCCGCCCTTGCGGATAAGTTTTTATAGCCTAATTTCTTTCCGCCGCCCAAGCCGGAAATGCGCAATGGCATTGCGGTATCTTAAACGCTCGTACAGCGAATGAAAAATCCGCGCGCCAACAAAAACGCGTCCGGAAAAAATTTGCATTTTTCCCATAAAATTTGAGCCTCAGGCGGATTGGCGAAAAAACGCAAGATTGCCGCTTCGGAAAAATTTCGGGAGCGGTGAAAAATCCGCGCGCGGCGTAGATTTGCGCTTGCCATAGCCCGCAGGAGCGCAAGCGAATTTTGCGCTAAAAAAAACGCCGCGGGAGAAATCCGCGGCGCGCATAAGAATTTGCAATATAAAGCTGCTACTTTCCGAATCTTAGCCTGTACATTTTGCGCGACATCTCGTTCATGGCGGCGGCCATGTCGTATTTTGGAGTGTCGCAAATATCGACAAACCCGAGAGCGCCGTTTTCGCCGTCGAATCTGCCGGTCGTGTATTGGTCGGCGTATTGGAACCAGTGGGCGCCGATTATCATCGGGGATTTTATTGCGTCTTTTAAATAGCTCTTCATAGACTTCGTGCGCTCTTTGCTCGAACTTTTCGGGCATAGGCTCGCCCAGAAATTGCCGCGGTCGCCCGCGCCGAAATGGAATTCGCCTATCATGACGGGCTTGTCCTCTATGCCTTCGTAGAGCCTTGTTTTTAGGACATTGGGGGTGTCGTTGTATATGTTGTAGGTCACGACATCGCACTTCTCGAAGGCCGCGGTTATGACAATCTTATTGAGCCAGCTGAACCCGAAGCGGCAACCGAGATACAGGGCGTCGGGATTTACGGATTTTACGGCGGCGCGGCAGGCGTTGAAGTAGGCGTCGGTTATGGCTTTTTCTATCGCCTTAAAATCTTCCTGGGCGGCGTCGCAGGTGGTGTCGAAATCCTTGCGGGCGAGGAAGTCGTCCCAATCTTTGTAGTCGGCTTTCCACGCGCTGTTTAGGGCTGATATGTCCGAGTATTTCTTTTTGAGGATATCGCGGAAGGCAATTTTGCTTGGCTGGTCGGCGGGGCAGCTTAGCAGTGCGCGCCCGATTAGCCCTTCTTTGCCTTGCCACGGAAGTTCATTGTCGACAAACGCTCCAATGCAGTACGGGGAGTTTATCAAATCCGCTTTTTTGGCGGCATTTGCCTTTGTATTTTTTGCGAAGTCCGGGTGTAGGTAGTCGGGGAACTTTGTCCAAAACAGGTCGAGTTTCAGGTTTTTGTTTTCGGGCGCCAAGTAAACTGGGCGGGCGCTGCCCAACATTACGCAGTACGGAATTTTTGCCTTCTGAATTTGACGCTCGTTGCTCCACGCCCCCGTTGAATTGAATCCCCACGAGCGGAGGCGGTTTTCGATTAGCGCGACTTGCTCATCTTCCGACATATTCCCGTATTTTTTGTCGAAATTGCGCCTGTTGAAATTAATCGTTTGCTGGGGTTTGCTGTACTCGCCTTTTTTAGTGTCGTAAAGGCGCGCGCCGCCAGAGATGTATTTTGGGTCAATCTTTTCAAAATAGTGCTCTCGGCCTGTAATCGCAGTTGAGCCGCTCGGGTCCTTTGCGCTCACGCAGTCTACACCAAGCGACCAGAACGGGTAGCCGTCGGGGTCGCGGAAGGCCCATTTGCCGTCTATTTTGTCGAGCCTGAACCTGCCGGTACCTTCCACTTTTAGGGAGTCGTCCTTAAAGCCGCCGTATTGGCTGCGGTGCGGGATTTTGGCGAGTTTTGCGTTAAATTGCTTTTCCTTTTCTTTCTGGGTCTGGAAGTCGGCGTCGCTATGGATTTTGTCTTCCCAATCGCGGTGCTTGAATTGCCCGTATTCGTCTATGAACGGGAAAAATTCCTCGCGGCTCATGGAAAAGATTGGATCGTCGGGCTTGGCGAATACGGGGTTGTTTGGCAGAAATTTCATTCCCGTAAAAAATTCTTTCGGGTCGTCCAGCCACGAAGTCGGAACCGAGACAATTTCTATGTCGTCTATCGCAATTTCAGCCCCTTTTGCTGAGGTTATCGCCACGCGGCCCTTTTTGCCGGCTGGGATATTTGCGCGCATAAATACCTGCCCGCGCGTTCCCTTTTTGCCGGAAAACGTCATTTCAGCGCATTTTTTACCGTCGGCCCAGACAATGGCGTAGTTTATATTGCCGCCAAGTATGACGTACGAAAATTTTACGGTCACTGTTTGCCCGCCGTCTATCCCAGAAACGGGAAATTTCGCCGCAAGGGGCCAGTCGCCCATCTTTTTGCCGATTGTGCTTATCCTAAGCGATTTTCCGGAGCCGGCCGCGGCAGCGGAAGACGAGTCCAGTTTGAAATCCCCAAATGCGTTGACCGTCGCAATATCGTCGGACGAATCGAAGTTTTCGGAAAATACTTTTTCTTGGGCATACGCGCCAGCCGCCGAAAATATTGCCCCTGCCAATAAACTGTAAAAACCTTTCATAAATTACGACGCTTATCGGACCTTTGCCGGCAAGTCAAACGTAAACGGATACTTCGCAAAAAATAGGGGAGAACTTCCGAATCACACGGAGGTTTTTCGTGAAATGAAGAGCGCCGCGGCGCAAAGCATAAGGCACGCCGAAACGCATGTGGCGTTTGAAATCCCCGCGAGGACCCCGCATAGAGCCAATCCCCCGCCCATGGTAAGCCCCCATAGCGAAGATAGAACGCTCAAAACCCACCCTCTTTTTCCGTCGGGCGCGTTTTCTGAGAATATTGCAAGCGTTGTGAAATAGGTTATCCCGAATCCGGCTGCCTGCAATATGGTTATCGACCAAAGAGCGAAATAGTTGTCCGAGACGAGCGGAACCGCTATCGTAGCAACGCTTGCCGACAGCCCTATTACAAGCGCGTTTTTAAGGGAAGTACGTTTAAGGAGCATCGGCCCAAAAAATGCAAAGACCGCGCCGGAGAAAATTCCCTCCGCAGAAAGGAACGCCGCGATTTCCCTCGGGGAGAATCCTCCGGAAGATTCCAATACAAGAGGGACGGCCGCAAAAAACGCGCCCGCGCCGACTTGGTTTAGGCAGAATATCGCAATAAGTCTCCTGGATTTCCCGGAGTCCATAAGTTTGCGGAGGTCGCGCAGGCCTCCGAGCCAGTCTATCTGCGATAATTTGCGGCTTTTTGCGGCAGCGGGCTCTTTCATTGAAAAGCACAAGATTGCGGCCGACACCGCGAACAGCGCCGCCATTATGAAGAACGGCAGGCTCCATGTAAGCGCCGACGCCTTTTCGTCTATAAACAGCGCCGCGAACGCCGGGCCGAGCATAAGCCCGAGGCTCATCGCAAGGAGAGTTGCGCCGAGGTAAAAATTCTTCTGGTCTTTGCCGGAGCATTTTTCGATTAGTGCCGCCTGTATCGTTCCGTCAACCCCAGCAGTGACGCCAACCGCAATCCTTCCGATTGCCAATATCCAGACGCTGAGTATTTCCATCGCAACCCCTTGCGCGGCGCACCCGAGCATCGCCCCGATGAGGGTTGCAAGCAATACGCGCTTTCTGCCTATCGAGTCCGACAGCGCGCCTATAATTGGCGCGCAAAAAAACAGGGCAATCGGGTAAACCGAAAGCACTATGCCGTAAACGAGCTTTCTCGCGGCGGGCGAGAATCCCGGAAGCATATCGTGGGTTTCGGATACGGCATCTATGAGGGTCGGTATTAGAATCGGTATGACCATGCTCTCGCATATCAGGTGAAATGCGAGAATCCCGAGCAGCGGAATTGAAAATAAAAATGGAACGCGTTTTGCCATATCGCGAATTAAAATCTCCAGTGCATAAAGCTAAAGGAGTTAGACAAGCGGCTTAGGGAATGTAGAGTAGATGTTTTTCGACCAAGAAAAGCACTATGACAA
>URAJ01000021.1 GCA_900545715.1 uncultured Opitutales bacterium
ATGAAAGACAAATCTAAAAAATCAACCTATTCCACAACCTTTGGTGTTGACCCAAAAAGAGGCGTGGGTCGGAATCGAACCGACGGTCAAGCTTTTGCAGAGCCATGCCTTACCACTTGGCTACCACGCCCTAAAAAGAAGTTTTATTAGAAAAAAACGAAAAACATATTGCAAGCTTTTTTTCGCATGCGCCGCTCTTTTATTAAAACTGTCACAAATAAAAAAATTTCTTTTGCGCCGTCTCAACCCTGCGCGCCCCGCCTGCGCAAATGAAAACCGCTCTACCCCCGCGCGCGGAAAATTGCAAAGCGGACCCGCTTTGAGGCGTCTTTGAATGTCTCCGCCCCCGCAAACCCAAAGTCCGCAAAAGATGCCGCCGCCTTCTCCGCCTGCCCGAGCCCGCATTCAAGCGCGAGCACTCCACCCCCGCTCAAATGCCCTGCCGCCTGCGCAAGTATTTTTTTTATGTCGGCAAGCCCGCCGTCGCCAGACACGAGCGCCTCCATGGGGTCGTACTCCCTCACTTCAGGCTCCGCCGAGGCCACTTCCTCCTCCGTCAAATACGGCGGATTGGAAACTATCAAATCATAACTGCCGCCTACATTTTCAAACCAGTCCGACTCTATAAAATTTATCTTTACCCCGTTCCCCTGCGCGTTTTCCGACGCGAGAGACAACGCCTTTGCGCTGGCGTCGGAAGCGGAAACTCTCGCATTCGGATAATGCTTTGCAAGAGCAACTGCTATCGCTCCGCTCCCGGTGCCCATATCGAGTATTCCAAGCTGGGCCGATTTATCCGGAAAGTATTTTTCCGTCAATATTTCGCAAAGTTCCTCCGTTTCAGGGCGCGGTATCAGCGCGCGTCCGTCGCATTTTATCCGAACTCCAAAGAAATCCTGAAACCCTATTATATGTTGAAGGGGCTCGCGCCGGCCGCGCCGCCTCGCAAAGTCGCGCATTTTTTCGAGCGCCTCCCCCACTACCGGCTCGTCGTAGCGAAGAAACAATTCCAGACGCTTGCATCCCAACGCATGCGCAAGAAGCAACTGCGCGTCCAATTTCGGCGAAGGGACCCCGTGCCTTCTAAAAAATTCCTCCGTCTTTGACAGTATTTCTATTACGCTCTGCACTTCAAACATCTCAGACAGCCGCCTGCTTTTCGTCGGCCTCTATGAGTTCCTTTATCCTCTGAGTGTAGTCGGCGTCTTCGAGGGCGCGTATCATCTCCTCTATGTCGCCGTCCATGAACTGCGGCAGGGAATGTATCGTCAGCCCTATTCTGTGGTCGGTAATTCTGCTTTGCGGATAATTGTACGTCCTTATGCGCTCCGACCTGTCGCCTGAGCCTATCTGTTGGCGGCGGCTTTGGGCGTACTTTTCGTGCTCCTGCTTCTGCTTTATTTCCAATAGGCGCGAGCGCAATACTTTCAGCGCCTTCGTCTTGTTTTTAAGCTGCGAACGCTCGTCCGCGCATTTGACTATCATTCCCGTTGGCTTGTGCAATATCTGCACGGCGGAGTCCGTCGTATTGACGCCCTGGCCGCCGGGACCGCTCGCGCGGGCTATCGAAATTTCTATGTCCTGCGGAGGTATTTGTATATCGACCTCCTCGGCTTCGGGCAGCACTGCGACTGTCGCCGCGGAAGTATGGATACGGCCGCTCGCCTCGGTTACAGGCACGCGCTGCACTCTGTGCGTGCCGCTCTCGTATTTCATAGAGCGGTAAACGTCCTCGCCCGAAAGCAAAAAGCATATTTCCTTAAATCCTCCCGCCGGAGATTCGCTCGAGCTCAGGTTCTCCACCTTCCACCCTTTGGAATCGGCATACCTGCAATACATTCTATACAAGTCCGCCGCAAACAAAGAGGCCTCGTCGCCGCCGGTTCCCGCCCTTATTTCCACCACCGTATTGCGCGAATCCGTCGGGTCCGGCGGTATCATCATTCTTAAAATCTCGTTTTTGAGCGGCTCTATCGATGCCGTAAGCGCGTCTATGTCCTCCTTGGCAAGCTCCACAAGCTCAGGATCAGCATTCTCGTCGATTATCTTGCGGTTTTCCTCTATCTGCTCGATTGTGTGTTCCAGATTCTTGTAAGAGTCCCGCAATTTCGACAAGTGCTGGTGCTCGCGCGAGACTGCCGTAGCTTCGCGCTGGTCGTTGTAAAAATCTGGCTCGCCCATTTTTTTGGCGAGAGTTTCAAGACGGATTAAAAACGGTTCTATTGGCGGAATACCTTCCATTTGTGCAGCCTCTAAAATTATTCAATCTTATGCAATTTAAAATTCGCTCAAACGCATTTTTTACGCTATTGGCGACCCTACATCGGGAAGAACAAGCCCCTGTTTACCGAAACAAACGATGTATTAAGCTCTGCTATCTTCTTGTCTCCCAAATATATTTTCCGCGACGTCGGGAATCGGTACACCCCGTCCGCGTCTCCGTAGTCTCCCATGGAAATTCTCATTTCCTCCGAGCCGAGCGGGAAAGCTATGCCTTTTAACATTCCGGAATCTTTGTCGAAGTAGAACGTAGTCTTGTCGGAGCCGCCGTAGGAAGCCACTATCGTTTCCATTTTCTTGCCGTCGAAATCGCGCTCGCCGAGGTAGTCCAGCTTAGGTTTCCCGCGCTTGTCGTATTGGTCCAATGCGAATGCCGACTGGAACAATATATCGTCCCATTCGGTGAGCGCGCGAAGCAACGCCGCCTTGTCGGATTCAAGCTGCGTCTTCTTGCCGCCCATTCTTCCCTCTTCAAGCAGATATACGGTATTGTCTTTTGCGACGTGGTAGGTTTTTTCGTCCTTTCCGGAGCCCACTTTGATAAATGCCCCAGAATCGTACCTTTTTATGCAGTAGAAATTCTTTGGAGGCTCTCCGTCGGAAAAATTTATCGAGCCTGTCACTATTATATCGCGCAAATTTTCAAGCGTAATGGGGTTGGAAAGCTTGGAGTAAAAAGCCCCCGCAACTTTATCTATGTCTCCCGACAAAAAATGGAGCGTCAGCGCGCCGTTTTTAACAGGTTTTTGGGCAGCCTTTCCGTCTTCCGGCGCAAATATCGACGCAAAATATACGCTGTCTTTAAATGAATAATATATTCCCCCGCCAAGGCCTGCAACGATTAGGAGCGCAACCAACGGCAGAATAAATTTTGAAGTTTTTTTCTCGCGGTGTATTTTGTCGTAATCATTTTTCGGGGCTGGCTTAACCGCGGCCTTGAAAGCCTTGTACGGCTTTGGCTTCGGCGCGGCCCTTGGTGGCGCGGGGCGCTCTTTCGGCGCATTGGCTTTTTCGGCGCTTACTTTCGGTTCCGAAACAGAGGTTTCTTGCTGTTTTGCATTTTCAGAATCCCCGCTCTCAGTCGGATCTTCCTCTATTTCCTCGATAATCTCCTCTTCGATTACATATCCGCCAAAAGGCGGCGGCGCGAATCTGCCCACAGGGGGGATTCGGCCTCCTTTCGGTGGAAACGGCCCTCCGACCACTTCCTCGTATATTATTTCTTCATTTTGGGAGTCGTCGGAACCGTCGGTTGGCGGAAAGTTTTTCATTTATATAAAAATATCGGAATATTTTTTTAGACGATTGGCGCAATGTCAACATATTCCTATACTTTCCGCTCTTTTATTTTTCCGCCTTCGGCGCCTCCTTCTTTTTTAGATGCATAATGTATCCGGTATTTATGATGTATGAGGCGGTCGGCGATATTGTCGAATTTTCTATTTTCATTGTCCGGCCGTCTTGCAGGGTTTTTCTATAAGCCGTATTCGGATTCTTATACAGCGGCCTTACCTCTTTAAACAATTCGTTTGTAAGATACACAGGCCCCGGTTCGTACCCTTCCGGTATTTTCACCTTGCCGTCCATTGACAAAAATACGAAGAACAGCTTGTCGGTCTTTGGCTGAAGCCCCGAATAGGCGTCGGGCGAGATTTGCGCCGTGGGGCTCTCGTACCTCTCTCCGTCCCACTTCCTCTGTTCGAGGGGAATGTTCAGCAGGTTTTCCCACACTGGGATTGCCTTTACAAGTTTCAAGCGCGCCGGAATCTGGGTTATTGTCTTTAAACCCGGAGTGTGCCCGTTGCCGTCAGCCATGCCGAAAAACGCCGTCCACGCCCCGTTCTTTGCCGCGAGCGCCGCTATCTTGCGCGATATCGGCTCCTCGTAGGCATTGGGGGTGGTGGAGCACATTTGCGAAGGCTTTACGGTTCCTTTTGCAAAAAGGCGTTCGTCCGTCACGAATCCCGTTGTCGCGCCCTCCACTGCGATGAGGTCGGCCTCGTACTTTTTCCTCTCTTCGGGCGCCATTTTATCGTACGGCGGGCACTCGAAATATTGAACCCACTGCTTGTAGGGGGCGCTCGGCTCCACTATAAATTTTGCGTCTTTATTGATTTTTTCGCGGACTTGTTCAAATAGGTATCTGTAAAATTCCATATGCCCCTGCGAATACGTCGGGTAGTCGTGCACAACGTCCGGGTGCTTGATACCCGAATCCTTGCCTGTCCACCTGCTGAGAGTCACTTGGGAGCCGTTGGCGAACCAATCGTCCTTGCTGCCGTCCCAGAAATCTCCCGGGGGCTGTGGAACGTCCCAGGCGAATCCGGCAAATTTGAAGTCGGGGTTTTTCGCCTCTATACGCTTTACCCTGTCCACTATTTTTGCGACAGTTTCCTTTATTACGGACTTCTGCTGAAGATCCAAAGTCGCCGTAAACTTTTTTCCGATTCTCCAGCCAGGGGCTATATTCCACGGGAAGGGTTTTTCGAGACTGATTAACGAGCAGTGGGTCTCCCACCATTTTATCTGCTCCGGGGAATATGTCTTTTCAGTGTCGATTAGGCGGGGATATACGGAATATTCGGGCGACTCTATAAAAAACTTTAAGCCTTTTGACTTTGGGTTTTTCTCCATGCCGACCTGGTAGAACACATGGGTGTAGCCCATTTGGCAGGCGTATTCAAGATTTTGGCTGGGTGTTCCGGTCCATACTATTCCGTATAAATTCCTGAAATCGTCAGGCTTTATAGTTTCCGCGGCGGCTATTTCAGCCGCAATAAGCGACGCAACCAACGGCAGGCTTTTAAAAAAAACATTCATATTTGTCCTCTTGCGTTTTGTAGAAAATTTTTACGAAAAAAAAGATATACAATTCGGGAGGAAGAAAGCAAATTTTTTGTATATATACAGTTAAGTTGCAGTCGGGAAAAGGCGTGAAAAAAACGCAATCCCGCCAGTTTTAACGGGCGGGAAATCTAAAATTTGGAGCAAATATAAAAGGCTCGGCGGGGCTCAAAAAAAATATCCCAGGCAAACTATTGTCCGAAGCTATTATGCGGCGCATTGCGAACACAGAACTTTCGCGAAGGCTGTTTTTTGCCGCCGAAAAATAAAGCCCAATATGGATAAACTCACGCTACTTTACTATCTCGGCTTCAAGCGCGGTTGTTGTGGCCGCATTTATCTTTACGTCCACAAGTTTCCCGACCAAATCCGGCGAGCCTTTAAATACGGCCTTCCTGTGCGTGCGCGTGCGCCCCATGAGCATATTTTCCCCCCTGCGGGCGGCGCCCTCCACGAGAACTTCCTCAACTTTGCCCACAAAAGAGTCGTTGTACGCCCGCGAAGTTTTTTCCAGCTCGGAAAGCAATTCGGAATTTCTGCGCTCCTTTTCGCTCTCGGGAACGTCGTCTTGCATCAGCGCGCTTTTAGTGCCCGCCCTCGGGCTGTATTTAAATATGAACGCCATGTCAAACGCCGCCTCCTTAAATACTTTTCGGGTAAGCTCGAAATCCTCGACTGTCTCGGTCGGGTAGCCGACTATTATGTCGGTGGATATTGAAATATTCCCCGCCCTCTTGCGGAGCCTGTCCACTATTTTCAAAAAGCCGTCTATTCTGTACGGCCTGTTCATTTTTTTCAAAATTTCGTCGCTGCCCGATTGCAGCGGCAAATGGACGTACTCGCAAAGCTTTTCGAGAGACCCGTACGAATCCGTCAGCGCCTCCGAAAAATACGCCGGGTGCGGAGACGTAAACCTTATGCGTTCAATTCCGTCGATGTCGTTTATATCCCTCAAAAGCCGCACGAAATTCGGAACGCCTCCCGTCTGGGGGAACTCCCGCCCGTAGGCGTTCACAACCTGTCCGAGCAGCGTTATTTCTTTGGTGCCCCTTTCGGCGAGCGCCTTGATTTCCCTTATAATATCCTCCGCCGGGCGCGAGCGCTGAGCGCCCCTTACCTTCGGAACTATGCAGTAGGAGCAGTTCATCTGGCAGCCCTGCATTACGGACACAAATTCGCTCGCAGGGGCTTCAAGATGCTTGTCGATTCTCTTAAAGTCCTCCATATCCACGGACGTATCCACCGCCGCCGCCGAATATTTTGCAGTGCGCCTGCCCATAGTTTCCGGCATTTTGGGGTGGGATTGCCCCGCAAGCCTTTTTTTGGCGATTTCCTCGACGATGTCGGGAACTGAGGCTGTCTTGTAAGTTCCGGCGACAAAATCTATTTCAGGGAATTTGGAGACTATTTTCTTGCCGAGGTTCTGCGCCATGCAGCCAGTCACTCCGATAATCGGGAAGCCTCCGCGCGGGTTTGCCAAGCGGTTTGATATAAGCCTGCCGATAAGCCCTATCGCCTTTAATTCAGCCTGTTCGCGCACGGAACATGTATTGACTACTATCGCGTCGGCGCAATCGGGGGAATCTGCCAATTCCCAGCCGCGCTCCGCAAAATCGGCCGCGATATGGTCGGAATCGCGCTCGTTCATCTGGCAGCCGTACGTTCTAAGATAGACTCTCATTTACAAAAATTTTCTTGAAATTGCGGACAAATTCAATCCTACTTTACACAATATAAATTTATCCGATACAACCGATGGTAGTTTTTTAAACTTTTGCAAGCTTTGTCATGCGGGCGGGACTTTAAAAAATTACGTCGCAACCTCCATGCGGGGTATCGGAGGAATAGAAGGACAAAGAAATATGGCAACAACAAAACCCGTAGTTTTCAACAACACAGTACTGCGCGACGGGCACCAGTCGCTCGCCGCAACGCGCATGCCCACTTCAATGATGCTTCCGGCGTGCCCGATACTCGACAGCATAGGCTTCAACGCCCTCGAAACATGGGGCGGCGCCACGATAGACGCCGGCCTGCGCTTTTTGGGAGAATTTCCCTTCGACAGGCTCGACGCTCTGAAAAAAGCCTGCCCGAAAACCAAGCATATGATGCTTTTTAGAGGGCAGAACATAGTTGCGTACTCGCACTTTCCGGACGATGTCGTAGAGGCGTTTGTGCGCGCTTCCGCCAAGCACGGCATGGACATATTTAGGATTTTCGACGCCCTAAACGACACCCGCAACATGGAGTGCTCCATAAACGCCGCAAAGAAAGCCGGCAAAGAGGCCCACGGCACAATATGCTATACGCGAAGCCCCGTGCATACGGTCGAAAGCTTCGTGCGCATGGGCTGTGAGCTTGAAGAAATGGGCTGCTCTGCCGTAGTTCTAAAAGACATGGCGGGGCTTATCGCCCCGTACGTTGCGGCGGAAATAGTCAAGGGCTTGAAGGCCAACATAAAAATTCCGGTGATATTGCACACGCACGAGACCGCTGGCATGGGCGCGCCGACCTACTGCATGGCAATAGACGCGGGCGTTGACTGCGTCGATACATCAATCTCGCCTTTCGCCAACGGCACCGGCCAGCCCGACACCGCGAGAATGCTCGCCATGCTCGAAAACAATCCGCGCAAGCCCGACTACGACCTTGAAAAGCTCGCCGAATTAAGGAAATACTTCCAGGGCGTATACGAGAAACTCGGCTTCTATACCGCAATTAAAAACGAGGTAATCGATACCGACGCTCTCATATACCAAGTTCCCGGCGGCATGCTCTCCAACTTCCGCGTGCAGCTAAAAGAGCAGAATATGGAGGACAAATTCGACGAAGTTTTTGCGGAAGTGCCGTATGTGCGCGAAAAGCTCGGCTGGATACCGCTCGTCACTCCCACCTCCCAGATTGTGGGAACGCAGGCGATGATGAACGTAAAATTCGGCAGGTGGAAGATGTTTACGCCGCAAGCTATGGACATCGCTCTCGGCTACTATGGGCGCACTCCCGCGCCGGTCGATCCGGAAGTCCGCAAGCTCGCGCAGGAAAAGTCAAAGAAAGATCCCATCGACTGCCGCCCGGCGGACCTCAAAAAGCCCGGAATGGAGGATCTCCGCAAGGCTCTGCGCGAAAAGGGAATAAAGGACGACGACGAACATTGCGTAATCTACGCCATGTTCCCGCAGCAGCTTGAAGACCTCTACAAAAAGCCGCGTTCGGCTTTTGAGCTTAAAAAGCCGGAGGACAAGATAAAGGCGGAAGCTCCAAAGGGCAAAATTTCCCCGGAAAAGCTGCGCATTACAATCGACGGCGAATCAAAAGACGTCACAGTGCAGCCACTGTAAGAGTTTTATTTTAAATGCAAAAAATCCCGGAGTGTATTCTCTGGGATTTTTTTTGCGCGGAATAACTGGCGAGTGCGTATTTCAGTTTCGCGCTCGGGATTTTTGCACCGCCGAATTTCGGAGAGCTTTTCTATAAGCTTTAAGAAGAAATAAAATCAGTTTTTTAAACTAAGAAACATAGGCTCAGCAAAACCCGAAAAAAAAATCCACCGCCGCAAAATATTTTTATGCAAAAGAGTTCGATTAAATTCGCGTACCTATTTTTAAAATACGCTTTTTAAACGATTGCAAAGCGCGCTATAAAATTGCCGCTTTCAAGCGTCAGCGCACAAAGAACTTTTGTTTACGAAAAAGAAAAAGCAGGCGCCGCGCGTTATTTTCGCGCGCGCGGATGGGCGTTTCGATAGACCTCCGCCATTTTCCTAATATTCAAATGCGTGTATATCTGGGTGGTCGAAAGGCTCGAATGCCCGAGCATTTCCTGAACGCTCCGCAAATCGGCGTCGGCATTCACGAGATGCGTCGCAAAGCTGTGGCGCAGCTTGTGGGGCGTTATCGACATTGGAAGCCCGGCAAATTGCAAATATATTTTAAGCTCCCGCTGTATTAGCCTCGGGTAAATAGGCTCTCCCTTAGCCGTCCTCAAAATCTGGGCGTCGGGCTCATGCGGTGAGTTCCCGCTTTCCCTCCACGCGGCAAGCAGCTTGCCGGCCGACTCTCCGTACGGGCAAAAGCGGGTCTTACCGCCCTTCCCCAATACGGTTGCTACGTTTCTGCGAGTGTCGATGTCCTTCCACCTAAGCGCGCAAAGCTCGCTTATTCGCATTCCTGCGCCGTACAGGAGTTCGAGAGCGAGAGAATCCCGCAGCGCCCTGAACTTGTCTATCTTCCCCGACCGCTCGAGCGTCCACGGCATTTGGAGCAGCGACGCCGTCTGCCCCTCGTTCAAGCATACGGGAAGCTCCTTTTTCATTTTCGGGAGCTTTACGAGTTCAAACGGGTCGCGTTCGGCACTGTGGGTGCGTATTAAAAATTTGTAGAATGAGCG
Source organism: uncultured Opitutales bacterium (assembly GCA_900545715.1). GTDB lineage: Bacteria > Verrucomicrobiota > Verrucomicrobiia > Opitutales > Intestinicryptomonadaceae > Merdousia > Merdousia gallistercoris. The sequence goes on from URAJ01000021.1 coordinate 9,511, forward strand.
GATAGCTGAAATTTTGTTTCGCACAGTCGCGGGCTCCAACTTCGACGACAGCTCCGCCACATACATTCTCGCCAGGCGCTTGTCCGCCGAAAGATAGTCGCCGTCGGAAAATTCGCAATTCCCGAGCCAGCCTATCCACTCTTTTAGCGACTCGCTATAATTGCGTATAGTATATTTGGAGTATCGGCGCTGTTCGCCGATTGCCACCATAAACGCCTCTATGTTTTCGTCCGCCATTATCCGAAAAGCATATTTGCAACCGCCGCGAAATATTCGTCCACCGCCCGCGAGAAAAATAAATAGTAAAGCCCCCCGCCGAGCGCGAGCCACGGCCCGTACGGTATCTCGCCGCAGCCGGCTTCGCAAGCTTCGCCGCCGTTTTCTGGGGTACCCTTAGGTTCCGCTTTTCCGGATTTTTTCCCGGAGTTTTTCGATTTTTCCCAAAGCGCCCTAAACGCGAGCACAGGAAGCATAACAAGCGCTCCAATTAGCGAGCCCGCAAATATCGCGAACACCGCGCCCTGCCAGCCGCAAAACGCGCCAATCATTCCCACGAGAATAACGTCGCCCTCGCCCATAGCCTCGCGGCCGAAAGCGACCTCTCCCGCAAGCCTTAGCCAATAAAGTATTCCGGACCCCACCGCAATTCCGCAAACCGACGCCACGCACGACGCCACCGCCGACGCGAGAAACGGCGCTCCTTCAATCCGCGCGGAATGCACGTCCGGAAGCACCGCCGAAATTGCCAACCCGAGCGCCGCCCCGCCGATAGTCGCAAAATCTGGAAGCATCATTGTGTCTATGTCCACGAACGAGCAAAATATGAGTATCGAAAGAAACACCATTCCGACAAGCGCCTGTACCGGCGGAAGGCAGACCCACGCCGCGCAAAACACGGCAGCAGTCAGCGTCTCGACAAGCGGATAGCGGAAAGATATTCTGCGCCCACAGCACCTCGCCCTTCCCCTCAGGAGAATCCACCCGAGAATCGGAATGTTGTCGTGCCAAGCAATCGGCTTTCCGCATGCGCAATGCGAAGGCGGCCTCACTATCGACTTGCCCGCGGGTATTCTGAAAATGCAGACGTTCAGGAAGCTGCCCACACACGCGCCGAATAGGAAGAAAACCGTCGGAAAAAAGAACGGGAATTGTGAATTTATTTGAAGTACGCTGTTCATTTTTGTGCGGCGAGCGTTTCGAGCATAATGTCGCCAAGAAGCGGCTTGCCAGTCCATATCGAGAGCGACTTAGCCCCCTGCCAGGCGAGCATCGTTAGCCCTCCGCACGCGGCAATTCCGCATTTTTTTGCGGCGGCGACCGACGAAGTTTCGCGGCCTTTCGCATAGGGCATATCGAAGAATACGGAATCCTTCGGATAGGCGGAGAAGTCGGCGCACGGCGGGTCGCCCTCTTTCAGCCCGAGAGAAGTTGCGTTTATTATTATAGGCGAATCCGGTATATCGAGATTTTCCGACGCAAGGCGCGCTTGGCAGTCAAACCCTGCGGCGCGGATGTCGGAAGAGAGCTTATCGAGCCTCTGCGGGCTTCTGTTCACCAACGAAAGGCTTTTGCAACCCGCGAAAAGCGCGTGGAATGCCGCCGCGCGCGCTGCGCCTCCCGCGCCGATTACAACTACATTCGAGCCTTTCATCTCGCGCCCGAAGGCTTTTTTGATTGCGGTCTCCAAGCCGAATCCGTCGGTATTGTACCCCTTCCAGCCGCGCGGAGTTTTCAAAAGCGTGTTGCACGCGCCGACCTTCGCCGCGTACGGGTCGAACTCGCCGACTATCGACATCGCAATTTCCTTGTGCGGAATAGTGAGATTCACGCCGGCAAAGTTTTTGCCGTACAAGGCATCGAGGGCCCCTTTGAGGTTTTCGGGCGCTACTTCAAAAGCGAAATACTCCGCCCCTATGTAAGATGGGTCGGACTTCGCAATCTCTGAAAGAGCCGCATTTTGCATAACCGGGCTGAGGGAATGGCCTATCGGCTTTCCCAACACGGCAAAAAACGGCGGCTTTGAATCCGCTGTCCTGCCGGCGAATCTCCCCACATCGACGTCTTCGATTCTATAAATCATTTCTCCCTCTCCCCGAAAAGAAAAGTCCCGACCCTTATCATGGTGGAGCCCGCCTCAACTGCGAGCTCAAGGTCGTCGCTCATTCCCATTGAAAGCTCGGGAAGCGGGTGCGAAAATTTCTCCTGCAATGACTCGCGCAAATTGTACAGATTGTCGAAGCAGATTTTGGCGGACTTCAATGTTGGGTCGAGCGGCGCGATTGCCATCAGCCCCTCCACCAATATGTTTTTAAGCCCAAGAGCGCGCTCCAACAGGCGCGGGGCATCCTCCATGTCAGCCCCGAACTTGGCGGGGTCGGCTCCGGAATTCACTTGCAACAGCACCCTCTGCACCTTCCCGACAAGGGCTGCGCGCGCGTCGATTTTATCGAGTATCTCGATAGTGTCCACGCTCTGTATTCTGTCGAAAATCTTTACGGCGGTTCCCGCCTTGTTTGACTGCAAATGCCCTATCAGCTCCCATGACATCTCAAAGTTTGCCGCGGCAATTTTTTCCGCCGCCTCTTGGACGCGGTTTTCGCCGACAGCGGCGAATCCGTATTTGCATGCAAACTCGACCGCCTGCAAAGGATGGAATTTAGTTACGGGCAGTATTTTTACTTCCGACGCCTTTCTCCCACAAGACTCCGCAGCCTTTGCGACCCGCTCTTGCAGGCGCGCGCAGTTGTCGGCAAACTTTTCGTACGGTATCATTTTGAGGACTTGTCGGATATGCTCGCGGCGATTAGGCGCTTGCCGAATTTCCAAAGCGCACCCGTCGGATTTGCGGCCTCGGACAGAACTTTGTCGAAGGCGTCGATGAACTTGTCGATTTCGGCGTCGGTGATTATGAAAGGAGGAAGAATTTTAACGGCGTGGACTTCGTGGCAAGTGACTTGGGTTATAATCCTGTGGTTATCCATTAAGGCGGTGACAATCATCTGGGTAAACAGGGATTTGTTTGCCGCGTTGAGCGCGCGCCATGCCGCCTTCTGCAAAATTCCCTTCGGCTCCTGAAATTCTATAGCAATCATAAGCCCAAGCCCCCTGACCTCCTTTATGTAAGAGTGCTTTTCTTTAAGGGCGTTGAGACGCTCGAGAAGCTTCGCGCCCATTTTCGCGCAATTTTCGACCATTCCCTCCTTCTCTATCACGTCGATGGAGGCGAGCCCGCAGACCATGGCGAGGTTGTTTCGCCCAAAAGTGGTCGAGTGCACTACGCACCTTTCGAGCGACGAAAAAGTGCTCTGGTGGATTTCGCGCGTGGTGACAAACGCCGCGCACGGGACGTATCCGCCGCTCAGCGCCTTCGCCACCGTGACTATGTCAGGGTCGAGATTCCAGTGCTGGAATGCGAACCACTTGCCTGTGCGGCCGAGCCCCGTCTGGACTTCGTCCATTATAAATAGCGCGCCGTACTTTCTGCAAAGCTCCTGCGCCTTCGGGAAAAATTCGGCGGACGGAATATACACGCCGTGGCCTTCGACGGGCTCGGCGATGAACGCGGCGACGTCGCCCTGCTTCAATTTATTTTCGAGGTCTTCGAGGTCGTTGAAATTTACGACCTCCGCCCCCGGCAAAAACGGTCCGTACCCGTCGTGGAAATGGGCGGTTGCGGTTATAGAGAGCGATCCGTAAGTCAGCCCGTGGTAGCCGCCGCTCATCGACAAGATTCTCGATTTTTTTGTGTGGGCGCGTGCGAACTTTATCGCGCCTTCGTTTGCCTCGGTTCCCGAGTTGCAGAAAAAGCACGCCGTTAGCCTGTTGTTCAAAAGCTTTACGAGGCGCTCAGCAAGCAGCCCGCTAAGCAGGGCGCAGTCGAGCTGGACCATATTGGGCAAGTCCATGTCTATGGCGTCCTTTATCGCCTTGGCGATTACCGGGTGGTTTCTACCCATGCCATAGACGCCGTATCCGGTTATAAAATCGAGATATTCGTTGCCGTCGGCGTCGTACAGATACGCGCCCTTCGCGCGGGTGTAGCATTTGTCGAAGCCTATGGTTTTTAGAACCGTGGACAGGGTTCTATTCATATATAGGTCGTGCAACTTGTAGTTTTCGCCCCTGCGGGACTCGACGAGTTCTTTAATGTCGAATTCTTTCATTGCCATATAAAAATTTCGCTTCTAAATTTAGGGGCAAAAAAAAATACTTCAACTTAATTTTGGGAAGCAATTGAATACGCAGGGACATTACATAGTCGATTTCGATCCGTTCGCGGTAAGATTTCCTGAGTCGTTTTTCGTAGAGGGGATACGTTGGTACGGGCTCGCATATCTTGCGGGCTTTGTGATAGCGTATCTGCTCCTAAACCTCTATACGTCGCGCGGCAAAAGCCCGCTGAGCAAAGACGACAATTCCACATTCATAACATACCTGCTGTTCGGGGTGATAATCGGCGGAAGGCTCGGGTATATGCTGTTTTACGACTTCGCCGGATTTTGCGAAAATCCTCTCACCGTTTTTTACATATGGAAAGGGGGCATGGCAAGCCACGGCGGATTCATCGGGGTAGTTGCCGCAATAATGGCGTACTGCTTTGCGCGCAAAGTGGGCTTCTGGACGCTCTCCGACATAATAGTGACAATATGCACACCCGGGATTTTTCTCGGTAGGATTGCAAACTTTATAAACGGCGAATTGTGGGGAAAGATTTCCGAAGCAAAATGGGCAATGATATTTCCCCATTCTGCTCCGCCCGGAACGCCGCTTGAACAAATAGCGCCACGGCACCCGTCGCAACTCTACGAAGCGTTTGGAGAGGGCTTGTTCCTTTTCCTGTTTTTGCAGTACAGATTCTGGCGCGGGAATCTCCCGCGGGGGCAGCTGTCCGGAGAATTTCTTCTGCTATACGGCATAATAAGGATAGTGTGCGAGATTTTCCGCGAGCCCGATGTAGGCGTGGAGCCGATATTGGGACTGAGCCGCGGGACGTTTTACTCTTGCATATGCGTTATTTGCGGGATTGCCATAATCGCATGGGCAAGATTCTCCAATAAGCGTGCCGGCAAGGTCGCCCGCGGGTAGCCGACCCATTTTTTGCGCAGGGGAAAAAACGCCCTAAAAATTTTAATTCAACTTTTTGTTGTATTACCGAATTTGAAAGCCGATACTTAAAATAATGGATTTTGACGTAGAAAAAATCAGGCGTGACTTTCCGGCGCTGTCGCAAACGCTCGACTCCGGGAGAAAACTCGTTTACTTCGACAACGCGGCTACCGCGCAAAAGCCGCAGTGCGTAATAGACGCCGTATGCAGATTTTACTCGCGCGACAACGCCAATATCCACCGCTCAGCCCATGAACTCGCAGGCAGGGCAACGCGCGGATACGAAGGCGCCCGCGAAAAAATCGAAAAATTTTTCAACGCCCCGGAAGACTATTGCGCAGTGTTCACACGCGGGGCGACAGAGTCCCTAAACCTCGTTGCGAGCTCATGGGGGCGCGCAAATCTTAAAAGCGGCGACGAAATACTCGTCACAAAAATGGAGCACCACGCCAATATCGTCCCATGGCAGATAACGGCGGAAATCACCGGCGCAAAGCTCGTCGCGGCAGACATTCTTGAAGACGGCTCGCTCGATATGCGCGACTTCCAAAACAAGCTCAACCCCAAGACAAAAATCGTATCCGTCGCCCACGCTTCAAACGTGCTCGGGACGGTAAACGATATCGCCGCGATTGGAGAGCTTGCGCGCAAAAACGGCTCGGTATTTTCAATCGACGCGGCCCAGTCCGCGCCGCATATGCTCGACGACCTTTCCGCAGTCAAATGCGATTTCATATCCCTGTCCGGGCACAAATGCTTCGGGCCAACCGGCATCGGGACGCTCATAGGCCGCCGCGAGCTTTTGGACTCCATGCCGCCCTATCAGGGGGGCGGGGACATGATAGAAAACGTATCGTGGGAACGCACGACCTTCCGACCCGCACCCGAGAGGTTCGAGGCGGGAACTCCAAATATCGCCGGAGCAATCGGGTTTGGCGCGGCGATAGACTATATGGCGAAAATAGACAAGCAGGCGGCCCACGCCCACGAGTCGGCACTTCTCGAAAGGCTGACCCGCGGACTTGAAGAAATAAAGGGATTAAAAATATTTGGGAATGCCAAGGGGAAAGTCGCGGTGGTTTCGTTTGCCATAGACGGAGTCCATCCGAACGACATAGCCTCGCTGCTCGACGCCGACGGCATAGCCGTGCGCACGGGGCACCACTGCGCCGAGCCGCTTCTTACAATGCTCGACAAATTTTCGCTCACTCGCGCGTCGCTTGCATTTTACAATACCGCGGAAGAAGTTGACTACTTTGTAAAAAGCCTCAGCCGCGCCGTGAGACTTTTGAAGTAAGTTTTTTAGTATCCAAACCTCCCGCGCAAAACCGTGCTTAGCGGTTTATCAAAATGTATATTTTGATTCGTATCTGAATTTATTTGCATGGGCGCGGCGGAAAATATCAAAGTCTGCTGCAAAAAAAACGAATCCGGTAAAAAGCCGGATCCGTTTTTTTATAAAGAGCCGCACGCTGTTTTAGCGAATGACGCGCGCGCCCGCCGAAGTTTCCGCAAGGCGCTTGACCTCCTCCAAGCGCGCCGTTGATGTGTCTCCGGGAGTCGTCATCGCAAGCGCCCCGTGCGCCGCGCCGTAGTCGACCGCAAGCTGCGGGTCGCCAAGCTCCATCATTCCGTATATGAAGCCCGACGCAAAACTGTCGCCGCCTCCAACGCGATCGAATATCTCAAGATTTTCGCGCTTTTTGGACTCGTAGAAATTTCCGCCGCACCAGCATATCGCGCTCCAGTCGTTTAGCGTTGCGCTTTTAACTTTGCGAAGGGTGGTTGCCGTGGCCTTAAAGTTCGGATACTTTTTTACGGCATTTTTTATCATCTCCTCAAAGGCTTCCACGTCTATCTTTGATATGTTTTCGTCAAGCCCCTCGACCTTCATTCCAAGGCATGCCGTAAAATCCTCCTCGTTGCCTATCATCACGTCCACGTATTTTGCGATTTCGGAATTTATCTCGACGGCGCGAGCCTGCCCGCCGATGTCAGCCCAAAGCGACGGGCGGTAGTTTAAGTCGTACGATACAATCGTACCGTGTTTTTTTGCGGCTTTTGCGGCTTCGAGAACTACCTCGCCTGTTGTCTCCGACAGTGCTGCAAAGATGCCGCCGGTGTGGAACCAACGGACTCCCCTATCTCCGAAGAGGGACTCCCAGTCTATATCGCCTGGCTTTAGCTGCGATGCCGCCGAGTTTCCCCTGTCGGAGCAGCCGAGAGCGCCGCGTATGCCGTATCCGCGCTCGGTAAAGTTTAGCCCGTTGCGTACCTTTCTTCCGGCTCCGTCAGCCTTCACCCATTTCACGAAGTCCATATTCACCCCGCCCTGCATTATGAAGTCTTCAATCAAGTATCCGACTTCATTTTTCGCGAATGCGCTCACAAGCCCTGCGCGCAGCCCAAAGCATTTTTTCAGCCCGCGCGCCACATTGTACTCTCCGCCGCCCTCCCATACGCGGAGAGTGCGGGCGGTTCGAATCCTGTCCTCGCCGGGGTCTAAACGCAACATTACTTCGCCGAGCGAAACTATGTCAAATTGAGCTAATGATTTGTCTTTTATGCAATTTTTCATAATAATTTATATTTTGAAATTTTCAAAAATTTATTGCCGTGCGGTCTCTTGCATCAGCGCATTGTGCTCTTGCGGACTATAAGTTCGCCCTCGACTAAAATCGTCTTTACGTCTGATTTGTCGATTACCGCATTGAAGCTCTCCTGTACGAAACGCTTAGTCGGCTGGCGGAAGGAGGTTATCGAAGGAATGTAGTTGGCTGCCGAGGGTATGTCGTCAAAGCCAACAACCGCCACGTCGTCGGGCACGCGAACTCCCGATTCGTAAAAGCATTTTATTATGCCCATTGCAATATTGTCGGTCGCGCAAACTACAGCCTGCGGCAAATTTTCTCTCCCGCGTTCGAGCATTTTTATGGCTATTTCCATTCCCGCCTTAAAATCTGAATCCTTTTCGGAGGGCTTCAAAATCTCCACCGAAATTCCGCATAATTTCGACGATTCCTCCACAGCTTGGAGCCTCATTTCATGGGCTGCCATAGCGCGCGACGCATAGGCTGCATTGCTCAAATTTAAGTCACATTTGAGGTGAGTAAAAATCTTCCTCATTGCATCGGCCTCATCTACGCCCGCCGAAAGAGCCAAATTGGGGTGTTCGCCGTGCCCGATTCTCACTATCGGGATATCTTTGAAAGAATCCGTCCAAGATAGGTCGCCGCCCGTTCCAAGTATTATTATTCCATCGACAGAATGCTTATAGAGCGGCATTAGGTCGGAGTCTTTCGGCTTGCGGTTTAGGAAGCCCACAAGCAGCGTGGAATAGTTGTGCATATGGGCGATTTCTTGCACATCTCCTATGAGCATTGCGAAGTACGGATCGTAAAAATCATACACTACAAGCCCTATTGTGCGCGTCTTTTTCCCTTTGAGCATAAGAGCTGCCGGGCTCGGCACGTAATTCAGCTCCTTCGCAACCCTGAAAATCTCTTCTACTTTTTTCGGATTTACGCCTATTTTATGCGCTTGCCCGGAGAGGACTCTCGACACCAAAGACGTTGATGATCCGACCCTTTTTGCAATATCTTTTTGTGTGACTTTCATAAGAAAAATGCTTGACCTTAACTCAAACGTTTGAGTATCTTTTCGTCAATGGAAAAATTTATAAACGAAGATTTTCTTCTCGAAAACGACTACTCGCGCGAGCTCTACCACGACTACGCCGAGAAATTGCCTTTAATAGATTTCCACTGCCACCTCGACCCGAAAGAAATCTGCGAGGACAAGCACTGGGACAATATCGCGCAAGCTTGGCTTGGGGCCGACCATTACAAATGGCGCGCAATGCGTTCCGACGGAGTCGAGGAGCGCTATTGCACGGGAGACGCTCCCGACCGCGAAAAATTTCAAAAATTTGCGGAGGCCCTGCCGCGCATGTTGGGCAACCCCATGTACCATTGGTGCCATCTGGAACTCGCAAGGTTTTTCGGCATAGACGACGTCCTGCTTTCTGGCGATACCGCCCAGGAGGTTTGGGACAGGGCAAACGAAGTCCTCTCCGCCGGCCTCTCTGCGAGAAAATGCATGCTCAAATGCAACGTTGAAACTGTCTGCACCACAGACGATCCCACAAGCGGGCTCGAATACCACAAAAAAATCGCCGAAGAACCCTTCGGAGTAAAAGTGCTGCCGACATTCCGCCCTGACAAAGCGTTTGCCATAGACGGCTACGAAAAATACATCGAATATTTGAACAGCCTCGAACAGGCGACGAATATGGAGATAAAATCCTACGACGACCTGCTCAACGCCCTAAAACGCCGCCACGACTACTTCCACAGCATAGGCTGCCGCGTGTCGGACTACGGCATCGACACCGTATGGTATAAAGACGCATTTTACTACGAAGTCGAAGACACGTTTAAAAAGGCAATTTCGAGCCCCGAAGAAATCGCGCCCGAAGAAGCCTTGGCGTTCAAGTCCGCAATCCTTTTGGAGTGCGCAGCAATGGACTACGACAGCGGCTGGGTCCGCCAGCTGCACATCGGCCCAATAAGGAACAACAATTCCTCAATGTTCAAAAAGCTCGGCGCCGACGCCGGATTCGACTCTATGGGAGAATCCAATTTTGCATGGTCGCTATCGCGCCATCTGGACAGCCTGAATTCGGCAGAAAATCTCGGAAAGACCATTTTCTACAATATAAATCCGAAAGACAACGAGGTGATTGCGTCGATGCTAGGCAACTTCCAAGACTCCTCCATGCCGGGAAAATTGCAGCTCGGAAGCGCATGGTGGTTCATGGACTCCATTGAGGGAATAAACCGCCAGCTTGAAGCAGTATCTACAATGTCGCTTTTGGGACGATTTGTGGGAATGCTTACGGACTCGCGCTCGTTCATGTCGTACACCCGCCACGAATATTTTAGGCGCATTTTGTGCCAGTTCCTCGGCGAGCGCATGCGCCGCGGCTTAATCCCGCGCGATATGAAGCTCGTCGGAACTCTCGTAAGCGACGTCTGCTACAACAACGCAAAAAAATATTTCTCATTTTAACCGGCCGCGCCGACTCTTGATATTGGAATCGGCGCTTTTTTTAAAAAATAGGTCAAACGATTGATTAAATAAAAAAGACAGTTATGATTAAGATAGGCATTGTCGGACTCGGGCCCATTGGCTCTATGCACGCTGAAAATCTCAAATCCGGGAAAATTCCCAACGCCGTGCTGCACTGCGCATGCGAGCAGAAACCGGTGGACGAATCGAAATACCCGGGGGTCAAAATTTTTAAGGACACTTCCGATATGTTCGCAAATGGCGGAATGGACGCCGTAATAATCTCGACCCCGTCCTTTACGCACTATCCGCTTGGAATCGCCGCGCTAAACGCCGGCCTTCACACGCTCGTCGAAAAGCCTGTCGCCCTATGCACGGCCGACGCCGACGAACTTTCCGCCGCCGCGCGCAAAGCGGGCAAACTGTGCGCCGTAATGCTAAACCAGCGCACGACCCCCCTGTACGCGAGAATCAAACAGCTCGTTCAAAGCGGAGAGCTCGGCGAGATAAACCGCGTTGATTGGACAATGACAAACTGGTACCGCCCCGACATCTACTTTACTTCAAGCCCGTGGCGCGGCACTTGGAAAGGAGAGGCAGGCGGCGCTCTCCTCAACCAGTCAATCCACAATATCGACATATTCGCGTGGGTTTTTGGAATGCCAAAACTCGTGCGCGCATGGTGCAAGTTCGGCAAATACCACAGCATTGAAGTCGAGGACGAAGTCTGTTGCAGAATGGAGCTCTCCAACGGCTCTAACGCGACGTTCACAACCTCGACAGGCGAATATCCCGGCCTAAACCGCCTTACAATAGCCGCCGACAAGGGGTTTGTCGTCGCCGAAAACGACACCCTAAAAATCACCCGCTACAAGAACGGCTCTTTGAAGCAATATACGCAAACTACAAAATACATGTTCGGCTCCCCGGAAACGGAGGACACTGTCGAAACCTTCGAGGGCAAAGGCGAACAGCATGTGGGTGTGCTCAAAAATTTTGTAGGCGCAATCGAAGGCAGGGAAAAGCTCGACTACGCCGCCGAGGAAGGGAAAAAGTCCCTTGAGATAGCAAACCTAATGTTGCTTTCGGCATGGAAAAATTCGGAGGTTTCGTCGCCGATAGACTCCGCCGAATACAAAAAGATTCTCGAAGAAAAATCTGCGGCCTCAAAGCTGCGCGAAAATCCAAAGACTGACTTTATAGTCGAATTCCAAAAATCGTTCAAATAATGGCGCGCCACTCGACAGGATACGACTACGTCCCGGACGGCGGAAAGAACGCCGTAATCGGGGAAGGCGAACTTAAATTTGCGGCCGCAGGGCTCGACCACGGGCACATCTACGCCATGACTGCTGGGCTTGAAAACGCCGGCGCACAGTGCGAGTTTGTCTGGGATCCTGATCCCGCAAAGGTTGCCGCATTCGTCGATAGATTTCCCAATGCAAAGCCCGTAAAAGAGCTTGGCGAAATCCTCGGTTCCCCCGATATAAAGCTGCTTGCAAACGCCGGCATTCCGGCGCGCAGGTTCGAAATGGGGAAAGCCGCTCTGGAAGCCGGCAAGCACTTCTTTGTGGACAAGCCGCCCTTCACTACTCTCGGGCAGCTCGAAGAAGCGCGAAAACTTGCCGCGCGCACGGGGCTTAAATATATGCCCTACTACGCCGAAAGAATCCACAACGAAGCTGCCGAAAGGGCGGGAGAGCTCGTACAGCAGGGTCGCATAGGAAAAGTCGTGCAAGTGCTGATAACGGCGCCGCACAGGCTATCGAAAGCGGCCCGCCCGAAATGGTTTTTCGAGCGAAATCAGTACGGCGGAATACTCTGCGACATCGGCTCCCACCAGTTTGAGCAGTTCCTGTATTTCTCGGGCTGCGACAATGCCGAGATAAAATACGCGCGCGTGGCCAACCTAAACAATCCCGACACTCCCCAGCTCCAAGACTTCGGAGAAGCGTGCGTCGAGATGAAAAACGGAGTATCGGGATACTGCCGCGTGGACTGGTTCACACCCGACGGGCTCCCGGTATGGGGCGACGGCAGAACTGTAATCCTCGGCACGGACGGCTATATAGAAATCCGCAAGTACATAGACTTTTCTCAGGAGGGCAATCCGCCCCAGACGCTATACGTCGTGGACTGCAAAGGCGTGGAAAAAATACAATGCCTCGGCACGGGTTTTCCATTTTTCGGCAGATTCGCACTCGACATTCTAAACGGCACGGAGAACGCAATGAGCCAAGCTCATGCGTTTGCCGCGGCGGAACTTTCTTTAAACGCGCAAAAATGCGCCGAACTCAACTCGGACAAACAATGGGAAAAATAATCGGCAATCCTAAGCTCGAAGCCCAGCGCCAGCAGCTCGTGCAGGCGCGCGAACAGGGAACTTGGGCAACTTTAAAAACTTTCGCGAAATTTTCAGGGCCTGGGTGGCTCCAAAGCGCGACTACCCTCGGCGGAGGGTCGCTCGCTTCGGCGCTGTACCTCGGCGTTTTGGGCGGAGTCGGCTTTATGTGGCTGCAGCCGCTTGCTATGATTTTCGGCATAGTGATGCTCGCTGCGATATCGTATGTCACACTATCGGTGAAAGAGCGCCCGATGGACGAAATAAACGCGCGCATTTCCCCTATTCTCGGATACGGCTGGGCGCTTTGCTCAATGCTTGCGTGCTTTGTGTTCGCGATGCCGCAATTCGCGCTCGGGGTGGCCGGAATCACCCAGAACCTCGCTCAAATGCCGACTTCCGAAGTGGGAATCGGCTTGGAGGCGCTCATAACAGTATGCTTCTACGGGCTTGCAATGTTTATGGTTTGCATGTACGCGCTGGGCGGAAAAGGACTGAAATTTTTTGAAAGAATTATAAAGCTGTCGGTCGCGGCGATTGTAATATGCTTCTTCGGAGTTGTGGCGAGCCTTACATTCTCGGGGAAAATCGACTGGTCGGCGGTCATGGCAGGGTTTATTCCCAACTTCTCCGTGCTTTCGGAGCCGTCCTCCGACTTTATGGAGTACATAGCAAAGCTCACGCCGGACGGAGCAAAGTTTTGGTCTGAAATGATAGTATCGCAACAGCGCGACGTCGTAATCTCAGCGGCGGCAATGGCGGTGGGCATAAACATGACGTTCCTATTCCCCTACTCTATGCTGAAAAAAGGCTGGAACAAAGACTTCCGCGAACTCGCGATATTCGACCTCGCCACGGGGCTCTTCATTCCGTTTCTGCTTGCGACATCTTGCATAGTGATAGCATCGGCGTCCCAGTTCCACGCGACTCCCGCGCAGGGGCTTGCGGAATCGCAAATAGTGGGCGGCAAGCTCGTCTCATCTGGCGCAAAGCCCGCGGAAAATCTCGTAGCCGGATATATCGACCTGCTCGACAAGCGCATATCCTTCGACATCGGCGCGCAAAAGTTTGCCGCAATGGCGCCCGCGCAAAAAGACGCCGCGCGCAACGCCCTCAGCCGCGCCGAGCGCGACATGGCGGCAATGCTCGTAAAACGCGACGCCTCCAACCTTTCTGAAACGCTCGCCCCGCTCGTCGGCGAGGACGTTGCAAGGTACGTATTCGGATTCGGGGTAATCGGAATGGCAATAAACGCAATGCTAATGAACATGCTAATATGCGGATTGTGCTTCTCGGAAATCCTCGGAAAGCGCGGAGCGGCAAAGTGGCAGATAACGGGTTCTGCGCTCATTGCACTCAGCGCGATAGCCTCGGTTTTCTTCAAAGGGGCAAAGATGTGGCTCGTAATCCATGCGGGAGTTATTGCAATGGTGTTCCTGCCAGTTGCGTACTGCGCGTTTATGCTGATTATGAACAGCCGCCAAATTTTGGGTTCGGAAGTTCCACGCGATGGGAAGAGGCTCGCATGGAATATTCTTATGTTCTGCTCTGTTGCGGCAAGCCTTATAGCGAGCATCTGGGTGCTTTGGAACAAGCTCGGAATCTGGGGACCGTCGATTCTCGCGGTATTCGCGATTGCCGTAGCCGTATCAAACAGGCTCTTAAAGAAATCCTCCAACTAATTTCATCAAACATATTTCATGAAAGATTTGTTCGACATAGACAAAAAAGTAATTGTCGTCACCGGCGCAACCGGCGTTCTTGCCGGGGCGACAGCACGCTACCTCGCCTCCTGCGGGGCGCGCGTGGCATTCCTCGGCAGAAACGAGGAGAAGCTCGAAGAAGCCCGCGCATATTGCGCCGAAAACGGATTTGAAGGGCTCGCAATAAAATGCGACGTACTCGACAAGAATTTGTGCGACGCCGCAAGGGACAAAGTCCTCTCAAAATGGGGGGCTATCGACGCGCTTGTAAACGGCGCCGGCGGCAACCTCCCCGGGGCGGTCGTCCCCCCTGACAAGACTGTATTCGACATCGACGTCAAGCAGTGGTCGGACGTATTGAATCTAAACCTTGCGGGGACTCTCCTGCCAACGCTCTCATTCGGAGAATACTTTAAAAAATCGAAAACGGGGGCAATCGTAAACTTTTCGTCGATGACGGCGCTGTCTGCCGTCACGAGAGTGCTCGGGTACTCGAACGCAAAGGCAGGCATAGACAACCTCACAAAATGGCTAGCAGTCGAGTTCGCCAAAAAAATCGGCGAGGGCGTAAGAGTGAATGCGGTCGCGCCCGGATTTTTTATAAGCTCGCAAAATAGAACTCTCCTCACAAACCCCGACGGCAGCCTCACGGAAAGGGGCAAGGACATCGTCCGCAAAACTCCGTTCGGGAGGTTCGGAGAGCCGGAAGAAGTATTTGGGGCAGTACGCTTCCTGTGCTCCGACGCGTCGAAATTCATCACGGGAACAGTGCTTGCAATAGACGGCGGGTTCTCGTGCTTCTCGGGCGTTTAGCACTTTGAAAGGGGAAAATATGCAACCTTTAAAGGCAGGTTTTAGATGGTATGGCGACAACGACGAAGTCCCGCTGGAATTCATAGCCCAAAGCGGCGCGAAAAGCATGTTTACGTCGCTGCACCAGATACCGTACGGAGAAGTTTGGAGCGTCGAAGACATCGCCGCCCGCCAAGAAAAAGTTGCCTCTTACGGGCTTGAATGGGACACCGTAGAATCGGTACCGGTATCGGAGGACATAAAACTGCGCTCCGGCGATTTTGAGCGCCATATTGAGAACTACAAACAGACCATACGCAATTTGGCGGCGCGCGGCATAAAGAACATAATATACAATTTTATGCCCGTGCTCGACTGGATACGCACCGATTTGCACTATCGGTTGCCGGACGGCTCGCGCTGCCTGCGCTTCGACCCCGTGCAATTCGCCGCGTTTGAAATATACCTGCTAAAACGCGAGGGCGCCGAAAAAAACTATACGCAAGCCCAGTTAGAAGCCGCTGAAAAATTCTTTGAATCTCTCGACGGCGATAAGAGAAAAGTTTTTGAGAGGTCTATAATCGACGTATTCCCCGGCTGCAAAATGGGGCTTGAAATAGGCGACGTCCGAAAAATGCTCGCCAAGTACGACGGCATAGACGCAGCAAAGCTTAAAACACACTTGAAGCTGTTTTTGGACGAAGTTCTGCCCGTGGCGGAGGAATTTGGAAGCGTAATGGCAATCCACCCCGACGACCCGCCTTTTGACGTGCTGGGGCTTCCGCGCATAGCCTCGCGGCTTTCGGATTTTCAGGAAATGTTCGCGGCAAATCCGAGCCGTTCAAACACAATCTGCTTCTGCACGGGCTCCCTAAGCGCGGGCTTGCACAACGACATTCCGCAAATGCTCGACGCCCTCAGGGAGAGAATATACATCGCGCACCTTCGCAGCACACAGGTCAACCTCGACGGCAGTTTTTACGAAGCCGGGCACTTGGAAGGGCGGGTGCCTATGGTAAAGGTAGTGCGCAAGCTTATGGAGCTTCAAGACGAGCGCCTTAAAAGCGGCGGAAACAAAATAATCTTCCGCCCCGACCACGGCCGCGATATGGCGGACGACCTCCTCAAACCCCCGACGGCAAATCCCGGGTACTCGTACATAGGGCGAATGAAGGGGCTTGCGGAAATCCGCGGCGTTGAGGCGGCTCTCTGCGATTGACGCCGAATAAAAATAATTTTTTTAAGCGCCGGCTGACGTTTAGCCTGCGCTTTTTTATCCACAGAATGCTAATTCAATATTTTGCCAGTATAGCAATTATAGAACTAAAAAAATTGGCCGGCGGAATTTTTTTTGGGGAATTGCCAGTATGCGCTACCCCGCTTAGATATTTTTGCCAAGACAATTTTTTTCATTCGCTAAATGACGGGCGGCATTGAGCTTAAAAATGCGGAGCCTCCCGCGCCTTGAAACGCAACAATCAGAAGACAAAAAAATTTTTCAGCGCGCAGAAAAAAATCCGATAAAAACGCGCATTTAAAATCGCCGACAAATTTTCTATAAAACCGTTTATCCAATAAAAAAAATATGCCGCGAGCGTAAACAAGAAAGCTTGCGTTATTAAATTTCCAGTTGCGGTAAAAGAGCCTATTAACGCCTCTCTTTGAGGGAGCGGGCGGAATTTCCGCGATACGGTTTAGCAGTCGGAATTTAGGGGAGGAAACCCGCCTTTGATTGTCTTTCCCCAACGCCAAAAAAATTTCCATTTGCACAGGCAAAGACATTTTTTACGCGCGCCGAGTTCCTTCTGCCCTTTTCATTTCAGCGTAAAAGACAAAAAACATAAAATATTTGAGATTCCAATAAGTATGCCCCGCCCCGCGGGAAAATGAAAAAACTCCGCGCCAGTTTTTTTTACGGCGGCTAAGTTGAAAAATAGAGTTAACGGATAAAAGCAACGCAATGCGCTTTTACCCGTTAGGGTTAGAAAATTGCGCATCAAAAGCCGTTTTCAGCCACAGACAATACATACATTCCGGCGTCGGGTAATTTGCGGGAACTCTGCAAGTGCAGGTATGAAATCCCTATCGGAGCTTTGCGGGAGATTTTGCAATCGGCAATTTTTTTGCCGCCGCAGGAAAGTTCAGCCTTGCCGCTGTCGGCATCGAATGTAAAAACAAGCTCGCGGGTGGAGCCGTCGCCGAGAGACTCGGGTATGTCCGCGGAAAAGAGCGCGTAGTTTTCGGCAACTTCGTCGGACGGATTTATCCAGCGGTCGTGCAGCATAATTTTAGCTCCCTTAAATCCCGACGGAATTTTTACTTTGAGCTTTACTTCGCCCTTGCTCGCCATTGGGAAATTCCACACCGCCCCGCGGAGGTCGCTTACGAGGGAATCGTCGGGAACATATTTTAACAGCAGGCATTTTTTGCCCGGGGAATCCGGATTGTCGGCAAGCCTGCAACCCTCGATTCTATCATATGCGCAGTGCCCCTTTATTCCCTTCTTGTAGTTGAACACGCTCCAATCCTGCAAGCCGTTTGAAAAGTCGCATTCGCGAGACTTTTCAAGAAGCCATCGGACGTCGAAAAGCACGAGCCTCCTGTTCAGCTCGCTTTGCCCGATTGAAGCCAAAATTTTTCCGGGCGCAACTTCGATAAACTGCGGCTGGTGGACGCTTTTGTCCCTTCCGGGGGCAGAAGAAAAGTCGGAAGCATTGCGGCGCGGGTCGAGAAGCACCTCGCGGAATCCGCGCCACGTTTTGCCGTCATCGTCGGAAATTGCCGCATGAATTGCGCTGCGATTCGTAAATACGTCCTCCCAGACGCCGTCCGCGCCTTCAACTTCAGGAAGGGCCGTTCCGTTCGACCACATCAGCATAAGGCGCCCGTCGGAAAGGCGTTTTATTTTTGGCATAACGCATGTCCCGTAAAAATTTGTCGGCACGGGCTTGCTCCAAGTCAAGCCGCCGTTTGAAGAATACGACTGCCACAGGTTGTCGAGCGACGTGCGCAGGATAACCCACAACCTTCCGTCTTTGAGGCGCACGGCGGAGGGTTCCATTGCATCGTGATTCCAGCGAGTGCCTTTGTGCAAGCCTCCCGCCTTGTGGTGCGGAACGTTCAGGCGATTCGATTTCCTCCAGCTTTTGCCAAAATCGTCGCTAATTAAAAAAATCGCGCCGAAGACAAAATCAATGTTTTGCGAGCTTGAAGTCCGCAATGTCACAGGCATAAGAATGCGCCCGTCAACTATAGTTTAGTTACAACCTCCACGGGCATATCTGCGTTTTTTCGACACATTCTCCGTCTGTTCCGCAATCCAAGAACCAAGCGCTTCCGCCGATATTTATAATGTTAAAATATTTGCCGCGCGACTTGTCGAAATACACCCCGAATTCCTTTCCAGCCGGAGCCTGGGTTTCGGTCCAAGTCAGCCCCATGTCGGAACTTTCGATATACATTCTGTTGGAGACTTCGCCGTGCGCGCCGCTCTTTAAATTTTCGGGCTGCCCACCGTAGTTGTAATGGCGTATTTTTCCGTCGGGCATAGTGCAAAGCCCCGAAACTGCGTCCGCCGGCGGGACTCCAACAACCTTAGGCGAATATATTTTATCCAAACCGTTTTCGCCGCCGATACAAAATTGGCCGGCAACCGACAATAACCCCGCAAGACAATAAACGCCAAACTGTTTCATACGCCACTAATATTAGCGCCGCATTTTACCGTCAAGCATATTGGGCAAATCGCCCCTCGGAGAAATAAAAATTTCAGCGAAAAATAATTTTGTGGACACCCGGACGCCGCCGGAATATAAAAACACGCGAATTAAAAAATAAATCCTCCGATAATATAAACCATGGCAAAACAGAAAATTCCCACACAACAAATCGCAAAGGACGACAAAGCGCTTGAAGCCGCCCTCAGCATGGTCAATAAACAATTCGGCGAAGGCTCGCTGGTGCGGCTGGGCGACGCGACAAAAATGAATGTCGAAACGATTAGCACGGGTTCGGTCGCAATAGACCTCGCCCTCGGCGTCGGCGGCCTTCCGCGCGGAAGAATTGTTGAAATTTACGGCCCTGAATCCTCCGGCAAGACAACTTTGTGTCTTTCTCTTATCGCCGAAGCCCAGCGCAAAGGCGGCAATGCCGTGTTCATAGACGTTGAACATGCGCTCGACCCCCACTACGCAAAAGTCGTCGGGGTGGACCTCGAAAACTTGATGGTCGCCCAGCCCGAATGCGGTGAGGACGCCCTAAATATAGCGGAGACCCTAATACGCTCCGGCGCGATTGACGTCGTTGTGATAGACTCGGTCGCGGCTCTCGTATCGAGGCAGGAACTCGACGGGCAGATGGGCGACACCACAGTCGGGCTTCAAGCCAGAATGATGAGTCAGGCAATGCGCCGCCTCACGGCAGCCATTAGCAAGACGCGCTGCATATGCGTATTCACCAACCAAATACGCGAGAAAATCGGCGTGATGTTCGGCAATCCCGAGACGACTCCCGGCGGAAGAGCGCTAAAATTCTTCGCTTCGGTTCGCATTGACATACGGAGAATCGGCCAGATTAAGGACGCCTCCGGCAAAGTCATCGGGAACCGCACAAAAATAAAAGTCGTAAAGAACAAGGTTGCGCCGCCGTTTACAGAATGCGAATTTGACATCATGTACAACGAGGGCATTTCTCTTACGGGCAGCCTAATAGACTTGGGCATAGAGCAAAAGATACTCGAAAAGAAGGGCGCTTGGATATCCTACAACGGCGAGCTTATCGGACAGGGGCGCGAGGCAGCAAAAGCCTATCTTGCCGACCACCCGGACGTCGCCGACAAAATCCGCGAGGCTATAACCTCGTCAACGACAGTCGTTGGCGGAACGGCACTCGGCGAGAACGTTTAACTTTATTCCGACCTCCCGCAAATTACTAAGTCCGCCAAATTCTTTTTGCGCAAGGCTTAGTGTCGGCAGCGAGATTTTTAGCATCGCGCTACAAACGCAAAATATTCTTCCTTCCTGAAATGGGGGGAAGAATTTTTTTACGCTTTTTAATTTTTATATCTAATATGCCATTCAAAAATTTTTAATTACTTGTATTGCCTCTTTCCTTTTAAAGAAAAAATCTAAAAAGTCTTTGCGCGCATAATAAAAAACATTCGCCGCGCGGCGCCTGCCGCCAATCCCCAGTGGTACAAAAAATCTGCACGCCGCGCGGGAAAGCAAAACGCGTATATCCATCCCGCACAAAAAAAACGCTCTATTTACTTTATACGGCGCGGCTGGTTAAGAAAAAATTCGCCCATACAAAAAAATATTTATGGTGGAACTGGGCGAAAAAATATTTTTTAAAAAACCAAAATTGCCAACCTGCGCACAACAACGATACAAAACCCGAGCCAGTTGTTATCTACAAAGACTGTTTGAAGCGCACCTAAAATTTGGTCGCTATTTAAGAAGCAAAATATTTATTAAAAAAAATTCCCGCGATGTAGAATAAAAGACGCAATTTAAGAATAGAGCAAATCATGCACAAAAAATTTTGCGGGCGGAAAATAATTTCCGCCCCGCCCTATCGGAATGCCGCATAAAAAAACCCCGCAACCGCGGGGTTTTCCCATTCAAGAGATTTTTTTAAAGCTGTTTAAAGAAGTCGTTGCCCTTGTCGTCAACAAGGATAAACGCCGGGAAGTTTTCAACTTCAATCTTCCAAACAGCTTCCATTCCAAGCTCCGGATATTCCACAAGCTCGACTTTCTTGATGTTGTCCTGCGCGAGAATCGCCGCGGGGCCGCCGATTGAGCCGAGATAGAATCCGCCGTGCTTCTTGCAAGAGTCGGTGACAACTTGCGAGCGGTTGCCCTTGGCAATCATAACCATGCTTCCGCCGTTGGATTGGAACAGATCGACATACGGGTCCATGCGCCCTGCGGTAGTCGGTCCGAAAGAGCCGGACGGCATTCCTGCGGGAGTCTTTGCGGGACCCGCATAATATACGGGGTGGTCCTTAAAATACTGCGGAAGGGGCTCGCCCGCCTTCAACCTCGCGGCGAGCTTGGCGTGGGCTATGTCGCGCGCTACAATTATTGTTCCGCGCAACTTCAACCTCGTCTTCACGGGGTATTTTGACAGCTCCGCAAGAATCTCGGGCATCGGGCGGTTTAGGTCTATATCCACAGCGCCGTCGCCGGTATCAACATTTTTATATTTTTCGGGAATGAATCTTCCGGGATTGGGTTCAAGCTGCTCGAGCCAAATTCCGTTTTCGTCGATTTTGGCCTTCATGTTTCTGTCGGCGGAGCACGAAACGCCGAGGCCTATCGGGCAGCTCGCTCCATGGCGCGGCATGCGGATTACGCGCACGTCGAGCGCGAAATTCGCGCCCCCGAATTGCGCTCCGATTCCCAATTTGCGGGTTTCCTCCAAGAGTTTCTTTTCAAGCTCCACGTCGCGGAAGGCGTGTCCGAGCTTGTTGCCTTCGGTCGGGAGAGAGTCGAGATACTTGACCGACGCAAGCTTTACGGTTTTGAGGCACGCTTCGGCGCTCGTTCCGCCCACGACCCACGCAATATGGTATGGCGGGCATGCAGCCGTCCCGAGACCCTTCATTTTCTCAACCATAAAGGGAATGAGCTTTTCCGGCGTTATTATCGCCTTCGTTTCCTGATATAGGTACGTCTTGTTGGCGGAGCCACCACCCTTTGCTATGAACAAAAATTCGTATTTGTCGGAGTCCGTCGCGTAGAGGTCGATTTGGGCGGGAAGGTTGCAACCGGTGTTTACTTCGTCCCACATATTAAGCGGGGCGTTTTGCGAATAGCGCAAATTTTCCTGTGTGTAGCAGTCGTAAACGCCCTTGGAGAGGTATTCCTCATCGCAGGCGTTTGTCCATACTGACTGGCCCTTTTTGCCGATGATTGTCGCCGTGCCGGTATCCTGGCAGAACGGGAGCTTTCCCTTGGCGGCAACCTCCGCGTTGCGAAGCATTGTAAGAGCCACGCTTTTATCGTTGTCGGAAGCTTGCGGGTCTTCGAGTATTGCCGCAACAAGCTTTAAATGCGCCGGCCTCAGCATAAACGACACGTCGCGCATGGCGTTTCTGGCGAGAACCGCGAGGCCTTCGGGATCGACTTTGAGAATCTTGCGCCCCTCGAATTCGGCGGTTGAAACATAGTCTTTGGTCAGCAGGCGATACTGGGTGTCGTCCGCGCCCATCGGAAACATTTTTTGGTATTTAAACGGTGGAACTGCCATAATATTTTAGTCTGTTAAAATTTTTTTGACCGGCGCATTAGTCGGCGTATTTTCGCATAATCTGCCAATTCCGCCCCTTAGACAAGCAATTTTTTACCCGCGCAGGCTTATATGGGAAAAAACGGCAAATAGCGTCTTGACGCGCGTTAATAATTTCTGAACATAGAAGACAGGAGTTTTACCAAATAAAAACTCCGCGATTTTTTATTAGGCGGGAATATGAAAATTATCGATTCCAAAATTATAGACAGCGGCTTCGAAAAATTTAACGGGCAAAAAATACTAAAACTCAACCTCGGCTACGCCGCAATGCGGACGCTCTGCACTAACACGCGGCGCGAATACGTAATAGACTGCTCGCTCAATAAAAAGGCCGACAGGGGAACTGTCCTGGCCCTCGCGCTCGCCCTCAAAGAATACATACAAAAAAAATTCCCCGAATACGAGAGAATCGGCATAGCGCTGCCGTCCTGCCTGCCCGGAATCGCGGTGAATCTTGCAGTGCAGCTCGCGGGAAAAGTAAGCGTAAACCTCAACTTCACCATGGGGGCGGAAGCCGAAAGATCCTGCCTCGAGCGCGCAAACGTAAAAATGGTAATCGGCTCGAAGAAAGTCCGCGACAAGGTCGATTCCCACTCGCCGGACTATCCATGGACCGACAACTTTTTCGATATCGGCGATATTTTGAAGGAAATCGGCAAAAAGCGCATAGCCGCAAAGCTCGTTGCCGTGCGCCTGCTTCCGTTCTGGGTATTGTCGCGCATATACGGGATTCCGCGCGACGGCGGCGACAGGGAGGCGTCGATAATATTCACAAGCGGCTCTGAGGGAATGCCGAAAGCGGCAGTGCTCACCCACCGCAACATAATGGCAAACTGCGTGCAAATGTGGAATATTGGGCTTATAAATTCCGACACCCGCCTGCATGCGAACCTGCCGCTATTCCACAGCTTCGGGCAAACAATACAGGTTTGGATGACCGCAATATACGGAATGCAGTCGGTGACAGTCCAAAGCCCGCTTGAAGTGCAGGCAAACTTGGAGGCCTCCCGCAAGTACAAATCGACGATTATGATTAGCACCCCGACCTTCCTGCGCTCCTATTACAAAAAAGGAAAGCCGGAAGATTTCCCCGCAATGCACGGGGTAATCGGCGGCGCAGAAAAAACTCCCGAAGGATTTATTGAAAAATGGAATGAGAAATTCCCGAACGTGTATTATTGGGAGGGATACGGATTGACGGAAGCCTCGCCAGTAGTAGCCGTAAACCTTCCTCCGAACCTGAAACGCGGGGAATTTTGCCCGCAGCCGAGCCAAACAAAGGCGGAATCCGTAGGCGAAATTTTCCCCGGAATGCTTGCGGCGGTCGCGAACCCCGACACAGGTGAATTTCTGCCGGTCGGCAGCGTCGGCCTGCTGCACCTCAAAGGCGCGAGCATTTTCGGCGGATACCTTAACCAGCCCGACGAAAACAAGAAAAAACTCCGCGACGGCTGGCTAAATACCGGCGACCTCGCCGCCCTTGACGAAGACGGATTCATATTTATAAAAGGGAGAATTTCCCGCTTCTCAAAAATCGGCGGAGAAATGGTTCCGCACATGAGCGTTGAGGAGTCGATAGTCAAAGCGCTTGGAATACAGGATTCGGAAGTTCCGCTGATTGCGATAGGCTCGAGGATAGACGAAGCTAAGGGCGAGTCGCTCGTGCTGATATCTTCCTTCGACATTGAGATGGCAAAACTGCGCCGCCTGCTCACGGAAGCAGGACTTCCAAACCTCTGGATACCAAAACACCTTGTGAGGGTGGATGCAATTCCGCTGCTTAGCTCCGGGAAACTCGACCTCGGCAAGATTAGGAAACTATGCGCCGAGACTGAAACGCCTGCCGCCTAACAGCCGCAATACCTTACAAAATTGGAGCAATATGGACTTATCTGAAAAATCCGCATTTTTAAAAATCGCCTCGTCCGTCGCAAAGGCCGCGGGAGAACGGCTATCGGCGATAGCGGAGCGCCGCGTAAATTCCGACGCCGGCAACGACGTCAAATTGCAAGAGGACGTCGAAAGCGAAATGTTTATCCGCGGCAAGCTCGAAACGACCGGCATACCCGTCATAGGAGAGGAAAACGGCGGGGACACGTCGCTTGCATTCAACGATTCCTACTATTGGATAGTTGACCCAATAGACGGCACTTACAATTTTCTCAGGGGCATTCCGGGCGTATGCGTAAGCGTTGCCCTCATGAAGGGGCGCACGCCGGTTGTCGGCGCGATAAACGACTTCACCCGCGGCGAGCTCTACGCAGGCGGAAAAGGCCTTCCCCTTACGCTAAACGGCGCGGAAATAAAACCCGCCTGGGCGCACGAACAGTCGCAGGCAGTGCTAATGACGGGCTTCCCGAGCGCGACCGACTATTCCGACGAAAACCTTAAACATTTTGTGACAGCCGTGCAAAAATTCAAGAAGGTCAGAATGTGCGGCAGCGCGGCGCTCGCAATGGCGTGGGTAGCCGCCGGAAGGGCCGACGCCTACAAGGAAAACAGGCTGTATCTATGGGACGTCGCCGCGGGGCTTTCGTTGATGGAGTCCGCCGGCGGAGCATACGAGTTTGAATTTTTGGGCGTCGAAGGCAAGCCGCTTTGCATTTCCATACAGGCGGCCGCCCGCAAAGAATTTTTTACAGAGTGACAATGAAAGACTCCACCTACCTTTCGCATCTCGTGCGCCGCATTAAATGGAGCGACATCGACGAAAAATACGTCGCCGAGCTTGTCAAGACTGCGCGCGCCGAAGACATAGAAGGCGCGGGGCTTGCAGTGCTTCCGAAAGTCGCGGCCGACATAACTACGCGCTCGCTTACCCCCTCCATAAAAACGACTGCCGCCCTATGCGCGCGCCGCGATATGGTCGTTTGCGGCATGGAGCTTGCGCGGATTGTCCTAAAAGTCTATGAAGAAGCCTCCGACGACTTTGAGTGCAAATTTACACCCCTCGCAAAAGACGGCGACAACGTTTCAAAGGGGGCTAAACTCGGAGTGATAGAAGGCTCCGCGCGGGTTATATTGCAAGCGGAACGCATAATGTTGAACTTTCTGCAAAGGCTGTCGGGAGTTTCGACCGAAACCGCAAAATACGTCGAGGCGCTCGGCGATTCTCCCACAAAATTGCTGGACACCCGCAAGACGACGCCCGGTTTGCGCGTGCTTGAAAAATACGCCTTTGCTTGCGGCGGCGGATACAACCACAGAATAGGGCTTTTCGACCGCGTAATGTTAAAAGACAACCACCTTGCCGCAGCAGGCGCCTCAAAGGGCGAAAGGCTGGCGGCTGCCGTGCGCACCGCGCGAGAAAAAAACGCGGGATTCGCGATAGAAGTGGAAGTTGACGCGCTCGAGCAAATTCCGCCCGTGCTCGAGGCTGGCGCGGACGTCATAATGCTCGACAACTTTACCCCCGCCGACATAAAAACCGCAGTGAATATGATTGGGGATAAGTCGTGGACTGAAATATCCGGGGGAGTCACGCTCGACAGCATTGGCGAACTTGGGAAGCTCGGCGCGGATTTTATATCTACAGCCGCCCCCGTCCATTCGAGCAAATGGATAGACATCGGGCTTGACTCATAGCCGCAAAATATCCCGCATTTGAGAAATTTGCCGCGGCCTGCAACAGCAGGGTTCTCGCGGCAATTTTTTTGCCCTCAAATTTTTAATTTTATAGATTGCCGAAATATTTTTTCTGTATGGGCGCAATAAAATTCCGAATATTATTTCGCGCTTTACCGCGCAACAGCTCCCGAAACCGCCGCCGCTGAACAGGCGGAATTTAGGCGGCGGGCGGAGGCGGGCTGAACCCCCAGTATTACAGCCGCCGCAAAGGCGCGCACCGTAATTTTTAGCATTTTTTTCATAAAATTTTTCTATTAGCTCTTTACCAATTTTTATAAAGAAAACGCCGCCTGCCACGAGCTTTTTTATTGCATTTTATCTTTGCTTTTTTGCCTCGTATATTTTACGCTTTATTATCAGTTAGATAATTTACGGAATCGAAAGCGGAATCGAAAATCGAAAGCGGAATCGAAAATCGAAAGCGGAATCGAAATCGAAATCGAAATCGGAATCGGAATCGGAAAGCGGAAAGCGGAATCGAAAGCGGAAAGCGAGAGTGAAAGAGTTGCCACCGATAGATTGTTTTTGATTTCAAAGGCAAAAGGAAAATATTATGAAAAACCTCATTCTACTTGCGTTGATTTGCTTTTCGGTAAACGCGGCTTGCGCTGAGGGAGCGCGCGTTTTCTCGGTAGTCGCTAACGAGACTACTACGGCAGATGGCTCAAAAAATATGGTTTATTTCAACCACGAGCCCGGAACGATAGATTTTCCGGATAGAACGCGCAGTGAGCGCATACAAAATGAATATTGCGTTTTAATAAACGATAGAGGCGCGCTTTCAAAACAAATAAAACGACTGCGGAACTTTTCGTTGTACAATCCTGTGAAATATCTCGCCGAGATTGACGGCGCAAATGCCAAAGCATTTATATCGCCTTTAGAGGGAAGTATAGAGGAATTTTCGTCTTTTAACGCGAGGCTTTATATCGCGCTTTATCCCGACGCATTCATCGAAGCTCTGCGCGGCAAATTTGCCGACGGCAAAAACGGCCTCAAAATCTCGGACGACTCAATAAAATATTCCGATTTATCGACGGACCATTTCATACAGTTGGAGAAAAGAAAAATTGTCTCGGTTGAGATGCGCAACAAACATTCCGGAGAAAAGCTTTCGGATATTCATTTCCACTACGCAGCCGACGGAACTCCGATAAAATCGGAATTTAAGATTTACTCAAAAGGCAAAGTTCTATCATCTATACAAGACACCTACCGCGAACTAAAGAACATCGCCAACTCCGGCAGCGACTCACTATTTAATACGCGCGACTTAGGCCCTATGAAATTTTACGACAGCCGCATTTGCCCCACAAAGACATACATTTACGCCAAAGGCATTCCTTCCGTACCCTCCGCAAAAGGCATTCCCGAAGCGGACAATAGCGGAAAAAAAGCAAAAGCTCAGGAAGGTTCTTTAAACGCGCCCGCAAAATCCAAATACTTGGACAGGGCGGAAGATTTTTTTGCAAAGTTTTACATCCAGTTAGACCGCAATTCTTAGACTATTTTTAGCTTCTATACTTTAAAAAAAATTTAAAACCGCAACGCCTGCGCGCGCAAAAAATTAAAGCGCCTGCCGCCCTCCGCGCCAATCGCCAATCCGCGAGCAAAAAGGCAGGCGTTAGCACCGAATTGCAAAAACAATCAAAAAAAAGCGTGTTAAGCCAAGAGAGCGCGCCCCTACATGCGGCGCATGAGAGAGGACATCATTCGCCTTCCCTTTTCGCCCTTCATCATTTTCATCATTTTTCTCATCTGCTCGAACTGTTTTAGCAGAGTATTGACATCCCTCACCTGCGTTCCGGAACCGCCCGCAATCCTCATTCTTCTGCGCGCGTTTATTATCGACGGATTGCGCCTTTCGGCGGGTGTCATTGACAAAATTATCGCCTCCATTCGGCGCATGCGGCTCTCTTCCTTTTCCCCTATTTCAATTCCCATGCCGCCAAGCCCCGGCAGCATTTTCATTATGCCCCCAAGCGGGCCGAGCTTTTTCATCTGGCGCATCTGGGCGAGAAAATCTTCGAGGTTGAACTCCGCCTTGCGGAGCTTTTCGGCCATTTTGGCAGCCTCCTGAATGTCGATATTTTCCTGGGCCTTTTCAACGAGGCTTACAATATCGCCCATGCCGAGTATGCGTTGCGCCATTCTGTCGGCGTGGAATACTTCTATGTCGGAAATTTTTTCGCCCGTGCCAGCAAACTTAATTGGCGCTCCCGAAACTGCTTTGATGGAGAGCGCCGCCCCGCCACGCGCGTCGCCGTCGAGCTTTGTCATAACAACGCCCGTCATGCCTACAGCCTCGTTGAAGGCCTTTGCGACGTTCACGGCCTCCTGCCCCAATGCGGCGTCGGCGACGAGCAAAACCTCCTTCGGGGAGACGTTTTCGCGCAGCTTTTTTATTTCTTCAATAAGCTCGGCGTCTATCTGAAGCCTGCCGGCGGTGTCGAGTATTACAACATTTGCCCCGTTTTTTATGGCTTCGTCGCAAAGAGTTTTTCCGAGCCGCGGGACGTCCTTGGAATTTCTGTCGGAATATACCGGAACGCCGATTTGCTTTCCGAGTATTTCGAGCTGGTCGATTGCGGCAGGTCTGTAAACGTCGCACGCTACAAGCGCGGGATTCATTCCCTGCTTTCTAAGCAATGCCGCGAGTTTTGCGGAAGTTGTAGTTTTCCCCGAACCATGCAAGCCAACCATCATGATTTTAAGCGGCCTTATCGGAGAAAGTTCAGTCTCGCCCGCGCCAAGAAGCTTTTCAAGCTCGTCGCTTATAATTTTTACAATCTGCTGCCCAGGCGTCACAGACTTTACCACTTCAAGACCCACGCATTCGGCCTTAACCCTGTCTGTAAAGTCTCTGGCAACCTTGAAATGGACGTCTGCCGATAGAAGCGCCTTGCGGACTTCGCCGAGGGCTTCCGCCATATTTTCTTCCGTTAGCTTTCCGAGCCCGCGCAAATTGCGGATGGCTTTGGATAGATTTTCCGTTATTGCTTCAAACATTTTTGTGGAGTATCGGTAGTCTGCGAATATTTCTTGGCAGAATTTTGTATTTTTCGGCTGCGGCACGGCGCGCGAATGCACCGTTGCGTATTTTTGAGGAGGCAGGCGGGC
>URAJ01000022.1 GCA_900545715.1 uncultured Opitutales bacterium
TCATGGCTAAAACTAAAATAGGTTTTCCATCATCTAATATACCTTTATATAAACCGGTTGAGAAAAACTTATTTATTGATTTCTCAGATATCCCGAATTTTTCCAATTTGAGGTCTTCTTTTATATTATTTTCGTTCGAACTACATGCTGAAAAAAATATGCATCCACATATAGTTAAACATGTTAATATTGCTTTTACATATTTCATATTACTTCTCAGCAACATTTACTGTAAAATTTCCAGCAGCTGAATTTAATCCCGGAGCAGATAATATCACAGTTCCTGTATAATTTCCTTCCCCCAAATTATATGATTATTTTCCTAAATTAGGTGTATAATATTGAGCACTTTGCATGCCGTCAAGTATAGTAAAATCATGCGAAACTTTTTCCCATGTATCACCATTAAAACTAACTTGACCTGAAATTGTAAAAGTTTTACTTCCTACATCTCCTTCTTCTCTCTCTATTACAAATCGTACAAGAGGAATCTCTACCGCTACATTTACCGTTGTCTCACCAGATGGAATATATTGAGTAGGCTTAGGGGCAGAAGCAACTCCTATGACAGTCATCTTCCAACAACCCAAAGGATCCAATGCATAAGTCGGCACAACCGCATAGAACTGGTTGTTTATACCGTCCGGGTATCCTGCGGGGTCGGAGGAGCGCCAGCGGGCGGTGGAAGCGTCGTAATTGCGGTATGGGAATACATACGCCTGCAAGTCTTCGTCGTAGGGCTTGCCGGTAAATCGTGCGGAACGGTCTTTTTGGATACTTCCTTCACCGAATATTGTTGTGTCTTGGTAATCCTTTACAAGATTTCCCTTGGTATCCATACTCCATAATGTCGTCCCCAAAAAGTCGTGCTCGTGGTAGCGCACGCCCTCGTCGGTTTTACTTAGTATCGGAACTCCGCCCGATACATGCGGCTCATTCACATATATGTCACTTCCCCGGCGGATTAGCGCCAATCTGTCCCATGTCCACACTTCCGTACTCCAGTTCAAAACATTTACATCTATGATATGTATTGGCTAAGGAGTATCAATCTTTTTCTTATAGATGAATGCTAAGTATGGCTTATTATATGTACTATCGTTAATTTTAGTAATTTCAAAATATCTAACCAATGTGAATCCGTTCTTTACCTCAGTTGGAACATTGTAGGCTGTATCAGCATCAATCTTAAAATCTTTGGATCCCAACTCTATTGTAGTATCAAGCTTTAATTTTCCGTTTTCATACATTCCTATAAATCCAAAAACAAAAGGCGGATCCATAAAATTCATGCCGAGCTCTATTTTCTTACCGTCTATTAGGTTGTAAAAAGGCCCCATATTAATATTTGGTTTAGGTACAGCATCTGAAATCATGGCTAAAACTAAAATAGGTTTTCCATCATCTAATATACCTTTATATAAACCAGTTGAGAAAAACTCATTTATTGATTTCTCAGATATCCCGAATTTTTCCAATTTAACGGCATCTTCTACATTATTGCCGCTTGCGCCGCACACTGAAAAATTCATGCATAAATACGCAATAAATCCAATTATAATTTTTCTCAAGCACTTCATGATAGTTTTCATTTTACAGTTAATTGTTAACAAATAATTGAAAACTAATCAATATATTTTATTTCAGATCCAAAAATTGAAATAACTTAATGCTTTAGTTTTTTTTAATAACTAAAAAAAGTACAAAATTTTCATTACTTAGTATGATAAAGACTTATTATATAAATATCCTTCCATTGAAAGGGAATTTCTAGCTTTAATATGGGCGAGCTTTCGACATTAGTTTGTTTGCTTGCTTGATAACATTTTTTTACGTTCTCATTATATATTACCGCTAATTGGCAACTTTTTTCCCGTAATATTTTCTTTTATAATATCGCTTTTTTAGTATATTTTCCTTATTAAGTTCAAAGATTTCTTCCCATTGCTTTATAAGAGCCAATCTTTCCGTATTATTGAAATTATTTTCCGCAAGATATTGCATCGTATAACCGGGGTTATTCCCAACAATGCGATCAAGTAAATCTATTATTACCACGTCTCCCGTTAGCATTACTGAACCTATTTTCAATGCTCTATATAGAGTAGGTACATATTTTAATGGGATTTTATCGGAATCTACACTATCTAAAAATACATGTATTTGCGCCATAAAAGCAAAAAAAAGTTGCAACTATGATAATACATAGTGCAACTATGAATTTTGGCTTTCGCTAACTGCCGTTTTAAATAATAGCTTTCTTATTTATGGGCAATTTACGCTTCATACGGCGTTCTCGCTATTTGGATTAAACCCAAAAAGTTTAAACGCCGCGGGAGTCACTATCACGCTCAATATCGTAGATGACACCAACCCTCCAACTATCATCACCGACACCGGATACAGCAGCTCCTTGCCGGGGCTTTCGGGGTTGAACATCAACGGCAGAAGCGCAAATGCCGCCGTAAGCGCCGTCATTAAAATCGGATTTATTCTTTCAACAGTTCCGCGCTCTATCATCTTATCGCCGAAATTTTCGCCCTCAAACTCCATCAAGTGCATATAATGCGAGACCATCATTATCGTGTTGCGCGCGGCAATCCCCGACAGGGCTATCATGCCTATTAGCGAAGCTACCGACATCGTCCCTATAAAGTACCACGTCGCAAAAATCCCGCCCGCGAAGGCTGTCGGAATACCAAGCATTATCTGCAGCACCAATGCGGAGCTTTTAAAGTGCGTATATAATATCGCGTATATTGCAAGCATCGCAAATATAAACAACAAACCTATGCGCCTACCCGCATCTATGCGGTTCTGGAACTGGCCCTCTATATTCGCGTAATATCCGTGCGGAAGGTCCAAGGATTCGTCTATTATCCTTCTTATTTCCCCGGCCAAGCGCACGGAGTCTCCGTCGCTCGTATTTAAGCCAACTACCACCCTGCGTTTTAGCCCTTCCCTGTTTATGTGGTTTGCGCCGGTGGAATCCTCCACCCTCGCAAAGGACGATAAAGGATATTTCTCTCCGGATATATTTTCTATCAGAAGCCCCTCTATATTCTTTTTCGACGCGATAAAATCTTCGTCCATTCTTAAAAATACATCGAAAACCGCTTCGCCGTCGACAATCTGCGCGAGGACTTCGCCTCCGAGAACTTTTTGAAGAATATCGTTTATCTCGCCTACACGCACACCGTAGAGCCGCGCCTTTTGCCTATCGACTTCGATTTTTATCTGCGATGTCTGCGCTTGCCTTTCGACGCTCACGTCCCGCGCGCCGGGAAGTCCGCCTATTTTATCTGCGAGCTCCGAAGCCTTGCGCCTGAGCACTGAAAGATCGTCGCCGAATATTTTCACCGCTATCTGCGACTGGGTTCCGCTGAGCATGTAATCGATTCTGTGCGCCATCGGCTGCCCTATTGAATACGTTATTCCGGCGACGCGGTCGAGCTGCTTTCGCAAGTCCTTTATTATTTCCGACTGCGGCCTTTTGGACGTATCAAATTCAACGTTGAATTTCACTATGTTTACGGGCTCGGCGTGGTCGTCCTTCTCCGCCCTTCCGATTTTCATGCCGCTCCTTTTTACTTCCGGATTTTTTGAAAGTATTTTTTGGACTATCGCGCCGATTTCCTTTGAGCGCTCTATCGAGCTTTCGGGAGACAGCTGCAATATCAGAAGCGAGCTTCCCTCGTTGAGAGCCGGAATAAAGTCCCTGCCCATTATCGGGAAGAATGCGAACGCGAATGCGGAAACTGCCACCGCGAGCGCGAGCGCCGCATGAGGGAACTTTATTGAGGGCTCTATCGCGATTTTCGATATAATGCGCTTAATCGTCCGCGATATAATCGGCTCACTGCGCGCTTTCCCCGTCTTGCCGAGCATTATTGAGCATAGCGCGGGCACCACCGTAAGCGCCACGAGAAACGATGCCGCCATCGAAACTATCACGGCCTCCGCCAGCGGCCTAAACATTTTCCCCTCTATGCCCCCAAGTCCGAATGTCGGGATAAAAACTATCATAATCAAAACAGTCGCGTAAAATATCGACGCCCTTATTTCCACGCACGCGTCCAATATTATTTTTAGCGAGAGCTTCTTTTTCGACGGGTCCCCATTTTCTCTCAGCCTTCTGTACACGTTTTCCACATCCACAATGGCGTCGTCAACCAGCATGCCTATCGCCACTGCAAGCCCGCCAAGAGTCATCGTATTTATGGACGATCCGGTGAGTTTAAAATATATTATCGAGATTGCGAGCGACAGCGGTATTGCGGTTATCGTTATGAAAGTCGTGCGGACGTTGAATAGGAATATAAACAGAATCGCAAACACCATTATTGCGCCGTCTATAATTGCGTCTTTTACGTTGTCGACAGCCGTCTTTATGAATTGGTCCTGCCGGTAAATTACACAGATTTCCGTCTTTTCGGGAAGGCTTTTTTGTATCTCAGCAACGGCGGCTTCCAACGCCTTTGTAAGTTTTAGCGTGTCAACGCCGGGCTGTTTTGACACTGTTATCATAATGCCCGGCTTGCCGTCTATTGCGGCGTCTCCGCGCAGCTGCGCCTTGTCTATGCGCACGTCCGCCACGTCGCCTACGAGTATGTTGCCGTCGCCGCCGCTCTTGACCACCGAGTTTTTGATATCCTCAACCGACGCACTCCTGCCGACATTGCGCACGCTAACTTCAACGCCCCCGCGGTTTATTATGCCGCCTCCCGTGTTGGACTGCGCTTTCGACACGGCTTTTTCGAGCTCTTCAAGCGTAATTCCGTAAGACGCCATTTTCGCGGAGTCGGGGACAACCCTGTACTGCTTCAAGCCTCCGCCGGTTGAAAGCACCTGCGAGACCCCTGGGATATTTGTCAGGCGGCGCGCTATTGTGTAGTCAGCCATTGTACGCAAGTCTATCGGAGAGACATCAGGGTTGTCGGTTGAAAGCCCCAATATCATAATCTCTCCCATCACTGACGAAATCGGCGCTATGAGAGGGCGCACCCCGTCAGGCAGCGACGACGAAACAGATTGGAGCCTCTCTTGAATCAGCTGGCGCACCTTGTAGGGGTCGGTATTCCAATCGAATTCCAAGCTTATCATGCACAGCGACGGAGTGTTTGCCGAGCGCACCCGCGTGACCCCGCTTAGGCCGCTGAGAGCCGTTTCGAGGGGTACGCTTATGAGCGTCTCGATTTCTTCGGGTGCCATTCCCGGCGCCTCGGTTACGATTGTCGCTATTGTCTTGTCGAGGTCTGGAAGAATATCGACGGGCAGCTTTATTGAGCAATATACGCCGTAACACGCCACTATCGCCGCCGTAACGATAACCAAAAACCTGTTTGCCAACGAATAACTTATTATTGCGGAAAATATTTTCATGGCGATGCTTATTTTTTTGATTTACGCGCGTATGCCGCGGCAAAAATTACGTTTAGCAAAATAGAGCCGCCCAAAACAGCCCATAAGAGGTAGCCAAAATACCCCGATTTTTCCAATCTTTCAAAAAGCGGCAACCCCGCCGCCGCGCCGCCGGTAGTATTTTCAGACGCGGCGGACGCGTGCTCCGATTCGCTGTGGGCGTGGCCTTCGTGCCCGTCTTCGAGGTGGACTTCTGCGGGTTCGTGTGCGGCGTGTTTTGAGTGGTCGTGGTCAGTATCTTTATAATTAACAGTAGCGTTTATCGAGTTTGCGTGCCCATCTGCAACAATATCCGCAGCGGGCATAAATTGCAGCTGGTAAACGCCGCTCGTCGCGACAGTCTCACCAGCTTTCAAGCCGTGCAGGATTTCCGCATTCAAATCGTCCGTACGGCCGACTATTACCTGCCGTTTTTCAAATATCCCGTCTTCGCCGCAATTTTCAACATACACAAATTTCTGCCCCTCGCCGCCTATTATTGCGGTCTTTGGAACGGAGACCGCCGGCTTGCCTTCGCCCGCCGATATATATACAATTCCGCGCATACCGCTCTTGATTTCTCCGCCGGGATTTTCAATCAAGAAATATACCGGCAGCGTGCTGGTGTCGGGAGATAGCTTTGAGCCGAATTTGGCGAGCTTTGCCCGGAAGATTTTGTCGCCAAAAGCTTCGAGCCTGACGCGCGCGCCCAATCCAAGCCTGAGTTTTCCGATATCGTTCTCAAACACGTTCGCGACTGCGTAAAGCGACGACGTATCCGCAATCCGCGCTATTTCCGCGTTTGGCTCCACCGGGCTGCCTTCAAAAGCGTTCAAAACCTCCACAATTCCGCTCTGGGGCGCTTTTATCACGACCGACGGCGGGGGATTGCCAGGCAATAGGCTCTCTATTTTGCAAATAGGCTGGCCTTTTTTTACGGACGAATCGGGCGTTATGTAAAGCTCCGCAATCCTTCCTGCTATGCGAGCCGAAACGGCGGAGACTTTTGAGGGAATATTTTCGATTCTGCCAATGGCGGCCACAATATCGTCGATTTTTCTCGGCTCTGCCGCCGCAGTTTTTAGGTTTATTGCCTCCATCGACATTTTGTCGACGCGGACAAAATTTGAAATCCCGGCATTCGCCGACGCGTCGGGAGCGTCGCCGTGGTCGCAGTTTTCGTGCTGGGCCGATGCCTGCAAAGCCATCGCAGCACTAAACAAAATATAAATAAAAGTCTTATTTTTCATTTTTATCCTCCAACGCCAATGCGTATTTTAAAGCTATTGAATTTCTCGCCTGCTCTGCGAGAATCGAAACTCCGGTAAGTTTCATCTGCAAATGTGTCTGCCATGCGCCGAATACATCGGCTATGCCGGCGCGCGCCTCGCGCCTGGCGGTTAAGTATTCGCCGTATATTTCCCCGGAGACCTCCTCCACTTCCGCCCTGTGTTTTTTCAGAATCTGCGCATATTTGTTTGCGCGAAGCCTATACAGGGAAATTTCCGCCGCAATTTGATTCTCCTTTGCGGCCGAGCGCGCCTGCGCCTGCTTTCTTAGCGAGAGCTGCTCCTCAATGCCGCCGTCGTAAGATTTGAAAGGCAGCGGAACCGACAGGCTCAGCCCCAATATCTTTTCGCGCGATTTCCCGACTGGCTCGTCCACGGATTCGGACGCCTCGAAAAACACCCCCACTTCTACGTCCTCAAACCTTCCCGCTTTTAGAAGGGCGATTCTCGCGTTGGCGCTCTCTTCGGCTATAGAATACATTTGCCAATCCGGGCGAGACTCCAATGTCTGGCGCGAAAATTTTTCAGTCGGTGGGGGAATTTCCGCGAGTTTGTCGGCAAGGTTTATATCGACATCGGGGGATACGCCAATCAAGACCTTCAAGCGCGACAATGCGGCGGCAAAGTCCACTTCGTCACGCATAATCTCGATTTGCAACTTTGAAGATTCGCTTTCGGCGCGCCTAACTTCAAGCGCGGAAACTTCCGCTTTTTCGGAGGCCGCTTTCAGCTCTTTCGCGAGCTCTTGGGTCGCCTTTAAGAGGGCGCGCCGAGCGTCTGAAACCGCCTTTTTTTCAAGGGCGTCAAGATAGGCGTTTTCGACGTCGAGCGACAGCTTTCTGCAAGCGTCTTCGTATTCGAGGGAAGCAAGTTTTATGTCTATGTTGCCGACTTCCCTCTCCTTGGCAAGCCGCCCGAACAACGGAAATTTTTGCGATATCGACGCCCTTACCGAATATTCGCCCTCGTCCGAGAAGAGTACATCGTTGCCGTATTCCGCGCCGAGCACCGGGTTATCAAGCCTGCCGGACTGGCTCGCCCTGCCCCTTGCCGCGTTAATTCCTTCCTTTACAGCCTTCAAGTCCTGGTTGTTGCGCAGGGCGAGCTCCACCGCGGATTTTCTGGACAACCCGAGCGCCGGCTTATTTTGCTCGCCCGCCAAAGCGAGGAATTGCAGGCATATTGCCGCAATAATTAAAATTTTTTTCATACCATTTATAATTAGAAAGTTGACAGTTAAACCCGCGCAACTCCTGCGCGGAATTAAACGTCACTTTCTCAAATTATAAGCGGTATCGGCGTTCGCGTTCGACAAGTAAAATGCGCCCGAAAAAAGCGTTTTGTAAAATCCGTTGATTTTAATCCGCGCGCCGGGATTGACATTTCGGCTTGAGGAGGAATATAGAGCGCAAAAATTGACGGCTGGGGCAGTTTCATTCTTTCGGAAGCCAACTTTACAGAATTGCCGTCGCCAACGAGCAAATCAAAGCAATCCGACGGCGCAGAGCAGCGGGCATCTTGCCGATAGAATTACCGCTTTGAATATTGCCGTAAAAAGAGCAGCAATGGTTCGGAACGGCGCTTATATGCACAATGTCTTTATGTATGCAAACAACAACCGTTCCCACAATTCCCGCCAAGGAATTTAGGCAAAAGCATACATCAACAAACATTGTAGCTAAATAGCGCATTTTTGTAAAATTGAGGACAAACTTTCCGTTTATTCAAGTTTTTTATTTAAGAAAAACATAGAATCAGCTTAAAAATCGGACAATTTTATTTTTTTTAAGGTAGAGATTCTTTTTATAAAAAGTTCAGCAATTTTATTTTTTATTTAAAATTTGACGATAGATACACTTGTTTGCTCTGTGCGTGCGCTCAAAATACCCCCAGTGGCGCAAGCCGCCTCGACGAAGGCACATAATCCGCGCCGCAGTGCGCGCAAAATCACACCGCGAACGACTCGACTTGAACAGATTGATACGACGAATCCGCTTAGCGCGTGAGCGCGAAATACCACAATTTGTTTCATCGCCCCAGCGTGTCGCGTTAATCCGCGCCTCCGTGCGCGCAAAATCCCGCGCCTGCCAGAATTTACATACAAATAAAACAAAGCGATAAAATAAATTTTCCAAAATCCGCCCTCCCCACAATCCATAAAAATTTCCCTTTGACACGCCAAGGCATATCAGTATCGTTCTATCCGATTATGGCTAAAATTGATCTTGAACTCGTTAAGGTCGTACTCCAACGCTCGGAGCTCGACGCGAAAAAAATAGCTCAAATTATCGAGGACATCACTTTTGAATCAAAAGCCCAAGAGGCGGAAAAAGAAAAAGAACCTCAGGTAAAAAAACAATATGTAGTCGTCGTGAGCGACCCGTACGGAAAATTCACCGACGCCGACTACACAGGTTGGGTCGTGCAAATCCCGGAAGACGAAAACCCGGCCACAGCCCTCGAACGCATACATTTGGGCTCGTACGACTACAACCTGACCCCCAAAGGCAGGCGCATGCCGCTAAAAACGATTGCCGAAGCATGCGAATTTGGTTCGGCGAAAATTTTTAAAGAGCATAAAGTCTGGATAAAGACGAAAGAGCCCGTATTGATAGTCCGCACAAACAATAAAATTCCCCGCGAAAGCAAACAAGAATAAACCCCATGACCCGCAGACTCACAAAATTCGGCGAACCCGTCCTAAAAAAGAAAGCCGCCGAAGTAGAAGTATTCGACGAATCCCTAAAAGAACTCGCAAGCGACCTTGTCGACACTCTATACGAGGAGAACGGGCTCGGGCTCGCCGCGCCGCAAATCGACTCCTCAAAGCGGATATTCGCAATCGATATGCGAAGGAGGAGCGACGATTCCGTGCCGTGCGAATTTACAATCGACGGGAAATCGCTGCCGCTTGACATAGCAATGCCCCTGATAGCGGTAAATCCGGAAGTCGAGGAAATAGGCGACTATGTCGAAATAGCCGAAGAAGGATGCCTGTCATTTCCCGGGATTTTTGCGGAAGTCGAGCGCAGCGCAGAAGTAAGGCTGACCTACCAAGACACCGACGGGGCAAAACATGTACTCGAGTGTTCGGGGCTTTTCGCAAGGTGCGTACAGCATGAAAACGACCACCTCGACGGCATTTGCTTTGTTGACAGGCTCACTCCGCGCCAACTTTTTAAAATCGAGCCTAAATTAAAAAAATTGCGCCGCCAGACCCGCGATTTTCTCAAATCCCAAAAAAGCCATTAAACGCGCCGCGTTTTTATGAAAACCCTAAAAATCGGCCTCACCGGCGGCATGGGGTGCGGAAAGAGCGCCGCCGCCGACGCATTTCGGAAACTTGGCGTTGAAGTGCTCGACGCCGACAAACTCGCCCACATTGCGCTCGCTGAAAATATGGGCGTAAGAGAATCCCTGTCAAAAATTTTCGGGGAAAAGGCATTCCCGCCTGACGCAAATCCAAACCGCGCGGAAATCGCCAAAATCGCCTTTTCCGACAAGGAGAAGCTCGCCGCGCTCGAAAACACCCTGCACCCGGCAATCAATGCCATGTGGCTTGAAAGGCTGAGGGAAATACAGGCATCTTGCGATGGAAGATTTTCGGCGTTGGTTGTAGAAATGCCGCTGTTGTTTGAAAAAGGGCTTGAAAAAAATTTTGATATCTGCATTACTGTTTTTTGTAGCGAGACGGCGCGCCGCGAACGCCTCTTAAAAAGGGGAATGTCCGAGCATGATATCGACGCGCGCGACGCCTATCAACTGCCGCTCTCCCAAAAAGTACGTTTGGCGACGGTTGCTTTGTTTAACGAAGGCGATTTTGATTTTCTGTACAAGCAAGCCGCGCTTACATTAAATAATTTGAAAACCCAATGGACGAAGACACACTAATTCCGCCCTCCGCGCCAGAAAGCGGATTGCCCGAAAAGAAAAAAAGGGGCCGCAAACCAAAAAATCAAACAGCAGAATCGTCAGATTCCCAAGCAGCTCCGAAAATCGCTAAAAAGAGGGGGCGCCCCAAAAAAGCCAAGGTCCCCGAAGAAGAAACTGTCGGGACGGGCGCGCAGTCTGAAGATGCGCCAACTGAAAGCGTTGCGGAAAGCGGAAGCGTGGAAACAGCTTCCTCCAATGCCTCCGACAACAATGCGGCAGCGTCCTCAGGGCCGCAATGGCGCGACGTTCATGTGGAAGCGGAAGACTCATACTCCCCCGACAACGAAATTTTCACTGGCACCGATAGCGGAGACGATTTTGCATACTCAAAATCTTCGCGCGAGGAGGCGTCAGACGAGGAAATTCCGCAATATTTTTCGACGAGCGACGAAGACCTCGACCCGGACGCATACCGCAATGTCCCCGACGCCGAGGGAAGTTCCGAATCCTACACCGAGGGAAATCCCGAGCCCGACGAATCGGAAGCCATACTGTCCGACCCTTCGTACGAGTCGTTTGCGGACGCTGAAGCCGCGCGCCAAGACAGGCGCAACAATCGCAAGAATTGGAAGCAAAACGCGCGCCAGGACAATTTCCGCGGCAATTACCAGCAAAACAGGCAGCAGAACCGGCAACAGCAAAACAGGCAGCAAAACCAGCAGCGTCAAAACCGCAATATTCCACAGCAGAACCGCCAGCAGCAGAATAGGCAGCAAAACCAGCAACAGCAGCGCCAACAGCAAAACAAGCCTAAAAAGAATATCTGGAAGCAGGCGGAAAATGACGCCGAAGCGATGAATCCCGGCAATCTCCCCGAATGGGACACGCTAAAAACCGAGGCCGGGATATGCCAATGGATAGAAAGGCTTTTCGAGGGAAAGACGGCAGAGCCTGCCGCCGAAGAAAGCCGGAAAATTTCGGAAGGCGCCGAAGCCGCAACGCTTACGCTGTCCGCAACCGAGTCCGAAGCCGCAACGCCTACGCTGTCCGAAGCCGCAAAGACTACCTCTCCCGAAGCCGCTCCCGAATCAGCAAGCGCGTCTGGTACTGGCGCGGCCGATACCCAAGTAGGCGGGCCCGCAAAAGCGGAAATACCGCCGACTGCGCCGGAAGATATGTCGTACTGGGAATTGCTTGCAAGCTCCAATGACACCCGCGTGGAGCGGTCGGAAGCGCCGGAAGCCTTAGAGGGCGAAACCGCAAAAAGCGCGGAAGCCCAGGCTTCGGCAGAGGTTGCCGCCGAAGACAACAGCAAAACGGACTCCGGCGAACAAAGCGAAAAATTTGAAGAGCAAAAGTTTTTTCCGCTGCCCGACGGCTCGAAAATAGATTCGGTCGAGGGGTACGAGGAGCTCTGCCCCATGCACATAAAGGATTTGAGGGCAAAATATGCCGAGCTTTCAATACCGTTTAAGGGCGGCGTTCCGAAGTGCGAGATACTCGCGGAGTTTTTCAGGAATGCGTGCGAGAAGAGAAAGCTCGTTTACGTAAACGGCGTGTTGGACGTGTTTGAGGACGGCGCGGGAGGAGCGATAACTTTTGCTTCGGACAGCTACGCCCTAAAATGCTCCTCGGTGTACGTTCCGCAGATTTTTATAGACAAGTACGCGCTAAAACGCGGCCATATTGTCGGCGCGCTCGCGGCGGCTCCAAGGTTAAATGAAAAAGAGAACTGCCCGTTCGCGGTAAGAATCACCTCCGTAATGGGCGCCTCCCCCGATTCCGCGCGCGACATAATACCGTTTACAGACCTCGTTCCGTACTATCCAACGCGCAGGATAATCTTGGAGAGCCCCCTGCACAATTCAAAAGACAACCTGTCTATGCGCGCGGTAGATTTATTGACGCCGATAGGTTTTGGCCAGCGCGCGCTGATAGTCGCCCCGCCCCGCACCGGCAAAACCGTGCTTATGCAGAGCATGGCGAAGTCCATACGCTTCAACAATCCCGAGGCAAAAGTCATAATTTTGCTCGTGGACGAGCGCCCCGAGGAAGTGACAGATTTCAAGCGCGCGATAGACGCCGAAGTGATAGCCTCCACATTCGACCAGGAAGCCTCCAGCCACGTCCATGCGGCCGAGATGGTAATAAGCAAGGCGCGCAGAATGGTGGAAGTGGGCGACGACGTCGTGATACTGCTCGATTCCATAACGAGGCTCGCCCGCGCCTACAATGCGCTGATGCCAAACGGCGGCAGGACGATGTCAGGCGGCGTTGAGGCAAACGCCCTGCAAAAGCCAAAAAAGTTTTTCGGCTCTGCGCGCAATATAGAGGGCGGAGGGTCGCTTACAATAATAGGCACGGCGCTTATAGAGACCGGAAGCAAGATGGACGAAGTGATATTTGAAGAGTTCAAGGGAACTGGAAACCTCGAGCTCGACCTCGACCGCTCGCTGTCCGACAAGAGGATATTCCCAGCAATCAATATAGAGAAGAGCGGCACCCGAAAGGAAGAGCTGCTCTACCACCCCGACGAACTCACTAAGATATATACTCTTAGGAGGGCAATGAAGGGCATTCCCGCAGCCGATTCTATGGAAATGCTCATACAAAGGCTAAAAAAGGTAAAAACAAATGTTGAATTTTTGCTAGGATTGAATAGATAGTTAGCTTTCTACCTTAAAACGCATATTTACCAACGGAGACAATAAACGTGACATCTGCTGACGATTTCGTTTTGCAACTAATTCAGGATAAAGGTTTAGTACCCCCGGACATAATAAAGCTCGGCCGCGAACAGCTCGTATCCGAAGGAGTTCCCCCAACGGACATAGACTCGAAACTCATCGACTTGATTGTAGACAAACGCTACTGCAAGTACGAAGACATTACCTATCTGCTGTCGCAGGAATTCAATATCCCGCTAATTTCCCTGCAAGACATACGGGTTGACGAAAGCGTATTAAAATTGCTCCCCCAAGATATTTTGAGGAAATACAACGTGTTTCCGATATCGTCCTCCGGCGGCCAGCTTGAATTGGCGATATCCGACCCGATGGACATGGACTCCGTCGACGACATAAGCCATATACTAAATATGTCGGTGGATCTCAGGCTCGCGAGCCCCGAGGAAATAAAGAGGGCCATAGACGACCACTTCGGGGTAAACGCATACGGCGACGTATTCGGCGAGGAGATTGCCGGGCAAAATTCGTCTGCGGCGGCCGGCAATACGCTCGCGACCGGCAACGAAGCGGGAGTGTCCGAGGAGGAGGCCCCGATAATAAGGTATGTGCACAAGCTGATAACTGAAGCCGTAAAGCGCAGGGCGTCCGACATTCACCTTGAACCGCTCGAAAAACGCTTCAGAATCCGCTACCGCATAGACGGCGTGCTGATAGAGGTTGAGAATCCGCCAAAGCGCCTGCAACCGTCGATAATATCGAGGCTAAAGCTGATGGCGAACATATCCATCGCCGAAAAGCGCGTACCGCAGGACGGCCGCATACAAATAACTTTTAACAATAAAGAAATCGACTTGCGTGTATCGAGCCTTCCGACCGTATATGGAGAGAGCATAGTTATGCGTATTCTCGACAAGGAGGGTTTGAGGCTCGGGCTGCCCGAACTCGGATTCTTCTCCGACGACCAAGCGGTGTTTGAGAGGATAGTCGGAATGGCCGACGGAATATTCCTCGTCACCGGTCCGACGGGATCCGGTAAATCGACCACCCTGTACTCGGCGCTAAATTTTCTAAACCACCCCGACCGAAAAATCATAACGGTAGAAGACCCTGTCGAATACCAGATGACCGGCATAAACCAGGTTCAAGTGCGAAGGGAGGTAGGAATGACATTTGCCGCGGCTTTGCGCTCAATGCTGCGCCAAGCGCCGAACATCATCATGATAGGTGAAATTCGAGACCTTGAAACGGCCGAAATTGCAATAAACGCCTCGCTCACCGGCCACATGGTGTTCAGTACTCTGCACACTAACGACGCCCCGAGCGCCGTCACCCGACTTGTCGATATAGGGGTAAAGCCGTTCTTGGTCAGCGCATCGCTTCGCGCGGCACTCGCCCAGCGACTCGTAAGAAAGATATGCACAAACTGCAAATCCGTATATGCGCCGGATCCGCGCACCTTGCAGGCGATAGGCATAAATGAAATCGAAGCCGCAAAGATAACCTTCTACCACGGCGACGGCTGCCCGAAATGCAACGGCATAGGCTTCAAAGGCCGAATGGGTATTTTTGAAATATTTATAGTCAACGAAGAGTTGCAACAGATGATTTACGAAGGGCGAACCCTCGTCGAGCTGCGAACGAAGGCGAGGGAGCTTGGCATGCGCTCCATGCGCGAAGACGGTATCCGAAAAGTAGGCGGCGGATTGACGACCGCAGACGAAGTATTGAAGGTTACCCTGAACGAAGCATAATCGGAGGCGAAGCAAAATGTTTGAAGACCACAACAATTCGATATACGAAATATTTCTTTCCAACAAGATGCTCACAAAAGAGCAGCTTGATGAGTTAAACGAGACGCACTTAAACACCGGGCAATCTCTTGCGGACACGATAATATCTTCCGGGTTAGTCGAGAAAACGAAACTTTTGGAGGTCGTAGCCGACTATCTCAACTACGAATACGTTCCGATTCCGCCGGCGAACATACCCGAAAGCGTCTATAAGCAACTGAGGCCGAATTTGGCGCGAACCTACGGCGTAGTTCCGATAGAGGCGACAGACACCTCCATAACGCTGCTTGCAAAGGATCCGTTCAACAACTCGATAATAGACGACCTCACCTTCACGCTGAACAAAGACGTGACGCTGAAGGTGATGGACCCCGACCAAGTCGAGACCCTCATCGTGCAGTGCTACGGCGAGGAAGATTCAAGCATTGACGATCTTTTGTCGGAGATATCTACCGTCGATTTTGACGAATCCTCGGAAGCCGACGCGGCAAATATGGCGAACGAGACGCCGATTATCCGCTTTGTAAACTTGGTATTGCAGCAGGCAATCCGCGACAAGGCTTCCGACATACACTTCGAGCCGTTTGAAGACATGTTCAGGATACGCTACCGTATTGACGGTGCCTTGTACGAAATGGCGCCGCCGCCAAAGAGCCTTGCCCTGCCCGTAATTTCGCGTATAAAAGTTCTCGCAAATCTGAACATAGCAGAG
Organism: uncultured Opitutales bacterium; assembly: GCA_900545715.1. Lineage (GTDB taxonomy): Bacteria > Verrucomicrobiota > Verrucomicrobiia > Opitutales > Intestinicryptomonadaceae > Merdousia > Merdousia gallistercoris. Next base: position 15,752 of record URAJ01000022.1, read on the forward strand.
CAGCGCATACCGCAGGACGGAAGAATAAAAATGACGATATCCGGGCGCCCTGTCGACTTGCGTGTATCCACGCTGCCGACCCAATTCGGAGAGAGCGTGGTGCTCCGCGTTCTCGACAAGAGCGTCGTGAACCTCGACCTCGACAAGCTCAGTATGACAGACGAACTTGTCGAGAACATAAGAAGGCTCGTAAAGCTGCCCAACGGCATATTCATAGTCACCGGTCCGACCGGTTCCGGCAAAACTACAACCCTTTACTCCGCCCTCCGCGAGGTCAACACGGTAGACATAAAAATACTGACTTCCGAAGACCCTGTCGAATATGAAATCGACGGTATCATGCAGGTGCAGATAAACCACCAGGTCGGTTTGGACTTCGCCCGATGCCTCAGAGCGTTCCTCCGTCAAGACCCCGACAAAATAATGGTCGGAGAAATCCGCGACCTTGAAACCGCCCAGATAGCGGTTCAAGCGTCTCTTACAGGGCACGTCGTGCTCGCAACCCTCCACACTAACGACGCCCCCGGAGCCGTCACGCGACTCATAGATATGGGGCTTGAACCGTTCCTGATTGCGGCGTCTTTGGAAGGCATATTGGGACAGCGACTCGTCCGCAGAATATGCCCGACATGCAAGACGGCGTACGAGCCCGACCAAGAAATAATAGATATGCTTGGAGTGGATCCGATAGAGATTGCCGACAAGCAATTCTTCTTCGGTAAGGGCTGCGCGGAATGCAACGGTTCGGGCTACAAAGGCCGACAGGGGCTTTTCGAGCTGCTTCTTGTCAACGACTCGTTAAGAGACCTCATAACCGCGAGAGCTCCGACGCTCGTATTGAAGCAGAAGGCGATAGAGCTTGGCATGCGCACCCTGCGCGACGACGGTTTGCGCGCGATTTTCGACGGCGCAACGACCGTTGAGGAAGTTTTGAAATACACTTAGTAGAAAAGGAAAACTGTTATGGCAAAATTCAAATACATAGCCCTCGATAAGGAAGGCCGCGAGCTTAGCGGGGTTATAGAATCGACAAGCGAAAACCGCGCGCGCAAGGAGCTTGCCGCGCAGGGATTCTCGGTGTCGAGAATCGCGGAAGTGGCGGCAATAGCCTCCGACAAGAAGGCGACCGCCGCCAAGGCGAAGAAGCCGCTATTCGGGACGGGAGTAAAGAAGGAAAACATAACCGTGTTTTCCCGACAGCTCTCTACTCTTCTGAAAGCAGGGCTTCCGCTTTTGCGCGCACTCGAGGTAATCGGCCGCCAAGAAAAGAACCCCTACTTCAAGGCGGTGGTTGAGCAGCTTGCCGACAACGTGCGCACCGGTAATAAATTCTCCGACGGCCTCTCACAACACCCCAAGATTTTTGACAAACTTTATGTAAATATGGCCAAGGCGGGCGAAGCCGGCGGCGTGCTTGACGTCGTTCTCGACAGACTCTCCACGTTCCAGGAAAAGGCGCTAAAAACCACTAATAAGGTCAAGAGCGCGATGGTTTATCCTATCGTAATCATGGGTGTTGCAGTGGCGATTGTCGCGATTCTTATGATATTCGTCGTGCCGCAATTCCAGAAAATATTTACGGATATGCTCAAAGGCAACGCGAGAATGCCAGCGCTGACCCAGATGATTATCGACATATCCGATTTCATGAAGGAAAACTACATATTGACCGGCCTTATAATAGTCGGCGTAATATTGTTCGTAAAAATTTTCTTCAAGACGAAAATCGGAATTAGGGTGTGGGACACCGCAGCGTTGAAGTTGCCGAAGATAGGCGACCTTGTGATGAAATCGACAGTCGCGAGGTTCACGAGAACATTCGGCACACTGCTCGCCTCCGGCGTTCCGATACTCGAAGCTCTGACCATCACGCGCGGTACCATCAAAAACAGCCTGATATCCGACGCCCTTTCGAGGGTGCACGACCGCGTAAGAGACGGCGAAAACCTCTCCACGCCGCTCGACCAGCAAAACATATTCCCGACAATGGTGACAAGTATGGTGGAAGTCGGCGAGGAAACGGGCCAGCTCCCGGAGATGCTCAACCGCATTGCAGACAACTACGACGACGAAGTTGACAACTCGGTAGGCGCTATAACTTCGATTATCGAGCCTATAATGATAGTGTTCCTCGCGGTAGTTGTTGGTACAATCGTTATCGCGCTGTTCCTGCCGATTATCCAGATCATTCAAAACCTCACTGGGGGTTAATCGTGCGGCGCGTTGCGCCTGTTAAATTTGCGAGCGCACCCAAAAATGGGTGCGCTTTTTTTATCCCCGTGGAGGGCAATATGTTTTTGGAAGCGTTTATCTAAAAAAATTTTAGTTTCAAAATTTGAAAATTTGCCTGCATGAGTTAAGACTTAACCTGCGAGTGAAGCGCAATTTTTTAATATAAGGCGCAATTCTCGAATAACTTTTAAGTAGATATTTTATGGGTAGTTTTTATGAACTTGCCGCAAACTGATTGCGTAATTCAGTGATTGGGGTTCTGAATAGCTTTTATAAATTTTATACGAATATTCGGTAGAATGCGCATTAGCGCAAAAATTTACCAAAACCCCAAAGAGTAGTTGCAAGAAAGGGCGGAACGGTTAACATATTTGCTTTAAAATAAAACTTAATTTGCAAATGGGAATTTCCATAACATCTTTGGCATACGTTTTGCCCGGGCAGAAAAATACGAACGCCGAGCTTGCCGAGCGGTTTGGAAGCGAAACTGTTGCAAAAATAGAATCAATTTCCGGAATATTGGAGCGCCGCACGGCAAAAGGAGATACATGCGCGTCTGACCTCGCCGTTAGAGCGGCCCGGCTGATTTTTGAGAACAGTAAAATTTCCCCAAAAGATATAGACCTCTTGATTTTTGCGACGCAAACCCCCGACTACTTGATTCCGACAACCGCATGCATAATCCAGCAAAGGCTTGGAATAGATAATTCATGCGCCGCGTTTGATATAAATCTCGGATGCTCGCAGTTTGTTTACGCCCTTGCGACGGCGCGCGCTTGGATATGCGGGGGGCTCGCTAAGAATGCGCTCGTATTGTGCGCCGATACCCCTACAAAGATAATCGACCCGCTAGACCGCTCGACCGCCTGCATTTTCGGGGACGGAGGAGCCGCTTGCACAGTCTCAAAGAGCGAGATTGACGGAATTTTGGGCTTTTCGTTCGGCACAGACGGCAAGGGATTTGACAGCATAATATGGCCAAATTCGGGCTTGCGCGGCTATGGAGGGGAAACCATGCGCGCAGATAAAATGGCAATGGACGGCTTTAAGATTTTCACATTCGCCTATAAAAGGGTCGCGGAGTCGGTCGCGGAAGTCCTTGAAAAAAACGGCATGTCCGTGCGCGACATAGACCTGTTTGTATTCCATCAGGCTGGGGAAATGATAGTCAAGTCTTGCGCCCAGCGCTTGTGTATTCCGACGGAAAAAGTTTATTACAAAATGCACGACATAGGAAACTGCGGGGGCGCGAGCATTCCCATAGCGCTCGCCGACGCCGCCATAACCGGAAGGCTAAAAAGCGGCATGAAAGTACTAATATGCGCCTTTGGAGTCGGGCTGTCTTGGGGGAGCGCAATATTGGAGTGGAACTGTGCATTCACAGGGGCGTTTACCGATGCCGACTTTTCTAATTCTCCTGAAAAGCCGAGAAGCCAGCGGGCGGCAGACATCGCATAGTTTGGCAAAAATCTTCCCCTTATTTGCCCCGCCCTTTTCGATATTAAGTATTGGAAACAATAATGCTCTTGCGGCGCCGCCCTGCCTCCCAATGCCATACAGTTGCGGCGGATTTCATATTTTCTGCAGACAAACGCGCAAAACAGTTTTAGCGGACGTCGAACTTTTTTAAACTATCTGGGCGCTATCTGATTTGCAACGTAAGCGCATTAGCAAATGCATACAAAACCACTGCGGGTTGATGAATGCAATTGCAATGCCGAAAATCTGCAATAAACTTTCAAGCTTGCTATGTGCTTGTGCATTGCCGCGCGCCTGCAATTCGTCACACGGCAAAAACCGCCGCGAAGTTGTTGCCTACATGGCTCGACGCCGCGCAAAGAATCTTTTTGGGGGATTTCGGGAGCGGGAAATTGTCTATTTCCGCAATACCCGTTTTTTGCCGCCAAATTGGAATGCCTTTTTTAAGGCAAAACAGAACTTCGGCAAGCGCGGATATAGTGGAAGCCGACTCGATATACCCCGTATTGAATACATTTGTGACAATGCCAGCACTTGGGAAACGCCTGCGCCAGACATTCAGGATTTTTTCGTCCTGGGCGTCGCCGCGCGGACTCCAAATGAGCAAATCTATCTCAGAATCCGCCGTTTTCGCCTTAGCCAAAGCGTCGTTTACTGCAATCTCAAAACCCTCAGAACCGAGATTCGCACCGCAAAAATCGCCCGGCTCCTCGTATGAAGCGAAGGATAAAATCGAGCCAAACACTTCCGCATTTCTTTTTTGTGCGGACTCCATCGTCTCGAGAATGAATGCGCATGCGCCTTCCGCATACACTGTTTTAAATGGATCCGGCGAACCCGGCCTAAAATTTTGAAGTTCGCTTTCGGAATAAATATTTCCGATTTTGTCGTAGCCCGCAATCTGCTGCGCATAAAGCTCGTCGGCGGCAAACGCAGCCATTCTTTCGGCACGGGCTTCGCGCAAGACGTCCGCCGCGTACCCTAATGCCTGCAAGCCGCCGTTCGGCCCAGGCGTAAGCGTCAGGTTCGCACCCTTCAATTCAAGCGCCTTTGAAACCCAGCCTGCCGTGGAGTTTGCCGTTACGTTTGAAAAGCACCCGACGTCTCCGCGCCTCTCGGGATTTGAGAAAACCGCGTCCATGTGCGGGCTTTCGCAAGAGCCTCTGGCAATCGCCGAAACTAAGCCCGTCTTTTCGGAGTCCGCGCGCGCAAGCCTAATGCCGGCCCTGTCAAAGGCGCGCTTTACGGCGAGAGTAGCGTAGGTGCTTATATTGTTCATTCCCGAAAAATCCACGCGCCTGTCCAAGCGCCTGACGTCGAGCTTGGGAACTAGCCCTCCCAAACACCGCGACTCAAACCTTCCGATTTTTGCAATCGCCGACTCTCCGTTTTCCAATGCGCGTATATTTTCTTCAATTCCCGCACCGAGCGGGGAAACGATGTCGAAGCCCGTCACAACAATTTCTGAATCGCGCTTGCGCTGCGGCCTCTGCCCGGCGATAAAATCGCGCTTTGAAATTACGACAGCCGCATTGTTGCCTCCGAACGCGTAGTTTGCCGATATGAAACAGTCATACTTGCCGTATTTGTGTTCCGAAAGGGCGGAAATTTCGCATCCAGGGCGCCTGCCAATATTGCGCTGTGTCTTCGGGATAAAATCGTCGTTCATTGAAACAACTTGGCATGTTGCTTCGAGTATGCCTGTTGCTCCCATGCAGTGCCCCATGTAGGACTTTGTTGATGTCACGGGAACATCGAGCCCTCCGAGGAATTTAGCAATTCCCTTTGACTCCGCCTTGTCGTTGGCGGAAGTTCCAGAACCGTGGGCATTGATGCACCCCAAGTCGCTCACTTCAACGCCTGCGTCGGCCGCGGCGTTTCTTAAAGTGCGGAAGACACCGTCGCCGCGCGGATCCGGCTGGGTCGGGTGGTGTGCGTCGGCTGTGGTTGCGTGGCCGATTATTTTGCATTTGCACTCCGCGCTCCTCAAAAGCGCTTTGCCGAGGTTTTCCACAACCCAAAATGCGGCGCCTTCGCCTATATTCATTCCCTCGGGGGTCGAGAATGGAGCAATCTTTTCAGGCGAAACTACTTTAATTGCGCTAAAACCCGCAAAATTCGACAATGCGAGCGCGTCCGCCCCGCCCACTATCACGATGTCGCACCTTCCCGATTCGACGAGGGTCTGCGCAAGACCTATCGCCGCGGTGGAGCCCGAACACGCCGTATTTACCATCCAGCACTCCCCTCCGAAACCGACAGCCGAAACTAAGGCCTTTTGGAGGGCATAGAACTCGGATTGCGTCGATACGCTCCTGTTGAAATCTACTTTCTCCCCGTATTTCTGGCGGTACTCGATTTCTCCCGAATTCAGCCCCGCATTGCAGGTGGCAAGCACATATCCGATTTTTCCGGAATACGAGCCCAAATCAACTCCCGAATCTTCTATCGCAGCGCGAGCCGCGCATATCGACATCCTTATAAACGGGTCTGTGTATGTTTTAAGCTCCGATTCGCTCATGCGCGAGGCCGGATCAAACCCTTTGACCTCGGCGCAAATTTTCGATACAAACGCGGATAGGTCGAGCTTAGTTCCCTGCGCGATTCCGTCTACGCCTTTTTTTAGGGAATCCAAGACCTCCTTTTGGGAGCAGCCGAGCGGGGAAACTATGCCTATTCCTGTGACGGCCGCCTCCGAACCCACTCCGCGCACCTCCAAGCGCTTGGACACTTTTAATTCGTCGCCGCACCAAACGCTCGGCTCCATCTGGGCGAGGTTTCTGGACTGGTTCATTTCATAAAATCCCTTCCAACAATTTACAAATTCGTCTTTAAGCCTCTGCGCCGACATTTTTGCCGGCTGGAAAACTACGTGGGCGCCGTTATATTTATACCACTCGCGCGATGTAATCCGCTTCTGCGACTCCAGCCTGCGCCAGTGGGGCGAGCCCGGGTACGGAGAAAAAATAAAAAATTCCGACATCGTAATTTTAGCGCGCGAGCATATTTCGAGGACCCTGTCTGAAACGCCCTCGCCGTCCCAATCGCGGCCGAGCCCGAAAGACGCAAAGAAGCTTATGTCCATTCCGCGGAGCATATCTACAAACTCTGCGAGCTTCGACAGCCCCGAGTCGTCCCCCCTCATAACCGCAATCGAAGCGGGATCCACATTCAGCGTACAATAAAAATTCCGCACGCCTGCTTTTGCCGCGCGCCTAAAAAACGCCTCGTCCGAGTTTAACGCCATAGTGGACGACACAAAAAATTTCCGTCCCAGCCCCTCCACTGCGTCAAAGAATCTCTCCGCGTACTCCCTTACCGCCTTCTGGGGGAAAAACAAAGAATCATCGGTAAGGTATATATTCTGGTGCCTTAGCTGTTTTATCTCTTCAACCGCCATATCCACCGGTTTAAAGCGCATTCTGTTTCCCATGTGGGCGGGAATGATGCACATGGCGCAACCGTACGGGCAGCCGCGCGTAAGCTGTATTAAATCCTCGTCCCAGTCGTAGCACTTTTTGTCGTAAAAAATATCGCGGCGCGGCATAGGCATTTGCGACATATCTACCGGCTTGGAAGATTTATATATTTTTTTAAGCTCCCCGCGCGAGAAGTCGGCGAGTAGCTCCGGCCAAGTGTATTCGCCCTCGCCAACGCATACGGCGTCCGCCACGGCGAGGCATTCGTCGGGCATGAAGCTCGGGAACATTCCACCCATTACAACGGGCTTTCCTGCGGCGCGGCATAGGCGGGCGATTTCGAGGGCGCGCGTGCCCTGCGGGGTAAAGCAGTTTATTGCGTACAAGTCTGTGCCGTCGCAGAAGTCCAACTTTTCCCCTGCATTGTCGTCAACAAACGCAATCTCCACGTCTTTCGGTGTCAGGCTTGCGAGGATGGGAATCCCAAGCGAAGGCGGGCATGTAAACTTGCCAACCGTAAAGAATTTGCTTTCGGCCTCCATTTTTGAGACCGATTCGAGAAATTTTTCAAACCGCGGATATACAAAAGTGACTTTCATTTTAAGCCCCCAATTTTTGAAGATGCAAGGCGCAAATCAATACGCAAAAAACCAGATTCTATTTTGAGAACGCGCGGAAGATATACGCCATTTTTTGTAGTGTAGTCGGAAAATTCGACGCCGACATTTTCAGTTCGGGCAAACTGCGGCTTTCCGTCAACGGAATGGACGCGCAGCTCGCGCGATTTTACGCAATCGTGGAATCCGAGAGCCAGGCGGAAGATATCCGCGGCGAGTCCGCCGACCTTATCTTTGTCGCCAAGCAGCTCCGAAACGAAAAGCTCGCACTTTTCAGCCCCGGGCGAAAACCTGCCCTTTATCAAAGTTCCCGCCGCAGAATCCACCGCCATTGCTGTTTCGCCGCCGCTTTTTTTTACGACATACACGGAAATCGGAAGTTCCCTTCCCCAAAAGGACATTACCCCCCTCTGCACATATGAGCTGCAGCGCGAAAGCCCGAATACCGCTCCGTCTGCCCGGCAAATTGGCGGGAACGCAAAAATCAAAGCGCACAGTATTGAAATAAAAAATCTCATTCTTTGCCGAAAACCAATTTGCAATTAAAGCTTCCGGGATTCGATATGTCGAACGCCCCAGTCAAATCCGCACTTCCGAACGACGATTTCTTTATGCGCATTTCAGTTCTGTCGCCGGAGGCGTCGTATATAGTGACAGTTTCCGGCTTTGGCGGCTTGCCCGTTATCTTTATTGACTTAATAGCCTTTGCGATAAGCGGATTTTTTGGTGTAAGCACAATTTCGTTCCCGGACTTATTTGACACACTGAAAAGGTTGTCGGGGACTTTTTCGCCAGAAAGCACGCCCTTTAACCCCGCCATTATTTCCGACACCGCGCGCGAGCTCGGCATATCTACGCGCTTCCACTTGCCGTTATCGAACTCAAACGCCGCCGAATCCGCCCCGTCAAAAATCATCGCCGAAACAAACGGCGCGAGCGTCTGCCATCTAACCCTGCCGGAGGCGTCGGAGGCAAGCAGGCATTTTCCTTCTATGGGCTCGTCAAAAAAGCTCACGTATTTTTTCGTTTCAAAAAGCAGGGCGCAAGCTCCCCCTTTCGCGAATGCGGACGCACACGCAAAAAACAGGCACAACAATAAAAAAAACCTCTTCATAAAACTCTATAAACAGTAAGAGCGGCCATCGACGCGCTCGAAAGCGAATATTGCGCATAAAGGCCGATTCCCATTGAAAGTGCGGCGCCAGCCCCAAATGCCGAAGCGCTGTAATTCCTTCCGGATAAATCCTCCAAATATGTGAATCCTCCAAAATTGTCCGACACCCTTTCGACAAGTTTTCCTGAAAAGCCCGTAAGGCGGCATGGTGTAAACCAAGCTTTAATGCTGTCCGCCGAAATTCCCGCCCCGGAGAGCGATTCTTCAATCCAGGCAGTTTCATGCTTTGGATTTTTGGAAGAGCGCCTTATTTTTAGCAGCATAATCTCAGCCAGCGGACTGCCTTCACAACAGCCCTCTTTCCCGACAAAATAGGCGGCGCAAGAATCCGAAAACGCGCGCGAGCCTTTCGGCAAGCGTTTTCTCATGGCGTATTCCGCCGCGAGGCTGTTGTACTCGTCGCCGCCGGCGACAATCGCCGCGGCGCAATCGCCGTTTCTTATCCGCGCGCAAGCCTCCATTAAAGCCGCCTCAAAAGATATTTCCTTGGCAGTCGAAGCGCAATTGTACGCAAAGCATTTAAAATATCCGGCTATCGCCGACGGCGGCGCATTGTGCACGGAATTTGTAAAAGCCGTCGGCAAAGGCGCGTCGGAAACCATAAAGTTTTCCAAAAACCTGGAAGTCTCGGACACCATTCCAAGGCCTGTCGAGCAGCTGACGCAAACAGAATCCCCAAATTCGGAAACTTTTGCTTGTGAAACAGCTTCGCGAGACGCCGAGATAAACATTTTTTGAAGTTTTGCCCACTTGCGTTTTTTGAGGACGGGAATGTCCGGCAAAAGAGAATTTTCGTCCACCAGCGCAATTTCTCCGGGCTCAGGCAGCGTATCGAAACCTGCATTTGCGCGGGAAGCCCCTGCCCCATATATAAAAATTCCGCCTTCTGAAATAGGCTCATGCGCATTTTCTTCAAAAATCCCTCCCGCTTCGAGATTGCCGACATATATCGCAGCACATGAATTGTTTCCGCCGAAGCCGAGACTTACAGATAGCGCAGCCTTTGCGTGAGAGGGCTTTTCAGCGCGTTCGAGCGGCCCAGGGCAAGATCCGGAAACATACCCAGCTGAAGGCGGAAGCATTCCCTCTCTCAGCGCATCAATTGCAATTATTGCGTTTAAAATGCCGCTCGCGCCAAGCGTATGGCCAAAAATCGACTTCACAGAAGAATACGGCGGCACGTTCTCTCCGAATACGCCCTTCAAGGCCGAGAGCTCCGCGGAGTCGTTCGCGGGAGTTCCTGTTCCGTGCGCGCAGTAATAAGATATGTCGGCAACAGTAAGCCCTCCCTTGCGCATGCACTTCTCAATCGCTTTCTTTGCGCCTTCGCCGCCCGGGTGAGGAGAAGTCGCATGGTACGCGTCGCAAGTTGACCCGAAAGATATAAATTCCGCAAGCGCCCGCGCGCCGATTGGGAGATTTTCGCGCGCGCACAGAATAACCACGCCGCCGGCTTCGCCCAAATTTATGCCGTCCCTTTCAGAATCGAACGGCCTGCAATCGGACTTCGACAAGAGCCCGAGCGAACCAAAGCCCTCCACCGTTATGCGCGAGAGTGTGTCGGCGCCGCAGACTATCGCGGCGTCGCACCTGCCCTCCGATATCGCAAGGCACGCGGATTCGAGAGCAAGCGACGAGCTCGAGCACGCGGTGGAGTACGTCGCGCATTCTCCCTCCGCCCCCGCGCGCCGCGCAACCAGCTCTGCCATAGCGGAACATTCGTAAAACTTGAATGCCGGCGGCGTTCCTTTTTTGGCGCTTTTTAATATTTTTTCAAACGCATTTTCGGACTCCAATATTCCCCCTACGGAAGTTCCCGCATAAACGCCGATTCTTTCAGGCTCGAAGCATGAAAGCGACACTTTTTCAAGAGCCTCGTCGAGGGCCTCAAACAAAATCTTTGCGCACCGCGGAAGTTTTTCTGAGTGCTCCACGCATGCCTCTCCGACATGCGTTTTTTCGAAACGGCGCGAAGCGTACAGTCCGCAATCTCCGAAAGGCTTAAATAAAAATCCGGACTTGCCGAAGCTTGCGCGAAACGCCGCGCCCGCCCCTTTGCCGGAGTCGCAGCATAGTCCGTAAGATATTACTGTCGGGCGCCTTCTCATTTGGCGTTTGCCGCTATGTAGTCGGCGAGCGCATTCACCGATGCGAACACCGTGGACGCCGAAGTTTTATCCTCGACAGAAACCCCATACTCTTTTTCAACCATGACGACGAGTTCGAGGGCGTCAACGGAGTCGAGCCCGAGCCCGTCGTCTCCAAATAGCGGAGTGTCTGAGTCGATTGAGTCGGGCGACATGCCTTGGAGGTTTAGGGCGGAAATCATTTTTTTCTTTATGTCTGAAACGAGAGCTTCTTTGTCCATTTTCAATAATTTGTTAAAGCGATAAAATCTATCTGCGCTAGCCCGCGCCGACAAGCAAAAACAGCGCTAGAAAATAGCCGGGCTACCGCGCGGCGCCCTACGCTGCGACTAAGCCTACATTTTAAAATCGGATAAAAAACCTGCAAAAAAAGCCCTGTCTTCCGCAATATATTTTCCCCTCCTAAAATATGCGCGGAAATTTTTATTTAAACAGATATTTTTAACAGGCGCCAAATGCGCCGCAAACGTTTTTTTAAGAGCGCAAGGATTTCCGAAAATGCCCCATTTCCCATTGGGAAAGAAATTATTTTTCGTCGCCAAAAAAATCGTAAAAATTGTACCACTGGTACGGATATTTTCTCAAAACTCCTTCGAGGTTGGAAAAGTATTGCGAAGCACCCGCGCTTGCCGCCTCGTCCGCCGTCGAGCAGCCTGAAAGGTCTATGTCTTTGCAGAACATGCGGTACTTAAACATAGATTCCCTCATGCAAAATATCTGGAGCACCCGCGCCCCCGCGCGCCACGCGCAAATGTACGGCGCCCCAGGAGCCTCGATTCGCGAGCCGAGAAAATCGGCGCCCGCGCTCCTTCCGCCAGCATTTCTATCTGCATGCATTGCGGCAATTCCGCCCCCGCGCAATATTCCGTATATCGCAACCGCCGACATCGAATCCGAACTGTCCAAGACAACTTTCGGCTTTTCTCTCCTGCGCGATGACTCTACAAGCTTGCGGATTTCAAGCCTCTCGCGGTCGGCGCCCAAAATTGCGGCCTCCGGGAAATTCTCCGCAAGTTTTCCCGCGGCAATAGCCCAGCCCCCGGTGTGCGAAGCAAGCACGAGCGTCCCGCGGCCTTCCTTCGCGGATTCCCTTATTATACTTTCGGCGCAATCGCGCACTTTAATGCTTCCGCAGCCTGAAAAATAGGCGGTTCTATCGAGAATTGAAACGCCGAACGAGAAAACCGACTTATACGCGCGCAAAGAAATTGTCGGCACCCGGCAGCCAAAAATTCTCGAAAGATACGCGCAAATCGGCGCCACCGCGCGCCTCCTAAAAAGAATAAAAAACGCAGCGACAAACACAAGCAGCCCGTACGCCGGAACGAGCCCTATTTTCAGGAGGGATATAAACGCGAGAGTCCCCCAATATCCGCCGTAGGACTTTCCGCTCCAAGCCACTTTTTTATTTGCCATCGAATTCCCCTCCAAGAATTTTTGCGAAGGCAGGCGCCGCCAATACCGACGCGCACAATATCGAAAATATGGAAATCCCTGCCGCCGCCCCAAGCCCGCTTATGACAGGATGCCGCGCAAACGCAAGCGCGCCGAAAGCCGCCGTAGTTGTAAGCGCCGAAAGCAGTACGGGGCCCGCCGCCGACACCCCTTTTTTCTCCCTTACTGCCGCCCACATAATCATAACCGCATAGTCTTGGGCGAGGCATACCGAGAATATCACAAAAATAAAGTTTGTAAGCGTTATCGGCACGCCGCACAGGCGCATCAGCGCAAAGCACCACACAAGCCCCGCGCAGACGCACGCCATTGCGCATGCCGCCATTGCCGCCGACCTGAGGGAAACAGCCAAAAATATTCCGACCACAGCCAATGCGCACAGCGCGCACTTCAAGAAAATTCCGCGCGTTTTGTTGGAAATATGCTCGCCCAAATACTCCATATCCAAAATAAAGGCATTCCCGTCTGCCGCCTCGACTATCCGCGCGAGTTCCGCCTTTGACGCACCGTCATTCAAATACACGGGCGCACATACGGCCGCGACACCGCCGCCTTTAAAAATTCTCTTTGAGAAAATTTTCGACAGCTCCCCGCTATCTTCTATTCCCACAGATTGCGCCCGCGCCGATGCTATAAAATCCAATGCAGGCTTAAAAATTTTGAATGATACCCCGTTTTTTGCGCATTCGGCCGAGAGACTGTCAGAAAAACTTTTTAGCCTCTCGGCAGTCCAAAATTCCTCCCACGCGCCTATGTTGCGGCAACTATCGGAGCGCGGAACGAGAAGCCCCGAAAGCATTGCCGGCGATACCTTCGGATACGACAGCGCCGCCGATTCCGCCGATTTTAGCGAGGCGAGCGCCGACTCCAAATTGTCGCCGTACGCCACTATCTGGGGAGATGAAATCATATTGCCCCACAGCCTTCGGATATTAGAATCAGCCGCTTCGCTCTCAGGCAAAAGTGCATTCATAGAAGAAATTTTGCCGTCAAAGCGCACATTTAAAGCAAGCGGCGCCGCAGCCGCGGAAATCGCAAAAACCAAAATTAAAAAAGCGCGCGGACTGCTGAATTGCGGCCTTAGAATCCGCTTTGACACCCTTTCGAGTAGCGCAGCCCTCCCGCTTCCTCCGCCTGCCGAAACCGCAAAGGCGGGTAGCGCGCATAGAGAAAACACGGCGGAAGCCAAAACACCCACAAACCCGAATGCTCCCAGCTGCACCATTCCGCCCCCGAGACACCCGACAATGACAAATGCCATTAAAGTAGTTGAGCATATCACCAATATTGGCGCGGCGAGCTTTCCAGCAACTCCCGCCGCAAAGCGGATGTCAAACCTGCCCTTTAAATCGAGCGGGCAAAGCACATGCACTGCGTAGTCTATTCCGACCCCGAGCGCGATAGACGCAAACGCCACCGAAATTGTCGAAATTTTGCCGAAAACCGCACCCGCAAAGCAAAACGCCGCCGCGCTCCCGAGAAGCGACGGCATAACGGCAAGAGGCGCAAACAATTTGTTTCTAAAAGCGACAAAGCACAGCGCAAGCATCAATACGCAGGTTGCAGCCATGCATGCGTACGAATCCGAGCGCGCGATTTTTGCGTTGTCGGCGGATATTCTATAAGAGCCGGTCCAGTCTATTTTAACGCCGCTTTCTAAGGCTCTCGAGCACGCTCTGTCGATTGATTCGCACACTTTTGCCGAGGCTGTTGAATCGCGCCCATTGGCGTCGGAGCGCGCGATGAGCAGAAAATTTTTGCCGTCCGTGTCTGATATCAAAGAGCCGTCGAATTTGTATTCAGCCCCTCCGCCGGACAGCTTTTTTAGCTTTTCGAGAACGAGCGGTATAGTTCCCGCCGGATCCGAAACAAAAGCCGATTTGAATACGGGCGCCTCGAAGCCCGACATTCTTCGCATATAGTATGAGAAGCGCTTTTTTATAGAATCAGGCGATATTGAACGCTCCAATTCCGATATATTGCAAATTTGCGGATAGACCTTCGGGATTTCCGCGGCGGCGCGGGAAGGATCCGGGAATGAGTCGAATTTGAATCCCTCCTTTTCCAGCTCATCGCGCAGTTTTAATGCGCACGCGCGAGCGGCGCCCTCTGGCCCACCCGAAACGTTAAAATAGACGGAGTTAGAAACGCCGAACCAGTCGGCGGCCATGCGCGCGTTTTCGAGCTGGGAATCCCAAAACGGGATAAGGTCGTACACGTCGGTTTTAAACGGCGCGTGTTTTGCGACAATTACCGCAGCCGCACAGAGAACGGCGGCGGCTACCGAAAAAAGAAGCCTGTGGAAATAAGTAAACTCCGCGATTTTCTTTACAAAATTCATTTTTTTACGGAGATTTTTTTTAACGCTCCCTTTGGAAGAAATACAGCCAGAAAAGCCAATTTTGCGTTCATTATGGAGAATTTTACCGTATCCTTAAAAGGTTTGTAATGCGACGCCCTCAAGCTCTCAGGCGTATAAATTACAGGAATCGGAAGCTCTATTATTCTAACGCCCGCCCACGCGGCGCGGACGAGCAGCTCGGCCTCGTAGGCGAATCCGCCCACCCCGGTTTTTAAGGCCGACACCTTTGCTATGGGATAGCACCTATACCCGCACTGTGTGTCGGATAAATCTACGGAAGTCTCGAAGTGAAACCAGAAATTGGAAAATTTATTCATGAACCTCCGCTTGGGCGGCACAGACGGGGACGAGAAATCGCGCACGCCCGTAATAATGCAATCGGGATATTTTTGCGCCATATCCGCAAACTTTGCGAACATTGAAGGAGGATGCTGCCCGTCGGCGTCGAGCGTAACGGCATGCGTAAACCCGCGCTCCGCAGCGGCGGAAAAGCCGGTCTTTAACGCCTCCGCCTTTCCCCTGTTTTGCTCCGAGCGCAAAACTTCGCATCTTTGACGCGAGTTCTTTATGGGAACATCGGAGCCGTCGTCTATTATGAGGGCAAAAACTTCATCAGGCAGGGCGCGGACAACGGCGTCGATAGTATCGGCATTGTTGTGCGACGGAATTATCGCGCAAATTTTTACGTTTGCCGCCCGCTCTCTTTGAACTTGAAATGAATCGCCCATATGTTAAGAATTTTTATTACTTTTTTACAAAAACAAAATCATTGCAACACAAATGCCCAATAATAAGGAAAAGCTGCAACGCAGAAAAGAAATATCGCTGCTGTTGAAGGAAAAATTAATAGAGGCGCTCGACATTCCATACGAACCGCGCGACATATCCGAAGACATAGCCCTGATAGGCTCCGGGCTCGGCCTGGACTCTCTCGACGTGCTTGAAATAGTATTATGCGTCGAAAACAATTTTGGGGTCAAGGTCCCGGAAGGACAGACGCTCGCGCTGAGATCGCTAAACACACTCATAGACTTTATAATATCGGAACAAGATAAGAAATGAGAGAACTTGCCCTAAAAAAATTTTGGGAGGAGCGCGGCGCAAAATTCGGAGAACTCGGAGGGGCGCAATGCGTGGAGTCGTTTGCTGACGCGGAAAGCGAATACAAGGCGATACGCAATTCCGCCGGCCTTTGCGATTTCTCCTTCATGAGAATAGTGGAATTTCCGGAATCGGACGGCATCGACTACCTCGATACGGCGCTTGCCGCAAACATATTGAAGCTGCGCTACGGAAGAATAATAGACACATTCTTGTGCGACGAAAACGGCAAGATAACCGCCGAAGTGTTCGTTGCCAACATAGACGACAAGGTCTTTGCGTTCACCGAATCGCTAACAGACAGCGCGGAAATTTTGGGGGAAGGCGGAAATGCGAAAGACGCCACCAAAGATTACGCGATTTTCTCCGTTGACGGGCCAAAGGCGTGGGAAGTCGCGCGCGACATATTCGGCTCGGACATTTTCAACCTGCCGTACCTTGCAATAGAAAAATACGATTTTGAAGGCGATTGCGCATACCTAATGCGCAACGGCAAAACAGGGGAATTTGGATACAGTTTTGTAGTCCCCTCTGCAAAGGCCGAGGCGATGGCGCAAAAGCTCTGCCAAGCAGTTGAAAATGCGGGAGGAGCTCTTTGCGGAACAAAGGCGCACGCGGTCGCGCGCTTGGAAAGCGGATTTTTTAACATATACAAAGAAGGCGCATTGGTCGGCGACCCCATAGCGCTCGGTCTCCAATGGATGGCGGACTTCTCAAAGGACTCGTTTTCCGGTTCGGAAGCCGTATATAAAGTGCGCGAAGAAGAGGCGAAAGCAAAAATCACCGCTGTTGAGGGCTCGGGAGTCGAAAAAGGCGCCGCCCTGTACGACGGAGATAAAAAAATAGGGGAAGTCATCACCTCGACAAAGTCTGTGTCCCTCGGAGACAATATAGGGCTTGCGCTAATGGATAGCGAATGCGCGTATCCATCGCTCGAGCTCTCAACAGCCCCCGGCGGCGAAGTCAATGCGAGGACTGTCACGAGACCCATGACAGTATCCGAAAGCCTGATAAAGGGAATGCAACAATAAAAATATGGCCAGGAGAATAACGCGCAGAATGGCGATATCGCCGGAGTTCAGAGACATCGACCTCATGGGCGTAGTCCACAACTGCGTGTATTTCGAATGGTTTGAGCGCGGCAGACTTTCGATAATGAACGAAGCCTTGAATTTTGACGATGCAAAAAAACTAAATATAGCAGTTCCCGTCGTCAAAAATTCATGCGAATATCAAGTGCCTGTGAGACTCGGCGACAGCCTTGAATTATTGACGCGCCATAAAATAGAAGATCCGTTTTCGGGCAAGCTCGAATTTACGCACGAACTTAGAAATGCGCGGACGGGGGTCCTGCATGCTTACGGAGAGTGCGTATGTTGCGTGGCGGATATCCGCACTATGAAACTCGTGCGGAGCTTCACCCCGGAAATAGCCGAAAAATATTTGCAACTGAAATAGAATGGGCGAAAAAGTAGCGATAGTAACGGGTGGCTCGCGCGGCATAGGCAAAGCGGTAGTCGAAAAATTTGCGGGCGCAGGTATAAAGGTGTATTTCACATACGCAAACTCTGAGGATTCCGCGGCAAAGCTTGCGGGGGAATGCGGCGCGACTGCAATACGCTGCCCCCAAAACGACTCCGAAAAAATAGCCGAAACAGTCGATAAAATATACGCCGAAAACGGGGCGATAGACATTCTCGTAAACAACGCAGGCATTACGCGCGACAATTTTCTAATGCTAATGCCAAAACCGTCGTGGAGGGAAGTGATCGAGACAAACCTCAACGGAGCCTACGAATGGACAAAGTGCGTAGCAAAAAAAATGTACGCGCGCAAAAGCGGCTCAATAATATTCATATCGTCGGTATCAGGGCTTGTAGGCGTTGCGGGGCAGACAAACTACGCCGCAAGCAAGGGGGCAATATGCGCGTTTTCGCGGGCGTGCGCCGCCGAGCTCGGCGCAAAATCAATAAGGGTAAACACAATTTGCCCAGGATTTATAGATACGGACATGACCGCAAAAATCCCGAGGGACATTGCAAACAAGCAGCGCGAGCGGATTGTTTTAAAACGCTTTGGAAAACCTGAGGAAGTTGCAGAAGCCGCGTTTTTTCTTGCGTCGGACGGGGCGTCGTACATAACGGGCCAGACTCTCGTAGTCGATGGGGGGCTCACAGGCTGCGTCTAATATTTTTTACCTTAAAAATTTTATAATTTTTTTTAACGTATTTTTGCGGCGCGAGTTTGGTGATTTTTGTAATTTGACCAAACTTTGCCTACGAATAAAAAAAGGTTGCGCGCATTGCTGCGCGCCCTTTTCCTCCGCATATTGCCTGTCGGATAAAATATAAAATTCCACAGTTTTACGCTCAGACCCCTTTTTCAAAGAAATCCCTTATTTCCTCCCAAGTCTTTCTTATTTTCTTATCCTTGCCTTTAAAGCGCCCAATCCAGTAAACCGCCCCTCTGGAAACGAGCAAAGTTCCCATTTTTTTAGTGGAGTTATCGTCCCCGCAAAATACGGTAAACTCCATACCGGTCGCGCCTTTGCCAAGATACGCCTTTGTCGTTGTGAATTCTACTTTATGTTCAGACATAATTTCCTTTCATTTTTACAAATCGAAAAATAATATATAATATATTTATATGTCAATATTAAACACTAAATGAATATAGGTTTTATTGTAATTTGATTATAATAATTTCATATAAATAATCTACTACATTTCCGAATATTTAAGTGATTCTTAAAAAAAGACAGACACTTTCGGAATTTTTTAGAAAAAATCCGCTAAAAAAAAATTTCCTCCGAAACTAAGAGACGGCAAAAGCTAACTAAAAAAAAATTGAAAGCAGGCCGAAAGAGCAAGGAAGCGCCCTTTTTCACTCCTGAGAACGTCGCCGACATTCTCCCGAAGCTAACGGACGTGTTAACATTATTGATTGCATTAACCCTTCCGAAAGAATCAATCCTGCCGCCTCGTTTAACCTAACTGGGAACGTCAGTACATTCTCCCGATTTTACGGCTGCGTTAAACCCTCCGAAAGAGATTCCCCTCAAGCCTCGTTTATCATTGGCAATACTATCGGCGACGTCTCAAGAATTTTGCCGGTGGCGCTAACTCCAAAAGAAAAGCTAAACCCCGCCTACCCTTCTATCCTCGCCAAGGCTAAAAATTCTTTTCATCGAGGCAAATAGAGACATATTTCCCGTCACCTTCATTCGGCCGGAACGCATGAGAGCTGAAACATTCCGGCGCGCAGACATAACATCGGCCCAATCTCCTGAAGCGACAGTTATAGTGACGTCTGCCGGATTGTCGCGCGCATTGTCCAAGAACGCGCATTCGCCGCCGCGCACGCTTAAAAGCATTGACCAGTTTTTATCCGGGAAAACAAATTTGAAGTCCGCCTTTTCAGGTGCCATCTTAGGATTTAACATTCCGCACATCTCATGCAAAAGAATCCGCGGGTCGGAAACCATTGAAAAACTTTCAAATGGAGTTCCATTGCGCCGCAATCGCCAAAAGACCTGCGCATTTTTTGCGAACGACTCCCTTCCGCGGCTAAGCGACATGCACATGGTGTCAATGCGCTCCCACGGAATGCGCCCCGTTTTTGCGAAGCACTCGCCCGCCGACTCAAATGCGGACAAGACTTTGCGAACCCTCACGCTGCCGAGCTCACGCATGGCGAAATATGCAGACTCTCCCCTCGTTATGTCTGCTACGTATTCAAAGCCCATTGCGTCTGCTATCATCTTGTACGTGTGCGACAACGCCTCAAATACATCGTCGTGCCTTCCCGAGCCTACACTTATAGATACGAACTTTTTGTCTTTCTTTTTAAATCCCGTCTCGTTAAGCATCTTGCCGTTTTCCGAATCGAAGCGGTACCCGCGCACAAACGGGAAACACCTGTCAAAAAAGCGCTTCATCTGCGCGCTCATAGAGTAAAAATATACAGGCGATAGACAGACGAGAGCGTCGGCGGAATCGAGAAATTCGATAGCCTCTGCCATATCGTCGTCAATCACGCACTTTCCGCACCTGTCAAAACCCGCGCTGCATGCGAAACAGCCGCGGCAATCGCCTATGTTTTTTTCGCTCAGGCGGAAATCGAGTATCTCTGCCCCGCCCTTTTTTAACCCGCGCAAGAAAAGGTTCCCGACGATTTCAGTCCCCCCGTTGTCGCGGGGATTTCCTCTGACATACAATATCTTCACAGTTTGACGTTTTTATCCGAAGCCAATACTATAGTGCCGGAAGCGGCAATATCCCTGCCCTTTCTGGCCTCGACCGAAAAGCTGTACAAGCCGCCGTATTCGCGCACAAATTTTGCGTTTGTGCTCAAAACGCCCCCCGCCTTAACAACCGATTTAAATTTTACATTCGCCGCTGCGAGAAAAAACACTTTGCCTTCGTGCGATTTGTCGCCGGACGCCTGCGCGTTTAAGGCAATCAGCAACCCGCAAGTTTGAGCGAGCGATTCCGTTATCATAACGCCCGGCATTATAGGCATGCCCGGGAAATGGCCCTTAAAGAACGGAAGCGTCGGCGGAATATCAAGCTCGGCGACAATTCCTTTTGAAGCGTCGCACTCCACGACCCTGTCAACCATGAGAAACGGCTCCCTCTGCGGGAGGAAGTTCATAATTTCCGACTTTTCCAACAACATTTGAAAAGAATAGAAAAAATGCGGCGTCAAATTCAAGACTTTTTGGATACCCGCATAATTTTACACTCGGCAGATATAACCCTAAACGCTTTTGCGGCAAGCGAATCCGCCGAATTGAAGTCCGACGGAGAAAGCGGAGGCAGTATTTTTATATGGAACGCAAATCCCGTCTTTTCGGGCAATAGCGGAGTTCCGCGCGTAAATACCGGCTCCGAAGACACTATTGCAGCCGGCACAATATCTATCCCCGTCCTGCGCGACAACCTAAAAGCCATACTTTTAAAATCGCCCAACCGTTCTCCGTTCATTCTCGTGCCCTCGGGGAAAACTATGAGATTGCAGCCCCTGCCGACAGCGTCAGATATTTTTTCCATAGCCCGCTCAATGTCTCCGCGTGAGCCGTCGCCGGTAGATATAAAGTCAAAAAAGCGCGTCAAAAGCCATATGGCAAGAATCGAATCGTACTTGCCCTTGACGACGACAGCCGCATTTGGAATTTGGGAGATTGCAAATAACGGGTCGAGCAACGATATGTGGTTAAAAGTATAAATGGCCGGAGATTTTTGGATATTTTCGAGTCCATCGATTTTTACTTTATAGCCACCGACGCTCGGGAAAATAGTGATGGAAAGCAGCCGAACGATAATGCGCAAGGCTGCATTTATTTTCTTTTTGTAATCGCGCAACCCAAAGAGCGAGAGGATAAGGCAAATTCCAATAACCGCGGCAAAAACAATATTTGCCAGAGCAAATAAAAGGTAGCACAAACCTATGCGAAATTTTGCGAAAAATTTTTTAAACATAGCCCGCATAATTATGCTATTTTTTCGGTTCCGATTTTGAGAAATGCCATGCTATCAACCTTTGCACCGCGATTAGGACACCTATCAATAGCGCGAACACCCACAAGTTGCGCCACATTAGAGAATCCGAAGCTGCGGCTGAGCCTATGTAGATGACGACAGCCCCGATCGCGCCTTGTACAGCGAGATTTACGACAATATAAGTTGCAAAATTAGAGCGCAAGCCTCCCAATATCAGATTTTGTACAAAATAAGGTATGCCCGGTACCGCTCTGACAAAAAAATTGACATTAGCCAAATTGTACGGATTGGGTTTGATTTTAAACTTAATCAAAAGCGATTCGAGCATATTTGGCGGAACGATAAATCTTCCGAATACATATCCTATAGATGAGCTTATGAAAAGGCCCGCGAGGCAAATAATCCAAGCCTGCAAAAATGGGAAAGCCGCTCCCGCAAAAAGATAGCATATTGATAGCGAAAACGGCAATGCGCACCCTATTCCCATAATTGCAAGGAAGATAAATGGATTATTGTTTGACTCGGCAAATTGCAGGCACAAATCGAGCAATTTGCGCCATCCGAAAATGTATTCGAAAGCTACGGCAAGAAATAGGAATACAAGAATTTTTACGGCAAATTGCTTCATATTGAGAGTGCAGTCGCAAGATATGGGAGATAATAAAAAGAGTAGTATATAGAAAAATATATTGACTAATTTACAAGAATAAAGCATATTTGAAACTTTAAAAATAAGCCGAAATAGCTCAGTTGGTAGAGCAACGCTTTCGTAAAGCGTGGGTCGTCGGTTCAAGTCCGACTTTCGGCTCTGACTTTAAGACCTTGCAAGCAAGCCACTTGCGAGGTTTTTGGGTCAACACCAAAGGTTGTGGAATAGGTTGATTTTTTAGATTTGTCTTT
>URAJ01000023.1 GCA_900545715.1 uncultured Opitutales bacterium
GAGCAGGTACGGCTTGGCGGCGTTTGCGTCGTCGCTCGACCAAATCGGGCCTTTCGCGCGCTGCGTGAAGGACGCGGCTATTTTGCTCGAAGCTGTCGCGGGGCACGACCCGAAAGATTCCACGAGCGTAGATTGCGAAATTCCCGATTATGCGTTGAACATTTCTTTGGAGGCTTTCAAGGGCGCAAAAATCGGCATTCCAAAAGAATATTTTGGCGCGGGCATAGACCCCGAAGTTAAGGCGATTGTTGAAAAGGCGATAGCCGATTGCGCATCCCAAGGGGCGGAAATAGTGGAAATATCCCTTCCGCATACGGACTTGGCGATACCTGTATATTATATAATAGCCACTGCCGAGGCGTCCTCAAACCTCGCGCGCTACGACGGAGTGCGCTACACGCGCCGCAGCCCGGATACGACCGACGCTATCGACATATATTACAAAAGCCGCGCGGAGGGCTTTGGCGAGGAGGTGAAGCGCCGCATAATTCTCGGCAGCTACGTCCTAAGCTCCGGCTACTACGACGCCTACTATCTGCGCGCACAAAAAGTTAGAACCCTCATCCGCCGCGACTTCGAGGCCGCATTTGAAAAAGTCGACGTTATCATGACGCCGACCTCCCCGACAACCGCTTTTAAAATAGGCGAAAAAACCTCCGACCCCCTATCGATGTACCTGAGCGACATTTGCACGATTAACGTAAACCTCGCGGGGCTTCCCGGCATATCCGTGCCGTGCGGATTCTCGGATGCGGGGCTTCCCGTCGGGCTGCAAATGATAGGAAAGGCATTCGACGAGCGCAACTTACTTTCTTTCGCCGCATCGTACGAGGCAGCCCACGAATGGGCATCGCGCCGTCCAACACTCTAAAAGGAATTTTATGGAATACGAAGCCGTAATAGGACTCGAAGTACACGTCCAGATTAAGACAAAAAGCAAAATGTTCGCGTCTGTCGGATACAGTTTCGGCGAACCTCCGAACACGCTTACCGACCCCGTCGTGTGGGCGCTTCCCGGAGTGCTGCCGGTGATAAACCGCGACGCTGTCAAAAAGACCATAATGGTGGGATTGATGCTTGGCTGCAAAATTCCCGAGATAACAAAGTGGGACAGAAAAAACTACTTTTATCCCGACAGCCCCAAAAACTACCAGCTCTCGCAATACGACGAGCCTCTGTGTCTCGGCGGAGGCGTCGAGATTGAGCTCCCGGGCGCAAACGCATCGGAAATGGGCGAGCACAGAGTCGTGAAACTCACCCGCATACATTTGGAGGAAGACGTCGGAAAGCTAACACACTACGCGAAAGACTCGCTAGTCGACTACAACAGGGCGGGGACCCCCCTTATGGAAATTGTATCCGAGCCCGATTTGCATTCCGGAGACGAAGTTTTTGCCTACTTAAATTCCTTGAAAAACACAATATCGTTTGCCGGAATCTCCGACTGCGATATGGAAAAGGGGCAGATGAGGTGCGACGTTAATATTTCCGTGCGTCCGAAGGGTTCCGACAAGCTCGGAATGAAAATCGAGATGAAGAATATGAACTCCCCCTCAAATGCGCGCGAGTGCGTGGAGTACGAAATAAAGCGCCAAATATCGTGCCTGAAGAAGGGCATATCCCTCGTGCAGGAGACGCGCCGGTGGGACGCAGAATTGAAAGTCACCCAGCCAATGCGCTCAAAGGAGGACGCGCACGACTACCGCTACTTCCCCGATCCCGACTTGATGCCGGTAAAGATTTCGCGCGAGTATCTCGAATCTGTGCGCGCGGAATTGCCCGAGGTTCCATTCGACCGCCAGCGCAGGTATATGTCGGAATTCGGTTTGCCGTATTCGGCGACGTCCGTAATGTGCCACGTCCCGGAAATATGCGAATATTTTGAGCGTGCAGTAAAAGCGTATCCTAAGAACCCGAAGGCGATAGCAAACCTCATAGTAAACGATTTGAGGCGCGAGCTCTTGGCTGAGAGGCAGGCTCGGCAAAGCGCGTCGGGCGAAGCGGAATTTGAGGAAGCTCCCGAGCAGGATGTCCGCGAGCACGAGCTCGGCCTGTTCGACTCGAAAGTGACGCCCGAAAACCTCGCGATGCTCGCCCAGATAATCGATAGCGGCGAGATATCAAAGCAAATAGGCAAAGAGGTGTTTGCGGAAATGTTTGCAAGCGGAAAGTCGCCGTCGGACATAGTTTCTGAAAAGGG
Organism: uncultured Opitutales bacterium; assembly: GCA_900545715.1. Classification (GTDB taxonomy): domain Bacteria; phylum Verrucomicrobiota; class Verrucomicrobiia; order Opitutales; family Intestinicryptomonadaceae; genus Merdousia; species Merdousia gallistercoris. Next base: position 2,201 of record URAJ01000023.1, read on the forward strand.
CTTGAAGCAAAATAGCGACAGTTCAGAGCTCGAATCGTTCTGTCTGGACGCGATTTCCAAAAACGCAAAGGCTGTCGAACAGTTTAAAGCCGGCAACGAGAAGGCGATAAACGCGCTGATAGGCCCCGTGATGAAGGCCTCGAAGGGCAAGGCGAATCCGGCGATGGTCCTCGAAATAATGAAAAAGCTGATAAATAAATGACCCTGCCGGTGATAGTCCTTCTGGCGCTGATTGTTGTCAAGTTTGCGGCGTCCACGTGGCTCGATGTGCTAAATATGCGCTGCGTGCGCGCCCATTCTGGCGAGGTCCCCGCGCCGTTTAGAAAGTTTACCGATTTGGCGGCGTATAAGAAAGCGGTTGCATACACTATCGACAAAACAAAATTTTCGATAGTAGAGGACGCGTGCATGGCGGTGTTTCTCGCGGTGGTGCTTGCGCTATGGATACTGCCCTCGATGTTCGATTTCGGAATGGACGTGTTCGGCGTGTCAATATGGGGGCAGGCGCTGACGCTGATTTTTATGGCGATAGTCCTCTCTCTGCCAGAGGTGCCGTTTGAGCTGTACTCACAGTTTGTGATAGAGCAGGAGTACGGCTTTAACAAAAGCACTCTCGGATTGTGGATAAGCGACAAGATAAAGGGCGCGATAATAGGAATAATTTTGGGGGCTCCCATATTGGCGCTGATATTATGGTTTTCGCAAGAGCTGCCGAATACATGGTGGATATGGGGCTTTGCGGCCGTTGCGCTGTTTCAGGTTTTAATGATAATAGTGTACCCGCGGCTGATACTCCCGATATTCAACAAGGTTCAGGATTTGCCCGAGGGCGAATTAAAAACGAAGCTAATTGAGCTTGCAGACAAGGGAGGTTTTAAGGCGAGCGCAATACAGGTAATAGACGGCAGCCGCAGGAGCTCGCACTCGAACGCTTTCTTTACGGGGTTTGGGAGGTTTAGGCGGATTATGCTGTACGACACCCTGATAGAGCAGCTCTCGCCCACCGAGATAGAAGCTGTGCTTGCGCACGAGATAGGCCACTATAAGAAAGGGCACATACTAAAAATGATGGCGATGTCGTTTGCGATGACGTTTCTTACTTTCGCGATAATGGGGTGGCTTTCCAAGAGCGAATGGTTTTATCTCGGGTTCGGCTTTTGCGAGGCCTCAGGGTTCGGGCCGGTATTGCTAATGTACTCGATGTTCTCGGGGCTTTTCACATTTTGGCTGACGCCGCTTTTAAACGCATTTTCGCGCAAGAATGAATATGAGGCCGACAGGTTTGCCGCAAGCCTGTGCGGGTCGGGCGAGCCGCTGTGCGCGGCGCTTGAAAAACTCCACAAGGAGAATCTCGGCAATCTGACCCCCCACCCGCTGTATAGCGCATTCCACTATTCCCACCCGACGCTCGTCGAGCGCGTGGCTGCGATTTCCGGCGGTTTAAAAAGAAATTGATTTTGCTTTCAAATAGGCTTGACCTTTATTTTTTGCGGCGTTTTCTATATTAAAAAGGCGGTAGCCGAGGGGGCTGTCGTTGGTATTTTTCTTAGTGCCAGAGGGAGGGATTTCCCTCTTTTTGGCGAAAGCATATTGTACATAAAAAAAGGAAAATAATGGATAGAAGAAAATTCATAAAGAATATCGGAACCGCTGGAGCGGCGGCGTTCGTATTGCCGAGATTCTCGATAGCCTCGACAAAGTCTCCCAACAGCAAACTTAACGTCGCTTTCGTCGGCGTAGGGGGAGTTGGCGGAATGGCTATAAACGGCATGAAGAGCGAAAACGCGGTAGCTTTCTGCGACGTTGACACCAGAATGAGCGGCTGGCACAAAAAGGAAAATCCGAAATCGAGGTTTTTCCAAGACTACCGCGAAATGCTCGACAAAATGGGCAAGGATATCGACGCCGTTTGCGTGTCCACACCCGACCATTCCCACTTTAAAATTACGCTCGACGCAATGCAGTGCGGCAAGCATGTGTGCGTCCAGAAGCCTCTCGTGCACAATATATGGCAGTGCCGCGAGCTCGAGCGCGCCCGCAAGTACTACAAGGTCCAGACCCAGATGATGAATCAGGGGCACGCTACCGAAGGCATACGCCTTCTCAAAGAATGGTACGACACCGGAATTGCGGGAGCCGTCAGGGAAGTGCACGTAATGTGCGGCGGTCCAAGCTGGTGGAACGGCAATCCGAAATCCACCCCGTATTTCCGCAAGCCGAAGGAAGGGTTCCCGCTCAACAAGGAAAAAGTTCCCGCGACGCTTAACTGGGATATGTGGCTAAATCAGGGAAAATACGCCGACTACAACAATATCTATACTCCCCTTAGCTGGCGCGGATTCTGGGATTACGGAACCGGCATGCTCGGCGACTGGTTCTGCCATACAGGCGATGCTCCAGTATGGGCGCTCGACCTCAAAGGCGACTGCACCGTAGAGCTGCTCGAGTCCGACTGCTCATTCGACCAGAAAGTGTTTATACCCAATTCGTCGACAGTCAAGTGGACATTCCCGAAGACGGACAAGCGCGAAGCCGTAACGATGTATTGGTACGACGGCAACAAGCATCCGCTGACTCGCCCGAAGGATTTGGACGAAGGCAAGAATACAATGACGAGCGGCATGTACATGATAGGCGACAACCATACGCTCGAACACGGCGCGCGCCCGAATACGCCTCGCTTTACGAACAGCAAGTTCTTTGCGGAGTTCAAGCGCAGCGGCAAGGCAAAGAACAGGGTAATACCGAGAGTTCGCGAAGGCAGCCTGTATTGCGAGTGGATAGACGCCATAAAGGGAGACGGCCCGGAAGCAGGGGCGAGCTTTAAATATGCCTCGCAGCTTACGGAAGTTGCGCTTTTGGGCGTTTTGGCCCAGCGTTTCGGAGGCAAGATAGAATGGGATTCCGAAAATATGCGCGCCACGAACCGTCCCGAACTTGCAGAGTACATCAAGGAGCCTGAACGCAAGGGTTGGGAGTCGAAAGAAGTCCCGCAGCCTTCGTTCTGGGAACGCCTTTTTGGCGGAAAATAATAAAATGATTTAATTTCGGCTTTGCCGCTGTATTGCGGCAAAGCTTTTTTTTGGTGAGATGGAAGTGGTAGAGAATAAAAATAGAAAATTTTGATGAATTTCTAATGTATTGGCTGGCGCTGAGGTGTAGATGGCGCAATTTTGGGAAGAATTTTTAATATAATGCGAAAGAAGAATAGAAAAAGCTTGCCAAGGCGCGTGAATAAAGATTTTATCCAAAAAATAATTTTTAAATCGCCAGCTTAGCTCAGTTGGTAGAGCAGTTGATTTGTAATCATCAGGTCGTCGGTTCGACCCCGACAGCTGGCTCCACTTTAAAACAAAGGCTTTCCACCCGGAAAGCCTTTATTTATGCGGGGTTGCGGCGCAGCCTTCTTGAACGTTTATGCAAATATAAATAAGCATATTTATTTTTAGAATTTGCTTTTTTTTTGCAACTTTTGCAACCCGCGACAATAAAGGCATTGCGGGCTTTTTTTGTTCCGCAAAAAATTAACGCGATTAACGCAAGGCGTGCTAAAAAGTGTTAATCTTGTGTTGAAAATTACCCATCATTTACCCACCTTACCCATCGTGAATATTATTTCGTAAGGTAATTCGCACGCCCCATTTGAAATATTGTTTGTTGATGGGTAAAAAAACATTTCAAGAACAAATTCGGCGCAAAAAATTTTCCCGACTAAAACAAAGGCTTTCCACCCGGAAAGCCTTTATCTGTGCGGAGCTTTTGCGTTGTTCTTGGAAATTTAAAAGATACTTGATCTTGGATTAAAAAAGAGCCGGCTGCTCTATTGGGAAAAACAAAAAGAGGCGAAAGTTCCTCCAAGACTCAGCTCCCGCTAATTGGGAGCAGCAAGGAGGAAATCTTTCGCCTTTGATTCAAGAATCGGAAAAAATTTCTGAAAGTCAATGGGAAATTTTAGAAAATTTTGGAAAGAATGAAGCGCAGGATTCCTCAGATGTGCGCGAGTACAAAAAAACCGAATACCGCGAAGACGTACCGACAGAAGAAACAAGTTCGCCTTCCGAAGGCTGGGCACAATTCGTCTCCGATTTGCTCAACGACGCAAACGACGCTAAATACAAATGCCCCGTATCATTCGGCGTCCTCGAAAAAGCACTTTTAGACAATCCAAATGTGGCGGGCGTTCTCGAAAACATTCGTCAAATGGCGGAACTCAACAGAAACGCCAACGCTTGGGACCGCGTACGTCACCAACATATGCTTTTAGTGTGCCTTCCATTCTCAATATCGTATCGATTTCTCATCGTCGATTTTATCTGACAATTCTTCAAATACTCCCGCTAAGTCTGATTTTGTGTATCCTTCGTAGCTGAGCTTGTCTATTTTATTTATTATTTTAGTCAATTTATAATGATAGTCGTAATAGTGCTTCACTAGGCTTGAATTGCACATTTCTTCACGCGCCTTAAATATTTCATTCTGTACCTCAATCCAGTTGTTTATAAATTCTTTTGTCTCATCTGAACACAAATAATATGAGTCGCCTCTATATTCTTGGTCTTTATCGTCGTGTTCGGCAGAATCGATTGATACATATGTCACTTCTTTGTCTGATTCGAGCCTGTCTAAAAGGTCTTGGGCTATTTGTGTGCGTTTGCCGCTGCTTTCGATTTGCCAATCTGACGAATCACTGCAAAGCTCTCTTAGTTTGAGTTTGTCAGCAATGTCTTTTACTGATATTTTGTTTTTTCTTTCGTTTTCCATTTTTGGTGTGCGTTTGCCGCTGCTTTCGATTTGCCAATCTGACGAATCACTGCAAAACTCTCTTAGTTTGAGTTTATCAGCAATGTCTTTTACTGATATTTTGTTTTTTCTTTCGGGGTCCATTTTTGATTCCTTTTTTTGTTTTTTTCTTATAACAGCTTTATCTTGTATATTATTCCCGCGTAATATCTAACAGTTGTAGAGATACTATTGCCGATAAACTTTGAGGCAAGAAAAATATCGTCCGGGCGCGAGGGCGTTCCCAAATATGCCATTTTGCTTAACCCTCAAAACTTATTTGCGCGCTCAGAGATGTTTTATTCATACGCGCAAAAAGCCTCTACAATTTTAACTTGCCCAAAATTTTATACTGGATTTAATCGTTTTATTGTAAGTTCGATATTTTATTTGCCTTAATCTATGAAGAAAATCCTACACTTTATTCTCTGCGCGCTCTTTTGCGCCGCAGTCCTGCCCGCGCTCGGAAAAGAAAAAAAACAAACGCCCGGGCAGATGGAGATTGACGTCAAGTCCGACTATTTATTCATACCGCTCTCATCGGATTCCAAGTACCGCAAAATCTCCCTCTCAGACCCGAGCACCGGCAAGATTATCGCTTCCTACGACGCGCTGCTTGCGTTCGGCCCGTCCAACTCCGCTTGGGACGCCGAAATCAACGTTTCACAATACAAAGGTAAAAAACTTCTTTTTAAATTCGACCCCGAGGGCGACTATACCCCCAATATCCGACAGGGCGATTTCCCCCATAGGCGCGACTATTCGCGCGACCAAGGCCGGCCAATGTTCCACTACACTGCGCCTAACGGCTGGCTAAACGACCCAAACGGCCTCGTGTATTTCAAGGGAAAATGGCATTTGTTCCATCAGTTTAACCCGTTTTCGATGAACTGGAAGCACGGTATGCACTGGGCGCATGCGTCGAGCCGTGATCTGATGCGCTGGGATTATCTGCCCACTGTTCTATATCCAAAATTCTCTCAAAACGGGGGCGCAGACGAAGCGTTTTCGGGCAGCGCATACTACGACAAGGAAAATAAAAGCGGGCTTTTCAAGTCAAAAGACGGCGGCGTGATTTTCGCCTACACGAGCACCGCCCGCGGAGAATGCCTAATGGTCAGCGAAGACATGGTGAATTTTAGGGAGCTTAAGCAAAATCCGATAATCACAGCCCGCGGCAGGGATCCGCGCATTTTCTTCAATAATGACTCGGGCTTGTGGACTATTGTGAGATACGAGGAGTCCGGCAGCGGCGAAAATCTAAAAAAATTCTTTGCCATATACGTATCCAAAGACTTGGAAAAATGGGAGAAAACCGACGAATTCGCCGAGGGCTTCTACGAATGCCCCGAATTCGTGAAAATGCCCGTATCCGGCAGGAATGAATACAAGTGGGTTGCTATGGACGCCGCGGGCAACTATATCGTTGGCGACTTTGACGGGCGCAAGTTCACTCAGACTTCAAAAAAGCCTCTCCGCGTTTTTTACGGGGCCAACTACGCTACGCAATTCTGGAACAACGCGCCGGGAAATAGAGTTATTGCGACTTCGTGGATACGCCAGCCCGCCGAGCTGCTTAGGGCCGTGGGACAGAATTTTTCCCAAGGAATGAGCCTGCCGTGGGAGTTGAGGCTTGTGCGGCTCAGGGACGGACAGTACCAGCTGAGGGCCTCGATTCCGGAGGAAATAGCTTCGCGCATAGAGCCGTCCGGCAGAGACGCTGTGGGCCTTAACGAAATGAGCTTTGGAGACAATATATTTGAGCTTCCGGACGCGTATGGAAACTGCTATGTTTTGCAGGGCTCCTTCGATGTGTCGATGTGCGAGACTTTCAGGTTGGAAGTCGGCACAAGCGTCTTTACTATTAAGCCGCACAGCAGGGAATATATTCTCGGTAGGCTCGGAGGCGACGCCGATACTTACGACGCGCAATATTTGGACAACAGCGATACGATTTTTCTCACTATTTTTGTAGATAAGTACAGCGTCGAAGTCCTTGTAAATTCCGGCGAGGCCGTGTTGTTTGCGGGAGACTCCTTCATAAATCCGGAGCAGCGCATTAAAGTCGGGTGCAAGGGCTCGATTGTCATAAACGACTTTTACAGGTATAGGCTCTATAAAGACTCAGTCTCCGAGCGCAGGCAGCGCAACGAAAAAATTATGGAAAAACTTATTGAGAAAGAAGAGCCAAAGCCGTAAAAATCGGCGTATGTTTTTCCAGATAATAGAAACATCGAGCGCGGGCAACAGCGCTTTTTTAAGCTTTCACGGCAGGAATATCCTAATAGATGCGGGCGTTGGAATACGCAAAATAGATGCGTACCTGAAAGGCAGGGGGGCGTCGCGTGCAGACATAGACGCAATATTTGTCACCCACGAGCATATCGACCATTGCAGGGCTTTAAAGAGTTTTAGGGGGTGCCGCGCCAAAATTTTTGCAAATAGGTGCACGGCGGAAGCCATCCGCTCGTCCGAGCCTTCAACAAAAGCGCTTGACTGGGCGGTATTCGAGAGCGGCGACGCTTTTAAATTCGGCGAATTTTGCGTCTCATCGTTCCCGACTCCCCACGATTCCAGCGATTCAGTCGGATACTGTTTCGATTGCTCCAACAAAAGGCTCGTATGGATGACAGACTTGGGGAAAGTCACGTTTGTGGCTCGCGACTTTGCAAAGAGCGCGAATGTTCTCGTGCTTGAAAGCAATTACTGCCCGAGAATGCTCGACAATTCTTCGAGGCCCTATTCTTTAAAAACCCGTATCAAGGGCAGCCATGGGCACCTTTCAAATGCCGACGCAATCGAGCTGCTAAAATCTATTGATTGCGGAGTGAGCGAGAAAATATACCTTGCCCATATTTCGCGCGAGTGCAACAGTGTCTCCCATATTCGGGATTTGCTGTCGGGAGTCGGCGACATTCTGCAAAAGATTGAAATAGTTTCTCCATTTTCGCAGAGTAGCACTCCCTACACCTGCGAAGACGATTAGCGCGGGGCGCCTGACGGAAAAAAATACAGGGCTTTTTATTTCTACGCTTCAGTTCTTGGCGCAGCTGGATAGGTGTAAACATAACGCCAAGGCAAGACGGCGGTCTCTTTTATATTTCTCACAAAGTCTTATTTATCTTCCGATATTTGCTATTGCCTTGCAGGTAAGTTTTACTTTGAAAAATATTTATCTCTCTTATTTCCAATAGATAGAAGCTCTTGCGCTATTCTGCCCGGGCAAAGGATACCGACTCACAAAACCACACCTCGGAAAATAAAAAATTTTCCGGCGGGGTATTTCGCTAAATTTTTGTTTAAAAAAGTTACTGCTTCGATATGGCAAATTGCGGGCATTTGCCGGGAGTGAATTTGTATTTTTCAACGGATGTGTCGTGGCACTTTGCGCACGATTCTGCGGCTGAATTGGAATGCGGGCTATGGCAAACAACGCACCCCATTCCTTCGTGGGCTCCAACGGGCGTCCTGTCGTCTGAAGTCCGCGCCTGCCGCATCCAGTTTGGCGAGTGGCAGTTGTAGCAAAGCTTTGAATTCGGGTCTTGCGCCACTTCAACTTCCCTATCTCCGAGATAACGCTTTACTTCCCCAAGTTTGTCCGTTCTGAAATGCGCCTTGTCCGCGCGCGAATAGAAAGATGTTTTGGGAATCGGACATGAGGGAATGACCGACTTTTCAGAGTTCTCAAATGCCGGAATTTTAGGTTTTTTCGAGTGTATCTGATGGCATGCCATGCAGGGAATCGCCGGCAAGCCGCGCTGGTTTGGGTCCCTTATTTTCCAGTCGGCGCACTCGCCGCCAAGATCCATCAAGTCGTGGATATTGCCGCCGTAGAACATTCCGTGGCAGCGGAGGCAGTCCCAGTACGGCTTCTCTTGGGCGTTGTGGACTTTGTCCTCAAATATGTTTGCGTAGGTAGTCGAATGCGCGCCGCTCTTCCACTGGTTGTATTCCGATTCGTGGCACGAGGCGCAGCGCTTCATAATATCAAGGCGCTGGCTTTCCGTGAGTTTTATTTCGGAATTTTTTACGTCTTTGGCAAAGTGCGACACTACCATTCCAATTTTTTCCTTCAAACTGTGGATACCGTTGGATATTGCGGTTCCGTGGCATTGCACGCATGAAACTCCCGCGTGGGCAGAGTCTTTCCACTTCTCGTGGGTCGGCCTAATTTCGTGGCACTGCGCGCATGTGTATTCAGGGTCGGCGGCGTTCCATGAGGAGTATCCGGCAAATGCGAGGGCGCAAAGGGCGGCTATTGCAATAATGTACGCTAAAAAAATCTTCTTCATTCTAAGCCTTTGAGAAGGTTTTTGCTATGTGGGAGCCCGTGCGGAAGGCTAGTGCCATTATTGTCAAGACGGGATTGAAGCCGCCGTTGTTTACATGCACGGCGGCGTCGCCTATGAAAACATTTTCGGTCCCCCAAATTTTGCAGTTTGGATCGACGACTGAATATTTGGGATTATCCCCCATTCTGCATGAGCACGCCTGGTGCTGGCCGCCCGCATTGCACCAGCCAAGCCCCGGGTCACTGTTGATCTTCCATGTTTGTATGGCACCGGCTTCCTCTAATACAGCCTTGGCAGTGTCAGACATTATATTGGATTGTTTTACGGTTAGGGGATGTTTCCCGCCTTGTGTCGCGAGCATCGGCATTCCGAAAGCGTCTTTTTTTGTCTTGTGCAGCACTATCCGCGCCTCATACATAGGTATTTCCTGTACCGGTCCTATCATTCTGAGTATCCGCCTGTAATTTTCGCGCTGAAATTTTTTGTGCTCGGCCCCCCACATTGGGGAATTCGGCGGCCTAATCTGTGTTTTGGCCCACGGAAGCGAATAAAATTCAGAGCACAAAACCCCGGCAAAAATCTTTTTGTCCGGCATATGGTTTAAATCTGAAAACGCAACTGTTGCTCCAGGCCCCTGTTCTGACGAAACGTCTCTATCAAATAGCCCAAATGCGCCGGTGTAATGGTGCGAGTTTGCGCACCTTCCAACCATGTCTGAATTGTTCCCAAGCCCGTCGGGGAACATTTTGGATTTCGACATCAAAAGAAGCTTTGTAGTGCCGGACGAACCCGCTGATGATACGACTATCGAAGCCGGCTGAAAATGTGAGTTTTGGTCGAGGTCAAAATACCTGACACCTACGGCGCGCCGCCCTTCCATGACAATTTCATAGGCTATCGAGCCTGTTCGTACTTCGCAGTTCCCGCTTTTTATCGCGACGGGAATCACTGTATTTTGGGTCCCGTTTTTTGCGTCGCAGGGACAAATGTATCCGCAGCAGGTATGGTTGCGAAGGCATGCCGCGCGGCCATTGTACCTTACCGAATTGCGGAGCATGGGAATGGGGTAGGGGTGGAAGCCCATCCGCTTTATCGCGGGGATTAAAACTTCCCTGTCCTCTTTGTTGTATTCAAATGCGGGCATCGGAAAATCTTTTTTCCGCGGGGGTGCAAAGGGATTTTGGCTCTGGTCGCCGGATACGCCTATCTCGTATTCCGCCTGCTCGTAAAACGCTTCGAGGTCGTCGTAGGTAATGGGCCAGTCGGCGAGCGCGGAGTCCTTTATGTCGGGGTAGAGAGTGTGGAGCTTGAAATCTTGGGGCATAAACCGCCATGCCATCGCTCCGTACGTCACCGTCCCCGAGCCTACGCATGCTGCATTCAGAAACGAGTCTGTAATCCAGGGCTTTTCGGGATCGACAAACTTGCGCCTGTCCATGAAGTGTAGGGGGCGTATTGCGTGGGTGCGCTGATTTATGAGCTCGTCGTTTGGGGAATCGTCGTAGTCGGGCCATTGGCCCCTTTCCAACAAAACGCATTTGAATCCTGCAACGGCGAGCTGTTTTGCGACAATCCCTCCGCCTGCGCCCGCGCCGACTATAACCGCATCGACTTTATCGTGTTTAATCTCCATTTGAATGCGCGTTTAATATCTGTTTTGACCGAGTACATGCGGCATTTCCAGCCCGCACATTTTATACGACATATAGTCTTTATTTCCGCCGTGGCGCGGCGGCCCGTAAAACCCTTGCATGGTTCGCACGCGCATCTCTTTAAAAAATTCGCGCTGGTTAATTTCCTTCCAATCCTGTTTGTCAAGCGCTCCCGATTCCATTTTTTTTAGAAAATCGGTTTGAACATCAAATTCGAGCTCCTGAAAGTTTTTAGAGTAGAGCCTTTGCGAGGCGTTTTGGACAGCCGATATGCCCTTTTTATAAGTAGGCAGCATTTCTGGATAATATTTGCCGACCCAGTTTTCTATGTAGTTTATGACGCCGGCTTCTGTCGCGCCGCCCCACTGCTCGTCTGCGGGGACTATTTGTTCCGAAATTGCTATTAAACAGTTTCTCTCGGAATCATCGAATATTTTTGCCGTGCTTCCATTACTTGAGCAGCCGCATATTGCAATTCCCGCCGATGCAGCCAGCGAGACTTTTAAAAATTCCCTTCTATTCCCCATAGTCAATCGATTGAGTGCTTGTTTTAAGTGTTAACGTAAACTTTATACTTTTCAAGCAATTTATCCCGGGAAAATTTTATTTTTAGCGCATTTTTATTCTTATTGAAGGCAGCCTATAAGACAAAACTCTGTATTCATTTGATTTCCCATCGATATTTGCGTCTCAATTCAAGCGCTAATCCGCATGCATATATTTTGCCGCTATTTTTGCAAAAATCTGTCCTTAGTGTGGCAATCGCCTGCGACTGTAAAATGAAAAAACGCCGGAATTACTCCGACGCCAGTTCCTTTGATTGTTTTAGATGTTTGCCTTTATTTTGGAAATACGACAGTGAGAATCCATTTAAAAGGTTCGACTGCAAATACTGAATGGGGAATTTTTGCGGGCATAACAAGAGTTTCGCCAGCTTTTACGATGTGGGCTTCGCCTCCGACAGTGAAGCTCCCGGCACCTTCAAGAACTGTCACCATAGCGTCTCCAGTGGAATCGTGCGTGCCAATCTCCTCGCCCTTGTCGAAGGCAAAAAGCGTAATGCTTACGCAGTCGTTCTGTGCAAGGGTTTTGCTTACTATTTCACCCGGTCTTACTTCCACTAAGTCTGCGAGTTTGAGAACCTTTTCTTTGGGGATATTTTTTAGAATTTGCCTCATATTTATCTCTCATCGGAATAACAATTTAAAAATTAACCAAGCATAAAATATTAAGATGCATACGTATTACCCCTGGGATTATAGCCTTTCGCAAGCAACGCAAATTGTGCGTCATAAGTTATTATAAATTACGTGAATATTGAAAGGTGGTTCCGATGGTTCGCCCCAAAAATAAAAGAAAAATTCAGTAAAAAAATAAATCAGGCACGCGCGCCGGAAGTGATTTTTTTTAAACCGCACGCATAAAAAACTTGTTTTAAGCAAAATTGAAGCTAAGCAATAAAAGCAAATAATAATCATTATGAATAAGGCAAAAATTGTAATTATCGGAGGAGTCGCCGCCGGCGCGAGCGCTGCGGCAAGATTGCGCCGCCTAAACGAAGCTGCGGAAATTTTAATTCTCGAGCGCGGCAAATATGTATCATACGCAAACTGCGGGCTGCCTTACCACATTGGCGGCGTCATAGCCGACAGGGACGACTTGATTGTAACGCGCCCGGAAAAATTCGCGTCATGGTTCAATATCGAAGTCCGCGTTTGCTCTGAGGTCATATCAATAGACAGGGGAAATAGGCGGGTTCTCGTAAAGGGCGGCGAAGGCGAATACTTTGAGCCGTACGACAAGCTTATAATAGCTACCGGCGCGAGCGCCTTCACTCCAAAGACAGAGGGCGACGACAACCCCAATGTCCGCCACCTTTGGACAATGTCGGATATGGACAATATAATTTCAGCCCTATCTGGCGCGGGGCCAAACCCGAAAGTCACCATCGTTGGCGGAGGTTTTATAGGCTTGGAGACCGCTGAAAATTTGAGGCACAAAGGAGTGGAAGTCTCTCTAATACAGCGCAGCCACCATGTTCTACCCGTATTCGATGAAGAAATGGCGCGCCCGCTCGCCGACGAATTGCGGGCAATGGGGGTGAATCTGATTTTCGGGCGCACTGTTGAAAAATACGAAAATGCAGAGGGCGGGGTAGTCGCGGTGCTGAGCGGCGGCGAACGCGTTTTCTCAAACATTGTAATCTCGTCCACCGGCGTAAAGCCCAATTCCGAGCTCGCCGTAAAATCCGGAATAGAATGTTCAAAAGGCGGCTTCATAAAAGTTGACGAACATATGAGAACTTCCGACGAAAATATTTATGCGGCTGGAGATGTTGTAGAAATTGCGGAACCGATATTCAATTCAAGGACACATATCCCCCTCGCGGGACCCGCCAATAAACAGGGCAGGATTGCCGCCGACAACATAGCGGGAATCGAAAGTGTTTATAAGGGAACTTACGGGGCGTCAGTAGTGAAAGTCGGCAAGTATGCCGCAGCGAGTGTCGGAATGACTGAAAAACGCCTTAAAGCAGACGGGAAAAAATACCGCAAGATTTATATACATCCGTCGTCGTCTGCCTCATATTATCCCGGTGCCTCGCGAATGGACATAAAGCTGATTTTCGGCGACGACGGAACAATATACGGCGCGCAGATTATCGGAGAAAAAGGGGTCGACAAGCGCATAGACGCGATAGCGCAGGCGATGTATGCAGGATTTAAGGCGGACGCGCTCGGGGAGCTCGAATTGGCTTATGCGCCCCCGTTCAGCTCGGCGAAAGATCCGGTAAACTACGCCGGCTTTGTGGCTTCCAACGTCCTTACCGGGAAGTCAACCCCAGTGTATGCTGAAAATATTCCGGACGGGGCGGTAGTCCTCGATGTCCGCGAGCCCTCGGAAGTCGCCAACGGCAAAATCCCCAATTCCGTAAATATTCCGCTCGGGCAGCTGAGGGGAAGGCTATCGGAGATAGACAAGAGCCGTCTGGTGGTGGCTTCCTGCCAAGTCGGGCTGAGGGGGTATCTCGCGGAGCGCATTTTAAAGCAAAACGGCTTTAACGCCGCCAATCTTTCCGGCGGATATCTTACTTGGAAAGCTGTAAATTCAAAATAAACGAAATATGGACGATATGTACAAAAACCAATTAGACTACGCTGAAATACCGGCGGACGCCGTTATTCTCGACGTTAGAAACGGGAGCGAACACACGGAGATTGCGCTTAGGCGCAAACATTATTTTGTGGAACTCCCGCAATTCGATGCAAAAAGCTTCATTAAAGACTACGGGCTAAACAGAGAGAAAATATGCGTTCTCTGCAAAAGCGGTTTCCGCGCGAGCAAAGCTGCCAGAATGCTTGAAGAAGCAGGGTATCCGAATGTCGCAATAATAAAGGGCGGGATTTCATCGCTTATCGGAAAAAGCGGATTGGTGTACGAAAAAACGGTGATGTCGATGGAAAGGCAAGTCCGCATAGTAGCAGGGGCTCTCGTCTTATTGGGGAGCGTTTTGGCGATGTCAATAAATGTGTGGTTTGCGCTTTTGCCGACGTTTGTCGGGTGCGGATTAATGTACGCTGGCATTTCAAACACTTGCGCGATGGCGTCACTGTTGGGAAAGCTTCCGTGGAATAAGTAGCGATTTCTTTACACATCCATATAACAAACAAGAACGCCTTGAAATAAATTCGGGCGTTTTTTTTATAAAATTCTCGACGTTCGGAGGAACAATTATGCGGCAAAATTTATTAGAGTTTTATAGGGTGCAATAAAAGGCTTTACTGCTTGTTATTTCTTTTATAAAAATTATATATGAAAAAGATAATAACATTCATTGTAACGGTATTATTGTCACTTTGCGCATTTGCGCAGTCATACGATATAAAAATATATCTATGCAAATCCGGAGAATCCGATTTTTTGAAAGCTTTAAAGGCTCCCTCTAAAGACATTGCGGACAAGTTTGGAAAACTTGTTTGCTCTTTTAAAATAAGCGGTAATCAAGATGTCAGTATTAACAAAATTCATAAATTTGAAAAATCAAAGAATGCAAATGACCGTCTTGCGGCGAATGAGGTTGAAAATATATTCAAAAATAAATTTCAAGACGGATTAAAGTTATCCGCGTATTGCCGGGAAATAGAAAAGGGAAGTAAGATTGCGCTAATGCTTGATTTATATTACGGCGCATTAGAGGGGCTTATAGAGCTCGATAGCAAAAAAATTTATCCGATGACAATAATATCAAGACATTACGGAATGACTTTTCTTAATATGGACACACCCATTGCCCTAAACTCATATTTTAGCAGTTCTGAAAATGGAGAGCTCCTGTTTAATTATTTCCTTGTTTTGGCCTCAAAAGCTTCCGAATGATTTCCGCATTCTTTTTAGCTATTTTCGCAAGGTTTTTGGCTATTTAAAAATCTAATAAAAATTTTATAGATATTGCAAGATTGAGCTTTTTAATAGCTGTGTGCTGCCTGCCTTTAAGTTGTGCGCACCATTCATAGAAAATAAAATTTGCGCATTGTAAAATTATCGAGCGCAAATTTTGCTTTCCGACAAAATATGCACGGTTGTCGAATTAGCCAGCGTTCAATTTGCGGATTTTCCTCTGCTTTTTAGCATTCTGCTCAGCTTTGACGCCAAGTTTAATAGGATTGATTTTATAAGTCGCGCATCGCGGATTTCTGCATCCATGCCGCTACTTAATATATGTTGTGCAAATGTTCTAAATTATTTCCGTTAATCTCACTATTGTGAAGCATCTTATGTATATTCGCTCTTATCGGAAATATGAGATTAGGTATATATAGTTTAGCATTCAAAATATTTATGGCTCAAATTATATGCGCGCATAAGATTTTAATTTTTAAGCTAAGATCTTAATGCCATATATAAATGAGAAATTGCTTTGGTGGATGCCCAAATATTCGCGTTATATCTTTTAGTTGACATATAAGTTTTATTTCCTATTTCAATAAAACGGTAGAGGTCTTATTATGTCTAGTATTTCTAAAGTCGGCGATAACTTTATAGCAACTTGGTTTTATCGGGAGAGTAAAGACGATTACAGTGTGTATACGAATGTCGCAATGAGCAGTTATTCGGCGAAATTTTACGAATTATACCTAAAGGCTACCTTAAATTTTTTCACTTCTGCGAGGCTATTTAACCTGAATGTCCGATTGATTTTTTTACAAATATTCCTGCACCAGAGCTTGAAAAATGGATGGTGGATGGTGTAAATATCTGCAATATATTTAAGAAACTTGATGTCACGGTGGTAAACATATTGCTTACGAGAAAAACTCCCGCGGATTGGTTTTCTTATTGGCGCAACCAGTTTTATCTATTGGATATACTCGATTACTTTAAAGTTAATCTCGGAAGCGCTGACAAATTTATTCTGCTTGATTCAGACTGCGTATTTACCAGCTCGGCTGATCCTATGATGCAATAGAAGATGCCGGTATTTTGAACCTAAAAATAGGTTATACCGGTAACGAGGAAAATATGTAGAAAAGGCGACAATAAACATCAATGCTACAGAAGACATCAGCAATATAGGAAATTTCGCAACAAATTCTTCCGATGTAAAAGATGATTCGCTTGGCGGTTTTGCTTATGTCGGAGAGTCGGGAAATCTCAACTTCAACGCATCAGACAATGCAAAAATTACAATAGGCAACGGAATTAACGGATATGATTCCATCGCAAGTGCAGGATTGGGAAATTCAACAATCACTAAAACAGGAGCAGGCGAGCTTGTTGTTAATTCTTCTATGGAGTATTTTACAGATGTACTCAATGTCAATGATGGAACAATGACCGTAAAAAACAAATTGGGGGCCTCAGTTATAAATGTTGAAAGCGGTGCGGCACTCGGTCTTAGAATAGACGGAAATAATACTCTCTCAAACTCCAACCTCGCACTCAAAAACAACGGCACAATTGCGCTTTTTGCGAAAGCGGGTTTGGGGGCCGGTGATTACAATGTCTCGGCGGCAAATATAATAACCTATGGCAACACAAAGCTTTACGGAGGCACACTTTCGGGAAACGTATTTAAAGTTTCGGAAGGCAAATCCATGAATATAGACTCAGCCGGCGAATCTGTGTCCGTGGCTGATAATGGCAGGGTAATTCTGGCAAAAGACGGTGCTGATACTATAGAGATGGCATTTAATTCCGATTCCGCTACTGTAAATGCGGTTAATACAACCACAGATACTCTTACAGCGCAATTAGGGTCGGATTTTTATAAAGTTGCGGCATACTCGTTTGATGTCACTATGGCTGATACCGACAGTGTAGTTTTTAGTTTCTATATAGGCGATTCTACATTGAAAGACTTGGACTTTACCATATGGCATAAAGCTACGGGAGAAAATGAATGGAGCAAAGCGGACGTTATAAGCGACCTCTCTTACGATGGAGAGTACCTTTCGTTTGTTGTGTCGCATTTTTCCGATTACGGATATACTGTAGTTCCAGAACCGTCGACTTATGCGGCGATAATAGGCGCAATATCTCTTTGCCTTGTTTTTAGCCGAAGGAAAAGATAGGAAATCCTTTTCTCACTTATGAAAAATGGCCCGCAAGAAATAGCGGGCCGTTTTTATTTGTTGAAAACCCTTAAAAAATATATTTGCAATAATAGATAGGCGGGAAGGGGATTAGTGCGTCTAAATATTTTTTGTATTCAATTGAAAGCCGAAATTTATAATAACGGAATTTGGCGGATATTGCGGCGTTGTGGGCCAGTTAAAGCGACGTACTAAAAGCCGGCAACTTAAAGAAATAGACGCTTCCCGGATAAAGGAAATGAAAAATTTTTACACAGCCGCGAAGCAATCGAAGATTTACGATTAATTTTGCGCCTGAAATCGCGAATGACTCTCCGCCTCTTTGCAAGGGATTTAGAAGTACAACTGGTGTCTTAAAAATGTGCCAAAAGCCCGTACGCAGGCAATTCTTATGACATTGCTTTCTTAACTGAAATTTTGCTTAGAGAACTCAATTTTCTCCTCAATTGTAGCGTGGGCATTATCCGGCAAAGACTCTATCAATTTCAACCGTTTTAGGAGGCCGCACCCGTTGGCTATTTGTATCGCAAGGCCGGGTCTAGCGTTTAATTCTAAAAGCAGCGGCCCGCGCTTGCTGTCTGTTGATATATCGGCTCCAAAATATCCCAATGGAGTCATTGTCGCGCAAAGTGCCGCGAGCCGCAAGTGCTCTTCCCAAAACGGGATTCTCAGTTCAGAAAGGTTAGCGTTGGTATCCGGGTGGACTTCAACTCTCTTATTATTTTGCGTAGCAAACAACGGAAGCCCAGTTCTTATGCTTATGCCAACACCTATCGCACCTTGATGCAAATTGGCTCGCCCGTCGGAAAGTTTTGTGGCAAGCCGTATCATCGACATTATCGGATAGCCTTTAAATACTATTAAACGAACGTCCGGGACGCCCTGGTAGCTAAAACGACTATATACGTCGGAAAAATCTATGCATCTCTCAAATAGGGCGTAGTCAGGATTGCCGCCCAGACTGTAAAGTCCGCTTAAAATGTTTGATATATGTTCGTATATAAAGTTGTAGTCGCAGCTTGTGCCGTTTGGTTTATAAAACGTTTTGCCGTCGTGCCGTGTTATTACGAGTATTCCCCGGCCGCCGCTTCCGTGCCCCGGCTTTATGACGAAATCTGGAACATCTTTGACTATATCAAAAAAGCTTTTTACTTGGAATTGGCAATCAATCGCCCCTACATATTCGGCGGTCGATACACCGTGCTCTACGGCAAGTTTTTTTGTGCGCAATTTATCGTCAACATCGGGATAGTCCTTGCGGTTGTTGTAGCGCATAATATACGCGTGGTTGCGCTCATTCATTCCCAAAACCCCATTTTCATGAAGGCTTTTGGGACTGGCAAATTGCGGCAATTTAAAAGAAAACCTCATTTGTTTACCAAAGATTTAAACCTTAACAATTCGGTCAACCTATATCCGGTATAGGTCCCCAAAAGTAGGATTATTCCAAGTATTGCAAGATTCAGCTCTGCAAAAGTGTATAACAAGTACTGCAAATAGGAATTTGACAGCACAAGATAGCTAAATACGGCAGTGATAAGGCTTGCCGCAAGCTGCTTTAACGTGTGTCCCGCCCCGTCTTCCTCCCAAATTGTCGAGGCCCTTTCTATTGTCCAAGCGATAATAATCAGGGGGAAAAACGTAACGCTCATAAAATCCGGGAGCTTCAGAAGATTACCGGCAATACTTATAGCCTGCATGATAAGTATAACAACCACAACAACCGCAGATATTCGTGGGACCATCAATAAATTAAGCTTTGAAAGCCAAAATCTTATCGATAACCCCACAGTGAGGATAATGCAAAAACAAAGCAGCCCAGAAACAAGATTCATTTCTAAAAAAGCCATTGCAATCAGAACAGGCATAAAAGTTCCCATTGTCTGTATCCCGATTATATTGCGGGCTATTACTATAAAAAGGATTGCGAGTGGCAAAAGCGTAAGTCGCTTGAAAACGTTTTGCTCTGATGCGGGAAGCGAAAACAAAGAGAAATCGGAAAGCTTTTGTTTGCCTATTACGTCGGCTCTGATTCTGTTCAGAGAAGCTGCGCCCTGCGGAACTTTTGTGACTGAAAATCTAAGGGAAGAATTTGACGCTCCAGATATTTCGTATAGAGATTTACCCGAACGCTGTAAGACCAAAAAGTCCTTGGGCTTTTGTTCTTCGCCTGAGCTGGGTTTAAACATCACCCAAGAGTCTCCGCACCAAACCTCCAAGAATTGCGCTGCTTGGGAACTGCGAGACTGTTCGTTTAAAAATATTCCCCTTACAATCCTTGCCGGTATTTTTTTTAGCGACAAAATCAAGTATGCGGCTTCAAGCGTCCCAGAAGAACCGCTCAGCTGTGAAAACATTTTCTTTTGATCCGGAGGCATTGCTGCAAGCTCCCTAAAAAGAGCCGGCGCAAAATTCCGCGATGTCATATTGCCTTCAGGATCGATTTTTTTTACGAGCTTTGCTGCGGCGAGCTTTATTTCGTCGGAAACTTGCGGATATTTTTCGTTTTGAGGGGGAAGGTTAAAGTCCGTATTTTCCGTACCTACCGATTTCGGGATTATTTTAAATCTGTACGATATATTTTGCCATCCGTTGTTTGTGCAGACAAATTCAGCCGCCGCCCTTGCAAGACCGTTTTCCCTTATTATTTTAAATCTTGGATCTCCGGCCGGATCACGTCCAAAATAATATAAAGAGGTTTTTTCGGGGAGAGATATACTAAGCTTAACATTAGCCCCTTTTTTTGCCTCAAAAGCGAGAGTTGCATCTGCCTGATAGTAGAAAGACGCTTTATCGTTAAAGCTGAAATCAAGGTATTTTACCTTTGCAAAGGTGATTGCAATTGCCACGGCGCAAAGGATTGCCGTAAGCCAATATACAGTTCGGCGGCTATGTTTACTATCTTGCATATGGCTATATTGAATTTTTACGTGTTACGTCAACAACTGCTATCCCGCTTAGGAGATTTCTGCCTAATAAGACTTGATAGTCAAACGAGCTCCTATCAGTAAGAGTAAATTCGCGTTCGAGCGTCAGATGCCCAATTTTCACAGTTAACATTACAGAAAAGCGCTGCTGATCCGGCATGCCGTGCCGCTTTATGGGAACAATTCTTACGACCGGAAGCTCAAAACTTTTTTGTTCGCCCGATGTGCGCGATTTTATCTTAAACGAGACCCATTTGCGCCCGTCGCGCTCAAAATTCTTTATGTCGAAAGCGTCAATGGAGCAAGTTGTGGCGCCCGTGTTCACTCTCGCCTCAAAGCTCGACTTAAAATCGGGCAGACGCACAGTCTCAACTTCACCTATGATTCCTAATGGATATTTTTCTATTTCATGCGCCATGTCAGATTGCTTTCTAACAAATTCTTCAGACTTCTCCGGTTTTGGTGCATCCAGCGGCATGTCATCGCTTGAGCGTGAATCAGTATCGCTCGAAGCGCATGAGGATACCGCAAACATCAATAAAAAGGCGGGGATAAATTTGTAAATTTTTAGCGAAAAATTATTATCGAAAAATTTCATTATATTTGGAGTATGGTTGTTTTTCAATTTCTTACAATCCGTAGGATAGCGTTTCCCGATGGGGTATAGGCAGAATAGCGAAAAACCACAAGATTCTGCAATCGGATTTTCAGATTCTCAATATAGCCGCAAAAGAGTCAAGTCTCTACATAGGCGGAAGCGAGCCATTTTTCAATATTGCACCAAGATTTGCCTGCCGTATTCATGTCAGTATTGCTGAGTAATTAAAATTTTGTTTAAAATGCTTTATATAATTAGACGGATTTTAAAAGAATTTGTTTAAGAGTTTTTTTGCATAGCCAAGAAATATTGTAATTCAAGCCCAGCATGGGACATTTCAGAAAATCTATTTGCGAGAGGAAGCTGGTCTGCCGAACATCCCCCTGCCGTATTTGGCGATTTAATGGATTCCTTATAGCCAAATTATTGCCTTTTAGCAACGGATTTTAGGGGCTTCAATATAATAGAAAAATTAAAGAAACTATAAGTGGCTTTCCGATAGTAAAAGTTCAATATGCCTCCAAGCTGTCCAATTTTTACGATAAGATTCACGTCTTTTGCCGACTTATAAATGAGTTTGCCATTATCCCACTCTCTACAAAAGTAATTTTCGTACTAATTCTCCTTAGGAGATATAAGCTCATTATCCAAGTAGTTGTGTAATTTTATCATTATGATAATGGAATAGTCAGAAAATAACGCTTGCTTGGATAGTAAATGGTTATAGCATGTACTTATAAAAATCATTAATTCCACTCATATGAAAAGTGCATTTGTTTTATATTATGTATTTCTTTTCATAGGAGCAACATTTGTAAGTTTCGCATCGGCAACAGATCTAAAGCTTGAGTCTCCGGATAAAGAAGATTCAACCAAATTGTCGAATAAAATTTCCCGTATAGTGCAAACGGAAGCTTCGTTTAATGTAGTAGAAACAAAAAGCAGAACTTCCCAAAATAACATAGCAAGATATATAGTTAGTAAAAACGGCAAGAAGAATATACAGCTTCCATCTAAACTCATCCCGCCATTATATCATACTTCATATAATAACAGGATAATTTTTTCAGGACATTCACAGAGTGGAACGATAACAATGGTAATCGATTCAAAGAATTTTCAGATTATCGATATTATTTTACACTTTCCATTAGCAGATAAATATTCTATTCTCCAGTCTCCTTCCGGACGATATCTATTATTTAGGAAATTTAGCCCGCGCAATGCTCCTTGCAATATTGCTTCCGATTTTATAATGGTTTATGATTTAGATAAAACCCCAAAAGAAAACAGAATATGCGGAGATTTTAGCAACACTTTAAGAACCTCCATTAAAAATAGTGAAGTAGGAAATTTCTTCTATCCCGAAAATCGAGACTTGGTATATTCCGCAGAAGCTCCGTATTTCACTCGGGTAGATTCTAAAGAAAAGCAAATATTTATGTTTTCAACCGGTTGGGACATAAAAAATAATATCGCTGTCATTAGCGTGAAATCCCGATCCAACGAAAATAAGTTTATCATAGTATCCGAAAGCCCGAAAGGTCTTACAAAGAAAATCTATGATTTAAAAGACGCAAAGCTTTATACAAAAAACAACGTAAAAGTAAAGTATCATCAAGACATGAATTTTTTCATGGAGCGATTTGAGGTAATAGATGGCGTTTTGTACGTCCACAACGGAGCGGAAAATCCATCATTTCAGACTGCCAGATTAAAAATAGATATTTGACGGATATACTTTAAAATACTTTTTACATCTTCTTTAGTCGCTACTCCACGGTAGAGCTTAAAGAGTTATCCGTGCCATTATGGGAGATTCTCAAAGCTGTATCTTAAAACTTACTTTTCCACGCAACGCGCTAGCTTGCTAACTATGCCAAAAATCATTACGTGGCGCTATTCACTTTTTGTGGGGAATTTGCTTTATTATAAAATTAATGATTTTTTTGTGCCTTCAACGCAAATTTGGCAGCATAATAACATCAAAAAATAGTCAAACGATGCTAAAGAGATGTTACCTTTACGCGTGCTTTATCGGGGGGCGTTAATGCTATTTTTCGGAAGCGTCTCTACTGATAATTTTAATATTTCTTTTACAACGTCTATATCCGCTGTACTATATTGCTTTTTTGTACTGTGGGCGTAAATATCAACATCATCTGGAATTTTTATTATACCTTTTTGCAGATTTTCCTTTTCAATTGAAACATTTTTCAATGAAATAACTTCGTAATATTTTAGCTTTTGTTTTCTTAATTTTGGAGTTCCGTCATCGTTATTTCCTATCCAACCAGAAGGTATATACTCCCATAGTTCTATTTTCTTTGGTAGAAATACATCTGCATATTTTTCATAGTCGCTATATAATAATTTAAAATTTCCATCTAATCTTATTGAAGATTTTTCTCTTTCTAAATAATAGTTATGTACAAGTTCTGTTGGCAGCCAATAGGCATCTCTTTGTATAAATTTAATGGTATATTCATTAAATATCTTCTGATTCAATGGCTTCATTGCCTGTTTTATAACAAGAGTGCATGTATTTTTATTTAAATTTTTAATCTCATATGTAGTATTTTCAGCTTCTTTGAGAAGGGATATTATATTAGACAACGCATTGCGATCCTGATAAAAATCAGGAATGAGTGTTAAATAATCGGTAAAAAATCTATCTCGAATTGGAACAATTCCGGTATGAGAAATACTTGCACTTTTTAGCTTTGGGAAATATAGAAAATGGTTTTTATCATCTGTAATGTATTCGAGCTCAGTACCTAAATTATCTTTGAATTTCTTGAGATAAATATATTTTGGAGATAAAATATTAATAAACGATTTCTTGCTGCTCGATATTTTTACATTCTTATCAGCATTTTTGATATCGTAATAGTCAACGCCAATATCATAATCAATTTTTAGAGTTTCACTTCTATAATTGTCTTCAGAGAATGTCGAAGTAAGGTTCAATATATCTTGTCCGGATAAATATATCATGCTACCATAAAATATAATGCCTGGCATGAGAATTTTATTTTTAATATTCAAAAAAATATAAAATAGTTTTCTTCAAAAGATACATCTCTTATTGTTTGCTTTCGCAATTTGGTGCATTTGCAAACATAAGTAGGTTTAAGAAAGTTTGCTTAGGCTGAATTTCGCCGAAAAAAACTGTTTAACAAATTTTCTAGTTTTATTCATGGTTTATTAGTTATTATACTGGAATAATTTATAAAATAGAATTATCGCGCAAAATGTTAGAAGAGTCTAACTTTCTTCTTGACATCTTAGAAAAGTGCAATTTTCTTGTTCACAAAATGAAAAAAATTAATTTCAGTTTGACTGAGGCCAGAGAGGATTATTTGGAAGCAATTTTAATTCTTTCTTCAAAGTCTTCCCGCGTTCGTCCAATAGATATTGCAAAATTAAAGGGCGTCTCGAAGGCCACTGTCTCTGTCACAATCTCCACATTGGTAAAAATGGGTTATGTTCAAGCCGAGAATCCCCGTTCGATTACTCTAACTAAAAAAGGGATTGAAGTAGCGGAAAGTGTCTTGAAAAAACATGAGCTTTTGCTTGGATTTCTAACGGAACATCTTGGTGTTTCTGCTTCGATTGCGCGTGAGGCGGCCTGCAAGATGGAGCATGCAATAGGCCCTCTAATAGCCGAGAAACTCGCAAAATTCATTTTAAACTTAAGAGATTTGAAAGTTAGGGGCAAACGCCGCCTTCGATTTTATAATTTGCGCGAACTGGGTTTGAATACTTGCAATAGACGGAAAAGAAAAATTTTTTTGCGAAAAAAAGTTAGATAAGTCTAACTACCCCTCCCCAACGCTCCGTTTTGAACTTTAATTTTTAAGGGTAAATTTAGAAAAAAAGTTAGATAAGTCTAACATTAAAAAAAGAAAGAGTCATATGAAACTGATAAAGACAACAAACACCGCTATTAGCGGAATTACAATGCTCGCCTCTTGCGTTTTTGCGCAAGAAGCCTCAACACAGCCCGCGCCGGAAAAAATCGAGTCGTGGATGGATAGGGAGAGCCTATTTATTGCCTCGGCAAGCGACGACGTCTCAAAAAAGACGGGGTTTACCCCCTCTTTGAATTGGACGGGAG
This sequence comes from uncultured Opitutales bacterium, assembly GCA_900545715.1. GTDB lineage: Bacteria > Verrucomicrobiota > Verrucomicrobiia > Opitutales > Intestinicryptomonadaceae > Merdousia > Merdousia gallistercoris. The sequence continues at coordinate 27,162 of URAJ01000023.1, forward strand.
AGGTCTGGGGCAATGTTTCGGACGGCAGGAATATTCACACATTGGCGGACTCGCTCTTTACTTTGGGCTTCGAGCAGGACTTGTCTGCATTGGCGCACAAAGAGGGCTGGGGCAGAATAGGGCTTAGCGCCTTCTACTACACCCAGACAAACGGCGGCGAGCTTGGCGGCTTCGATTCCTCGCAAGGCTCTTTTAGCAACATAGTTGCGGGCGATATGGCCAGGGTTTTTGAAATTTACTACGCAAACGACTTTGAGACCAAATTCGGAAACATAGGCTTTAGAATTGGCCAACTTGCGGCCGACGAAGACTTCATGGGTATGGATTACTCCGACGTATTTTTGAATTCATCATTCGGCGCCATGCCAAACGTCGCGCCCGGTCAATTGTTCTCGCAGTATAACGTTGCGACATTGGGGGCGGTAATCTACTATTCGCAAGGGAATTTTGATGCCACCTTCGGCGTTTATAACGGCAACATAGGGCAGGATATTTCATCTAACAACGGCTTCGATTACAGCAATACTTTCGACACCGTCGCCCTGTGGTACCAGTTCGGCTACAACTACGAAATAGGCGGCCTTGCGGGGCGCGCGATGTTCGGAGGAAATTATCACAGCGACCCGAGTAAAATTAACTTCGACGCTATTGATGCGGGCAGCTTCTACTCCTTCTACTTCGGCCTACAACAGTCTTTGCTAAACGACGACGAAGGAAACGCGAAGTTTGGCATTTATACCCGCATAGGCTGGGTTCCGAGCAGCAAAGCATCTGACAATAACTTTTATGCAGACTTTGGATTTAATTGGTTTGCGCCCATACCATGCAGAGAAAACGATATATTTGCAGTAGGTTTTTCAGTGATAGAAAACGAGCGCGCTGCCCGGACAGAGTATTCGCATTACGAAGGGGCTCTTGAAATTACCTATCGTTTTCAAATTACGCCAGCAATTGCGCTTCAACCGGACTTTCAGATTTTTGTGAATCAGGGCAAAGATTCCAAGGCCGCGTATATAACGGGTGCAAGGCTTGAAGTTAACTTCTAGCCCAAGTCTAAAAAAACTCTTTAAAAAATTGTTTGGGTAAAAATATGAAAAGAAAATCTACATACAAAGAAATCTGCAAATTAACATTGGCTGCGGCGGCAATTGGCGTTTTTTCGGCGTCGGCGGCAGAAGCCGTGGAAATAAAGGACGTGTTGGATAGCTACGTCGAAGCCACAGTGCTTCCGACCTATTCGCAGATGTCCGATTCCGCCATAGAGTTTAACAAGGCTGTCGCCAAGCTCAAAGAGAGCGCAAGCGACGAAAATCTCGCGAAGGCCGCCGCGGCTTGGAGCAAGGTTCGCACTTCTTGGGAGCGCAGCGAAGCCTTTTTGTTCGGGCCCGCTGCCTTTGCGAGCTTGGATCCGAATCTCGACTCTTGGCCGCTCGACCAATCGCAATTGGACAGCCTGATAAAAGCGATAAACGAAGGGCGTATTTCGATAGATGCCGGGTATGTCAGGGGAGGCTTGGGCGCCGCTTTCAGGGGCTTTCACGCGGCGGAGTATCTCCTTTTTAGGGAGGGCAAGGTTCGCAAGGCCGCCGAAATGTCAAAGGGCGAGCTTGAGTATCTTGCGGCACTTGCGCAAGTTCTGACGGAGGATTGCGTGGCGCTTGAGTCTTGGTGGAAGGGCGCCGACAAGCTTTCGGAGGGCAAGTCGAAAATTCTTGAAGAGGCTGAAATCGAAACAAACGGTTCATACGCAAGCGAGATGAAAAATGCAGGCAATACCGGAAGCCGCTACGAATCGCAGAAGGAGGCGATAAGCGAGATTTTCGACGGCTGCATAGACATTGTCGACGAATTGGTGGAGGCAAAATTGGGCACGCCCGCAAAGACTCAAAATCCGCTTGAGTGCGAATCTCGCCACAGTGGAACAAGCCTAATAGATGCCGTCGACAACCTAATAAGCGTCCGCAATTCCTACGAAGGTATAAATTCGAAGGGCGCGAGCCTTTCGGCCTTGGTTTCGGAAAAATCCAAGGAGACCGACGAACGGGTGAAAGCGTCAATAAGCAGTGCTATAAATAGTGTTAAAGCGCTAAAGGCTCCAATGTTTAAAAATCTCAAGGAAAACAAAGAGGGCTTTAAAGTTGCCATAGCCGCCTGCGAAGAACTTTCGGAGGCTTTGGGCAAGGCAAAGGAAGTTATATGCGAATAAAACTTGGCTAATTTGCCTATCAATTCGAGTTTCCCGCCGATTGATGGATTATTTCCCGGCGGGAAGCTCCCTCTTTTTTGGAGGGTCTGCTAGATGTTTACTCTATTTAGAAAATCAATTTTACCTCTATTGCTCTGTCTGTTTTCGCTATGTCTTTCTTGCTGCGGATATAAAGATGATGAGTTTGCCGCAGAGGGATTCGTGCCAAAGAAAGCGCGGGATTTGAAAATAGATCACCCAAAAATTCCGCCTGCCGCCCTCAAGTCCAAAATCAACGGGGAGTCTGCCGGATTTGGCGACATTAAACCAGAGTTCATTAGCCTTTCATGCGTTGCATGCCATGTAAACGCGAGTGTCGACATGCGCCTGCCCGAAACGAGAAACTCGGACGGAAGCAAGGGCCCCGCATATTATCTCGGCGGAGAGGCTGGCACGACTTTTACCTCAAACAGCAAGGCTTTTGAGCAGCCCGCGCCCGCCGTTGTGGAGGCGGGTTTGGAATCCGATTTCAAGCAGGGCGAGGCGATTTTTGAGGGCAACTTTGTAAGCGACAAGGGCGTGCCTTTTGGGGGACTCGGTCCCACCTACATGAAAACTTCGTGTATCGCCTGCCACCCCGGCTATGGCCGCGCGCACCGCGTTGAAGATTTTTCAAAAGAGTACGGAAACGGTTACATCGCGACCATCCATAGGCCAGACGGAAGCGTTGTGGAGGGCTACACAGAGATGCTCCAAACAAACGCGGTAAAACCGTATTTGCCCTACGCAAAGGGCGTAAAAATAACTTGGCATAAGTTTGTCGATAAATACGGCAATCGATATCCCGACGGAAGTTTTTACAATGATGGCAAGCCTAATGAAGGCGAACTTGTCTATCCGAGCGCAGAGATAATAGAGCCGCTTTTGCCGCTTCCCAAAGACTACAAAGTTTCGATAGAGTCGACAATAGGGATTTACGGCACGGGGCTTCTCGACGCCATACCCGACGAGGCTATTTTGGCCGAGTACCGCCGCCAGCACGCGCTTGCTGGGCCCGTCAAGGGCGTTCACGGAAATTGGATTTACGACCAAAAAAGCAGGCGCAAGCGACTTGGCAAATTCACTTGGCACTGTTCGCGCGCCACTCTTGACGACGGTCCGGGCTCAAACGGAATTTACAACACTACAAACGTCGCGCGCGCCGACAGGCGTGAACTTTATGGAACGAGACAGTGGCTTGAAAAACACGAGAGTTTGGGCATAGACGTAAGCGCGTTTAAAAAGGCGCAAGATCCCGAATTTTCGATGGAGGATTTTGAAAAATTCATGGTCTGGCACCGCGGCTTGGCTGTTCCCGCCGCCAGAAATTTGGACAGGCCCGAGGTTCTTGCGGGGCGCGAAACCTTCTATAAAATCGGCTGCGCAAGCTGCCACAAGCCGGAGTGGACGACGGGCGAATACGCGCCTTTTAAGCCCTATTCCGGGCAGATTATCCGCCCCTATACGGATTTGCTAATGCACGACATGGGCGAGGAAAACAGGGGGAGATTCCGCACCTACCGCACGCCGCCGCTGTGGGGGCGCGGGCTTATGCGCAAGACCGCGGGGCACAGCGATATGTTTCACGACCTTCGCGCCCGCAACTTTGAGGAGGCCATACTATGGCACTTCGGCGAGGCCGAGTTTGCGCGCGAGCTTTTCAGAAATTTAAATGAGCAAAAGCGCGCGCAGCTCATAAAATTTTTAAAATCACTTTAAAAGCAAATCTATACACAAGGCATTTAAAATTATGGAAAATTTCAGCGCAAAAAAATTGCCTCTTTCGGGAGGAAGGCAAATCTATTTCTTTTCGGCATCGGCGGAGGGTTTGGAAGATGCAAAGGCGCATTTTGACGCCCTTAATTCAATTTCCAAAATGCGCCTTGTAGGGCCTGAGCTGTATGCGGCTTGCGAGTTGCCGCTCTTTCAAAAGAAGTCCTCGGGCGAATTTTTATTTTTGGGGACCGAAGTTGGAGGCGGCTATCGCGGTCTTCAATGTTGTTTGGTTTCGGAGGATATTTCAAAAGAGATTGTCTTTGAAGGGCGAAGAGTGGGGCTTTGCTTTGAGGACGATTTTGCGCGCTACGCGTTACTTGGAGGAATTTTTCCCGAGGATATTCGGGCGTGCAAAGAGGCTCAAACTTCAAGCGTTTTTGAGAGCATAGAGGCGGCTTTGGGCGGGGTCGGAATGGATTTTTCAAACATTGTGCGCACATGGTTTTACAACGACAATATTTTGGATTGGTACGAAACTTTTAACGGGGCTAGAGATTCCTTCTTTGAGTCGCGCAAGGTGTTTTCGGGATTGGTTCCCGCAAGCACCGGCATAGGCTCCCGCAACGCGCGCGGGGCGGCCTTGGCGGCGCGCGCCTTTGCCGTAAAGCCGAAGTCTGAGCTGGTGAAAATTTGCGAGGTTGAATCGCCCTTGCAGTGTTCGGCGCGCGATTACAAAAGTTCCTTCAGCAGAGCCGTGGAATTGGCGCACCCGAATTTCAGGCATTTAATTGTTTCCGGAACAGCCGGCATAGAGTACGGAGGGAAAAGCGCCTTTGTCGGAGACTTAGACCGGCAGATAAATTTATCGCTTGACGTCGCGGAGGCTATTTTAAAATCGCGCGGCATGGATTGGGACGACACCCTGCGGGCGGTCGCCTATATCAAGGATTTTTCATGTGCGGGCGAATTTAGAAAAATTCAAAAAAAACGCGGACTTGAAAAATTGCCATGTGTAGCAATTCAAGCCGACGTGTGCCGAGACGATCTGCTCTTTGAAATCGAGCTTGACGCTGGGATTGCTCTAAAAGTTTAGATATTTGCAATGTTCGTGCCGCTATTACAAATTTTGATATTGGCAGCGTGTTCGTTTTGCTCGCTCTTTGTCGGGGTTGCCGACATATCTCCGCTTGATTTGTTTAACTTGAGCCGGGAGCAAAGCGGGATCTTTTTTGCCGGCAGAATCCCCCGCCTTTGCAGCATACTTGTTGCAGGCTCCAGCCTGGCGGTTGCGGGGCTTATAATGCAAAGAATTATGCAAAATAAATTCGTATCGCCGACGACGGCTGGCACGATGCAGTGGTGTAAATTGGGAGTTATGACAGCCGTGGTTTGCCTGCCGGGGGCAAGCCCGATTTTGCGTGTGGGAGCGGCTTTTGCGGTGTCGCTATTCGGAACTTTTTTATTCTTGGCGATAGTGAATAAACTGCGCAGCCAAAGCGCGGTTTTAGTCCCGCTTGTGGGTATAATGCTCGGCTCGGTAGTAGATGCGGGAGCGACATTCTTTGCGTACAAGTTCGACATAATTCAGAATATGGCCTCATGGCTTCAGGGTAATTTCTCGCTTGTGATTGCGGGCAAATACGAGCTTTTGTACCTGAGCGTCCCATTAATGTTTTTGGCATATTTTTACGCGGATTATTTTACAATAGCCGGAATGGGCAGAAGTACGGCATCTTCACTGGGGTTAAATCACACTCTCATTGTAAACGGGGGGCTTGTTATAATTGCGGTTGTAAGCTCCGCAAGCGTTGTGGGGGTGGGCAACATACCTTTTGTGGGGCTTATAGTTCCAAACGTTCTGGCAATTTTTAAAGGGGACAACGTAAAAAATATTTTGTGGGACTGCGCGTGGCTAGGCGCGTTTCTTGTTCTAATTTGCGACATTGCCGGGAGGCTGATAATATTCCCCTATGAAATTCCGATAGGGATAATACTCGGCGTTGCGGGGGCTGCGGTATTTTTGGTTTTAATAAGAAGCGGGAGGAGCTATGTGTAAGAGGTCTTTTGCAAAGACTTTTGCGATTCTTGGTATCTTCGCGCTAGTGCTTGCGTCCTTGTATATCTTCGAAGGGTTGGGCGCGCGCGAAAATTGGGGCTACAATATTTCAAGGAGGGCCGACATACTTGTTGCGATAAGCATTGTGGCGTGCGCGGTCGGGGTATCGTCCATAATATTTCAGACCATAACTTCAAACCGTATTCTCACGCCCGGAATAATGGGCTTGGACAACCTGTATCTTTTCACACAAACTATCATAATCTATTTTTTTAGTTCGGACAACTCCGGGATAATGAGTGGAGGTCTTGATTTTTTCCTGACACTAATTCTGATGTTAGTACTTTCGATTGGACTTTACCTTTACATATTCAAGTCAAATTCTGGCGACGTATTTTTTGTGGTTCTGACGGGGCTTGTGTTCGGCATAGGATTTGGGGGGATGTCCAATTTTATGCAGGTAATAATAGACCCGAGCGAATTTTCAATATTGGAAGGCAGAATGTTTGCGAGCTTTAACAAGATAAATTTGCCTCTTATGGGCATAAGCGGATTGATTGTGCTTTTCGCTTTTCTTTGGCTTTTCTCGGACTTTGACAAATTCGACGCCATTACTCTTGGCCGCGACAGTGCTGTAAGTTTGGGCGTCGAGTACGACAAAGTTGTATTAAAGAGCCTTGCCGCCGTTTCGCTGTTTACCTGCGCATCGACCGTATTGGTGGGGCCCGTAACTTTTCTAGGCATAATAATTGCAAGTATTACAAGATTTATATTTCCGACATACAAGCATTCGGTACTGCTTTGGGGGTCGATTTTAGTCGGGATAATAGCGCTTGTTTTCGGAATGCTTGCGACGGAGCGGGTTTTGCAATTTTCAGTTCCGCTTAGCGTAATAATAAACTTTGTCGGCGGAATTTATTTTATCTATTTGGTGCTAAAAGTTAAACGCGTATGATTTCCACTGAAAGTCTCTCAAAAAAATACGGGGAAAAATTCGTGCTGAAAGAAGTTTCCGCGAGTTTGCCCGAAAACAAGATTACAGCCTTCATAGGCTGCAACGGCGCCGGGAAAAGCACGATGCTAAATATAATAAGCCGCCTCATACCTGCAAGCGAGGGTTGCGCGTTCGTCGACGGCAAAAGAGTTTCCGAATGGGACAGCCGCAAGCTTGCGCAAAACTTGGCTATACTCGGGCAAAATTCGCATAGATCCGCGCGTATCAGCGTAGAAGAGCTTGTTGCCTTCGGAAGGTTTCCGCATTCGGGTGGAAGACTGGGGGATCGGGATTTTAAAATGGTTGAGCATGCGCTTAAAATCACTGGCATTGAAGAGTTGCGCGACCGTTTTATCGACGAGCTTTCCGGGGGGCAGCGGCAGATGGCGCACATAGCAATGTCGATAGCGCAGGACACCAAATACATACTCTTAGACGAACCTCTCAACAATCTCGATATGTCGCGTTCTGTAAAGATTATGAAGCTTCTTCGGAAGCTTGCGCGCGAGGAGTCAAAGACGATTCTAATAGTCATACACGACATAAATTTTGTGTCGTTTTACGCCGACCATATTGTGGCGCTGAAGGACGGCAAAATAAGATACGAGGGGGCGGTAGAGGCCGTAATGAAGCCGGAAATACTGAGCGATATCTATGGAATGCGAATCGAGATTGAAGAGTACAAGGGAAAGAAAATTTGCGTGTATTATCAATAGTAAGAAAGGGGATATCATGAAATTGGAAAAGATAAAAATAGTAAAAATTACAATAGCGCTAGCACTTGGCATTGCGCTGGTTGCGATGTTTTTTAAGGGCGGCAAAAGTTCCGCAACCATAGGCATAGATGGCGGATTTAAACAAAGTCCCGCGCGCGTCGTCGTGCTTGACTACGGCACGCTCGATACTTTTGATGCGCTTGGCGTGAAAGCAAAACTTGCCGTACCAAAGAGCTATATGCCGGCCTACCTTTCCAAGTATAATGCGGACGAATATGAAAATGTCGGTGGCGTAAAGGAGTTTAACTTGGAGACCATAAACTCCTTCAAGCCCGATCTAATCGTGATTTCTGCGCGCCAACAGGATTACGAAAAGAAACTTTCAGAGATTGCGCCCGTTTATTTTGTAAGAACCGCGATTGCCAAAGACCAATTTGCCGAGACAAAAAAGAACATAGAATTTTTCGGAAAGCTATTTGAGCGTGAAGAAGCCGCAGCAAATGCGATTTCCGAGCTCGAGATGGCAGTGCGGAGAGTGCGAGAAAAAGCTTCTAAAAATCCGCTGCGCACGCTTGTTATGATTGCAAACGACGGGAAGCTTTCGGCTTTCGGGTCGGGGTCGCGCTTCGGTTTTGTTTACGACGCCTTGGGCTTGCCGCAGGCCGACGCTAATATAAAAGTTGGGCGCCACGGACAGCTTGTGAATTTTGAATACATAGCAAAGGTAAATCCCGATTTAATATTGGTGGTCGATAGATCTGCCGCGATAGGTTCAGGCGCAGACAACACAAAAATATTCGATAATCCAATTGTAGCGGGCACGAATGCCGCCAAGAGCGGAAGGATAGTGAGACTCGATCCCGAGTGTTGGTACCTTTCTGGCGGCGGAATAGAATCTATGGGGAAAATGATAGCGGAAGTGGAAAGGGCTATTTCAAAGTAAGAGATCATGGAATCTATCAAGCGCAGCGGACAAAGGTTATCATACGCATCATGTGTATTTTTTAGATTTATTCCTGGTATTTGGAAGATATGGAAGGGGAACGCTCAGGTTAAGATGCTCGCAGGAAAAACACCTTGAATTACATAGGATACTTGCAAAGTGCCTTGAAAGCGGAGACTTTGTGCCGTACGAAATTGCGATAAAAGCGGAATGCCCCCAAGTCACAGACGCAATCTCAAAAATTTACTCCAAAAGAATCGCAACTATCCCTTCGCCGCTTTATTACAAAATAAGAGGCTATTTGAGACGGATTGGCGCCATTTGGCACTGATAGAGAGTGATTGTATAACACCCATTTAAAAAATGATAGAAAAGGCAGGTAAAAAGCGGCGTTTTTTTAAGGTACCTTTTAGGCCTATTTTGAGGCTAAAAATGAAGGCTTTTTAAGGTCAAAAATTGCCGAAAATTGTCTAACACATTTTCCCAAAATCGGCCTTTTTTAGAGAAAAGCTTGGGTTTAAAATTCAAAAAAATGGGCATTTTTTGCTGCAATGGTGTTAGACAATAAAAAAGCCGCAATCGCCCATTTTTAGCGCATTGCAGCTTTCTCATTAAAACCGTCTAACACCCTTGCAGTGTGAAAGTTATAAACGCGGAGAGAGAGGGAATTGGACAAGGTTCGCAAGTCCTTAAATACCAACAACAGCGCCTTTTCGATGGTATCGATTAGTTGCAGTTTAGTTGCAAGGTTTCACCAAATATT
>URAJ01000024.1 GCA_900545715.1 uncultured Opitutales bacterium
TGGGACTGCTGGCAGGCTGCAAAGTCCGACGGCGCAAGGTGGCTCGTGCTCGACACCGCGGGCAGGCTCCACACAAAGGAAAACTTGATGGGCGAACTCGCAAAAATACGCAGGGTTCTCGCAAAAAACGATCCCAACGCCCCACAAAACTCCATTCTCGTTATTGACGCAAGCTTAGGTTCAAACAGCATTTCACAGGCGCGCGCCTTCCACAAGTCTTTCGGCCTCACAGGAATAATCGTCACAAAGCTCGACGGCACGGGCAAGGGCGGGGCGCTCGCGGGCATTTACCGCGAGCTAAAACTTCCGATACTTTATGTCGGGCTCGGCGAAAAAGTCGACGACCTACAAAAATTCAACATTCGCGCCTATGTAAACGGCGTTTTCGGACTCGAATAATATGACGGAATTGAAAGTTAGCCTCAGCGAAAGATCGTATCCGATTCATATCGGAAACGGCGCCTTCGGCCTTGCGCTCGAAAACTTTTCGCAAATTGTCCGCAACGGCGGCAAAATCGCTTGCGTGGCGGACGAGTCGCTGCTGGGCCTATTTCCGCAATCCGCGGAAAAACTAAAAAGCCTCGGTATCCACTTGTTCCCAGTGCACGGCGGCGAGCCCTCCAAGTCTTTTGAAATGCTCGAAAAGCTCTGCGAATCTTTCGCGGCGGCGGGGCTCGACAGAAAATCGACCGTCGTGGCGTGGGGCGGAGGCGTCATAGGCGACCTCGCGGGTTTCGCTGCGGCAACGTATATGAGAGGCATTGCCCTTGTTCAAATTCCCACAACCTTGCTTTCGATGGTCGATTCCTCCGTAGGCGGAAAGACCGGCATAAATATCCGCGCAGGAAAAAATCTCGTAGGGGCATTCTACCAGCCGCGCGCCGTATATATCGACACTTCCTTCCTTTCGACCCTCCCGATGCGCGAATTTTCCGCGGGCATGGCTGAAGTCATAAAATGCGGAGCCCTCGGCGACGCTGAACTGTTCTCGGCTCTCGAAAAAACTCAGGAGCCCCTTTCGTACGACTCAAAGTACCTTCCGGAGGCAATACGCCGCTCGTGCGCGCTTAAAGCAAAAATCGTGTCCGAGGACGAGCGCGAAACTTCAAAAGAAGGGGGAAGGGCCCTGCTGAATTTTGGGCATACACTCGGGCATGCCGTCGAAAAATGCGCGGGATACGGCGTGTTTGTGCACGGGGAGGCCGTTGCGATAGGAATGGCGTTTGCGGCTAAACTTTCCGTCGCGCAATCGACGCTCTCAGAAAGCGACGCTAACAGGCTCGTAAAGCTCATTCAGAAGTTCGGGCTGCCGACCAGCGTGCCCGACCGCATAAAAACTGCCGATATCATAGAATCCATGCGCCACGACAAAAAATCCGTCGGGGGAAGCCTGCGGTTTGTCCTGCTCGACGGAATCGGCGCGTCGTACACGAAAACTTTGGAGGAGGCTGACGTCCTAAAAGCCCTCGAATCGTAATGCTCGAAAGATTATCAGACGCCCATTGCCATCTCGAAGGCGAAGATCCGGAGTCCTACCCTCCAGAAGGAGTGGAGGCATGCGCCATTTGCGCAAGCTTCGCAAACGAATGGTCAAAACTTGAAGAAATCTCGCGCGCGTCCGTAAAAAAAATATTCGGAATACACCCCGACATAGAAATATCGAAACTCGACGATATCGAAATTGTAGAAAGGCAAATGCGCCTAACAATTCTGCCGGAACTCGAAAAACATATGGATTCGGCGGACGCGATAGGCGAGATAGGCCTCGACTCGCGCATAGCCGACAGGGTTCCAATCGAAATCCAAAAGACGCTCTTTGAGACGCAGCTCGGTATGGCGGCAAAGCGCGGCCTTCCGGTCGTAATACACTGCGTGGGCGAATGGGGCGCGCTTTACGACATCTTGCGCGACTTCACAAAAAATAGGGGCCTGAAAAAATTTCTTATCCACGCGGCGTCTTGCTCGGCGCAAATGGCTGTGCAGTTCGAGAAAATCGGCGCGCGATTCTCCTTCGGAATACGCGAACTTTCGAGCAAAAGAGGCGCGGAATGCGCAAGGGCGGCGTCGCCGGAAAGAATCTTGACGGAGACTGACGGAGAATGTTCGGCGGAGTCGCTCGAAAACGCCGCAACGGCTCTCGCCGCGCTCAGGGGCGTGTCGGCCGCTGAAATCGCAGACGCCGCTTTTGAAAACTTCCACTCGTTCTATTCAAAATGATACGGGATAGGTTTTCAAGGACGGCAATTTTGTTCGGCGATGTTGCATGTGAAAAAATCTTCGCGGCGCATGCCGTAATCTGTGGTGTGGGGGCGGTCGGCTCGTTCGCTGCCGAGGCTCTCGCCCGCTCGGGCGTCGGGCGCTTCGACCTCTGGGACTTCGACTCCGTAGAAGAAAGCAATGTAAACCGCCAGCTTTGCGCGCTCTCCTCAACAATCGGAAGGCTGAAAATCGACGTCGTAAAGGAGAGAATACTGGATATTAACCCAAGTGCAAAAGTCGATTTGCACCCTGCGTTTATAGATTCCGAAAACGCCGCACAAGTTGTGGGAGCGCCGGAGAACGGCAAAGTTGTGGTCGATGCTATCGACTCTATACCGTCGAAAGCGGCGCTTATATTCCGCGCCGCCGAAGCGGGGGTTGCGATAGTATCCAGCATGGGAGCCGCAAGGCGCTCGGACCCATCGCGCATTAAACAGGCGGACATAATGAAAACGTACGGCTGCCCGGTCGCCGCGCGCGTCCGAAAATTGTTGCGTTCCCTCGGATACTCTGGAAACTGCGAGTGCGTGTTTTCCGACGAAAGCGTATCGGAATCCACCCATGTCCCAAGCCAAAACGAAAAAATAATAGGCAGCTGCGCGGTTGTCGCGGGCATTTTCGGATTGCGCCTTGCAAACCTCGCCATCGCGGAAATTTTGCCTAAAAAATGAACATAACCCGTTTTTTCAACATCAATATATAAAATGTCCATCTACGATAGAGAATATATGCGCGGACAGGGCGAAAAAAAGAGCGCCCTGTCGGACTTCTTTGGGCGGATTTCGGCGGTAAAGGCGCTGATAATAATAAACGTCGCAATATTTATCATAGGGGCGTTTGTCGATAGATTCTTCGGATACGGCACGTTTTTTTCGATGTTCGACTTGTCGCTTCCGGGGTTGGCTTCCGGCAAAATATGGACGGTTATAACATATTCGTTCCTACACGCGGGGCTCGCGCACATAGCGTTCAACATGATTGCACTGTATTTTATGGGAACTCCGCTCGAATCGTGGATTGGCTCGCGAAAATTCTTATTTGTGTATTTCGCGGGGGCTTTGGCGGGCGCGGCGCTATGGCTGCTGTTCTCGTTTGGCTCGCCCGTCGGGCTTGTGGGGGCGTCGGCTTCGGTAATGGCGGTTTTCGCATGTTTTTGCGCTCTATACCCGCCAATGCCTGTCACTTTCCTGCTATTTTTTGTCCTGCCAATTTCCATAAAACCAATAAATATGCTTAAAATCGCCGCTGCGCTCGAGGCGCTCGGCCTGCTTTACACTTTATCGGGAGGGTTGTCGGAGATTGCATATGCGGGGCATCTCGGCGGAATCGCGGCGGGCTTTTTGGCCGCGCGCGCAATTAAGTCCGGAAAGCTTGCGTTCTTAGATAAACTTTCCTTTAAGCTTCCGCGCAGAAAATCCGAAAAATATACGAAGAGCGCGTCCGAATATTCTTACCGCGTAAACATTTCAAATCCCAAAGACTTAAAAAATGAAGTCGATAGAATACTCGATAAAATCAGCGAAAAAGGCTTTGCGTCTCTCACGGAAAGCGAGCGCCAAACCCTCGTGGACGCGCGCCGCCGCATGAAATAACCCCGATTTTTAATTTGAAACATTCACAATTTTTAACGATTATTGACATATGATGAATTTTTTAAAGTTGCTGCCGGTTGCCGTAGCGATATTCGCTTCGGCGCTATTCTGCATTCCCGCAACCGCATCGGACGCCAAACCACAACAGGCACAGCGCAAGCCGATTTCATTGCAGACCTCCCCAAAAATGCGCAACGAGACCAAATGGCTCGTATACTGCATGGAGCGCGGCCACTACCTTAAAATGCCGATTACCGACCTTGACGTCCGCGAATTTATCCGCGAATACATGCAGAACATCGACTTCTTCAAGCTGTTTTTTACCGCCGAGGACGTTCAGCATTTCCAAGACTTCTTTTCCCCCTCTATTGACGTAATGCTCCACCAGGGGACTCTGCTGCCGGCTTTCTCAATTTACGACAAATTCCTCGACAGGGCCGACGCGAGGCTCGAATGGATACGCGAAAGAATGAAAAAACCATTCGACTTCTCGAAGGAGGAAACTTTCAGGCCGGATAGAAGCAAAGAGGAATGGCCCAAAAATTGGGAGGCCGCAAACGCCCTCTGGGAAAACAGGCTCAAATACGACATCGTAAACGAAATACTCTCGTATTCCGTCAAGAAAAACGACGATGAAAAGAAGAAGGAGCCCGCAGATAATGCAGGGCAAGACAAATCTGCGGAAAAGTCCGCCGCGGCGCCCAAACAGACGGAAAAGGAAAAATTCGCCGAAGTTGTGGAAGAGGAGGTCGAAGCTCCAAAAACTTTTGAAGAAAAGCTCGCAAAGGCGGAAAAAGAAGTTCTGCGCCGCTACGAAAGACTAATCGAAAACTACCGCAAGGCGGACGCCATGGAGATTCAGGAAATATACCTTAATACGCTCTCGCACCTCTACGACCCGCACTCATCTTTCCTTTCCGAATACTATCTCGAAGAATTTGACATCTCAGTTCGCAATGCGCTTGTCGGAATTGGCGCGCTGCTTCAAGACAAGGACGGATATTGCACAATATCCGAGCTTATGCCGGGCGGCCCTGCCGAAGAATGCAAACTGCTAAGCCCCGGCGACAAAATTTTGGGTGTCGGCCAGGAAACAGGAGAGATTGTCGATGTAATCGGAATGAAGCTCCGCAATACCGTAAGAATGATTCGCGGCAAAAGCGGGACAAAAGTGAGGCTGCTGATTGAACCGGCTTCAAATCCGTCGGCGCGCAAAACAATAACACTCGTCCGCCGCGAAATAAAACTTACAACAAAACTCGCAAAGGCTGAAATCTACACAATCCCTGTCGACGACAAAACACTGCCAATAGGCGTAATCGACCTGCCCGCATTCTACGGTGAAGGCGGTTTCAACGGCGAGTCGAAAGGTTTTAGCACTACTAAGGATGTCGAGGAGCTCCTACTAAAACTGAAAAAAGTTGGAGTGAAGGGCATAATACTCGACTTGCGCCGCAACGGCGGAGGTTTCCTAACTGAGGCTGTCGATTTGGCCGGCCTATTTATAAAGCGCGGCCCGGTAGTGCAGGTTAAAAACGCAGCCGGCAAAACCGAAAAATTGTGGGACGAAGACCCCAAGGTTGTTTGGGACGGCCCCCTAATCATAATGGTAAGCCGCCTATCCGCCTCCGCGACGGAAATTGTCGCAGGCGCCCTGCAAAACCACAAGCGCGCTATTATCGTCGGCGACAAAAGCACCCACGGCAAGGGAACGGTGCAAGCCGTACTAAACCTCGGCAATTTCGACCCCGAACAAAAGAGCGCGGCGAAAGTCACCGTACAAAAATGGTACGCGCCAAACGGAGATTCCATACAGGTCAAGGGCGTCCATTCAGATATAGTCCTGCCGTCGCCGTACGACTATATGGAAATCGGCGAACAGTACAAAGACTACGCGATGAAGTGGGACTCAATCGCCCCAGATGCTATAGAGGAAGTCTGGGGATACGGCGTTCCGGAGGGAGAGGCAAAAGCCCTTATGGACAAGCTTACGAAGCAGTCCGAAGAACGCCAAAAGAAGCTCGATGAATTCGCATTTTGGAATTCCCAGATAAACCGCGTGAAGGATAGATGGCAGACGAAGGACTGGAGCGTAAATCTCGCTACCCGAGAGAAAAAGCTCGCTGAAGACGAGGCTTTTGCCGACGCTTCAGACAAGAAGGAAAAGGAGCTGTCCAAGTTGAACTTCAAAAAGGAGGAGGTTCTCCTCGAGAGCGCCAAGGAAAACGCCCATGCGGATAAGGATGAAAATCCCGAAGCCAAAAAGGACGATAACGGCGCGTCCCCGCAGGATAAGCTCGACGCCGAGCTTGCTTCCGACGAGCCGCCCGCGTTCGATGTCCAGTTGCGCGAAGCACTCCGCATAATGGCGGATTGGATAGAAATTCTCGATAAAAACAAGGAGTCAAAATGAAGATTGCAATAGGAGCAGACCCGTTTGCGTACGGCTTGAAAAAAGCCGTGGCGCAACATTTGAAAAACCGCGGAGTTGAAGTTATGGATATGGATTCCTATGCGGAAACTCCCTACTACGAGGTCGCAGAAAAGGCGGCTCGGGAAATCTCCGTCGGGAAGGCCGACGGGGCTGTCTTGTTTTGCGGAACAGGGGCGGGAATGGCGATTGTGGCAAACAAAATTTGCGGAGTCAGAGCCGTCTGTGTGGAATCCGTTTTTGCGGCGAAAAAAGCTAAAGCCATAAACGACGCAAACGCGATAACTATGGGCGCAATGATTATCGGAGAGGCAATGGCTTGCGAAATGGTCGATGCCTGGCTCGATACAAAGTTTGCGGAGGGCTTTGAGCAGCTGCGCGAATTTCTCGAATCGGCGCGCGGGCAGGTCGGGAAAATCGACGCTGCCAACAGGGCGGATTCGTAAAAAATAAAATAAATCTTGCCAGCCAACGTTGTTATTTCGCGTTTAGTTGTTACTGAAAAAGTGGTTACTGCAAATTTATTTTCATCTGGACATGAATATATAGCATAGTTGCAGCAAATGCGTATGCAAGTTGTGGTATTAGAATTACCTGTTGGTTGCAACATGTAAATTGTAGGTTGGAATTGCTCTGGTGATGAGTAGACTGTTTTTGTTAGTGGTAAAATAATTTGTAAAGATGAGTACGGATTTAAAATTTCCAATTAGATTTTATTGAAAAAACAACTTTGCATCGTAGAGGGTAATTCCTATCATATTTACATACCTGGAACGCAAGAGCGATATGTCGCGATGGCCCATATTGATTTGTAAACGCGGAAGGTCATGGAAACGCTTTACATGGTAACTCGCATAAGTGTGTCGTAGAACGTCTTGAACCCATGTATTTTTAAATCCAGCAAAGTCTCGGATTTTCTTCCATCGCCTTGACCAGTTTTTAGGACAAACGGAAGATTCCGGAGGAAAAATATGGCCACTCAAAAAAGTTTTTAAGGAATTGCATATTTCGACTTGTCTGCTTCCTCCTGTTTTAGAGCATTCCGGACGAATTGTAATAGTGTTTTCTTCAATGTCTATGTCGCGCCATTTTAGTCGCCTGATTTCTCTCGGACGGATTCCTGCATAAATTAAAATTGCAGCGGCAGCAATGCAGTTTGAGTCTCCGTATTTCTTTGCGGAATCTATGAGTCTCTTAGTATCTAGAAGAGATAATGGTTTTATTTCCCTTTCGATTACTTTGCGCTTTTCTATAAGTTTTAATGGATTTGTGGAAACCCATTCGCGTTTTACGGCAAATTCAAATATAGAGTGAAGGAAACTCCTGCCTTTGTTAAATTGCGGTGAAGTTTTGAATGTAGTATTTAGCCATTCTTCACATTCAGATCGGGAAATGTCCGAAAAATTGCGCCCGGCAAGTTCTGGATTTGATCTTGATAAGCGTTGCTTCAAATATCTTATGTCTCTAAGTGAATCGGGACGTAAATAGAGTTTTGATTTTAGATAAATCTCAAATCCATCTGAAAAATTCATTTCGGTCGAACGAATATATCGTTTGCCGGTTTCGACGACTTTTGAGCAAAATCGAACAGGAGAATAAGAGGATGCCTTTGGTAAGGCGTCTAATATATTACAAATAAGCCGAGCGGCGTCGAGAATCGACACGCCCGTTCCTTCAAGAAGAGTCACAGCTGAAATAATTTTATTGTCCATGGTATTGATAATACCAATGTCAATAACAAATTTCAAAAAAACTTTTGATGTCTTTGATTCTAATGAAATAGTGATTTTTCCTTCATCTTTTTCTACATTCTTTATTTTCAATGTATTTTTAAATTAATATTGTAATTTTTGTTGAATATCAACATATTAAGAGTATTTGCGCAATTATAGTATTATCAATACTGTACATTTTCATAATAATCTAATGAAAGGTATAAAATGTCAGCGATAATATTTATAAGTAGGCAACTTAGTTTGACTAAAAAAATATTTCTTGGGATTATTATGATGCTTCAGCTGCATTCAGCTTTTGCAGACAATGAGAACTATGACGGACAAGATGTATCTGGAGAAATTTTCAAAGATAAGGATATGAAGGATTCATCATGGGTAAATACCATAGCTATAGGAACTCAATTTACCGCTTGTGATCTAGAAAATGCAAATTTTAGTAACGCAAACCTTCAAGAAGCGTCTTTTAATTCTAGAACTTCAGTAATTTTTTCAAATTTTAATAAAGCAATTCTTACGAATTCTAGGTTTAGTACCTCTTCTTTATATCGTGCATCTTTTGAAGATGCAGTTATTTATGGAGTTACTTTTAGAGAAACTAAAATTTCAAATGAGCAACTATATTCCACATTAAATTATAAAAATAAAGATTTAAATGGAATAAGATTTGAATATGAAGAACTAATAAGAGTTGATTTTACAGGACAGGATCTTAGTAATTCATATTTTTTAAAGGGAAAGGTTGAAAATTCAGATTTTACAAATGCAAGGCTTATAAATGCAGAGTTTGTTGATATGGATTTTGGAATTTATGCATGTTTTAAGAATGCAGATCTTACTGGTGCGCGTTTTAATAACAACGTTTGGGAATTGGCAGATTTCACTAATGCAAATTTAACGGGTTCAAAATTTGGCTTTTTGGGTGGTACAATTTATTTTACTAATGCAAATCTTACAGACGTTTATGTGACACAAATTAATACAAAAAATATCGATTTTACTAATGCAACGATAAATGGAGCATATTTGAATGGAATTACAAGAGAACAATTATACACTACAGCAAATTACAAAAATAAGGATCTAAACCGTGTTAATTTCTCAAGACAAGATGTAAGTTATTGGAATTTCATAGGACAAAATTTGACACATGCTAATTTTCTCTCTTCGACACTAACAAATACGAATTTTACTATGGCAGATCTCCGAAAGGCAGCTTATCGTAATTCCGCACTTGCAGATGCAATTACAAAAAACACAATTATGGCGGACGGGCGGATTGAAAATTTTTCCATGATTTCCTCTGACGACAATTTTTCAATTCGCAAGTATACGCCCGCTTCAGAGGGCGGAGAAATGATAAGCGCAAAAATAAGCGAAGTGGCGGCAATTTCGGGCGGTGCGGCATTAACTCTTGAAAACGGCGCGGAATTGGAGGTTTTGAATGCGGCTGACCTCACCGTCGAGAACGGCTCTTCAATTATCATAAATACCGACGCCGATTCATCCACAAGTTTTAAGGTAAATTCGGGCGGAGGGCTGGCGTTTGAAAACGGCGCGATTTTGGAAATTAACGTGGTTTCCGACTTGTCCGCGCAGGACATATTGCAGATTGAAATAATGGAATTTGCGGAAAATGCCAGCATTGCCGGTTTGGACGCACTCGTAAAGGGAGAAACGATATTGCTTAACGTAAACGGTTCAGAATGGCTCGGGGAATGGGATTACGCGCTTGAAAACAATCAAATGATACTGTCCGTAGCGATTCCCGAACCGTCGGCATTCGCCGCGATATTCGGCGCGCTCGCCTTGGGATTGGCGTTAAAATTTAGAAATTATAAAAATTGAAAATGCAAAATAAAACGGTGAAAGATATGTATCAAAAATATGTAAAATATTATGGGAACGAGCATATATTTGACATATTTGAAAATAAAAGACTTTACGCGTCGCCTTATCAAAATCTAAACGATTGCGCGGAAGGCGACTTCTATATATTGGGGAAAATTGGCGGAACGGAGACTCACGCTTTGATGGATGATATTAAAAATGAAAAGTCCGCCAGATATATTTGTTGTTTTTCCAAAGGTGAAAAAAATTGCGATAATGACAGAAAAGGCAGTGTAAAATTTAACCCGTTGATGTGGGCGCATTATGCGGACGGCGGCAAGGGAATAATGATAAATTTCCATACGGTCAATTCCGCATGCGTCAGGGAAGTAAAATATGTAAACAGTTATCCGTATTATGATTATAAAATGTCTATACCCGACAATGCCGACTTTATCCTTACCCATAAAATTAACGATTGGAAATACGAAAACGAATACAGGATTTTGACGGATAGCCAATATGTCGATATAGAAATAAAATCGGTTGTCGCGGGATTTAGATTCAATAAGAAAAGCGGAACCAATTGCATGCCGGATACGCGTATTGCCGCAGAATATAAATGGTTTAAATCCTATTTAAAAGAAAAGAAAATAGCATTGTTTTCCTTTGAGGAATATTATGGAACGGTCTAATCGATATTAGCTTATTGCCTGTCCGGACTTCGCATTTACGATAATTTTTTCGGCATTATTAACAGCAAAAAGCGCGCCGCATTTGGCGCGCTTTTTTGTGGAGCGAAGCTTTGTTTTTGCCTTTTTGCCGTACCCGAGCCGTTTTTATCGGACTGCGGGCGGGCGCGGGCTCATTTATACGGCATAAATTTTACCGCAAAACCTCCGCCGCTTCTCATCGACAGCTTTAACTTTGTGTCGGAAGTAACTTTCTTGGTCTCGATTTTGTAGTCCTCGGGAATGTCGTCGGAATTTATCGTGTCGCGGACAATTTTTGCAAGGTATTTGCCTTCGGGCAGGAATTTCGACAAGTCTATCTCGACGTCCTTTCCGCCCCAGCCGCACATTCCGCCAAGATACCATTTGTCGCCCTTGCGGCGCGCTATCACAACATAGTCGCCTATCTTGCCCTCGATTACTTTTGTATCGTCCCAAGTCGTCGGTACTGCAGCTATGAAATCAAGCAGCTTCTGCTCTTTCATGTATTCGCTCGGCATATCCGATATCATTTGCAGCGTGCTTAAAAACAAAACATATTGAGCCGCCATGTGCGCGCGTGTTCCCTGTACTCTCGGTATGTCGCGTATTGCCTTGAATGAGCGTTCGTTAGAATTCCTCATTCCGCCAGGCGTGTAGTCCATTGGCCCAAGCAGCATTCGCGTAAACACCAAATCAACATTGTGCGAAGGCGTAACGGTCTTTGCCCATTTGTTCACTTCCGCACCGTGCACGGCTTCAAATGTTATCGCATTCGGATATGTGCGCTGCAACCCGGAAGGCGCGGGGCAGCCGTGCCATTCTATCACCATCTGGCGGTCGGCCGCCAATTTTGTGATGTTTTCTATATGGCGTATCATCAGCTGGTCGTCGCGGTCGTTGAAGTCTATCTTTAGCCCGTCAACTCCCCAGCTCTTAAACAAATCCAACGCCTTCTCCGGATACGCATACAGAACCTTGCTGAGGCACCATATCACAACTTTCACACCCTTCGAGTGCGCGTATTCGACAACTCCAGGAATGTCCACATGCGGCTTGCCGTTTATGTAGTTCTCGTCCGTATTGTATATCTCTGTGAATTTCGTGCGGGCGTCGGTTGCCAAATATGTCTTCCCGAGCCCCTCTCTCCCAACATGCCAGCCGGCGTCGAGCGTTATGTACGGTATGTCGTTGTCGGCGGCAAAATCGACGTAGTATTTGCACATCTGCTCGTTAAATCCGCATTTGAAATCAACGCCTTTCGTATTCCAGTTGACCCACCAGTCCCATACAGAGGGGCCGGGCGTTATCCATGAAGCGTCTCCTATCTTGGATTCCGATGCCAATTTATATACGGTGTCGTTGTCGGCAAGAACCTTGTCGTCGCGCGCCACTATAAAGGCTCTCCACGGAAATTCGCGCGTGCCGGAAGTCTTTGCTATATAATCCTCAACTTCCGACGGCTGGAGCTGGTTGCCCTTTTGCACAAGCTTTTTTGGCACAGGCGCAAAAAGCGCGCGCGGTGAATCGGCGTCTTTCGGATAGTGTATCCTAAGCCCCGGGTATTCCGTCCAATCCGACTCTACAAGCGCGATTTTCATTCCTTCCTTCTCAAATATAAAAGGCATCGAGGCGTTCGCGCCCTTTTTCAGCCCTTTAAGCCCGCCCGCCGTTGTGCGCGTAAAGATTGATTCAAACGAAGTCCTTATGCCGTTTACTATGTGGGCGATTACTTTGTCGGCGTCTTTGAGCGGCAGTTTGAGCGTCTCTTGCTTCACTATCATCTCTCCGCCATTCTTTGACACAAACCTGTATGCGGCGGCGTCGTCGTACACCCTTATTATTACGTCGTAGTTGCCAAGGTCGGCGCGGCTCTCGTTGTAATTGTCGGTTATCGTTTTCCTCGCGCCAAACAGGGGCTTAATCTCGGTATTTACGCTCCTTGATTTTGACCCCTTGATTGCGGCGTCCGCGCCGAATTCCCCTTTGTTTGTCGACATGCCTATCGCGGCTTTGTCCAAGACTTTTTTGCCGTCGGCGGTTATTGAAAAAGAAAGCTGTTTGCCGTCTTCGAGTTTGGCCTCAATCCTGCCGTCGGGAGATTTTACGGTCACTTCCGCAGCGTATCCCGCGCCGGCTGCGGCAAATGCCGCGCATAATATGTATAATAGTCCGTGTTTCATACGGTCGCATTTTGCTGAAAACTCACGCGCTTTGCAATTATGCTCTATCCTTTTTTTATTTAACAGTTAAATCTTTATATTGCCAACTCCTGCCGCAAAATTCCGCAAAACCTTAGCGTCTATTGAGGCATCTGTCGATTGCGGTATCTTGGCAAAATTTTTAGCTCGAATTTCAAACTTACTTTTCTAAGATGCTTTTTAAAACCGAAAGGATTTTATGGTTTATAGATGCACGGTATGCGGATATGAATATGACGAGGCTTCGGAAGGCAAGTCTTGGGATTCGTTGCCCGACGACTGGATCTGCCCAGTATGCGGCGTAGGCAAGGAATTATTTGAAAAAATCCAGACCGAAGAGGCTCCAATAAAACAGGAAGAAGCGCGCGCGCCACAGCCCGCCGACACTTCCGCGGCTTCCTGCGCAGCATCTGAAACGCCTTCGGAACTAGCGCAGCCAAATGCTACATCTTCCGACATATGCGCGGAAACAATGGCTAATTGGGGCGTTAAGTGGGTTCTCGGCATGGTCGGCCACTCGAATCTCGGAATGGCGGACGCAATCCGCAGGCAGGTCGAAAACGGAAAAATGCGCTATATCGGAATCCGCCACGAGGGCGCCGCTGCCTTCGCGTGCTCCGCTTATGGCAAGCTCTCAGGAAACCCCGCGGCGTGCATATCTATTGCGGGCCCGGGTTCTACAAACCTCCTGACAGGCCTATGCGACGCCGCGCTCGACTCCGCTCCGGCAATCGCTCTTACGGGTCAGGTTCCCTCTTCCATTGAAGGCCTAAAAATATTTCAGGATATCAACCTGCGCGACGCCCTCCATGCCGCAACCCCTGCACAGTTTGAAATGTACAAGGGCAGCAAATTTGGAAGGCTCGCCGCAAAAGTGTGTACCGAGGCTATCGACAGAAAATGCGCCGCCCAGCTTATTATGCCGGACGACGTGCAAGTATTGCCGGCATCTCCCGACGATGTCGCTATTCGCCCGCTAAAATCGGTCGCGCGAGCTGCGGAAACCTTCTCAGAAACCTCCCTCAGGGAGGCTGCAGATATTATCGCAAATGCGCAATTCCCGGTAATCTTAATGGGAAGAGGCTGCCGCGGCGCCGCCCACAAGGTCGAGGAGCTCGCGGAAATGCTCGGCTGCCCGATTATGACGACTTATCCGGCAAAGGGTATAATCCCCGACAGCCACCCGCTTTCCTGCGGTGTGCAGGGATTGAGCGGAACGGCGGTGTCGGCAAAATTTATGGCGCGCGCAGATTGCGTGGTGGCTTTCGGAACGGGGCTTAGTAGGCATACCTCCGTGCCCGCCGGAAAAAAGGTCGTTCAAATAGACTCGGACTCAAACGCAATCGGGCGGAGGTATCCGGTGGAAGCCGCAATCATCGGAGATGTTTCCGAGGTTGCCCCGGCGCTATTCGACTACTTAAAAGATTCCTTCAAATCAAAAGACTCGCGCAAAGACATAGAGCTTGAATGGGCTAAATGGCGCGCCGAAAAAGCCGCGCGCGCTTCCAAGAGCGCAAAGGGCGCGATTGATCCGGCTGCCGTGGCCGCGGCATTGTCTAAATATGCACCTGCTGACGCAATAATTTCCGTAGATGTCGGGAATGTTGCGTATTCTTTCGGAAGGTATTTCGAGGCGAAAGAGCAGTCTTTCATAGGCTCTTGGTATCTCGGCTCAATAGGTTTCGGGCTGCCGGGCGCAATCGGCGCGTGGTGCGCATCGCAAGAGCCGGACGGACAATTCTTCGGGCGCCCGGTCGTGGCGGTCGTAGGCGACGGCGGCTTGGGGCAATACCTGTGCGAATGGACAACTGTCGCAAAATATTCCATGAATATAAAGTGCGTGGTTTATAACAACTCGGAGCTCGGAAAAATTTCCGCGGAGCAAAAGCTCGCGCACATGAGCGTCTGGGAGACGGATCTTCACAATCCATCGTTTGCCGAATTTGCGCGCTTATGCTCTACAACGGGAATACTCGCAGACAATCCCGACACGTTGGACTCAAAGGTGGAGGAATTCTTCCATGTGGACGGCCCCGCGATTCTTGAAGTTAAAACTACTTCTTAAACAAAGCTACGTCTGCTGTTTTTCGGGAAAGCAAGCAAGGCCTTCCCGAACGGCTTGTGCCATTGCGGCGAGATTGCAATGCCCCATTCACCCATCTAAAAAATTTTGCCCGAACGCGTCTTGCGCGCCCGGGCATTTTTTTGCTTTTTAAGCTTAGCAGAACTTAAAACGTTTGAGTCTTTTTAACGCTTTTTAGGAGTAAGCAAAGGCTCGATTATTTCATAAAAAACGTCACAGAACGCTGTTGAGCGCCGAAATAATATCGTCCTTATTTTCGATGCCTATCGACAGGCGTATCAGATCGGAGGGTACTCCCGCAGACAGGCGCTCGTGCTCGCCAAGCTGCGAGTGCGAAGTGCTCGCGGGGTGTAGTATTAGGCTCTTGGCGTCGCCCACATTTGCGAGATTGCTAAATAGCGGTATATTGTCCACTATCTCAACCGCCTTGTCGTACCCGCCTTTCGGCCCGAATACGACTACGCCGCCGCAGCCTCTGACAAGATATTTTTCCGCCTCCGCTCTGGACGGGTCGCCCTCCAATCCAGGGTATCTAACCCACTCGACTCCGGGGTGCGATTTTAAAAACTCGGCGACTGCCTTGGCGTTTGAACAATGGCGTTCCATTCTTAGCGGCAAGGTCTCCAAGCCCTGCAAAAATATCCATGCGGAATCCGGAGACAGGGTAGAGCCCATATTCCTTAGCCCAACTGTGCGGAGTCTCGTTATAAATGCCGGATTGCCTGTCCCTGACAGGTCGCGGCCGAACCTCAGCCCGTGGTACCCCTTGTCGGGCTCATTGTACAGGGAGAATTTTGGGTCGCTCCAATCAAATTTCCCCGCGTCTATGACTGCGCCGCCTATTGCCGTCCCGTGCCCGCATATCCATTTTGAAAGCGAATGGATTACTATGTCGGCCCCGTAGTCTATTGGCCTTAAAAGCGGCGGGGGAGTGAAAGTTGAGTCCACTATCAGCGGAATGTTGTGGCTGCGCGCTATTTTTGCGTACCCCTCTATGTCGGCAACATCAAGCGAAGGATTCCCTACCGCCTCTATGTACAATGCCCGCGTGTGCTCGTTTATGGATTTTTCCACCGCGGAAAAATCGTTTACATCGGTAAAACGCGCCGTGATTGAGTATTGCGGCAAAATGGCGTCGAAGAGCGTGTATGTGCCGCCGTATAGATTGCGCGCGCTCACAAGCTCGTCGCCGGCTTTCAGTATGTTTAAAATGCTGAATGCTATGGCGGCGGTGCCTGAGGAAAGCGCGAGTGCGCCCGCTCCGCCTTCAAGCGCGCAAAGCCGCTTTTCGAGAATATCGTTGGTCGGATTCATTATCCTCGAATAAATGTTTCCGCTTTCTTTTAGCGCAAATAAATCCGCCGCGTGCTTTGAGCTCTTGAAATTATAGGCGGTTGTTCGATACACGGGAACTGCGCGCGAAAGAGTGGATGAATCCGGAACCTGCCCGGCGTGGACTGCGAGTGTTTCTATTTTGTAATCCATTTTATTTGGCGGTTTTTTCTCTTATCGGATTTTCCATTGCGGCAATGAACATAAAACCAAAAAAATTTTCGCGCCGATTGCGTGCGCAAAAAAAACGCGGCAGGTTAAATCTACGCTTTCCCGCCGCGCCGTAAGATAAAGTTTTTTAATTTCGCAAAATGGGCTCTATTCGTAAAGCCAAGTTGATAGATAGCGCGAGCCCGAATCGGGAATCAGCACTACTATCTTTTTACCGGCGTTCTCCGGCCGCCTGCCGACTTCCATCGCGGCGTACAATGCGGCACCTGACGATATTCCTGAAAGTATGCCCTCTTTTTTTGCGAGCGTCCGCGCCGTGTCCCCCGCCTGCTCGGTAGTGACCCTGAATACTTCGTCAACTACCTCCGGAAGATATATTCCGGGGACAAACCCCGCGCCTATTCCCTGCAATGCGTGCGGCCCCGGCTTGCCGCCGGAAAGCACGGGCGAATCCGCCGGCTCAACGGCTACGATTTTCACTTTCGGATTTAACGCCTTCAACGCTTTACCGACTCCGCACACTGTCCCGCCTGTCCCAACGCCGGCCACAAATATGTCAACTTCGCCGTCCGTGTCTTTCCAGATTTCCACGCCTGTCGTGCGCTCGTGGGCGTCGCGGTTTGCGGGGTTCTCAAATTGCTGAGGTATGAACGAGCCGGGTATTTCGTCGCGCATCTGCTCGGCGCGCTCTATCGCGCCCTTCATTCCCTTGGCGCCGTCGGTCAGTTCAAGCTCGGCACCGTACGCCTTTAAAAACTTGCGCCGCTCTACGCTCATGGTGTCGGGCATTACGAGTATTACCCTGTACCCCTCGGCGGCGCCGACCATTGCCAAGCCTATGCCCGTATTGCCGCTTGTGGGCTCGATGATTGTAGATCCGGCTTTAATCAGCCCGCGCTTCTTGGCGTCTTCAAGCATAGCAAGCGCCGCGCGGTCTTTTACAGAGCCAGACGGATTGAAAAATTCGAGCTTCAAGATTATATCGGCCCCAGTGTCGTTCATTCGCGGAATGCGCACGAGCGGCGTGCCGCCTATGAGTTCGTTTATCGACGATTTTATGTTCATTTGCCTTTTCTATCCTTTCGCTTCGCCTTTATTTTTTCTTACGGAAGAAACGCCCTGTCAATAATCAAAAAAAACAGGGTTGTGCAAAAAAATAGGTTGGGCAGGGGGCGGAACCTTTGCAAAAAGTTAAATATTCCTAAGGTTCGGCTAAATTATGGCGATTTATTATTTATACAAGGCTATCTAGAAGCCTGCCAAATTATTTATCTCCCGCGGGAGGCGTGGATTTAGTCCGCCTGCGGATTTTTTTTATTTTTCAAATTATAGGCAATCCGCCGCAAAAATACATTTTACCATGAACGATATAGTTATACGCCCAGGCTCGGACGCGGAGTTCGACACAGTGTACGAGGATATGAAACTCCAGTTCCCGTCCGAGGAATTGAAGCCAAAATGCGCATTCAAAAAAATGTTTTCAACGGGCGCTACAAAACTGATGCTCGCCGAGCGCGGCGGAAATATCGTCGGATACTTCATATTCCATAGTATCGGAGATATCGCAATGCTCGACCATATCGCCGTATTAAAACAGTTCCATTCCGGCGGAATCGGGACTGCCATTATAGACGCCATACGATGCCGCTACCCGGAGTTAAAGGGAATGATCTTGGAGGTCGAGCCCGTTAATCCGTTGGATCCACAGACGGTAAGGCGCGCAGCTTTCTATAAAAAATGCGGACTATATCAAGTCGACGTAAATTATCTTATGCCGGCTCCCGATAAAAAAACGGTCCCGATGGACGTCTGGTTTTTAAACAGCTCCTCTTTTAGCGGAACGATTTCGCCGGAGGAAGTCAAGGGGGCCATAAGAAAAATGTTCCCGTATATTTACGAAGTTTTTGAGGAAAGCATGCGGAAGTCCCTCGATAGCCTCGACTCTGCGCGCTCGTAAAAGCGCGGCGGCAAATGCATAAAATTCTTGCAACTTCCGCGCGCGGCAGCCACTATTGGGGCATGCAAAATTTTTCAGGAGTATGGACTGCTCTCGTCACGCCCATGACGCCCGACGGCGTCGATTACGACGGACTCGGGCGGCTTGTTGAATCGCAAATCGCGGGCGGAGTCAGCGGGCTTGTCGCTGTCGGAACTACGGGCGAATGCCCGACGCTCGACGCAAAAGAGCATATCGACGTCATTAAATACGTCATTAAGGCGGCGGCCGGAAGGGTGCCGGTTTTTGCGGGTACGGGTTCGAATTGCACGCGCGAGGCTGTCGAGCTTACCGAAGAGTCGGACAAGGCGGGCGCCGACGGATTCCTCGTTGTCGCGCCCTACTACAACAAGCCCTCGCAAGAAGGCGTATTCCTTCACATGAGCGAGCTTGCAAAGCGCACTTCTAAACCGATTATGCTCTATTCAATCCCCGGCAGGTGCGGCATCGAAATTTCCAACGACACCGCCCTCCGCCTTAGAGACAAATACGACAACTTTTGCGTCCTGAAAGAGGCCGGCGGAAAAGTCGAAAAAGTCGCAGATTTGCGCAGCCGCGCCGACGGGAAAATCGACATTCTAAGTGGCGATGACGGCTTGACTGTTGACTTTATAAAGGCGGGCGCAAAGGGTGTTGTGAGCGTGGCTTCAAACCTCGTTCCCGCAATAATGGTGGAGCTAGTAAACGCAGCACTCGCGGGAGATTGGGCAAAGGCCGAGTTAATAAACGCCAAAATGCACGGATTTTTCAAGGCTCTGTTTATCGAGCCGAATCCCGTTCCGGCAAAGACTGCAATGAAAATGGCGGGGCTAATAAAGGACGACTTCGTGCGCCTGCCGCTATGCCACATGCGCGCGGAAAATGTCGAAATACTCAAACGCGAAATGATTAACGCAGGAATTTTATAATTATGCCCGTAAAGATATTGTTAAACGGCTCAAACGGCAGAATGGGCCGCGCCATAAGCGATTCCGCCGCCGAATGCGGCTGCGAAATAGCCGCCGCGTGCGACATAGGCTCGCGCCCAGAGGATTTTATCGAAAACTGCGACGTCGCAGTGGATTTCTCTTTCCGCGAGGCTACCGCAGCTCTTGCCGAACTTTGCGCAAAATTTGGCAAGCCGCTCGTAATCGGCACAACCGGCCACACCACGGAACAGCGCGCTAAAATTGAGAGTTTTTCGAAAATTATACCGATAGTGTGGGCGGGCAACTATTCGCTCGGGGTCAACCTCCTAAACCACCTCGCAAAAATCGCGGCGACAACTCTCGACGAGTCGTACGATATCGAGATTGTGGAAATGCACCACCGCCATAAAAAAGACGCCCCGAGCGGCACTGCCGAAAAATTGAAGGAGATTGTCTGCGCATGCCGCAATGTAGGCGAAGATAAAGTTTGCTACGGCAGGCATGGACAGGTCGGCGAAAGGCCTGTCGGGGAAATCGGTGTCCACGCGTTGCGCGGCGGCAGCGTTGTTGGAGACCATACTGTAATTTTTGCGGCGGACGGCGAAAGGCTCGAGCTCGCCCACAAGGCTGCCGACAGAAAAGTATTCGCAAAGGGCGCATTGCGCGCGGCAAAATGGCTTGCGGAAGCTAAGCGCGCACCGAAAATTTACGGCATGGAAACTGTCCTCTTCGGAGAATAGCCCGAATGTTTTAGGCTTGAAAAAACCGGATTCAATCCGGTTTTTTTTTGTTATTTTTTCTTTTTATCCCGCTTAGAAAAATTCGCTTCTTTTTTTACTTTATGCGCGGATTTTTTTCTCACGCTTTTTTATTAGTGTTAAAAAAAACGGAAAATTTTTAATATTTTGCAAAGTGCGCGCCCGATAATAAATCTGCCCGCGGCTCGAAATTTAAGCTTTTTGTTTGTAATCGAAAAAGTTGTCGGCCGCTTGACGCGCCTAAATAAAAAATTTTTAGCCGAAAAGGTTGTGAAAATTCTGTTTGCGCCGCCTCTTGAAAAAGGGCAAAAAAAACGCCGAAGCTCTCCCGATTGGGAACGCTTCGGCGCCGAATCAAAAGCAATTACTTCACAATCTTTACAGGTCCCAACAGCCCCGATTCGGACAACTTTTCCTCGGAGGCAAATCCAGAATAGACTGTGTTTGTGCGCTTGCCGGGGTATAGGCGCATATTGCTCTTTGTGTACCTTTTGCCCTCCGGCAGGGCTGCGTCGCCTATAAGGCGGTTCTCCCATGTATTGGCAACTTTTATTTCAAGCGAATTTAACCCTTCCTTTGCGGACAAAGATATATCGACCTCCCACGGGGGCGTCCATGCCGTTCCGCAGTATTTGCCGTTTACAAACACCTGTGCTGTCACGCAAACTTTCCCGAGATTTATGTAAAGCGGAGATTTTAACGCACCCTTCGGAAGTTTGAAGGAATTTTTGTAAACCGCCGTTCCCGAGAAATATTTTATGCCTTTGTCCTGGGACTCGTTCCACGGCGATAGCTCCTTAAACACAGCTTTCGCAGGCGCGCCCATCCCGCGTTCAAATTCGACTTCCCAAGGAGTGGCTATTTCCGCGACTTTCCCGTTATGCGTGCGCACCTTGCCGTCGGGGCTCTCGCCGCCGCGGAACACCACGAACATTGAGCCGTTCTCGCCGAGGTCAAGCTCAACTTCCGTTCGCCCGTCTGGGGTCTTGTATGATGCCGACGGCGACTTTACCGAGCCGTCCATCGGATCCCACAAAACGGGAGTTCCCGGATTGTTAAACACTACATTGTCTTTGCCGGACCCCATCACAAAGTATATGTCTGTCTCGCCAAGTCTCCTGTGGTTGAATAGAAATTTCGTTTGGGCGGCGGGTTTTAACTTTGAAAATATTTCCGAAGGCTTTTTTGCCGAATCGAAAAGCTGCTTGCCAAGCTTTACGCTTTTTTCGTCGTCGCCGCCAAGCCCCGCAACGCCTGCGGGACGCTTTCCGACAGCCGCCACTGGAAGCCCCGCCGCCTGAAGCTCTATTATCTTCGCAAGCGCTTCCGACGATACAAGCGGAGACTCCAAATCAACTATAAGCGCCGAGTATTCTTTGCCTGCTCCAAAGTTCAATTTGCCACCCTCGACTTTCGCGCGGTTTAGAAGGACATCGTTGTTTACAATGTCGTAAGTTATGCCTTCGGGTATTTTAAGCTCAGCGTTTTTGAACGGTTTGTCGCGCCAGCCGCTCCAATGCTGGTAGGGCATATCACCAGTGTACACGCATATGTCGGACACGCTCGCGCCCTTTGTAAGCATGTATTGGCAGCGCGATATGTACTCTATAAACGGTTCCGCCATTTCGTGCCATGTGACGTTCCCGTTTATGTGCGTTCCCGCAAAATACTCTATCCCGGGGCGCCCAAACTCTTTCGGCGACGCCGTAAACGTATGCCATATTATCATGTTCGCGCCGTCCGCAAAAGAATTGTCAGCCGTAATTTTCAATATCGCGGGGTATGACGACCAATGCCGGTTCATGTGGGTGAAAGCTTCCACCGCAGCGCGGCTCTTCCCGTAGATATTTGCTGTATTGGCTATCGGCTTTACGAGATACCTTCCGCACCTCTCGCCGCCAAACTGTGTGCCGACCCAAAATTCCCCCTGCGGAATATCGTTGACTGAAAGGTATTCCAGCTGGTCGGCTTCCCCGAATACTGGCGCTGTGCGTATCCAGGGCCCGCCGGATTCCGAATGCCATTTCAGCCCGTCGGCGCGCGACAGCTCCGCCATATTGTCGTAGAAATTCACTTTAAACGCCTTGTTGCGCGCGCGGCGGAAATCCGTCATAAACTTGTCGGAAACTTCTTTGCCGCCTATGCGGAATCCCGCGAGAATCGGCATATATTCCTTTATGTCGTATCCGGCAAACTTTTCAAAATCTTCGGCGAAGTTCGGCGACCATGTGGGAACCGCGCCCTCCCAGCTTACGCTGTAAAAATATTTGAGCGTACTGCCGTACAGTTTCCCGAGATCCTTCTTTAAGGCGCCTGCCATGCGCTTGTAATGACCGGCGACTGCATTCGCGTCGAGAACGTCAACGTCGTATTCGTGCCCGTCGAACGTCGTGTAGGCAAAACGTATATCCGCCCACTGTCCGTCGGAGGGAACTTCCCACGATTTCTTTCCGCTTATATCTACGCTTTCAAGGGCGTTTCTCAAATCAGTGATGCCCTTTTTGTCTGTGCGCTTGCCGGAAGTTGCCTCCATGGAGTACAGGCCGTCGCCGGCGTTTAGCCAATTTTCATTCGGGGAGAGTTTTTGGCCGTCGTAGCGCACTGCAAAGCGCGCAACTTCCCAAAAATATTTTCTGTCCGCGGGCTTGTCGTACGAAAGTTCTGCCTTTCCGCTCTTTAACGGCGTTATTTTGCATATGAGCCTCTTGGGGGCGTCGGCGCCTACTTCCCACGGACCTTTGAGCCTTCCGGCGCAGCTGCTTAGGTTTGCGCTCGCTGTCAGGCCGAGCTTTGCGGCTTCCTCCATTGCAAATGCAAAATTTTTCCTCCATGTCTCGTCCATGAATTCGCATTTCGGCTTGGGGTACAGCAGATGCCGGGAGTCCTCCCAGTAGCCGCGCGCGTCGAACAGCAAAAAGCCCCCGAAGCCGAGTTTTTTCATATCGGCGAGGTCTTTTCTTATCGTCTCTTTATCGACGTGACCGTTTACCCACCACCAATAACACCATGGCCGCGACTCTTTCGGCGGAGCTTGGAATGCCGCCTTATCCAAGGGCTTTTCTGAAATTTTCGTTTCTCCCCTGTCTGCGCCGGTGCATGCGCAAAGCAGAATTGCGCAGACTGCAAATATGAAGCTTATGTGTTTCATTCGACCAAACCTAAGTTAACGCTCTAACTTTGTCAAGCGCCTTATTCCCTTGCGCTATCAATGCCTGAATTTGAAAGACCACATCGCATTTTAATTTTCTCATTTTCTGCGCCTAAAAAACTTTTCACTCACTTGTCGGGCTCGAGGCATTTTCCAATTCTAAAAATAAAAGAAAAAATCTCCGCATTTTAAAAATCTGTCTGCGTTTTTTGCGCGCCCTGCATAAAATATGTTTGCGCTCGCGCCGCAATTTGGAAAAATAAAAAACGAATGAATGGTTATGTAGTGGCGAGATTGCAAGGTGGAATGGGCAACCAGATGTTTGAATACGCCTTCGCCCGCGCCTTGTCTTTGCGCGGGGGAATGGACATTTTTATTGATACGGCAGGCCTCAATCCAAAAAAACATTCAGGTTTCTCGCTCGACCGCTTTGAAATAAGCGCAAAATTTGTAGATAAAGACCGCAAAAACGCGGTGATTACCCCTCACTTTGAACTTAAACGCCGACTGTATAAAGCACTCAAAATACCGTACAGGTTGTCGGCATCGCACATTCGGGAAAAATCGTTCGGCTTTGAGCCGACGTATAGACAAATAAAAACATCGTGCTATTTGGAGGGGCTATGGCAGAGCGAAAAATATTTTTCCGACTTCTCTGCTCAAATATCTGCGGAATTCAAGCTTAAGGACGAAGAATCCCTAATGCGCCACCCGCTTTTTGAGCAGATAAAAAATTCCAATTCCGTAGCGGTTCACGTCCGCCGCGGGGATTACGTCTCAAAGCCAAAGTACCGCAAAATCCTGTACGTCTGCCGAAAAAAATATTACGAAAACGCGCTGAATTTTATATCAGAGCGCGTCGAAAACGCACGGTTCTTCGTGGCCTCCGACGACCCAAAATGGGTTCGCGAAAACTTTGCAGGCAAAAACATCACTTTTATAGAGCCTTCGGGGCACTTTGAGGATTTTTATCTCATGAGCCAATGCAGGCACGCGATTATTTCAAACAGCACTTTTAGCTGGTGGAGCGCATGGCTCGGCGAAGCGCGCGACCACAATAGAATTATTGCCGCGCCCGACGTCTGGTTTACCCCTCAATCAAAAATAAATTTTTCCGATATTATACCTAATAGATGGATAAAACTTCCGACTGGCTGCGGCTCCGCGGACGCTTAGTGAAACTTTTTACAACAAAAGCCGTTCCTTAATTTTGGAATACCTATGCTAAAACTATCAAAAATCTCCGCGATTGCCGCCGTGGCGCTCGCCCCGTTGCTCGCTCTCTGCGCTGCGGGAAATCAGACCGAACCCGCAAAAGGTTCGGAAAAGCTCAAAATAGCGGTCTTTGTGCGCAATATGACCGACGACAAATCTATCGACTCGCGCCTCGGAGGTTTCGCCGCGTCAATTTCAGCCAATCTAAACGCGCTCGGCTTCTCGACGGTTGACGAAGCCCTCGCTCTAAAATCACTCAAAGAATATTCGGGCGGACAAAATTCGGCGCGCCTTAACGCCAACATATTCGACGGCGCCTCCGCCGCAAGAATCGCCGAATACGCAGGCGCAAACCGCGTGCTCTCTGTGGCGGTGGTTTCGCTCGGGCGGGAAACGCGCTCTTTCGACGGGTATGGCGTAAAGACAAAAGTCGAAGCCTTCACTCTGCGCACGTCAAGTTCGCTCTTTGGCAAAGACGGCGCGGGCGAAACGGGAATAAATGCTGACGCGTCTTTTGAAATGCGCTCGGGCGGCGCGCTTAAAGTGTCGGAAAGCGATATTCTGGGGCGGCTTCTATCGTCTGCGGCAAAAACGCTCGCCGACGGCATTTCCTCTAAAATCGAAAACGTATCGAGCAGCGAGGCCGACAGAAAGCTTTACGAAATCAATTTGAAGTTCGCAATAGAGCAACTTCAATTCCCAATGCTGAAAATGGTCTCTTACGGCAAATACGAGCTCACAACCCAGACTTACCCCGCGAGCCTATCGACTGCGACCGTCCGCATCGACGGCGCCGCCGTCACGGTCTCGTCCGGGAGTGGCGCTCGAAAGGTTGCCCTCCCAAAAGGAATACACACAATCTCAGCAGACATACCGGGTTTTGTGAAAGTCGAGGAGTCGATTTTTGTGGACGGCTCAAATTCTCCCTCGGAATTTGTAGTGTCGCTCACTCCGGACGACTCAACCGCCGCGCGCTGGAAAAACGATATGAAGTTCGTGCAGTCAATAGTGGACTCCGCCGTGAAATCTGACTCAAAGCTCATCATCAGCGAGGCCGAAGCCGAAAAACTAAAAGGCATCGCCGAGACTTTCAAGAAATCTAACATCA
The DNA here is from genome assembly GCA_900545715.1 of uncultured Opitutales bacterium. Lineage (GTDB taxonomy): Bacteria > Verrucomicrobiota > Verrucomicrobiia > Opitutales > Intestinicryptomonadaceae > Merdousia > Merdousia gallistercoris. The sequence continues at coordinate 25,476 of URAJ01000024.1, forward strand.
CTATAGATCTCGGATTCGGAAACAAATAATCATGAAAAAATTTATATGCCTGTTGCTCTCTGCCGCCTGCTTGACGGCCGCACAATTCTCAAACGCCCAGCAATCGCCGCAAAAAAAGACCGTAGCTGTCGTTAAAATCTCGGCGACTGACGCCGCAAAAAAACTGGCGGAAGCCCAGGGCGGGGGGCTATCGTTGCAGTCGGTGTCGGAGTCGCTCGAATCGAACATCGTTTCGGCTCTGCAAAACTCCCGCAAGTTTCAGATACTTACGCGCTCAGACCTCCCGGAGGCGATGAAGGAGGCCGACTTCGCAAATTCAGGCAATTCGGCCGGCTCTAAAAATTTTTCATTCAAGGGCGCCGACTATATTCTTACAGTCAAAATAAACGACTTCCAAGACTACATTAAAACCGCCAACTTCGCGCTGCTCGGCAAAAGCGCTCAAAAGCGAATGCTGCGTCTGAATGCTGTGGCAAACATAATAGACTCATCGACGGGCGCAGTCGTAGAATCCGCAAATTTGGAAGTATCTGATGCCGATATTTCAGATCTCGACTCAGGCGTCCGCGAAAATTCCAACCTAAATCAGGAGCTGTTGCCAAAGCTGTCAAAAGCTCTCGCCGACAAAATTGCCGAGCGCGTTACGGAAGTGGCTTTTCCCGCAAAAGTGGTGGCAAAAACAGGCTCCACCGTCACTGTCAACCGCGGCGACGGCACATCCGTAAAAGTGGGCGACATCTACGATGTTTACGCGCTCTCGGGAGATTTGATAGATCCGGATACGGGCGAGAACTTGGGCTCAGAGGAAATTGCGGTCGGGAAAGTCGAAATTATCGCAATTCGCCCAAAATTCTCCCAGGCGCGCGCAATAAAGGATAACGGAATTGCCCGCGGCCACATTCTGCGCAAATCGCAAGCCCAATCCGAGCGGGATTGATTCCCCATAGCCGAATGAAAATCGTGCGCGCCATATTGAGCGCGGCGGCGGTGCTTGCGCTCGCGGGTTGCGCAACTTACAGCGATTCCACCGCCAATATACGCTCTGACTTCCGCGCTGGCAACTTTGCCGCCGCGGCGGGAGATGCCTCGCGCCAATGCAAAGAGGCGGAAGGCTCGGGCGACGAACTGATATGGCTGCTTGAAACCGGCTCCACCGCAAGAGCCGCAAATATGCTTTCGGAAAGCTCCAACGCTTTCGAGAGGGCGGAAAAACTATTTCTAAAATACGATTCCGAGGGCGGCGCGGGCATAGGCGACGAGGCTGCCGCCGTCGTCCTAAACCAGACGTACCTCCCATATACGGGATACAATTACGACCGCATAATGGCGGCGGCATACCAGGCTCTAAACCTCATTGAGCTCAAAAATTTTGAGGAGGCGGAAGTATGGCTTAAAAAGCTCGAAAATTTTCAGTCCGACGCCGAGGCAAAAAATAGGCGGCGCATAGATTCGCAAATGGCGGCGCTGGAAAAGGCGCAAAGCGAAAACGGAAAGAAAAATTACGATGTCGGGAGAACTCTCGCCAATTCATCCGTGCGTGGTAAGTTCGCAGAATACTACGGGGCGGACTTTCTGTCGCCGAATGCGGCGGTGCTGGCAAAGGGAGTGTACACAAACCCGTTCGCATACTGGCTTGCAGGGCTATATTTCTCCAACAGGCCGGCGGATATGTCCGACAAATCGCGCGCCGCGGACTTTTTTAGGCTCGCAAACCAGTCTTGCGAAGGCGGAAATAAGGTCGCCGCGCTCGACGCGCTTCGCGCCGAAGCCCTCGCAAACGGCAGCGCGCCGGATATGGGAAATTTTACATACGCGATTTTCGAGTCGGGAATGGCGCCCATTAGAAGGCAATTTAGAATAGACCTCCCACTTTACGTGTTTGGCGAAACTCTCCCCTTTGTAGGCCTGAACTTTCCGTATCTATTGCCGTCCCAATACAAGCCGCTTCCACCGAAATTTTCGGGCGGAGGGAAAAATGCGGATTTCTTTAAAATCGCCGACATGGACTCCATCATTTCGCGCGAATTTAAAAACGAGCTTCCGATCGTGATTACCCGCACGGTTTTGTCGGCGGCGGTCAAGGCGGGCGCGCAGTTCGCGGCTCAATACGCTGTAAGGGGAAATTCGCTCGCGCAGCTTGCCGTGGTGATTACGGGCACTGCATACCAGCTCATAACTAACGACGCCGACTTGCGCACTTGGACTACGCTCCCTAAATCTATTTATATCGCAAAGCTCCCGACTCCCCCCGACGGGATTGTGGAAATCGGCGGACGCAAGGTTTCCGTTGACACCGAGGGCTCATGCGTTATAGTCGCAAAACAAATTTCGCCCACGGCGCCGCTTTTTGTCAGAAAATTCAACTTCAAGCAAAAATGAAAAAACTACTCGCGTTAATAGCAGCATCGCTTGCCCTGTGCGCCTGCGACACAGTCAACACAGTTGAGCGCGCAAATCCCTCCGCCAACAAAAAAATGGTTGACGACATCAGAATTGTCACCGACTCCGCAGTTGACGACTACGCGTATGTCGCCGGAATAAACGAGGCTAAAACCCAGGGCGGCCTCCTTAAAATTCAGGCTGAAATTGTAAACTGCTCGTCGGCTTACAGAAACGTCAATTACAAATTTGAATGGTTCGACTCCGACGGAATGGCCATAAATTCCCCGAACTCTGTCTGGATATCAATCCCGATTGAGGGCGGAGAAAGCAGAAACATCTCGGCAGTCGCGCCGAGTCCGAAGGCCGCCGACTTTAAGCTAAAGCTAATGCCGGACGTCCGCGACTGACAACTTTAACAATTCTTAAATATGAAAAATATAAAAACAGCAATCTGCATTTCCGCCGCAATTTTACTCGCAGTCTCGGGCTGCTCGTCAGACTCGGCAAGGCGCATCGAGGCGGGAGGGGCGCGCTCCCTCCTTTCGGTTAACAAAATAAATATGGCCGATTGGAATGAGGCCGCTTCATCCCTCGTAAACGATATGCTCGCCTCCGGCTGCCTCGACTCCTTCAAGCAAAAACCGGTTAAAATGGCGGTTGGCAGAATCGTAAACCGCACGAGCCGCTCTATCGAAACGGATTTGCTCACGCGGCAGATTACAATCGCCCTCAACAACTCCGGGAAGGTGAGGGTCGCCGCGACGGACGCATTTTCAAAGGAACAGGAAAAATACGAAGCCTTCATGAACGATAAAAAAGTTTCGCTTCCGAAGCTCGTAATGACGGGCAAAATAATCGAGGACAGGGAGAGTGTGGACGGCGTGCGCGAAGTGACTTACGTCTTTATGCTATCACTCGCAAGCGGCGGCGAAGTCATATGGGAGGCTCAAAAGCAAATCGCCAAACAGGCCGATTAAAGTTGTCTTCCGCCCAAGAACTTTTATCTGTATCCGACTGTCTTATTTCATAAGGCACGCTATGCGCCGCAACATTTTAACAAAAATTATTTAATATGAAAAAATCAGATGTAGGTTTAATAGGCCTCGGTGTGATGGGCGCGTCCCTCGCGCTAAACCTTGAGGACAAGGGTTTTTCAGTGTCTGTTTATAACAGGCCACATTCAAAGAAAGATTCCGTCGTGAAAAAATTTCTCGACACCCGCGCCAAAGGAAAAAATTTCTTCGGCACGGAGGACATCGCGGAATTTGTAAAATCCCTCGCGCGCCCGCGCATTGTAATCTTGATGGTGAAGGCGGGAGAGGCCGTTGACGAAATTGTCAACCAGCTTCTGCCGCACCTCGCAAAAGGCGACATCGTAATCGACGGAGGAAACTCCGACTTCCACGACACCCAGCGCAGGGTCTCCGAACTTTCAAAGTCCGGCATACTCTTTGTCGGCTGCGGAATTTCCGGCGGTGAGGAAGGCGCGCTGAAAGGCCCGTCTATAATGCCCGGGGGAAATCCCGAGGCGTGGCCTAAAATCAAAAAAGTCTTAAAGGCAATCGCCGCGCGCGCCCCTGACGGCGACCCGTGCTGCCGCTGGATCGGCGAGGGCGGGGCCGGCCACTTCGTGAAAATGGTCCACAACGGCATTGAGTATGCTGAAATGCAGATTATCGCGGAAACTTACTCCATACTCAAAAATTGCAACCGCCTCGATAACGACACAATATCGGAAATTTTCTCAAACTGGAATCTCGGCGATTTGAAGGGATACCTCACTGAAATCACCGCAAAGGTCTTAATGGCAAAGGATTCGCAGGGGGCGTATATCGTCGATGACATACTCGACGTGGCCTCGCAAAAGGGCACCGGCAAGTGGACTGTAATGTCGGCGCTCGACGAAAGCGTCCCGCTGGGAATCATTACCGATGCAGTATATGCGCGCTTTATGTCGGCAGACGTCGAAAGCCGCGCGCAGGCGTCGGAAATTTATTCCGACTCGTTTGTAGATATGGAATCGCACGCGGTGAATGTCGAGCTGCTTAGAGAGGCTATGTTCGCGGCAAAACTTCTCGCGTACGCGCAAGGCTTCGCGCTAATGCGCGCGGCATCCGACAAATACGGGTGGAATCTCGATTTCTCGGGAATAGCAAAAATATGGCGCAACGGCTGCATTATAAGGTCGGACTTCCTGAACAATATCGCCCTCGCATACGAAAGCGGAAATCCTCGAAACATGATTTTCGCGCCGTATTTCCAGAGCCGCGTAAAGCTCCTTATGCCGAGCCTCCGCAGAATTTGCGCCTTCTGCGCAATCGAAGGCGTCCCGGCGCCGTGCATGTCCTCGGCCCTCTCATACTTCGACTCATTAAGGCAGATATCTTCGCCCGCAAACCTCATACAGGGCCTGCGCGACTTCTTCGGCGCACATACATACGAGCGCGTCGATAAACCCCGCGGCGAATTCTTCCACACCGACTGGGAGGCCGCCGCTGAAGAAGGCGCAAAAATTTCCGCAAGGGAAAAACCGGAAGGCAGAGTATGGAAAATCCGTCAGGTCAGGTACTGGTAATTTTCGGCGCGTCGGGGGATCTTGCAAAACGCAAGCTGCTCCCGGCGCTCTTCGCGCTGCATTGCGAGGGGTTTTTACCAAAAAATTTCGCGATTGTGGGTGTCGGCCGCACTGAGATGAATTCCGACCAATATAGGCAGTCGCGCGCTGATGACATAAAAAAATTTGCGCGCACAACAGCCGCGGATTTCTCAAAGCTCGACGCTTTCCTATCGCTCGTTGAATACGCAAACTTCAATACGGACAACCCGAACGAATATTCGAAGCTTGCCGATTTCATCGAAAAAGTACGGCAACTCAAAAATATTCCGGACAATATCACATTCTATTTTGGAATACCTCCGGAGATGTATTCGCCGACCGCCGACGGCATAAAAACTTCCGGCCTCAACCTATCCAACTGCGGCGGTTTCCGCAGGGTAGTAGTCGAAAAACCTTTCGGGAAATCGCTCGATTCCGCAAGGGCCGCAAACCTTAAACTCGGTTCAGTATTCAGTGAAAACGAAATTTACCGCATAGACCACTACCTCGGAAAAGAAACGGTTCAAAATATTCTCGTTCTCCGTTTCGCAAACGAAATTTTCGAGTCTCTATGGAATAGAAACCATATCGACTCCGTGGAGATTTCAGTTTCGGAGTCTATCGGCGTGGAAAACAGGGGCGCGTATTACGACAAGTCGGGCGCGATGCGCGATATGGTGCAAAACCACCTCCTAAACCTCGCGGCATTCGTCGCGATGGAGTGCCCTGCATCTTTTGACGCCGAATCCATACGCGACGAAGTGGCAAAAGTCTTGCAGTGCCTGCGCCCAATGGACGAAAAGACGATAGACTCAAATACTATGCGCGCTCAATATTCCGAGTCCGGGAATCTCCCCGCCTACCGCTCCGAAAAAAATGTCGCCGCAGATTCCACCACTGAGACGTTTGCCGCGATGAAATTTTTTATCGAAAATTGGAGATGGGGTGGCGTGCCTTTCTATCTCTATACGGGGAAACGGTTGCCTGAGAGAAAGTCGGAGGTAATTATCAACTTTAAATCGGCGCCGGTTCAGATGTTTGTCGGACAATGCTCCGGAAGGTCGTGCAACAAGCTTACAATGCGCATTCAGCCCGACGAAGGGGTTTGGCTAAGCTTCGGCCTGAAAATCCCGGGCGCGGGATACGAAGTTGCGCAAGTTTCGATGGACTTCAATTATTCGTCGATGTCGGGCGCCAATCTGCCTGACGCGTACGAAAGGCTTCTGCTTGACGCGATGTCGGGCGACGCAACTTTATACGCGCGCTCCGACGCACTCGAAGCAAGCTGGAAATTTATCGACCCAATTCTTAATAGGTGGAAGGAGCGCGGAGCCGACGGATTGGAATTCTATCCGGCCGGCTCGGACGGCCCCGAAGGGGCGCGGAAAATGCGCCTCGAACACAGCTCCGACAGCTGCCCAATACGATTCTCGGCAAGCGCAAAAAACGGAAATGAAAATAGAAAAATGTAGCTCGCCTTCCGACGCCCTCGAAAAGCTCGCGGATAAAATCGAATCCGACTCACAAAAGCCGGGCGATTTCTGCATAGCTTTCTCGGGCGGAGAAAGCGCCAAAAAAATGTTCCCGGTTCTCGCCCGAAGAAATATGGATTTTTCCCGGTTCAAAATATTTTTTGTGGACGAGCGCTGCGTCTTTCCCGAGTCCCAAGATTCTAACTACCGGTGGGCTCGCGAGCTGTTTATCGAGCCGCTGAATATCCCCAAAGAAAGAGTGTTTAGGCTTAGAGGCGAAGAATGCCCGATTACAGCCGCTGAAGAGGCGTCAAAAGCCGCCCTTGAAAACGTCCCTTCCGAAAACGGTTTCCCGGTGTTTGACTGCGTCGTATTGGGGGTCGGGGCCGATATGCACACGGCATCTATTTTCCCGGACACGCCCGGACTTTTGGACTCGCCGAAAGTGTACGCGGCATGCCGCCCGCAAACGTCGAAATTCTGGCGGATTACTCTCACGGGAAAGGCGCTGCTTAATTCCCGCGATACTCTCGCCCTGCTAATCGGCGAATCCAAGGCTCCCGTGCTTAAGCGTCTTGAAGAGTCGGTTCAAAACGGAGATTTCTCAACTCCGTCGGCGGCGATATTGGGGCGTTCAAAGAATTGCACTGTGTTTGCCTCTGTATGATTTTATGCGGGTCGGCGCGTTTTTGCCGACCGCAAAGCTTATCTTTTTATTTTGCCTTTTAGGTTGCACTTTTAGTTTTGCTGCCGTTGAGCGCGAGTCGGCGTTTTTTATGAGTTCCCGTTTTTTTAACATAAAAATCTCGGCGTTTATTTGGCTTAAAATTTTCTTTTTTGGAGAAAGTACAGCCGTATTTTTATTTGATCTTTCGCCTTCCAAGAACACGTTGTGTGCATGGCGTTGCGATTTTATTATGTGTTGCGGCTGGTTTAAAAATTTTTTACGCATTAAAATAAATGCGAAGACGGAACTGAACCTTTTATAGCCGAATATTCTTTATTGCTATCAATCCAAAGTCTCGCCTGAACTTGATTACCCAAAAAGCGCATTGCAATCTCATATAATAAAGCTGGAAGCTACATTATAAAACGATTGCGAATACCAAGACTTCAAAAACAAATAAAAACGGAATGCGCTTTTTTCTGAAAGGCCGTAAAATTTTTTGATAATTTGTAGAAAGCGTTTCTGTTTGACCGATTTTTAGAGTCTTTCTATTTTAAATCCATGAAATTTTTTTTAGCAGTGGCGTCACTTTTTTTTGCCGCGCAAATTGCGCTTGCGAATGAGGAATATGCCGACAATACACTCGGTGACCCCGGCGCAAAAATTATGCTTGCGCGCGCGATAGAAGGTGACGGAGACGCCATATTGAAAGTAGCCGTGGCATACGCGGCCGGAGATAAAGGCTTTCCAAAAAATTTAAATAAGGCGGTCCTATGGTGGAAAAAAGGCGCCGATATGGGAGACGCCCATTCCCAGAATTATCTCGCCTCGGCCTACCTCAAAGGAGAAGGCGTGGAAAAAAATGCGGAGCGCGCCATTGAACTGTGGAGGAAAGCGGCCAAACTTGAATTGCCCGACGCCCAATACAATCTCGGTGTATGCGCTGCGCGCGGAATCGGGGGCGAGCGCAATTTGCGCGAAGCCGCAAAGTGGTGGATAATGGCAGCCGAAAATTCACACGCAAAAGCCCAGTACAGCTTGGCCGCGATGTATATGAACGGGGCTGGGGTTGACAAGTCCGCCGAGCGCGGAATCTTTTGGTTGGAAAAGGCCGCAGATTTGGGAAATACCGAGGCCCAGACAGTCCTTGCGGGCTATCTATTTAACGGGGTAGGGGTGGCTGCCGACAAAAAGCGGGCGGCGCTTTTGTGGGAGGCGGCTGCCAAAAAAGGGGTGGCTTTTGCGGCAAAAAACCTCGCAAAAATGTATCTTTACGGCAGCGGCGTTGAAATGAACCACTCGCTTTTTGCAAAGTGGACGAAAGTCGCCGCCGACCTTGGCGACGTCGAGAGCATGTACAATATTTCGATAGCCTATAAAAACGGCGACGGCGTCGAAAAATCGCCGGAACTTGCCAAACTTTACATGGAAAAATTTAACGCTTCCGGAGGTTGGCAAAATTCCCAGTCAGGCATAGCGCCGCGCTGAAGTTTTTTATTGGATAACTTTTTTTGAAAGTGGAATGCATTAAAATTCGGAGAAGTGCTTTTTTGCGCCATCTGAAAGCAGACTGTCAATGCTCTATAAGCTACCGAAACTTCATTATCTCCAAGCGGCAATGCGTGGAGCCGATTGATAGAATTTTCGGGATGTGAAAAACTTTTTTACGAGAAATGCCGAGATATATTTTAGCTCAAAAAATATCTTTATGAGTTTACTATTAGTAATAGTAATGAGAATATTTCCTAAAATTACTTGCTAAAAATTGGCGTCCAAAAACGACTGGAAAAATAAAAAATTATCTTTTTCTTTTTACAGCTCCAATGGCCGCTATAACCGACAAAACCGCAAGGAAAGCCGTTTCGGCGGGCTCCGGCACAGGGGTCGTGGCGATAATTGCGTTTATGGTGTCGGCGTATTCTTCAAGATTTAAAGCTAATGTAAGGGAATTTTCATACAGCGCTGAAGGATCTATGCCGGTTGGGCGCCCGTCGGAGCCATAAGTGAGCTTTGCTTCGTCGTATGAGCCAAAGATGGCGGTCGAGGTAGAAATGCTCGGATAGACGCTCGTTATAGTTCCGACAATATACCATTCATCTTCAAAATACACAAACATGCCTCCGCCGGAATCTCCTGTCAAAGCCTGCGCTGAACCTGTTTCAGTTTCCGCCATTGTAATAAGGTAGTTAAAACCGTCGGTGGTTTGGGTCGTGAACAACGATGATTCGCCAGCGTGAATAGTTCCGCGCAGGCCGTTTGAAGAAACGGTTTCCGCGTCGATTGCGGCAGAGTCGTCTCTGCCAAAGCCGGCACCGGCGATTGTAATTAGCGTGCCTCTTTCGTAGGTATAGCCCGTGATAATGTTTCCTGTACTGGAATATCCGAAGGTGGTTGTTTCGAGCGACGCATATGCGTTTTGCGGGGCGATGCTCACACTTGAGAGGCTTGTGAGCGATTGGTAATCCTCAACATAAAAAAGCTTCAAATCAGCTCCGTAAGAGGAATTGAGGGTATTATCAACATAGGAAATCTTTGCGGTTTGCCCGTTTTGGGAGACCGAAACCGAGCTGTTGAGCGAAACATGGTTTGCAGTCAGAAACCAGCCGTTTCCAAGATGCACTGCCGAACTGTCAGATACCGCAACTACGCTTGTGAGCGCGGTGTTTTCGGGATTTTGATAATCGACTTCTGATAAAAGATTGCTCTCGCCGTAAGTAATGACGGCATTTGAAGAGAATGGGAACAATGATGCAACGGCGAAAATAGAAATTCTTAGGATGATTTTTGTATTTTTCATTTAAATTTTATTAAAAAAATAAAAAGAAGGAAAGTTTCAAAAGAATGTAAGTTTATGCAGAGTAGTAAGCAATAGAAAATTTATAAAAAAAATAAAAAAATTTCAAAAAAAACGTTGACAAAAGAAATGGATATAGGCTTAATAGGCGGCCTTTTCACCGATAAAGGGTAGTTGAATATGATTCAACAAAACTTTTCGGTGGCAGCTCAAATATGAGAATATGCGATCTGCCCGCTTGAAAAACTTTTTTAAAAAAAGTTAAAAAAGTTGGGAAAAAGGCTTGACACAGGGTTGAAGATAGTTCTTTATGGGCGGCCTTCGACTTTAAAAAGAGGTCGAGAGAAGAAAAAGAGGTTAACCCTTAAGATGGGGTAGCCGATAAGAGAGAAGTTCTTTGAAA
>URAJ01000025.1 GCA_900545715.1 uncultured Opitutales bacterium
TTGTCCAATGCGGCGTCTTTCATTAAAATCCACTGACTTTGGTGTTGACCCAAAAAATCAACCTATTCCACAACCTTTGGTGTTGACCCTAAAAAAACCGATCTTAAAGATCGGTCCTTTTTAAATGGAGCGGGCTATGAGGTTCGAACTCACAACCTCGACCTTGGCAAGGTCGCGCTCTGCCAATTGAGCTAAGCCCGCGAAAATTTTTAATGCGTTCAACGATGCCTGATTATTTCAAAATGTCAAGTTCGAAAATAGACTTTTTTCTGGAATTTTTCGGCGCGCTTATATATTCGCCCGAATCAATCAGAGCCGCGGTTTCGTCGTCAAGAAGGGCTTTTAGTAGAGGCTTTAATTTTGCAGCTTTCTGCTTTTCTACCGCAATGTAAAACGAGAGCGCGAGGGGATAGTCGCCGTTAAAAATATTGTCGCGGTCAGGGCGGAAAGCGTATTTATTGGCACCTCCGTCGTTATCCGAGGCAATGGCGAGCACTTTTATCATATTCCTATCCTCAACCTTTCCGAGGACAGCTATTGCGGAATTATTTGCCCTCAAAATAGAGAGCGCTTCCGACGGCGATTTTGCGATATTTACCCATTTGCCTATGCCTGTTGATTTAAGTGCGCCGTATTTGAATAATTCGAGAACAATCGAATCCGAAAAACTCGTTGTGACGGGCATAATGTTTTTGAGCGATGCGTTGCCGACATTCATAGCTTGCCAAGTATCGACCCTCGGAGCTGCGGACGATGAGAAAATTTTGTACAGTTGCGAAGTCGTTATTTCCTCGATTGGGTTTGCGACATTAACTGCGACAGTAGCCACGAGGTACGCGAAAGGAAACGTGATAAATTCGTCCGGCGCTTTTTCGCCGCGGGGGATGGCTATTATTGCCACATCCGCCTGTGACTTTTTCAAGGCATCAAGCGCTGCAAACGAGCCTTTCATGTCAATGTTAGCCTTTACGCCATGTTTCCCCAAGAGAGCTGCAAGTGGCGCTTTTAGGTTTTGCCCGAGAATATCTGAGCCGGCTATCGTATAAGAATCCGCTGCGAATGCTATTGAGCCGATGAGCGCAAGCGCGGCGGCGAGAGACGCGATTTTTTTCATTTATCTGGAAATGCGTGTGTTAAATTTTAATTATAACTTATTGTAAATTGGGTTTTGGTTATGCCAAGCCTAAAATCATGCGCGCTTCTTCGCTCATCATATCTTGGTGCCACGGCGGGTCCCATACGATGTCAACTTTTGCGGATTCGACACCTGCGAGCGATTCAAGCCTCATTTTAAGGTCGTCTGCTATTGCAGGGCCCATTGCGCATCCGGGGGCTGTCAATGTGATGTCGGCTTCGACCCGTTTTTTCCCGTCTGGCGCGTCGAGGAGTTCCATTCTGTAAACAAGTCCCAGATCTACAATATTGACGGGTATTTCAGGGTCGAACACGGTGCGCGCGGTATCCCAAATATCTTTTTCCGTCACTTCCTGTTTCTTTGGGGAGGAGTCGCTTTGCTTTTGGACGGCTTCCGCAGTTTGGCATGGGCTTGCCGGCTGCAAGCCGAGCGCGTCAGCGTCCTTCCCTTCGATTCGTGCCATGCCGAATATGCCAACAACGGTGAAATTGCCGCCGAGCCTGTGTGTTATTTCGACTTCGTTTCCCCTTGCCAGCGTCACAATGAGTCCGGATGGGATCATCATTGCGGGGCAGTCGCGGGAAATTTTAATTTTTTCGGGGTTTTGCATGATGCTATTTTTTTAAACCACTGCGAGGTTGTCGCGGTGGACGACAACGTCCTTGTGCCCGCATTTTTTCTTATCGGCGGAAGCGAGGGATTCTTTTATTTTATCGGAGTTTTCCTCTGCGAGCCCACGGGCTACGATGTCTCCGCTTTCGGCGTCGGCTATTTCGACGAGCGAACCTTTCGCAAATCTTCCGACGACTCCGCGGACTCCCGCCGGCAGCAGCGAGCTTCCCCTATTTCTGATGGCGTCGGCGGCGCCTTTGTCCACGAGGATTTTCCCGATAGTCCTGCCGAAATGCGCCAGCCATCTTTTCTTCGAGCTTGTTTCCGAAGGGGTAGCCGCAAAGCGCGTGCCTGGGTTCTCTCCCGAGAGGATTTCGGTAATGACATTTTCCCGCGCGCCGCTTGCGATAAAGACTTCGCAGCCGGAGCTCGCCGCGATTTCCGCCGCCTTGATTTTTGTAACCATTCCTCCGACCGCCGTTGCGCTCGATGTTCCGCCGGCTTTCGAGCGCACGTTGTCGTCGATTTTCTGTACGTCTTTTATGATTTCTCCGGTTCCGCCCATATCCACGAGCCCCGGCGCGGTGGATAGTATCAACAGCTTTGAGGCTTTTGAGAGCGAGGCCACGAGGGAGCTTAAAACGTCGTTGTCGCCGAATTTTATATTTAGCTCCGCTGCGCTGATGCAGTCGTTTTCATTGATAATCGGGACAATGCGGTCACCGAGAAGTTCGTCGAGCAGGTCGCGCATTGCCCGGTATCTGGAGCGCACGTCGAGGTCGTCCCTTGTGAGCAGTATTTGCGCCACGCAGACTTTAAACGGCTGGAATAGTTCGGCCCAGGTCTGTATGAGGATTCCCTGTCCGACGGCGGCGCATTTTTGCACGGAGCTTATTTTTTTGGGGCGGAGCTTTAATCCGAGCCTTCCCATGCCGAGCCCCACAGCGCCTGAGCTCACGAGGATTGGCTGCCAGCCGTTTTTTAGAGCGAGCGCGATTTGTTCGCAAATCGCGCGCATGCGTTCTGTGTCCAACTCTCCGATGCCCCTTGTAAGGACGCCTGTTCCGAGTTTTATAACGACTCTTTTATTGCGGGCGGCTGCCATCTGCGTGTGCGACGTTTTTTTGTTTTGCGGCGGTTATATTTTTTTGAGGTCTTCCTCTTTGCGCGAGAGCTGGGTGTTTATGTCGGCAATGCTCTTGTCGGTGAGGTTTTGGACTTCTTTTTCAAATTTTTTAACGTCGTCTTCGGTTGCGCCGCCGGACTTCTGCAATTTTTTAAAGGCGTCGATTGCTTCGCGGCGGATATTGCGCACGCGCACGCGGCCCTGTTCTGCCATTTCGTGGCATATTTTGGCAAGTTCGGCGCGGCGTTCGCCGGAGAGCGCGGGAATGGGACACCTGACGGCGTCGCCCATAACTGCGGGAGTGAATCCGATATTGGCTACGAGAATCGCCTTTTCGACGTCTTTCAAAATATTTTTGTCCCACGGCTGGACGCGGATTGTCGAGGAGTCGGGCGTGGTTATGGCGGCGATGTCTTTGAGGCGGGAAGTCGTGCCGTAGGCTTCAACCATTACGTTTTCGACCATGGAGGGCGAAGCTTTGCCCGTATGGACGGTTTCAAATTCGTGCGATACGTACGATACGGCCTTTGACATTGCGTCTTTTGTCGCCTTCAATGATGAGGATAGATCCATGATAGTTTCCTTTTGGTTTGGTGTTTTTAAATATTTTTATTACTCGACAATAGTGCCGATTTTCTGGCCTTCGATTACGCGCTCTATGTTTCCCGGCTTATTCATGTTGAATACGATAATCGGGATTCTGTTGTCCATGCAGAGTGAAAACGCAGTGGAATCCATGACGGCGAGGCGTTTTTCGAGCGCGTCGAGATACGAAATTTTGTCGAACTTAACGGCGTCCGGGAATTTTGCGGGGTCCTTGTCGTAGATGCCGTCAACTTTTGTGGCTTTGAGGATTGCGTCCGCCCCGAGTTCGCTTGCGCGGAGAGCCGCGGTGGTGTCGGTTGAGAAGTATGGATTGCCGGTGCCTGCCACGAGGATTACAATTCTTCCTTTTTCAAGGTGCCTTACGGCTCGGCGGAGAATAAAAGGCTCGGCGATTTTTTCCATAGGTATAGCCGTCTGCACGCGCACGGGGACGCCCTCTTTTTCGAGGGCGTTCATAAGGGCGAGGCCGTTTATGACGGTTGCGAGCATGCCCATGTAGTCGCCTGTCGTTCTGTCCACGCCGCTTTGGGAGCCGCTTAGCCCCCTAAAAATGTTTCCGCCGCCGACGACGAGGCAAATTTGCACGCCGAGTGAATGTATTTCTTTTAGCGACAGTGCGAGATTTTTTAATATGGCAGGGTCGAGCGGTTCGCCGTTAGTAACGTCTTTAAGGGCTTCTCCGCTGAGTTTAAGTACTATGCGTTTATATTTCGGATTCATTGTAATCGTTGTTTAGATTCTCAAATCCGCGCATTTTTTTCAACAATATTTTGGCGTCAATGGCGCAAGCCGCATTTTTTTTGTCTCGGCGTATTGATTGCGCTTCAAAAATTTGCGCCTTTTTAAAATTTTTGTTCTTTAATTTTACAAGATAGGCACAATGGAAGGTATCGCTGGTGAGCTTTCATAATGCAGGTGCGCGACCCTATAAATTTTATGTTGGCGCAAATTTTTTTTATGGCGGGCAGGCGCGCCGCTTTGTGAATGGGGCGTAAAAAGGGGAGGGGAAAGCCTCTCAAAATTATTATTTTGCACACGCTAAGGGGGAGCGTAGGATAGTCGTGCTCGATTTCACTACGCGGCACGCGTTATAAAGGTTTGCGTTTTTTTACCGTATCATGCGGAAGGCTTTTTTGCAATGCGCATGCTTGGTTTTTCCATGGAAGAAATCTTTGCGCAAGAAAGGCGCGCGGAGTAGGGGACACAGGACTCTTTCTGTAATTAGACCAAAATAGAATTGTCCCAAATAAAAAAACTTTAGCCGCCTTTTTAGGCGGCGTCGGTTTAACATGAGCGCTTTTTACGCGTAATGGAATTTTGCGGGAAATTGAAAAATATCCCGGTTGAAATGCGTTGCTATTTTGCTTCGGCGTCCGGCATAATTGTTATTTCGTAGGGCTTTTTGCCGAAAATTTCCTTTGCCGCATTTTGCACGTCTTCGAGAGTTATTTCGGAATATCCCGAGCGTATGGTTTTTGCCAGCTCTATATTTTCGGGTTTTGCTTGGCAAAGGTTTAGGACGGTTTCGAGCCAATAGACATTTTTGCGCATATTGGCTTCAACCTCTTTGAGCAGGGGAATTTTCGCGCGCTTAAATTCGTCCATTGTGATGGACGCGGCTGTTTTTTCGGCGCATTTTTCTATGAGGGACATAACTTCCCGATTGTATTCCGGGGTGACAAAAGAGAGCCCGATTAGCAGTCCGTAGTCTTTAATCCACGTACTTGAGTTGTTGTACGCGAATGGGCTGTAAACTTTGCCCTCGGCTTCGCGTATATCTTTGCGCATTACATCGTCAAAGATGCCAGCGAGGAGGTTCGCAATGCGCATTTTTTGCGGGTCTTGCCTTCCGCATGAGAACCAGAGCTTTGCGGCTATTGAGCGTGGCTCGTCTTTTGTCAGGTATTTTAAGGATACCGACTTGCCTGTTTCCGCCCTTTTGATTTGCGCAAACGGATTCTTTTTGACCTTTTCGCGCGGCGGCATTGCGCCGAATGTTTTTGCGATTTTATCGATAGCCTCCTTTTCGTCAATATCGCCTACTATCGATATTTCCATGTAGGAGCTGCGCAATATGGGGGTCAGCCAATCTCTAATTTCCGGCATTTTTATTTTTTTGAAGTTTTCGAGCGTTCCCGGGACTTTCTCTATTGGGGAATCGAGAAGTTTCAGGATTCCGAAAGTCAGTTTTGCGGATGGATTGGTTAGGTAGTCGCGGTAAAAAGCCTCGCCGAATTTTGCGAGCGAGTCCTCTCCGTCCTCCCTAAATCCAGGATTTGATACGGTTGTTGCCGCGAGCGATATGATTGAGTCGAAGTCTTTGCGCGTGCTCACCCCGAATATCTCGAAACTGTTTCCGGAAATGGATGCTCCGAGAGATGCTTTCATATTGTAGAGCGCGGCGGAAATCTCGGCTGCGCTTTGGAATTTTGTGCCTCCCGCGGTTAGCGCATATAGCGCTACAAAGTATTCCGGCTTATCGCCGGGTATGTCGAGCATGCCGTTGCCGAAGGAGATTTTGAAGCGAATTTCGTCCTTTTTAAAGTCGGTCCGCTTGACATTCAGGCGGATGCCGTTTTGGAAAAGGAGCATTTTAATGCCGAGGTCGGCGACTTCCGATTCGGACTCGATTTTCCCCGGCGCGCCGAAGTCCGCGAATACGAGCTTTCCGGGCTCGAATTTTGCTGGGTCGTGGGGCGATTTTTGGGCGGCGGCAAATGTGTAGGATACGATTTTTTCGAGCTCGTTCTGGGGGATTTCCGCCTTTGAATCCGAAAGGAATATTTTTATTTTTGCCCCCGAGAATTCGCGCTTTAATAGCTTTACCGCGTCGGCGGCGGAGAAGTTTTCGAGGGCGAATTTTGCGATTTGCAGGTCGTCTTCCGGGGAAGTGAATACGATGCCGTCGGAGAACGCCGACACTATTTCGTTTGCGAGATTACGGTTGTTGCGCGTCGATTTTGAAGCTATTGCGCTTTCGAGCTGCTGGAATAACTTTTTCTTTGCGGCGTCGAATTCAGCTTCGGAGATGTTTGCCGAACCGAGGATTTGCCTAAAATTTTCGGCGAGGGCTTCGGAGCTATTAGAGATTGGGGATTCTGCGTTAAATATAATAGTGCGGCAGAATCTGGAGAAGTCGAACATTCCGGCCGAGCCGTTTGTGATTGCCGAGCCCGGAGTTTCGGAGACTTTAATGTACCGCGCGTTTACCGCGTACAAGGCAGTCTGTATGCGCATGTCTTCTATTCTCTTTTCGAGGGAGTCTTCTCCGGTATTTTGCTTGGAAACAGCGACCGATGCGTACGACTTGGGCGAGTTTTCTATCTGGTCATAGACGCTGTCGGCGTCGAGCTCCGCGCCTTCGATAATCGACTTAACTTCGTTTGAAATTTCAAGGGAGCCGAAATTGTCTTGGCGGCCTTCAAAGTTTTTGTCGCCTGTGAAAGACGAGAATGTTTTTTCGGCGAGGGCAAAAATTTTATCGCAATCGACGTCGCCGACAACCACGAGCACAGTGTTTTCGGGCTTGTAGTTGGCGCGGTAAAAATTTTCGAAATCGCTCTTTTGCGCGTCGTTTACGACCTTTTCAAGCCCGATGGGCATTCTGTCTCCGAAAATCGAACCCTTAAAATAGTGGGCTGTTTCCTTGACGGCCTTGCGGTATTCGTTTGTGTCGCGCGCTTTCATCTCCGCGATAATGACGCCTCTTTCCCTGTCTATTGCGGAGGGTTCGAAGAGCATGCCGTCGCAATAGTCGCGCAGCAGAAGCATTCCGTCGTCGAGCAGCTTGTTAGAGACTTCCGGCATGTCGAGTTTATAGACGGTTTCGGTGAAGCTCGTATGGGCGTTTGTATCGGCCCCGAAAGCCATTCCGAGCCTTTGGAAATATTCGACCATACTTCCCGCGGGGAAATGGGTTGTACCATTGAATGCCATGTGCTCTATGAAGTGCGCGAGCCCCCTTTCGGCCTCGGTTTCGTGGGCGGAACCGCGCCGGATAAGCAGCCTCATTGATACCCTGTTGGGCGGCTCCGAATTTTTCATTACTGCCACCGTCATCATATTTGGCAGTTTTTTTACTTTTAAAGAGGGATCCGCGCGGAATTGTGGAGCCCCAAAAATATTTGCAGATAGCAATGCCATTATCAGAATGCCTAATTTCTTCATTTTTTAGATTAAGTCGTTTTTTTTGCGCACCAGAATATGCAGTCGTCCGAGAAATCCCGCACGCGCTCCGGTTCTTGCGAGATTTCCGAGCGTACGGCGGAAAATAGCGTGTCGAAGCCTGCCTCCGAAAGCGCAGACTCAATTTCTTCGCGCGAAGGAGAGTGGATAAATATATTTCCATGCTCGCCTTCGTAAAATATGTCGCCAAAGTCGTCGAGTACCGGCTGTTGGGAGTTCGACTGCCATTGTTTTTTTTCGTTTTCCCAGTAGTTGGCGTTGCGTTTTGCGTCGCGGTCGTGGGTTGTAAAGGCGAAAATCCCCCCGGGTTTTAGTATCCTGCAAATTTCCCCAATAGCGCGCCGCCTTTGCGCGGACTTGGGAATTTGCATGAGCCCGTTGAATCCGAAAATTGCGGCGTCGAAAGATGTGTCTTTAAGGCGCGTATCGGTAGCGTCGCACACGAATGTCTCTATGTCCGCGTTGTGCCGCGCGAATATTTCTGCGGCGGCTTCGACCATTTTGGGGGCGAAATCGGTTGCTGTTATGTTGCCGTATCCGAGGACGCTTAGCCCAAGGGATATTCTGCCTGCGCCGCAGCCAAACTCTATTATTTTATAGCTTTTGGGAATATACTTTTCAAACACTATCCGCTCGGAGTTCCACAATCCGACGTTTTCCGCGGCATACGCGTAATCGGCGACGACCAGCGGATTGTCGAAGTAGTTCTTTACGGTTTCAGGGTTCATCTGTATTTAATTTTTCCGAAGCGCATGCGGTCGTTTCCAAAGTCGAATTCTTGCGGGGAAACGAATTCAAACGGTCGTTTGCCCTCCCAAACTGAAAGTGCCGAATCGCCGAGTCTTAGGGAATCGTTCACATATTCAAACGCAAATTCGGCGGCCTTTGCCGCGCAACAGGACTGCAATATGCGCGCCCCTCCTTCTATATATAACGACGAAATACGCTCATGCAAAAGCGATTTTTTTAAAAAATCCCAAAAAAGAGGGGAATCCGAAGGTTCAGGCACGCGCATTACGGCAATTCCGCGCTCGGCGAGAGATTTTTCACGAATTGGGTCGGATTCCATTGCGCAAACAACCCTCGTGCGGCTTGCAAATTCGTCGGAGAAAACGTGGAAGGCGGAAATATCGGGCAATTCCGCTGTCGACAATTTTGCGTCGAAAATGAGCCTTACGGGGCATTTTTCGGGTTTTCCGCTGACTCTTGCGGTGAGCCTTGGGTTGTCGGCCAACAAAGTTCCAAATCCCACTCCGATGGACTGAAAAAACGAGCGCCATTTCATTACGTCGGCAGCCGCGTCTTCGCCTGTTATGCGGGTTCTCTCACCGCGCTTTGCGGCGATTTTGCCGTCGCTTGACATCGCGTATTTGAGCGCGATTACCGCCTTTTGCGAAGTTATGGATTCGTTGAAAATAAAATTTAGCCGCTTTGCCTGCTCTTCGAGAATCCCGAATGAACATTCTATCGAATGGGATTTTAAGATTTGCTCGGCGCGGCCCGAATGAGCCGGATTGGGATCCTTCGTCGCCGCAAAAACCCTCGCGATTCCTGCCGAAATTATTGCGTCGCAACACGCCCCCGTACGGCCGCGCGTGCTGCACGGCTCGAGTGTGACGTACAAATCGGCGCCCTTCGGAGACTCAGATGCGTTTCTTAGACATTCGATTTCCGCGTGCGCAGCCCCGTCTTTCGTATGCCAGCCCTCGGCGATAATGCGTCCGTTTTTTACAAGGACAGCCCCGACCATTGGGTTCGGGGATGTGGCGCCCCAGCCGCGCTTTGCGAGCTCGAGCGCGCGGCGCATATAAAATTCGGCGTTGGGCATTTTAGCCTCTTACAAATGGATTAGAAGTTTTCTCGACTCCTACGGAGGTCGGGTATCCGTGCCCGGGATATATCACGGTTGAGTCCGGCAACCCGTATATTTTCTTTACCGACTTTTCGAGAGTCGGGAAGTCTCCGCCCCAGAGGTCGGTGCGCCCGACGCTGCCTTCAAAAATCAAGTCGCCCACGAAAGCGCAGGTTTTGCCTTCGTCTTCAAAAATAAACGCAAGGCTGCCCGGACAGTGGCCGGGAACTTCGAGGCATTTTATTTTGAAGCCCGCATATTCCAGTATGTCGCCGTCTTTTGGCTCTACGCTTACGACGGTTTTTTCGAGTTTTATATGCCCGAATAGGCGGCTCGTCTGGAATTCCGGATTTTCGATGAGCTGTTTGCCTTCGGTACCGGCTATAATTGGCGCTTGGCAGGCGGCGGAAATTTTTGCGGCGTCGCCGATATGGTCCCAGTGGCCGTGTGTTATTAGAACCGCCCTGAGCTTCAAGTTTTCCTCTTTAAGGCGCGGCATTATTTGATCCGCCGAGCCGAATGGGGCATCGACAAGGACTGCTTCGCCCTGCGATGCGCCGTAAACTAAGTACGAGTTTGTATCGAGCTGCCCGGACGGGAATGTTTCGATTTTCATCTTCATTTTTAATAATTGTACGCTTTGAGCCAAGTTGCGAGCAGGTCTTTCCATTCGTCAACGGGCTTGTCGAGTTTGCGGAGGGCATAGCCGTGCCCGCCGCTTTGGAATATATGGACACTCGCTGGGACTTTCAGTTCCTTTAGAGCGAGGAAATAGGATATTGCGGAGTTGACGAGGCCGTCGTCGAGCGTTTGCACGATGAATGCCGGAGGGGTGTCCTTTGTGACGGGCAATTCGCCGGCGAGCCTGTACATTCCGTTGTAGTCGTGCCCGGGGTTCTTAGAGTTTTTCCAGCGCTTTTCGTTGCCGGGTTCGTCGCAATAGGCGGGATAAATCAGGATAGTTCCGTCTGGGCGCGCGGAGAGCCCGTCTATATTGTCTATTGGCTCGTATAATTTTTTTGCGTAGTTTGTCGATGCCCTTGCCGATAGGCTCGCCCCTGCGGAGAAGCCCATTACGGCGATTTTATTTGGGTCGACATTCCATTCTTTTGCGTTTGCGCGCGCCGTCCTGATAGCCCTTTGGGCGTCCATAAGCGCTCCCATGGGATTGTTCGGGACGCGGTATTTTAGAACGAGCGCCGACACTCCCTGCGAATTAAGCCATTCGGCGATTTCCGTGCCTTCGTGCCCGTAAGCAATCACACCGTATCCGCCGCCGGGGCAGACTACAACCAATCCTGTGGGCTTGTCGGACTTTGCCTTGAAAAATTCCAGAGTAGGCTTGGAGACATTGCGTATGATTAGCACTTTGTCTTTCTTGCCAATCCAAGTATCTTCAATTTTAGACGATTCCGGCTCGGCGGCGGATTTACCAGGCATTTTGCCTTCCGGCCATAAATCGAATTTTTCGGAGGCGAGAGTAAGCGACACCGCTGCGAATGCGGACAGGGCAATCAATAATTTTTTCATCTTTTTTCCCCGTCGAAATTATTGTGTTCGAGCCATTCTTCGTACAAATCTTTCCATTCCGATACGAGGTCGGCCTTGTTGTTCAATCCGTAGCCGTGGCCGCCTTTATCGAACATGTGCAGGTTTGCGGGAACTTTGTTCTTTTTGAGTGCCAGATAATAGGCGATTGCCGCGTTTGCGTAGAAGTCGTCCTGCGTCTGGACAATAAACGCGGGTGGGGTGTCTTTTGTGACATTCAAGTTTTCCGCAATGGCGTAAGTTGAATTGTAGTCGGCATCGCGCAAGGGTTTGCCGGACCAGCGCAAGTCGTTGCCGGGCTTGTCGCAATAGGCGGGGTACACGAGCCCTGTGAAGTCTGGGCGAGTGGAAAGGGAATCGATTGCGTCTATTGGTTCGTAGGTTTTTTTGTCGAACTGGGTGGAGGCGCGGGCGCAGAGGTTTGCGCCTGCGGAAAAGCCCATTATACCTATCCTATTTGGGTCAATATTCCATTTTTGGGCGTTTGAGCGGACTATTCTGATAGCGCGCTGTATATCCATAAGTGCGGCTTGGGGCTTGTTTGGAACGCGGTAGAATAGAATTGCGCACGGAATATCTTCGTCCGAAATCCAGTTGGCGATTTGCGTGCCCTCATGATTGCTTGCAAGCCCCATGTACGCGCCGCCGGGGCAGATTATCATAAAGCCCGTTTTCCTATGCGTCTGCGGGAGGAATACTTCAAGTCTCGGCAGTTCTCTTATTTCCGGGATTTTTCCGTTCTTGTCTGTGATTTTGTCGGCGTCGGCGCCGGGCATTTTGCCTTCCGGCCAAACGGGGATGGTTTCCCTCATTACATTGTCGGCGTCGGCGTATGCGAGCGCGGCGGCTGTTATTGCGAGAAGTGCGGCTATATTTCTAATAATATGTTTCATAAATTTGTCCTTTGATGGAACATTAAAACGGTAAAGCCCTAATCTATCAAGTAAAGTTTTTGAGCTTGCGGATATTGTTTTGTATATTTTTCTTATGGCGTTTATTTTGCTTTCCTTGTGGAAGTCTGCCTTAATTTCAGCACATTTAGAATATAATTGGAGTGCCCTTTTTGTAAATTTTTTTGCGAAGGCACGCAATGATTTTTAACTTTGGCTAATAAGTGCCTAGCGGCGGAGGGGGAGGTAGGCATTTATATGCGGATATTTAAAAAAAGTCCCGCTGCTTTAAAAAATGAAAAAAACCGGACTTGAAAGTCCGGTTTTTGAATAAAAGCTGTTAGCAGTTTTCGTAACGCTGGCGGAGCATATTGTTGAAAGCGGCCACCTTCTTCTTGCGGCGCTTGATTTCGCTCGGCTTTTCAAAGTATCTTTTCTGGCGGATATCGCGGATTACTCCTTCCCTGTCGAGCTTCTTTTTAAGTCTGCGCAGGGCCTTTTCCATCGCTTCCCCCTTGCGGAGTTTAACTTCTACGGGCATCTTTGATTCACCTCCTTCTTTCTTTGTATTCCCATTGGGAATTAAAGGTTCAATATTTTTATTTTATGCGGCGCACGTCAAGCGGAAAATTTTAACAGCCGCAAAAAATCCAGACTTTGTTTTGCGGCTGTTTATTTGCGGAGAATCTTTGTTATATGGAAAAATCCCCCGAAACTTTTACGCGGTAGAAATCGCCGTCGCTTTCCCACGACTTGTCGATTTTACTTTCGGGAACGAGGCGCTTGGGGAAAATAATTGTCTTTTGGGAGTCCTCTGCGGATTTGTAGTCGAGCTTCGAGAATTTGCCGTCTTTGACCAAAACGTCAACTTTCCCGCCGCCGTACGCCGGCAGAGTGAATGAGAAATCTTTCCAGCTTTCCGGCGCCGCCCACGCTACTTTCATTTCGCCTTTCTCATTTTGGTGCAATAGCAGATTGTTGAAAGCGTAAATGAAGTTTCCGGCAGAAGACACAAACCACGGATTGTTCCCGGTTTCAAGAATTTCCCACGGCTCCTTGAAAAGGCCGACGCCCGACATTGAGAGAATGGCGGTGTCGTAGGCGTTCTTTGCGTCGCCAATGCAGGAGAATGATGAGCTAAGCCAGCTTGCGTACCAAGAGCAAACCGATTTCCCGACGGGAACCATATTGCCAGCCGAATAGATGTTTTTATAAAAGTCGCGCACGGCGGCTGTCCCCTTGGGGTCGTCCAAAGAAAGAACCGGGAATGGGAAATATCCGCATATTGTCACAATGCTTTTTTCTTTGCAGCCTTCAAACGGTATATACATTTCGTCGTTTTGCGGGAGGGTCTTGCGCAATCCGGCGGCCGTTTCCCTAAAAGTTTTCGCGGTCTCGGCATCGACTCCGAGAATGTCGGCGGCCTTTGCGGCGGTCTCGAATGAGTATATTGCGCCGCACGAGGTTAGGAATGCGTTTTCCACTGCGGGGCCGAGGCGTTCGATGTCGGTGCATTTGCCTATTGTTATCCTGCCGCCGTGGTTGTAAACCATGTGCGAGAGCAGGAACAGGGCGCACTCTTTCATTACGGGGTAGGCGGTTTCTTTGAGGAATTTTTTATCGCCTGTGTATAGATATTGCTTCCAGCCCGTTGCCGAGATTGTGGACATATGGAAGACGTGGTCGAGCCAGAGTCCGTCGGTTGTGCCTTCCGAGCCGTCTTCGTTTGTTTCCCATACGTATCTTGCGCCTATTTTGTTGAAAGTCGGGGCGCGGTAGTATGAAACCCTCATTATGGCGGGGGCGAGGAGTTTTCTGCGGAATACGCACGGGCGTTCGGAGAGGTCGAATTTACCCGCCGACATTGCCCCGACCGAAGTGTAGAATTCGTCCCAGCCGAAGTATCTGCCAGACCAGCCCGCGCCGTGCCCGAATATCGTCACTGGGAACGACCACCTTGTGGCGACAGTTTTCATGTGGTAGAGGGATGTGAGGTATACGTCGGATATTGCCTTGTCGGGGATTGAGACTTTCGAGCCTTCTTCGTAGAATTTTTTCCATTCTTTCTTATGGTCTTCGAGCAGCCCTCCGAAGCCTGCTTTGGCGGCTTCTAGCAGTTTTGCGGAGCGTTCGTCGCGCACGGATTCGGGAAATTCGTCTTGGCGGGCAGTGTTCGAGAGCTTTACGACGTCCGAGTATTTTACTTTTTCGCCGCTACTTTTTGTTATTTTATTTGCGAGGCGCTCGATGTCTCCCGCAATATCCGTATTGTAGTTGTCGGCATATAGGGCGACGTACGATATTTCCGCTGGGGATTTGTCGAATGAAGTTGAGAACGACGCGTAATTTTTGCCGGCCTCGAAGGTTGAGGGCTTGGAGGGCAGGATTTGTATTTGCCCGCGGTACACTTTTAATCCGTAGGCGGTGTATCTGATGGAGGCGCGCTCGGGGGATTCCAGCTTTTCGGGCTTTTCGACTACCATTCGCGGCGGGTTTTTAACCGAGTCCGCGTCGGTGAGAAAGTATGTGAATTTTACATCGACTTTTGCTGACTTGTCATTGGGCTCGACCACTTTTTTTACGGCGAGCATATCGAGACCCATCGGCACGAATACTGTTGTTTTACAGTAGCCTCTGCATATTTAACAGTGCACTCGATTAGTGCGTTTTCGCGGTCGAGCTTTTGTTCCCACGAGAGAGGCTTCCCGAGGGGCTTTCCGCCGACGGTAATCGAAGTCTTATAGTGCCCCATAGTGATTAGGGCTGAATAGTTGTCTGTGCGGGAGTACCTTCTGCCGGCCCAGACCACTTCCGGATAGTACGAGCGGTATTTTTTCTGGAATTGTTCGCCTTCAAAGTCGATGCTCGTGCATATAGAGCCATTGCCTACAACCGGCGGAACATAGTGCTTTGGTATAGACGCGTCCTCCGAAACTACTGTTATGGCGCGCGCCGCGAGAGCTGAAA
This sequence comes from uncultured Opitutales bacterium, assembly GCA_900545715.1. Taxonomy (GTDB): domain Bacteria; phylum Verrucomicrobiota; class Verrucomicrobiia; order Opitutales; family Intestinicryptomonadaceae; genus Merdousia; species Merdousia gallistercoris. Next base: position 14,922 of record URAJ01000025.1, read on the forward strand.
ACGCCAAAATAGAAGATATGTATAATAATTTCCTAAACATACTTGGGGATTATTATTTGTTTGTTTAAAAATCAATAAGTAAAAGACTATTTTTATTTTTAAGAGTTCAACTTTTTGCTTAGGGTACTTTGCGGCAAATTTCAAAGGTTAAAGCGGAGCTTATTTTTGCCGTTTTTTGCGCGCCTAAACGGCTTGACGCGCTATTTTTTGGAATTAAAATGGCGCGAAAAATATATGAAGACTTTATATTACGACTGTTTTGCGGGCATAAGCGGGGATATGAATCTCGGCGCGCTTGTGGACGCCGGGGCCGACGCGGCGGAGCTTGAAAGGCGGCTGCAAACATTGGGTGTCGGAGGCTGGAGGCTCGAGATATCGCGCGAGAGCAGGCTTGGAATATTTGGCACTCGCGTGCATGTCGCGCTAGACAGCGGCGCATGCGAAGGCGCGGAAAACTTTGGCCACACACATTCGGAAGGCTGTGCACATTCACACCGCGACCACGAGCATTCCTATAATGCTTGTGAACATTCGAATCACGACCACGAACATTTTCACGATACTAACGAACACTCCCAGCACGAACATTCTCACAACACCCACGAACATTTCCATCATACCCACGAAAACTCCCACCATACTCACGGACATTCTGCGGAAAATTTAGCATATTGCACCTCCAATAATGGGCACTCTATAAAAGAAAGCGGAGAAATTGAAACTTCAGCCGAAGCTCTCGCGCACAACAACCGCAATGAAACGGCGCACGGCGGGGCGGCAGCGCACCACCATTCACATAGGACATTCGGGGAAATTGCCAAAATAATAGAAAATTCGGGATTGTCCGAAAGGGTTAAGCGCGACTCCATGAAAATTTTTAGGGCGCTCGCCGAGGCGGAGGCCAAAGTGCACGGTGTTGAAATCGAAAATGTTCATTTCCACGAGGTCGGCGCGGTCGATTCGATAGTCGACATAGTCGGAGCCGCCGTATGCTTTGAGCTGCTGGGGGTTGACAGAATAGTGTCTTCGGCGGTTGAGCTTGGTTCGGGCACGGTGAGATGCGCGCACGGGGTGATGCCGGTTCCTGCCCCCGCGACGGCGGAGCTTGCAAAATCTTTCCCGTCAAAGCTCGGGGGCGCCGCGCATGAGGCGACAACCCCGACAGGCGCTGCGATTATAGCTTCCATGTGCGATGCGTACGAGCCGAAGCTCTCGGGCAAAGTTTCGTCTGTCGGCGTCGGGATTGGCGGCCGCGACGTTCCCGGAATCGCGAACGTGCTGAGGGTTATGGTTTACGAAACGCGCCAAGAGCCCCTGACGCTTACCGAAGAGATGGCGCTTGTGGAGGCGAATATCGACGATATGAGCGCCGAGGAGCTTGCGGAATTTGCGCAGTCGCTCTTTGGCGAAGGCGCCGTGGACGCATGGCAAGAGCCGATTGCAATGAAGAAGTGCAGGGTGGGCGTAAAAGTGTGCGCATTGTGCTCGCCAGAGGCCGAAGACAGGGTGGCGGCGGCTTTCTTTGAGAGGTCTGGCACACTCGGAGTCAGGCGAATGCGCGTACGTCGGGACAGCCTTCCGCGCGAGGAAACTGTGTTTGAGTCGTCGTTCGGCAAAGTTCGCGTTAAGACCGCGCGCTTCGGCGGAATAAGAAAGTCGAAGGCGGAAGCCGACGATATTGCGAAAATTTCTGCAAAAACGCGAATGCCTTTTGGAAAATTGTCGAGAAAGATATTAGATGAATTTGAAAGAAAAGGCGCTGAGTGAGAATTTGCGCGGGCTGGGCAGGGTTGCCGTAGCCCTTTCAGGCGGGCTTGACAGCGCGGTTTTGCTGCATTTTTGCGCCTCCGTTTTAGGGGCGGAAAATTGCGCTGCCATTACCGCCGACACCCCGCAAATGCCCGCTTCCGAGACGGACAATTCCGAAAAAATTTGCCGCTATTTGGGAGTTCGCCGCCGTGTTGTCAGAAGCGGCAGGATTCCCGAAGATATAAGGAATAACCCGCCCGAAAGATGCTATTTGTGCAAGAGGGCGATGTTTTCAGAATTTCTAAAAATATGTGCCGAAGAATCTCTTGGAGCCTTGTGCGACGGCACAAATTCAGACGATTTGTCGGACTACCGCCCCGGAATGAGGGCATTGAGGGAATTGGGAATCCGCAGCCCCTTGCTGGAATCAGGGTGGACGAAGGCGGATGTGAGGGAATACGCAAAAAATGCGGGAATGCCCGTCGAGTTCGCCCCGTCTGGGGCATGCCTAATGACGCGCTTCGAGACGGACGCGGAGATATGTGAGGCGGACTTAAAAAGGGTGGACGAGGCTGAAAGGCGCGTGCGCTCTCTTGGATTTTCGCAGGTAAGGGTGAGGGTTCACGGCAAAGTCGGGCGCGTGGAGCTCGGCGCGGAGGACTTGGGTAGGTTTTATGCGAATGCGGTAGAACTCGCGCCGAAGATTGCAGAGTTTGTCGAGGGCGCGGGATTCGCGCGCGCGTGCATCGATTTGAAAGGCTATGAAAGCGGAAGCATGAACGTATGAAAGACGGTTTAAAAGAAATTTTGCGCTCGTATAAGAACGGGGAAATCGGCGAGGCGGAAGCCGAGAGGCTGATAGATTCAATGTCGATAATAAAGCTGTCGCACACGTCGATAGACGCTGCGAGGGAGCGCCGGTGCGGTGCTGGGGAAGTCATTTACGGCGCGGGAAAGACTCCGTCGCAGATTATAGATATAGCCAGGGCGATGGTCGCGCGGGGTAGCGGAGTTTTGGCGACGCGCCTTTCGCCCGAGTCGGCGGAGGCCTTTTTGCGCGAATTTCCGCGCGCGAGATATTGCGGGATAGCGGGGGCTGCATGGATAAATTCCGATTCGCCAAAGCCGCGCGTGCGCGGGGAAATCGCGGTGGTGAGCGCCGGCACGAGCGACATGCCCGTCGCTGAGGAAGCCCGCGTGACGGCCGAATTTCTGGGAAGCCCCGCAAAGGCGTTTTACGATTGCGGAGTGGCGGGGATACACAGGCTCGCCGACAGGCTCGAAGAAATACGCAAATGCAGCGCAATAGTGGCAGTTGCCGGCATGGAGGGCGCGCTTGCGAGCGTCTTGGCGGGCTTGGTTTCCGTTCCCGTTTTTGCCGTTCCGACGAGTGTCGGATACGGGGCGAGTTTCGGCGGAATTTCCGCGTTGCTGTCGATGATAAACTCTTGCGCGAACGGCGTAAGCGTAGTGAACATAGACAACGGTTTTGGCGCGGGTTATTGCGCGCACCTGGCAAACAGGTTGTGATATGGAAGATGGCGGCGGAATATTGGCTTTGGCGGCGACTGCTGCGGCATTTGGCGCGGTGCATACGGCGGCGAATCCGGCGCACTACCTGCCGTTTGTCGCGATTGGAAAGTCGCATGGGTGGGGGCTTCCGAAGATTCTTGCGTTTGCTGTTGCCTGCGGCATGGGGCATTTGCTCTCATCGGTCGCGGTGGGGGGCTTGGGAATCGCATTTGGCGCGGGTGTCGGGGAGGCTTCTTTTCTCGACGCCGTGCGCGAGGACATAATGAAATGGGCGTTCCTTGCGTTTGCGGCAGTGTACTTTTTCTTCGGATTGCGCGTTTCGATATCGGGGCGTGGGAGAATGCATTGCTGCGAGCCCGATGAGGGGGCAAAAAAAATCGGCGGGTTGTCGGACAAGGCGAGCTTTTGGACATTGTTTTTGATTTTTACGCTCGGCCCGTGCGAAATACTCGCGCCTCTCGTGATGGTTCCGGCTTCTGACGGAAACTGGGAGGGAGTTTGCGCCGTGGTGGCGGCATTTTCGGCATCTACATTGGCGGCAATGCTCGCTTGCGTATCGGCGGTGTCGCTAGGCTTGAATTTTATAAAGAGCGACACTTTCTTTTTGCGAAGGTGGGGGCATGCAATCGCGGGGGCTGTAATTCTGCTGTGCGCGCTGGCGCTGTTTTTTTGAATCGCATTGATCCGCTTTCGGCTTCGGCTTGCAGTCTATGCGAGTAATTTGCGCTCCGCATAGAGCAATATGGGACTTTTGCCCTAAAAAGCCGTCGAAAGAGTTATGCTATGGCTTGCGGCAGGGATATTATTTGCGGTGTTCAACGCCGGAACAATGCTCGTAAGCCAAAAATACAAAATAGAGGGCGTTCTGATGTCCGGACTGAGGGGCATCGGGGTTGCAGCGATATACAGCCCCGCCGCATTTTTTGTGCCGTTTCCGGAATCGCCCGAATTTTGGGCGCTGATTGTATTGGAGGGTGTGCTGTCGTCATTTTTTAACTCGCGCCTTTACGCTTCCGCCGCAAGGTTTGGCGCCGGCACCACATCGAGAATAAGCATGCTTGCCGTAATGATGATAGTCCGCAAGGTGGCAATGGAGGCTGTGGCTTTTGAAAGCGCGGCGGTTTATTATCCGCTGTGCGCAATATTTTTAAGCGGCGCGATAAACTTGACTGTATTTGCACTGCATAGCGGCGGCGTTTTTTCATAATAGCGCGCATAAAAAATGGCTCAGCAAGGCGGGGAGGATATACCCGGTGTTCCACACAAAATTGCGTTAAAAAAAAGACGCCTCAAATTGGGCGTCTTTTTTTTCTCTGCGGTATCTGCCTTTTTTAGAGTTAAAATGGGAAGGGATTTTGGGTATCGACAGGAGCCGCGTTTTTAGCCGGCTTCTTTTCTTCCTGCTCCGGTTTGTATATGCGCATTGATTCGTCGAACGGCGTTGCGCGCGTGTGTACGGCAAGCCCCCTTACGACGATTGCCTTCTTAGGCAGCACGGGGCATATATATTCGCATGCGCCGCAGCCTATGCAGACGTCCTCGTGCACATGCGGAATGTAGAGGCTGTTTTTAGGATCCCCGAACGGAATCATTTCTATCGCCTGAACCGGGCAGTGCTCGGCGCATGCGGCGCAGTCGGTCCCGTCGGTTTTTACGACGCACAGGTCTTCCTTAAAAATTGCTGTCCCGATTTTCTCAAAGCGCTTTTGCTCCTCGGTTATGAATTTAATCGCGCCCGTTGGGCAGGCGTCAGAGCAGCTTCTGCATGCGTGGAGGCAAAAGCCTTCGAGATAGTCCATATAAGGGCGCATAAATCCCGATAGACCCCATTGCCCTGTGGACGGCTTTAAGATATGCGCCTTGCATGCCGCAGTGCAGATCTGGCAACCCGTGCAGTTTTCGAGAAAATTTTCGACGCTTACCGAGCCGGGCGGCGAAGGCATTCTGCTTCGCGGATCGGACGGGTCGAGCGAGTACGGCGATATATTGTCTTTTGAAGCCGCCGAATTTTTGCCCGCGGCGGAATCGTTTTTTGCGGCGGAGCAGAGTATTGCGCCGAGCGGCAACAGGCCGGCTGCGAATGAGCGCCTCGGCATTTCGAAATCTTTTTTTGCGGACTCGTTTTCAGTGCGCAAAAGACCGTTTTCTTCGGGTTTGCCTTCGGCGTGCGCGTGGTTCGCAACGCAGTTTTCGTCAAGCATTCCTTCAAGGCGCGAGAATCTGTTTTTGGCAGGTTTGTTTTCTTGGCGACTGAGTCTTTGTTCTTCGGACTTTCCTTCTTGGCGACTGAGTCTTTGTTCGCGAGAAATTCCCTTAGCGCGGGCAACGTTGTTTTCGGCGCGCGCCTTTTCTTTATGAGATGCGATAAATTCAAAAGATATGGATTTTTTGGGGCAGTTTGCGGCGCAGTTAAAGCATAGAACGCATCTGGAGAAATCGAGCGTCTTGCCTTTTGAATCTATGCATTTGCTTTTGCAGTTGCGCTCGCACAGCCCGCAGGACACGCATGAAGACTTGTCGATTGAGAGCCTAAAAACGGCCGCTTTTGAAAATAGCCCGAGAAGCGCCCCCACCGGGCAGATTGTGTTGCAATAAATTCTGCCCGACAATGCGCTTGCCGCCCAAATCGCTACGAGAATTATAATTGCCACCGCAAAAGATGCGAGGGCTACAGTCGGATCTCCCCCGACAGGAGGAATGGAATATACGCCGAAGTTTGCGAGCAACCTTCCGCTTTCGTCAACAGCCACGCTCGCCGCCGGGTGGACGATGCCCCCCATAATTTTTCCGTAAAGGGAATACGGCTCTACAAATCCGAAGAGCGCCCCGTAGCCAAATGCGACGGCCGCCGCAGACAGCGCGAGGAATATCCACCTTGCAAACGGGACTGCCGGCGAGTATTTAAGCGCGGCGAAAGTCTTTTTGCAGAATTTCCCAAGCGCCGTATTTTTTAAGAGGCGCGATTTTGCAGGATACACCGAGATTCTTCTCAAAATATCCATTAAAATTCCGAACGGGCATGCGAAAGAGCAGTACGCCCTCCCGAACGCAAACGCCGCGAGAGAGAATGCAATAAACGCCCAGCCCGCGGCAAGCCCAGCCCCGGACAGAGCTTTTAAAAGAGATGGCGCATACATAAGCGACGCCGGGTTCGCCGCCCAATACGTCTTCCCGAGGCTGTGGTACACATCGAGGAATTGCGCGCTTATAAGGCAGAACAACAATAGCGCGACGGCAACTCTCGCCGCTTTCAGAAATTTAAATGTTTTCATAAAAATCTTGCGGGTAAAGCGTAAAACTTCGGGCGACGGCGGCGCGAATTTTTTTTATATTCGCGCCGGAGAGTTTTGCTACGCCACGGAGATTCTCTTCATGTTGAGTTTGGAAAGGTTGGTTGTGCCGACTCCAAGCTCTTCGGCGAGTGCGATGTACTTAATTTCGTCGAGTGCGTAAGATTTTCCCATTCCGTGCCGCTTCGCGATGGAGGCGAAAATCTGGACTGCCGCCGTGTCCGCCGCGACGATGTCTGTGGATATTATCTGGTACTTGGAGACTGGCGCAAACTTCGGCGATTTTCCGCGGGGGCCGTGCTCGAGCATTACGCGGTACGCGTCAACGATTGTTAGCGTTGTTTTTTGGTATGTGGAGTAGTCGGCAATGCACTGCGGCATATTGTTGCGGTGCCACCATTGCCTGTCGAAAATGCAGCCCATGTAGTTTTTGAGCGCGCAAGTGATTTTCGCGCCGCCGTGGTGTTTTAGGACGGGAATGTTTATGAAAACATCTGGGTTAACGGTAAGCTTGTGCACTTTTGCGTGCTTTAGGGATTTCCCGCGGGGAATGTCGTGGTCAACAAACATGAATTCGTCGTTTCCGGCGACCATTTTTCCGCCGTTTGATTCGACTTTTTCGGCGATGCCGCTGATTTTATATCTGTTTTGCCAGTCGTTGCCGCAAGTGTGGTCGAAGCACAATACTTCTTTTGCGCCGGCCTCGAAGCATTTTTTTACGACGAGTCCCACGAGGTCCGGGTCCGTGTTGGCGCCGACTTCCGGCGGTTGGTCCCAACCGATGTTCGGCTTGATGACGACAGAGTCGCCCTTTTTCACAAAGCGCCCCATGCCGCCCATCTCTGCGATTCCGCGCTCGAACATTTCTGCGGCTGTTCCGCCGAATATCGCGGCGATGTCGAGGGGTTTTTGGGGATCGTTTTTAGCTTCGGCGAAAAGTTCTCTTGAAAAAGGCAGCGTTGCCGCCGCCGTGCCCAATGCGGTCTTTACAATAAATTCTCTTCTTTTCATACCCAGTAATATTGTTGGTAAATTTTGATTCTACAAGCATTAAAATGCGTATAAATTCGCATAAATTTTTGCCTTGCAAAATATGCGGTCTGATTTTTCATATCGCGTTTTTTGCGGAAGGGGACTGTAAAATCTCCTTTTTATAGGAATCGGAAAAAAATGGAATTTTACAACGGAATATTTTCGTCGGACTGGCAATTTGCGGCGCTTGCGTTTTGCGCGCTGCTTATAGGGTTTTCCAAAACGGGAATACAGGGGGCGGTAGTGGTTTCGATTCCGATGATGGCGTTGGCGTTTGGGGCGAAGGAGTCCACGGGTGTTATTTTGCCGATGCTTTGCTTTGCCGACTTGATAGCAGTGGCATATTACAGGCGCGACGCCGACTGGCGGCTTGTCTTAAAGCTTCTGCCGAGCGCTGTCGTAGGCTTTTTTGCGGCTCTTGTTGCAGACTCGTTTGTTTCGGGGCGCGGGTTCGGAATACTGATGGCTTCCTGCATTTTTATTGGCCTGGTTACGATGTTCGTGGCGCGCGGTGAACGCGCTCAGAAAATCGCAAAATCCGGAAAATGCGCAGTATTGTTCGGGATACTCGGCGGATTTACGACAATGATAGGCAATGCCGCCGGCCCGGTGATGTCGGTCTATCTGCTTTCGGCGGGGCTGCCCAAACGCTCCTTTGTGGGAACTTCCGCATGGTTCTTTCTGCTTGTAAACTATATGAAGATACCGCTGCAAGTTTTGGCTTGGGACAATATAGGCGCGCAGGCTTTAAAGGCGGGTGCGTGCGGCATACCCTTCATATTTATTGGGGCGATTCTCGGGGTGCGCCTCGTGAATATAGTTCCCGAAAAATTCTTCCGCGCGCTAGTTGTGCTTTCCACTATTGTGGGCACTATTATTATGGTGATTTAAGGATTTTTGCGGTTCCGCCCGAAAATCCGGCTTTTGGGGAAAGCAAATTTATAGTTTGCCGATATGCGCGCATAAAAAGCAAAAAGGGCGGATAAGCTCCGCCCTGCCGGTAAGAATTTTTTGCGGCCGCAAAATTAGCGGCCTACTCCAAATTCGGCGTCCGGGCCGAGAATGTCTTCTATTAGCATCAAGCGGTTGTATTTTGCGGTCCTGTCGGATCTGCTCATGGAGCCTGTCTTTATTTGTCCGGCATTTACAGCTACCGCAATATCGGCTATTGTGGTGTCTTCGGTCTCCCCGGAGCGGTGGGATATTATGGTGGCATAACCCGCGCGTTTGGCGGTCTCGACCGTCTTAAAAGTCTCGGTTAAAGTGCCTATCTGGTTTACCTTCACCAATACGGCGTTTGCGACGCCAAGCTTAATCCCCTTTTCGAGAAATTTTGGGTTGGTGACGAATAGGTCGTCGCCCACGAGCTGCGTCGTCTTTCCGAGGGCGTCGGTCAATTTCTTCCAGCCCTCCCAATCCGATTCCGCGCAACCGTCCTCGACCGACCATATAGGATATTTCGATTTGAGCTGCGAGATGTATTCGACCATCTCGTCCGAATTCCTGACGGAGGAGTCCGATTTTTTAAAGGTGTAGGTTTTTTTCTTGGCGTCGTAAAACTCGCTTGAAGCTATATCGAGGGCAACTACGATGTCGCTGCCGAATTTGTATCCGGCATCTTTGGCGGCCTTCGCCATTGATTCGAGGGCGTCGTCGGCGCTTTTGAAATTGGGCGCGAAACCGCCTTCATCGCCGACTGCCGTCGAGAGGCCTCGCGCTTTGAGAACTTTCTTGAGCGAGTGGAAAACCTCCGCTCCCATTTGGACGGCTTCGCGCATGGAGCGCGCGCCTTTTGGGACTATCATAAATTCCTGAATGTCGATTGGTGCGTCCGAATGCGCGCCCCCGTTTACGATATTCATCATAGGCAGCGGCAAAGTGCGCGCGTAGAAGCCGCCGAGATATTTAAATAGCGGCAGCCGCACGGCGTTTGCGGCCGCTTTTGCCGCCGCCATAGACACGGATAAAATTGCGTTTGCGCCGAGCCTTGCCTTGTTTTTTGTGCCGTCGAGAGCTATCATTTTATTGTCGATGCCGATTTGGTCGAGCGCGTCCATGCCGCGTAGGGCGCCGAATATTTCGCCGTTTACGTTTGAAACGGCTTTAAGGACTCCGAACCCGCCGAAGCGCCCGCGCGATTTGGCACCGCCGCCGTCCCTCAGCTCTACCGCTTCAAATTCGCCCGTCGATGCCCCCGAAGGGACGGACGCCACTCCCTCCGCGCCTCCCGTTAGGCGCACGAAAGCTTCAACTGTGGGGTTCCCGCGGGAGTCTATTATTTCCCGCGCTCGTATTTCTTCTATATTAGTCATAATCATAAAGACATTTTATGTATCGGAAAGTTCTTCGGTTTTTATAGCGCGCGAATTTTTTTGCAAGGGCGAAAGATTGTCGGAACTTTTTTTTTCTTGGTGGATAGGCGTGTTTTATCGCGGGAGTTGCGGGAGATTAGGTAGGAAGTTTTTTCTAAGTATTGACAATCGCGGGAGTCGGATTAATTGATAATGGAATATGAGCGCGGATATTGTCGATATGGGGTATGAAGTCTTTGAACGCCGCGGCGAGCTTGGAAAGACGCTCGCCTATGCGGTGGTTCGCGGGCTTTGCGAAAACGCCCAAAAGCCCCTCTTGTGCGATTTTTCCGGAGGCGCAAAGAATTACAGCGGCGCGGATTTGCTTGCGGCGTCGTGTGCGCTCGCAGAGGTGTTGCGCGCGGAGAGCCTTGGCGGAAGGCTTGGGATAGCGATACCGCCGTCGTTTATAGCTTGCGTTGTAAACTATGCGTGCGTGCTGTCCGGGATAACTCCCGTAAATTTGAACTTTACGCTCGGGCCAGTGGCGGCCGCAAGCTGCGTGGAAACGGCAAAGATAAGGGAAATGATAACGGCGCTTCCGTACAGCGCAAAAATATCTAAGGCAAACTCCGCATTTCCGTGGTCGCAGAAAGTTATGGATGCCTCCCAGATGCTCGCGCAAATACCGCAGGAGAGGCTCGATATGTGGAGGGAGGCGGCCGCTAAGGGCAATCCGGCCGACATATTGTCGCATTTTGGAATTTCCGAAAATTCGACGGACCCAAAGAAAGAGGGGACGCTCGTGTTTACGAGCGGCAGCGAGGGCGCGCCGAAAGCTGCGATACTTACTGAGCGCAACATAATCGCCAACTGCTTGCAGACAAAACTGTGCGGACTATTTGATAGCGACGACATACTTCTTGCGAACCTGCCGATATTCCACAGTTTTGGGCTGCTGTTTGAAGTGTGGTATATGGCGATAGAGGGGCAGAGGACAGTGTCTTTGGCAAGCCCGCTCGACATAAAGAGCAATGTGCGCGCAGTGAAGGAGACCGGTGCTACGGCTATTATAGGAAGCCCGACGTTTTTCAGGGCGTACATAAAGCATGCGAATGCGGAGGATATGGCGACAATACGCAAGGCGGTTGCCGGCGCTGAGAAGACTCCAAACGGCTTCCACGAGCTTTGGAACGGGAAGTTTGGCGACACTTACCGTGAGGGCTACGGGCTTACCGAGGCGACCCCTGTGGTTGGAGTTAATTTGCCTGAGCGCGATTTTGGGTGGTATTGCACCGGCACCCGCAAGGGGTCAATCGGGAAATTGTTTCCCGGAATGTCTGCCAAGATACTCGACGCCTCAACTTTGAAGCCGCTACCGTTTGGAATGAGGGGCTTGCTTGCTTTGCGTGGGGCGAATATATTTGCCGGCTACCTTGACAACCCCGAAGCGACAAATGCTGCTCTTGTTGACGGCTGGCTTGTGACCGGCGATTTGTCCCGCTTGGATTCGGACGGATTCCTGTACATAGACGGCAGGCTTTCGCGCTTTTCTAAAATAGGCGGCGAGATGGTCCCGCACGCGACTGTCGAGGCCGCCTTGAACGCGCAATTGGGATACGCCGGTTCTGACGTGCCTTCGCTTGCGATATCTTCAAGGCTTGACGAGGGGAAGGGCGAGGCGATAGTGCTTGTCGCCGCTGTCGATATAACTCTCGCCGAGGCGAAGGAGGCGCTAAGGCGCGCGGGCATAAGCAATCTATGGATGCCTAAGCATCTTGTGCGCACGGACAAAATACCGTTATTGCCGAGCGGGAAGCTCGATTTGAAAAAACTCGCTAAACTGGCGGCAGGCGATTGAGCGGAGGCAGATTTTTTTATTGTAGTTTTGGCATTTCCAGCAAAGTTCGGGGGCGACGCTTCACACTTCAGAACGTCTTTTTTTCATTTTTTCAATATTTTAAAAATAAGCAAGTTAGTCGTTGAATTGGCTTAAATTTTTTTAGTGCGATATATTGAGAAATTTATTGCAAAATTAAAAAAAATACCTAAAAAAATTTTTATGAAAACGAGATTACATATATTTACCCTTCTCAGTCTTTTCATTTCGCCTTTTGCAATTTACGGTGCAGACGCCTTTTTATTTATGGGAACGGGAAATTCCGAAAATCCCGCGAATTTGAGCGACAGAAGCCAATGGACGTACTTATCCACTTACGACAGTGGCGGCGACGACTGGAATTTTAGGGTGTTTCCTGTTGGAACCGACGACAGAATACCTACTGACAAGGGAAAATACGCAAGCGGTGCGATAGGGGCCGACCAGTCTCAGCAGATAACATCTTCGTCAACAGTGTTGTTAAAGCGGTGGGTGATGGGCGAGCCGCAATCCGACGGGTCTGTCTCATTTGGAACGACAGTCACCGAGGCAACTACATTTAAATTTACGGAAAGTTTTACGGCGGGCGCAATGAATGCGCGCATAAATAATTTGATGACAATTCAATTTGAAGATGCCGAAAATATAGATTTAAATCTTAGCAGTCTGACATTGTCTCAGATAGCGCACATGTATATAAAAAAGACAACCGCTGGAAGCGTAAATATAAATGTTGGAGGAACTATAACTATTACTCCACCCGGAAATCAAGGCGGGGTAAATTTAGATTTAGGTGCGTATGATGGTTTTATAGACAGCATTAGCGCTGATACATTGAACATACGGGATGTGCTCGATATAAGCGTAAATATGTATGCGTATAGCACCGACTTTGCAACTACCGTTATGACAAACACGAAGGGCGACATGAAGATGACACTGAACGTCGGCAAGTTAAAGACCGACGGAACTGCAATATATTCGTTTGGTACGACAAAGAAAAACGACACGGAAGTTATAACCGTTGATTTTGCAATGTTGAATACTGATGAAATATCGGCTGGCGAATATAAAATATTTTGGGCGGACGAGTGGTCGGAAGGATTTGCCGATGCGGGCTCTCTTGAAGACTTTGATTTGCGTATGGATGTATTAGATGCGGCAGAGATAGACTACGATATTGCGTGGGACGGGCAGAACCTCATACTTACGGTTGTTCCCGAACCGTCTATGGTAGCGGCGGCATTGGGGCTTCTCGCGTTTGCAGTGGCAGCGGTTCGCCGCAGAAAATAGCGGCTTTTTAATGAAATCCGGCGCGAGTCTGCCAAAAGCGGCCTCGCGTTTTTTTGCGCCGCAATGAGAAAATAATTTATTATTAAAAATCGATCGGTTTATTTTTTAGGTAAAATCCTGCCGTCGGACAATGCCGGGCGCGGCGCGCACACATGGGTTGAAAAATACGGATTTATAGGGAAAGAGATTTGTTGAATTATGATAAAAGTTAGTCTAATGTTTGCGGCATAATGGGAAATATATTCGGTAAAATATTCAGAGTCGCCACCTTTGGCGAAAGCCACGGAGCGGCAGTTGGCTGCGTTATTGACGGTTGCCCTTCGGGCATAGAGCTTTCCGAGGCCGACATACAGGTACAGCTCGACCGCCGCCGCCCGGGTCAGAGCACGATTTCAACCCTGCGCAAGGAGTCCGACACTTGCCGTATATTGTCAGGCGTGTACGAGGGAAAAACGCTCGGCTCTCCGATTTGCGTGATGGTTGAAAATCTCGACCAGCGCCCGGGCGATTATTCCGAGATTGCAAAATTATGGAGGCCGTCGCACGCAGACTACACTTACGATATGAAATACGGCTTCCGCGATCCCCGCGGGGGCGGCAGAAGCTCTGCGCGCGAGACAATAGGGCGCGTCGCGGCGGGCGCGGTTGCGCGCAAGATATTGGGCGAAAGCGTCGTAATACGCGCGTGGGTAGAGAGCGTGCATGCAATAACAATGCCAGCACTGTCATCCATGCCGACAGCCGAGGAGATTGAGGCTTCCCCCGTTAGGTGCCCGCACAAGCAAACCGCCGACAAAATGATTGAATTTATAAAAAAGGCGAGGTCGGAGGGCGATAGCGTAGGCGGCATTGTAAGGTGCAGGATAGAGGGGCTCCCCGTAGGTCTTGGCGACCCCGTATTCGATAGGTTCGAGGCGGAACTTGCAAAGGCTATGCTATCAATGCCGGCTACAAAGGGTTTTGAAATAGGCGCGGGATTTGCAGCGACGCGCATGTTTGGCTCGCAGCACAACGACGCTTTTTGCCTCGACGAAAACGGAAAAGTGTCGGTTGCGTCGAATCGCGCGGGCGGCGTGCTCGGCGGGATTACGTCAGGGGCGCCCGTTGATTTCAGGGTGGCATTCAAGCCCACCGCAACAATTGCCAAAGAGCAGGACACCGTCTCGCGCGAGCTCAAACCCGCAAAGGTAATAGGGCGCGGGCGGCACGATCCGTGCGTATTGCCGCGCGCAGTTCCGATAGTCGAGGCAATGGCGGCGATTGTCGCGGCAGATTTTCTATTGATTAACCGCACGGTGCGCATTTAGCGCGCCGCGCAGCAAAGGAGAAGCGCAATGCAAATTCCCGCGTATTATATAATGGGAACCCCGACATCAGGACGGCGCGGGATTGTGCGCGACGCCATAGAGCGGGGATCCATGGACGGAGATTTTTCGATAGTGTTCGTTTCGGAGAACGAGAAGCCTTCCGAGAGCGACTCTTCGATAGCCAAGACCGACAATGCAGGAATTGTAAAATATTCCGACGCCGCAGATGCTGCGGTAAAGATTGGCGCGCTCGATGCCTCCAAAATAACAAGGGTATTTTATGTGGCGGATTCAACAAAAAATCCGGCGGACGAAGTTGAGAGCTTCAAAGGGCTCTGCGACGGCGGAAAGATAAGACTTGCGAGAATATGGTCGGTTGTCGACTGCTCGATGGCCGAGAAATTTCCGAAGGAGACGTCAAAATATCTGGATATGCTCGCGCACTTTGCCGACTGTGTACTGCTTTCCCGCCGCAGCGGAGTGTCAAACAAAAGCGTCGAGGAGCTGAAGCTGAGATGGGAAAAAATGCGCCATCCCCATTTGGTTGAATACGTTGACAAGCATTTTAAAACCGAAAACCCGATAGAGCTCATGATAGACGAGGCGCGGAGAATCTCAATGATTTTCGACGATTACGACGCCGTGGACGAGCTCGATATAGACGCCGAAAATCTACCCGACGAGCCGTTCAGCCTTGAGCGCAAGCCCGACCCGTACCTTGCGAGGCTCCAGAGCGGAATGAGGGAAAATCCCGTCGAGAATCCGGCGGAGTACGCTATAAAAGTGAGGAAAATGGAAAATGAAAAATAAATTTGCGCTAAACGACAAAGTATCCGCAAGCGTTAGGAAGATGTCGCCGTACACGCCTGGGGAACAGCCCGGCGAAGGAGGCTGGGTAAAGCTGAACACGAATGAGCTGCCGTACGCGCCGTCCCCGAAAGTGCGCGAGGCGGTAATTTCTGCAATGGGCCCCGACGGTGAAATGCTCAGGCTGTACCCCGACCCATATTCGCGTGAGCTTAGAAAGGCAGTCGCCGAGTACTACGGAATGGAGGCCGAGTATGCGTTTGCCGCAAACGGCTCCGACGACGCGCTAAACTTGGCGGTCAGGGCGTTCTCCGACGAGTCTCTTAAAATTGCCACAATAGACCCGAGCTACTCCCTGTATCCGGTTCTCGCAAAGATACAGGGGGCGGAGATAATCCAAATACCTTTTGCGGGGGACCTCGAAATTCCGTTCGAAAAAATATTCTCGAGCGGAGCGAACATATTTTTCTTTACGAATCCCAATGCGCCGACAGGCAAGGGGTTCGGGCTGAACGCCGTTGCGGAAATATGCGAAAACTTTGGCGGGATAGTCCTTGTGGACGAGGCATACGCGCCATTTGCAAGGGAGACCGCCATTCCGCTTGTAAAGAAGTACGAAAACCTGATAGTGACGGGTACGTCTTCCAAGGGCTGGGGACTTGCCGGAATGAGAATAGGTTGGGCGTTTGCGCAACCGGCGATAATAGAAATTCTCGACAGGGTGAGGGACAGCTACAATTTAGACAGGCTCGCGCAGGCCGCGGGAGTCGCGGCGCTGAGGGATGCCCCATACCATTTGGAATGCGTGGGGAAGGTCATAGCAGAACGAAGCGCAACTGAAAAGTTTTTCGATTCGATAGGCTGGAAGTATATAAAGAGCTCGAGTAATTTTATATTGTTTGAGCCGTTTCGGGACGGGAAGAAGGCGTCGGTGTCGGAGGCGTCGTCGCTCTTTGAATATCTGCGCTCGAAAAAAATACTCTTGCGCTATTTTCCGAAAGATAAGAACGTAAACAAGTCGATACGCCTGACCGTGGGGACTCCGGGGCAGATGGAGGCGTTCCGGGCGGCGGCAATCGAGTGGAAGAAAGGCGAATAATGAAGTCGAGAATATCCAAAATAGCGCGCAAGACAAAGGAGACTGACGTAAATATAGAGCTGAATATAGACGGTTCCGGAAATTACGAGATAGACACTTCCATACCGTTCTTCAACCATATGCTCGAGCTCTTTGCGCGCCACGGGCTGTTCGATTTGAAAATAAAGGCTTCGGGCGACATAGACATAGACTACCACCACACAGTCGAAGATGTCGGGATAGTCTTGGGGCGCGCGTTTCGCGAGGCGCTCGGCGACAAAGCGGGCATTTTTAGGTACGGATTTTTTATTTTGCCTATGGACGAGACTCTCGTGAGAGTCGCGCTTGACTTGTCGAACAGGCCGATTTTGGTGTACGACTTGGGCGACAAGGACGCGCGCGTGCGCGACTTCAATGTTTCGCTTTGCCGCGAGTTTTTCCAGGCGTTTGCCAACGAGGCCGGGGCGAATCTGCATGTGTCGCTGATATACGGCGGGGAGCCGCACCATGTTGCAGAGGCGGCATTCAAATGTTTCGCGAAGGCGCTTAGAAGGGCGGTCGAGATAGACGGGCGGCTCGGAGGGGCGCTTCCAACCACGAAAGGATCGATATAAATATGTCAGTCGGCGCAAAGACGGCGATAATAGACTACGGAATGGGCAATCTGCGCAGCGTGTACCGCGCGTGGGAGGCCGTTGGCGCAAAGGCTCGGATTATTTCTTCGCCCTCGGAAATTGAAGGCGACGATTTGCTCATCTTTCCGGGGCAGGGAGCCGTTGCGGACACAATGAAACTCTTAAAGAGCACCGGATTCGACTCAGCGATACGCGATTGGATAGCGGCAGACAAGCCGTTCTTTGGGATATGCCTCGGCTTGCAGGCGCTTTTCGAGTTTTCCGAGGAGGGCGGCGGCACGGAATGCTTGGGCATATTTGAGGGAAGCGTAAAAAAATTGAACCTCCCGCGCGGTTATAAAGTTCCGCACATGGGGTGGGATAATGTGGAATTTAGGCGCAAGGGAAACGAGCGGCTGCTTGAAGGCATATCTTCGGACGACCAATTTTACTTTGTCCACAGCTATTATGTTGATACGCCAAGAACTGACATCGTATTGGGGACGACTGAATACGGCGGGCAAAAATTTACGAGCGCCATATCTTGCGGCAATCTTGTAGCCTGCCAGTTCCACCCTGAGAAGAGCCAGAAGAAGGGGTTGCTCTTCTATTCAAACTTTTTGAGATGCCACTCGCGCACTTAAATTTTTTTGAATTTTTTTGAAAGCCGGGCGTGGGTTTACTCGGCTTTTTTATTTTTCCCCTGGGCTTTTATTTTATTGCGAAGCGGTTCGCAATACCCCGCGTTTTTTATTTGCGCCCAAATAGTGCAAGGAAATGCATAGACAGGTTGAAAAACAGATAGGCTGCAAGTATTGCAAAATGCAAGGTGTAGTACAATAGACATGTACAAGGGTGTGCAATACTTTGTGGGGGATGCGCGATATTTTGTTTGTCAATTAAAGTAAGTGCGGCGGTTTTAGTGCGTGGCGGCACTCTGTACTTTCCCCAAAATTATCTGCGCTTTCATCGCGCAATGCGCAGTTTTTTTATTTTAAATGCATGTTTGGGGGCGGAAAGGGTCAGGGGCTGCGGGGTTTCTTCCTTATCAGAAAGCCTTTCGCTTAGCACTTTTGCCAGCTAAGCCAACGGAGAAGAGAAAAGATTTCCCCATAAAAGTTAGATAAGGCTAATAATTTAATTGACAAGTTAGACTAATCTAACTTTTATGAGGCTAAATTTAGTTACCTCTTTCGGTGGACATGCAGATATTTATGAATCCCGGCAATGGAGCTTCGGGCGCGGCGTATGTAGTGGGGGCTCGCGTGGAGGTAAATTTTTAGGCAGTCGGGTTGTGAAATATAATGAAAAATCAACGCGGGGAGCAATACTCCCCGCGTTTTTTTGCGGCAAAAAATTTTATTTTGCGTTCCGGCGACTTTGTATGCCTTATCCGTGCGGAATTATTGGTGATGGAGTGTTTTTAATAGAAATCTACCCTGATATCCGGATAGTCTGTGATATTTTCCGGCAGTCCAAATTCGCTCTCTTTGAATCCGTTTATAATGTTGCTATTCCAGATTAATTCTCTCCCGTTACCTTTGTATAATTTTGCGTGGGGCGATGTTTTTGTGAAAAGGCAGCCTTGAACTAACAATTTCCCCTTTTTGTGCTCTACTGCAACAGGATTGTCCATTTTAAATGCTCTGTAATTGTTGTAATACGAGCAGCCTATTAGGCGCACTTGGTAGCCGTCGACTAAAAAGCCTGTCATGCCCGTATCGGCATAGCAGTCCGTTAGCAGAGTGTCGCCTGCAGTTAGTTTGAAGCAGACGGAATCTTTTAGCATTTCGGGGAGTTCGCCCTTTTTTGCGGGAGGAATCGGCCCTCCCCATACATGGCAGCGCGTCAATCTCAATCCGCCGCCATTGCGCACATATATTCCGGTCGTGTAGTCTATTACAATACAATCTATAAAGTGGTTGTCGCCGTCGTTCGACAGTATGCCTACATTTCCGGCAAGCCCTTTCATTGTGCATCGCAAGTATATATTGCTCGCAACCAGTTCGTATCCTTGCCCGCCAGGCTTTAGGGAACTGTCAACTCTAAGGCCTGCCGTTTTTGCGTTGCGTATAGTGGAATCCTTATAGGTAAAGTGGTGGTAGTTCATTATGAGAACTCCGCCGGACATTCCCTTGCAGTTGAAGTTTCCGCCTTTTATAAACAGATTGTGGTCCTCGCCGAATGGGAAAGGAGGCTTCCCTAAAAAACCGCGCGCGCCGTCGAAAGTAAGCATAAAATCCATCTCGGATACGGGCGTGAAATTTGCCGACTTGTGCATATCGAGGGATGCGCAATTCGCAATTTGAAGCGGCTTGTCCAACAGATAGTCGCCCGCGGGAATTTTTAGGACGCGGAATGCCGAGGCGTCTATTGCGCGCTGTATTCTTGCGGAGTCGTATTTCTCGCCTTCCAAACGTGGAAAGTCTTCAAGATTGTTATCTTTTCCCGTATTGGACTGCGCGTAGGCGATACAGGATATTAGAAAGAATGAAATACAAGCTATAGACTTAAAAATATTCATAACTCAAAAATATTTTCTCCTAAAAATCAGTCAATTTAAATATGGATTTATTGTGTGCCGGAAAGGACTTTTTGCAGCCTTTTTTGTGAGTAATGAAAAGGCAGAATACGAGTCGATTTTTTTGATTTTGCAATGTGCGCTTTGATTTTTTAATTTTTGCGCTTGCGTGTTCTGATTCTGTATGGAAGTCGGAGCCAGACTTTTGTTCTGGGCTGAGAAAGTTTAAGATTTAACAAAATATGCGGGTTTTGCGTGCGCTAATATTTAGGCACAAGAACCGCCGCAAAATAAGAGAATTGGAATTTAAAATATTTTTTCTCTCGCGTTAAAATTTATATGAAGAGAAAAATTGCGCCCGCGAGCAAAAAAACGGAGTGTACTCGGGACGGGACTCGAACCCGTACGGCCGTTAAGCCAGCGGATTTTAAGTCCGCTGCGTCTACCATTCCGCCACCCGAGCAAAATTGTTACCAACTGCCGATTAAATCAACCTCCATATTAAGGCGCATTGCATTTGAAGAAAATTCGCAGTCATTTTTTTTGAGAAACTCCTCCGAATCGCAGTTTTATTTTTCCAATGAACTCTTGATAAAAAACTCGATAAGTATTTAAAAAATTAGCCGCAAGTCAAAACCATTTTTAGCGGGAATATTTATTTCGGGAAAATTTTTTTGCGGCTTTTGAAGCGCATTATTTAAAAAGCTTTTTTAGTTCTTTTTCGGTTAATAATAAAAACGCGAATTAAATACTCCAGTGCATAAAAGCTAAAGGAGTTAGACAAGCGGCTTA
>URAJ01000026.1 GCA_900545715.1 uncultured Opitutales bacterium
TTTAAAATTATAATTTTAATATGGATATCGTTAATAGTTAGCTTGTTGGAAGAAACGTAGAAAATATTGAAAATTAGCGGGGCATAAAGTATCTGAAAAATAATTTGCAGTATTTATCTTTGCCTATAACAGAGAAAGTGCAGTCGTAAGGGATAACGCCGAGTTCTGTTGTGGCTTTGGCGTTGCCCCACTCCTTTTTGCGTCGAATGTTTTTTGCCTTGCCGATAGCTTTCATCATGGCGGAGGAATATGCGCGTTCATAATCGCGCCCAAAGCCCGTTGCCATTTCGGACTCCATGTACCAGTTTTCCGGTATCTGGTCGCTAAAATTTATACGAACAGCGCAAATATATTTGCTTGAAGAATCTGTGTAAAAAACAGAGTCTTTTACCAGAAATTTACCCTTGCCTCCGACGAGTCTCCTTGCGCTGTCTAGGGCGGCGTTTTCCGCGCTTTCGGCGTCGCGCCCCCATGCGACTACGCGCGCATCTACGACATGTTTGCGCAATTTTACAGGTTTTGTTTTCTTTTTATTTTTGTCGTTTAGTTCTTTCATCCTTTCGGAGAAAGACTTAACGCTTCGCACAAGCTTTGACTTATCGGGGGTGGGGATTTTTGATTTATCCGGTTCAACTATTTTTGTTTCGCCGACAGACGCAGGTGGTTCCGGAATTTTTAATTCCGTTGCGGGCGGAGTCTTTTTAGGGGCGGCAGCGGCTTTTTTTGCGGCGGCAGCGGCGCCTTTTGCAGGAGCTTTTGCCGGAGTTGCGGCGTTTGTAGCGGGGAGGGCTGCAAACGCAAAAAATGCAGCAAAAATTGCAGCGTATGCGCATTTGCGCAAAAATAAAATATTCCAAGACAAAGCTTGCATTTAAATTACTCTCCCCCTTTGTCCTATTAACTAACATTTTTTTGTGAAAGTCAACCGTTTATTTTTTTATTTGGTAAATTATTTACCGATTCATATACCTAAAATATGGGTTGCCGACATGTGCTTTAAATTTGAATAAAAATGCTAAATTATTAGTTTAAGTTTTTTTTAAAGTTCCGATTTCCTTTGTAAAAGTATTAAAAATAATATGAATGTGGAAGCTTTAATATATTGTAATTCTTTTTTGCAATATTATTATATTTCTGAAAAAACTCCACATTTTCACAAAAAATTACTTGACTATAAATTTTATGTTAGCAATCTCTTATTAATTTTTAAAAAATTTCTATTGGCGGATAATGTGAGGTTTGAAAATTTATTTCTATCTTGTTTTATATTGTCCGACCGATAGGAGGAGTCAATTATCTAACCAATAAAAAAGGAAACAATAGTATGGCACGTAAAAAAGGATCCGGGAAAACGATCGGAATGACGCAAATATCAATAAGTTTGCCCCAGACGTTAGTCGAACAAATTGATAAAATGGCAGAAAGCGATAATCGCAACCGCTCGAATTTTATCGCGAATACGCTCCAAAACCTCGCCCGCGAGTTTGCGAATGTAGCGGAACCTAAAAAAACTATAAAATAGGTCATATTTATCGCTTCTTATTTCAGAACCGCCATATTTTATGGCGGTTTTGTTTTTTTAGAGAAGGTTTTTTACGTTAAATAAATTTTTGTCAGCCGGCGGGGTTTTTTGTCAGCCAGTGGGTGTTTCGTTTGAGAATTTTTTCGATTTTTTGTCAGTGTGTCTGTTCCATTGCAAATTTTTAGGAGGTTTCAATCGTTTGTACCGCCCTCTATGGGGTATTTAAAATTTTTAGGATGCCCAAATCGCCATTTTTTCTCTAATATTATAAATATACCGCAATTTTTGCCATTTAGAAAAAACAATGGGGGAACGGTGTATTTTACTATTGCTTATATGAATGTTGGGAATTTTTTTCTTGCATAAGAAATCTGAGACGGGTTTAATTCAAATTTTAATAACTATTATGCTTATGGATTACATATCGACTATTTTCGCACAAGCTGCCGCCGCTCCCGCAGAAGCTCCGCAGGGAGGCGGAACATCAATGCTTCTGTTTATAGTGCTAATGTTTGCGGCAATGTATTTTCTAATGATTGCCCCGCAGCGCAAAAAACAAAAGGCGCATGCAAAAATGATTTCCGAGCTGAAAACTGGCGACGAGGTCATGACTATTGGAGGAGCTTGCGGCACCATAGCAAACGTCAAGGAAAAGACTTTTGTTGTGAAGTTTGCGGACGGCGTTAAGATAGAGTTTATAAAGTCCGCAATATCTGAAAAAGTATCCGGGGATTCCGACAATTCCCAAAAGAAATAATTGATTTAATGCGCGCCGCGATTCGAGCGTCGCGCCTTTGTTTATTTATATAATAGTAAGGAAAAATATGTCCGCAATCAACCGTAGCATCTTGTGGAAACTCATAATAACGGCCCTCGTCGTAATTTGGGCGGTATCGGCTATGATACCGTTCTCGGATACGCCGTTTGAAACATATATACAAACCCGCGCGACGGCGAACCAAGAAGAATTCGCGAAAATTCTTAAAGCCGCCGAAGCCCGCGTTGACAAACTTGCCGCCAAAAACGACAAATCTAAGTCGCCGACCCTCTATATCGCACTCCGCGACTACGCCGACGCCGAAAATATCGACCTTTACAAATATTTTCCGGACGTCAACGTATCCGACATTCTCAACCTAAAAAAGCGCAACGACATATTGTTGAAAGAGCTTTACCGCCAGAGCAAGGGAATGCTCAAAAAGGGACTCGACTTGCAGGGCGGCGTGTCGTTCACGCTCGAAATCGACGATTCCAATTTGGATAAAGACCAGTACTCGCGCGAAGGGCAACTCAAAGACGTCCTGTCGGTCATGAACAACCGCGTAAACGGCTTGGGCGTCACTGAGCCCACTATCCGCATAATGGGTTCGAAAGCAGTAGAGGTCCAGATGCCCGGCGTCTCGCTGAAAGACAACCCCGAGGCGATTGAGGAGCTCTCGAGGCCTGCGAAGCTCGAATTCCGCCTCGTGCACCGCACTGCGCGGCCGTCCTCGGCTAAGCCGCCAATTTCGGAAATCCCGTTTGGCTATGAAGTGATGATTATGGAGACAGAGCGCAATGGCAAGCTCGTCGAAGAACCCATGTACGTCAAGCGCATACCCGAGGCAAACGGCGACATAATAAGCCGCGCCTACCCCACTATGGAGGACGCAAATAAATTCTCCGTCGGAATGGAGTTCACCTCCGAGGGCGCAAAAGTATTTGAACGCATTACGCGCTCTATTTTGGAGGAGGACAACCGCACGGGAACAAAGCAGCCTTTGGCGATAGTGCTCGACGGGCGCCTAATGAGCGCGCCGAATATTGTAAGCGTCATTAAGGACAGAGGCTCGATTACCGGCAATTTTACGCGCCGCGAAGCTATCGAGCTTGCAAACGCCCTCAACAATCCCCTTGCTGTCGGGCTGAAGCGCACTTCTCTAAACGAAGTCGGGCCGTCGCTTGCAGATACGGCGAGGGAAAGCTCAATGGTTGCTGCCGGAATCGGCTTTGCGGCGACTATTTTATTTATGCTTTTCTTCTACCGCGGAATGGGGTTGATTGCGGTTTTCTCCGTAATAGTGAACCTTGTTATTATCGTCGGAGTGCTCGCGAGCTTTAAGGCGACAATGACGCTTCCTGGCATTGCGGCTCTTGTGCTAACCATAGGCATGGCGGTTGACTCGAACATACTTGTGTTCGAGCGCATGCGCGAAGAAACATTGCGCGGCAAAAATCTGTGGGCGTCACTGGCAGCCGGCTACGACAAAGCCTTTTCGACCATTGTTGACGCCAACCTCACGACTTTGATTTCAGCGGGAGCCCTCTGGGCGTTCGGCACAGGCCCTGTAAAGGGATTCGGCCTTACGCTTGCGATAGGTATTTTTACGACACTCTTCTGCTGCCTGATTCTAAGCCGCGCGCTGCTTGAGTTGTCCATAAAAAACAATATCATCAAAAAGGCTCTTTCTAAGGGCCTGATATCCGGCGACGCCAATTTCCCCTTCCTAAAATATGCAAAGGCGTCCTTTATAATATCGTGGACGGTTGTCATAATTGGCGTAGCGGTTCTAATAAGCCGCGGGGACAAAACGCTTAGTATCGACTTTACGGGCGGCGACATTGTTGCCGTATCGTTTAATCCCGACAAAAAGATACCAATAGAAAACATAACAGCTCTCAGCACCTCCACTTCCGACGAGGGAATAGGGGAAATCCAAGCCTCCTACCAAACGGATTTGGCGACGCGTTCGGAAAATCTCGTATTGCAAGTTGAAAGCGAAAAGGGGCAGAAGGTTTTCGATTTGCTCGCGCAAAAATTCCCAGATGCGGGGCTGAAATTGGTTAGCCAGCAGAGCATCGGCGCGTCGGTTAGCGGCGACATCACCCGCGATGCGTTTATCGCCGTTGCCCTCTCTCTGCTATTGATACTTGCGTATGTTGCGTTCAGATTTGAGTTGAGCTACGGTATCGGCGCTATTATCGCGACTTTCCACGACGTTGTAGTTACGATAGGCCTGTATGCGATATTTGGGCTTTTCGGAATCGGCTCTGGGCAGTTCTCGGCGCCTATGGTTGCCGCCATACTTATGGTCATGGGATACTCGATCAACGACAAGATAGTTGTGTTCGACCGCATTCGCGAAGAGTTGAAGTTAAAGCCCACAATGTCGCTCAAAGACATCATCAACTATTCAATCAACAAGACGATGTCGAGAACTATACTCACAAGCTTAAGCACATTCTTTGCGGCTGCCGCGCTATTCCTTTTCGGAACCGGAATTATCGTGGACTTCTCGCTCGTGTTTATGCTTGGTATAGTTGCGGGAACGTTCTCTTCGGTGTTTATTGCAAGCCCCGTGTTCTATTGGTGGAACAAGGGCAACCGCGACCGCGTGGAGAAGGACGAACCTCTCCCGGAACGCTCATGGGAATAGCCAATCTATTGCGAATAACGGCCAAAAATAATGCGAAGCGCACGAATGAGTGCGCTTCGCTTTTTTTTAGATAATTTTGCAAAAAAATTAGAAGATTTTCATTACACCGCAATGCATTCTGGCATAGTTTTAAGGATTTAATTTTACGGTATGTTATTTTTATTCGTAAAATTCGGTTCATTTAGCGGGCGATTCGGCTTTCAATTTAGTTTTTGCAGTCAATATGGCTTGCTGTGTTTTTTTATGAAAATTTTTATCCGATTGCGCGAAAATTTGAAGAAAACGGTTTTTAATAAAATACCTGAGAAAATTTAAACTTTTATTTTAAGGTTGCCTAAGTTGCAGCGGAAGTTTTGCAGCTTTATTGCTAAGAGTCTTTGCGATAAAAAAAGGCTTCCAATTAAACCCGCAATAAAAAGCACTCACAATATTTGTATAAATATTTTATAGTATGCGTTTGCCTATGCATGTTGCAATCGGCGCATATGTTTAACGTAAGCGTTATGAATTGTCCGTAGGTATCTGCATGCGGTAGGCGGGGTAAAATAATCCGTGCCAACATAGGGAAGGTATTATACTTTTTTACCCTGCGAATTGTGCAACTTTTAAATTTCTCTATTTTATGCAAGTATCTCGTTACTACTCTGCATTTATGCGAATTTTTTAGAAATCTCATCCGACACCGTGCATACTAATAGCATTTGAAAACGAAAAATAGGCGTGGTAATAGAAGCTACATATAACCCGCGCGGGCTAATTATTTCTGAAAGCAGGGTTTTTTGTAGTTGCGCAAACCCCCTCGGTCGTATTTTTGAAATAGCAGAAATTCTCGCGAGTTACATACAATTCCTGCGGAATAAAAAAGCACAACTACATTTTGTAGCTGTGCTTTTTTTATTGTGCAAACTCCGTACAGGCAGATTAGTTTGCATTGCAAAGATAGGCGGCGTAGGCAAAGTACAGTTGCGTCTAAGCAAGTGCATGCTTGTTTCTGCGGTGGCCTACATGCGTCTAACTCCATTCATGCGTATATCTGCAAATTGCAGAGACCTATATGCGTCCAACCCTTGAGGGGATCGTCTCTGAATAGCAGAGGTGTTGTCGATATGCGCCCAACCCCCGTGCATGCTTGCCTTTGCAAATTACAGAGATCTATATGCGCCCAATCCTTGAGGGGATTGTCTCTGAATAGCACAGGGGTTGTCGATATGCGCCCAACCGCTGTTATTGGGGAATTACGACTTTCTGGCCTATCATTAGTTGGGTGGGGCGCAAATCGGGATTGGCGCGAATGAGGGCGTCGACTGTCGTTTTGTATTTAATGGCAATCTTCGCAAAGGTATCGCCGCTTTGAATGATGTGGGTTTTTTCGCCGCCTGTTGAGGCCTGGGTTTGCTGGGCGTCGGATTGTGCTCCCTGGGCAGTCTGGGCAGATTGCGAGCTTGCGCGGGACGGCGCGGGGCGGCTTGCCAATTTTTCTACGGCTTTGTTTAAGTCGTTAATTGCCTCCCTATTTTTTGCAATCATGGAATTCAGCTTTATGACTACATCGTTGGTTTGTTTAGCAAGCTTTTCCACGCGGTTGCCGTCGCCGGATTTCATATCTTCGATTTGCAGCGCGAGGGCGTCGGTTCTGTCGCTGAGTTTTTTTATTTCAAGTGACAGGGCTGCCGCTTTTTCTATTTTGTCCGACATAGACTCCGATATGTCGCCGGACTTTTTCATGGCGAAAATTCCGAGTACGAGTGCGACCGTGCCAATGCCAAGGCCCAATATGCCCAAAGCCGGCAAAAGCGCCGGGGTTTTATCTGTTTTTATGATTTCTTCTTCCATTTTCGTGCGTTTGGGAAATTTTATCTTTTTAAGCGGATATTTCTTTCAAATTATTTTTAATTTGACAGAATATTCTGCGAATTTCAACAAGATTTGCCGATATAATTTTATAAATATGAGTGGCTTTAAGTTGCCTGAAGAAGTGGCGGGCATGTGCGTAAATTTTCTGGCTGGGCGCGAAGACGCGGCTGCGGCTGTTGCAGCGTGCTTGAAAAACTCGCGCGCGGCCGTGATGAAGGCGCATTTGCAGGGGGTGTCGGGCAGGGCTGTCTGCGCGGCAACGACAGCGGCTGTGGACGAAGTCATAAAATTTCTCTGGAAAAAATTTCTCGCAAGGAGGCTAAAAAAAGACGGCAAAATCGGCGAGAAAGTTTGCGTTGTTGCCCTCGGAGGCTACGGCAGGCGCGAGCTCTGCCCAAATAGCGATGTTGACATTCTCTTCCTATATGAAGACGGCGTCGGCGACAAAATAAAAGAGCTGCTGGTTGACGACATAATGTATCCGCTTTGGGACACCGGATTAAAGCTCGGCCACACGAGCGCCACGGAAGCCGAAATTATATCGCAGGCGTCTTCCGACATACTTTTAAAAAATTCCCTGTTGGACTCTCGGCTGTTGTGTGGGGGAGTCTCCCTTTATTCCCGCTTCAGGCGCGCTTTTGAAGCCCTCTGCCAATCCACTAAAAAGAGCCATTTTGACAGCCTTATGCGCTTAAAGCGCGACCGCCACGCCGCATTCAATTGGACGCCCTACATTCAGGAACCGAACGTAAAAAACGGAATCGGAGGGTTGAGAGACTTCCAGACGATGCGCTGGAAGACTTTGCTGAGTTTCGGGGTGCCGAAAATAGAGGAACTTATGCGCAAGGGTATGCTTTCTGTCACGGAATACAAGGCGCTCAGAAGGGCTTTCGACTTTCTCCTAAGAGTGAGAAACGACTTGCATTTTCAGACGAACCGCCCGACTGACGTTCTCGATTTTGAAAAGCAGCCTGCCGTGGCCGAGCGCCTCGGATTTGTTGGCCGAAGCGAGGAGGAAAAAGTGGAGGCTTTCATGCGTTCCGTTTACAAATCCTTCCGCGTAATCGACACCCTCGCAAAGACCGCCCGCAAGCGAATGGGCATACAGCTGCCAAAAGACGTTCTCGCGACGATGAGGCAACTTGGGGCGCGCGTGCCCCGCAACCGCAAGTACAGAGTGGACGGTTTTTGCGCATACCGCGGCGAAATAAGCGCCGTGCGCAAAGGCGTATTCAAGCGAAAGCCTGCGCGGATACTTAGATTGTTCCAATATTGCCAAGCGTACGGCTGCGCGCCGAGCGACACCCTCGAAGTTGAGCTTAAAGACGCCCGCGAGCTTATAGACGACGCCTTCCGCGCGGACGCCGACAACAACAGGTGCTTTTTGTCGATACTCCAATGCAGGGGCAATGTGTTCCCTGCGCTTGAAGTCATGCATTATTGGGGCGTTCTCGGGCGCTTTATCCCCGAGTTTATGGACATTACTTGCATGGTGCAGCGCGAGTTCTACCACCGCTACACTGCCGATATGCACACTTTAAACTGCATATCGCACCTCGACAAAATCTTTTGCGCGCGGAAATCGGACGGCATATATTGGCACTACCACAAGGTCATAACGGGAATGCGGAACCCTATGCTCGCGTACCTCATATTATTCTTTCACGACATAGGCAAGGGCGACGGAATCCGCGGGCATGCGGAGGTAGGCGCGGAGATAGCCGGCAGGGTCTTGCGCAGGCTCGGGGTTCCGGACGAAGACATCGAGACTGTCGTTTTAATCGTAAAGAACCATTTGGAGATGGCGAGGTTTTGGCAGTCGCACGATATAGAGGACGAGTCCGAAATAGCTAAATTTGCTTCGATAGCGGGCGACGAGGAGACTTTGAAGCTTTTGTATATTACCACATTTTGCGACTCGCGCGGAACGGCGGAGGGATTTTGGAACTCTTACAAACAGGGGCTTCACGAGACACTGTACCGCGAGACTTTGTTGTATATCCGCAAGGGCAAGGGGGCGGAAAACTCCTTTGCCAAGAAGCGGCTAAGGGCGCTTGCCGAATTGAGCTCTTCGCCCGAATTTGCGGGGCGGAGGGAGCTGCTTGAAGAGCACATGCTGTGCATGCCGGCGAGCTATTTTTCCTTCCACAACCAAAGCGACGTTTTGATGCACATAAAGCTTATCGAGGCTCTCAAAAAGAGAAAAAATCCCGATTTGCCAGTGCTCGAATGGATAGACGACCCAAACCGTACAATTACGCGCGTTTGCGCGGTGTCAAATGACAGGGCCGGGCTTTTTTCCGTTTTGGCGGGCGTGCTGAGCGTGTCGGGGTTCGACATTTTAGGCTCGAAGGTTTTGACGCGCACGGACGGAATAACAATAGACACTTTTTATCTGACCGGCGTATCCGGGGGGGTGTCGAATAATATGCGGATTAGGGAGATGTTCTCGCGCAAGGTGGCGGCGGCTCTGGCGGATATACATTCGCTCGACGGCGAAGTGGAGTCGATGTTTTACGGCTCCCGGCGGCGGAGGAACGAGTCCGTGCTTTCGGACGTATTTATGCGCCGCGAGAGCGGAAAAACCGTATTGGAGGTTCGCGGGCGCGACAGGGTGGGGCTGCTTTACAAAATAGCCAAAACGGTAAGGGATTGCGGGTACGACATAGTTTTCGCGCGGATAAACACCGAGGCGGGCTGGGCGCGCGACACTTTTCATATATCGGCGCATCCGCTTGCGGAATCGAAGTCTGAGCTGATGGAAAGCCTTAAACTTCTCTATTAGCGGGGCTTTTTTTATTGCGGCTGCTTTATCCGCCTGCGCCGGAGTCGAGAAATCTGGCGCGGTACCGTGCGGCGTTGCGCGGGATTTTTTACGAAGATTTTTTTTCTATGAAAAATTTTACCGCTTTAAAATGCGCAGATTTTTTGCATGTTAACTTTTTGCGCGCTTTTCTTTTTGCTTATTGCGACGCGACGGGGACGCCGCAAGGGGCGCTAAAAGATTTTGCCTGCGGCTTGAGCCCGAGCGTCTTTACCGCTAAAATCTGCCGTCTGTGCGGCGTACAATTTTAGCGGTGCGGAATCGGCTTTTTTAGCGGTGGTATATGCGCGTTATTTTTGAGCGGGGGCAAACTTTTTTGATATGTTTTCAATGTAGGGGGAATCGACGAGAATGTATTTGCCCATAAAAGCTTCGAGCGGCGTTTTGCTGTCGGTTAGCACGGCGATTTTAAATTCGGGGCCGTCTTTTAGTATATAGGCAAAGTCGGGGCGCGGAGGGTTGCCGGGCTTTGTCCTATTAAAAATCATCACATGTATAGGAGAGGCGTCTAGGGCTTTCAAATATTTCTTGCCCCACGAGAAATATTCGCCGAGAGCCTTTTTGCGGTCCTGCTCGCTCATTGATCCGTATTGGGCGTCAAAGGCGGCTTTTGTTCGCGGTGTTAAAAACGCCCCGTACTCTTCAATCTTCCACGAGTAAAATATGTCTTGGGCGTTGCGGTAAAATTTGGAGACTTCGAGCGAGTCCACGCCTGGGACTGCCTCCAATGAGACAAACGCCCCGTTCGCAAATTTCAAAAACGGAAGGGATTTTTTCAAGAGTTCGTCCAAGATTTTTGCGTCGGCTTCGGAAAATGTTTTGATGTTTTCGCGGGCGATTTCCGATGAATTTGCGGCCGCGTCCGCCATAATCTGCAAAAGCGGGTCGTTGAAGGACGGCAGCCATTTGTAGGCGTCCGCGGATTTTTCAAAGACCATAAAGTTGATGTTTGGCCTGCCTTTGGGGAGCTGCCTGCCGGCGGTTGGGAACACTGCGTAATATTTACCGAGCTTGGCGGTCGCTAAAATTTTCGAGGCGTCGGGCATCACCATTTTTTTGAATGCCGCGGCGCGACGCATCTGGTTTTTATCCACGGGGGTTTTGCCGGAAATTGCGGATTTTGCCGCTTCAACAAGCCCTTCGGCGTCTTCAGGAGCCTCCGCTATTACGGCTGCCGCGGTCTTTATCGGGGCGGATCCCTCCGCCGGAAACGATATCGGGAACGCGCGCAGGGCGTGCGAATCTTCCGCGTTTAAGAGCGCGCATGCGCAACCCGCAAGCGCCGTTAAAATAATTTTAATTGCATTGTTTTTCATAAAATTTCCGTGGGTTATTGCAGACTGTTTTTATTTGACTTAAAAATTTCGGCTCAATGGTGGTAGCCCGTGTTTGCCGATATTGTTTTTGCCCTGTAAATCTGCTCGAGCAGTATTGCCCGCGCAAATTCGTGCGTGAATGTCATTGGCGACAGCGACAGCAAAACGTCGGCTCTCTCCTTTATTTTATCGGACAGCCCGTATGGTCCGCCGATTACGAATGCGCTTCCGCCGCGCAGCAGGTCGGATTCAATCATTTTTGAAAATTCTCGCGAGGTCGCCGTTTTCCCCTCTTCGGCGAGCGCGTATATTCTCCCCTTAAAATTAGCGAGTTTGCCGAGCATGGCGCCGGCCTCGGTTTCAGCGTCGGAGTCTTTTATCTCGATTATCTCCGCGCCGCCGTAGCGCGAGAGCCTTTTTGAGTATTCGTCGCACAGAGTCCGCAACTCGGCGCGCTTTATTTTCCCCACTGCAATTATCTTTAAGCTCATTTTATTCCCCGTCTTTGCGGCGCGTCGCGTAAATGTCGACAACCGGCGCCCTTTCAAACATCGTGCGGGCGCGCTTTATGGCAAGCGCCGCGGAGAGCGTCGGGTTGTCGTCGTCGTTCTCAAATATGTTTTCGCCCCCTATTACGCGGTATACGCCCGAGCCTTTGAGCACCCTCATTACGTCCGGGCGCACTTCGCACAGCATTAGCGTGCGGCGCCCTGACTTCATCCTCCGCGCGAGCTCCTCCAAGTCCATCGCGCTTGTGGCGTCGAAGTTTATTGCGTTTCGCAGCTTTAAAATCAGCACTTTTAGGTGGGGCTCGACGGATATTCTTCGGAGCTGGTTTTGCAGAACGTCGGACGCGCCAAAAAACATATTGCCCTCCACGTGCACAATCGAGAGCTCGGGCGCGGGGTGCGATTCGCCGTCGCCTACTTTTTGGAGCTCCCCGTCGTCGCGTATTGAGTATTCCACGACTTCCGGCGCGCTCGCTTTTTTTAGAAACAGCAGCAGCGAAATTCCTATGCCTGCGTATATCGCGTCGTCGAGCGTGCTGAACGTGCCGACGAGAAATGTCACAGCAAACACGAGAGCGTCGCTTTTCGTGCTTGCGAGCGCGAGCTTTATATTGTGCGGCTTTATCAGCGTGAGGCTTGTGTAAACGACAATCAGCGCGAGCGTCGCCTTTGGAACGTATTCTATTGCGGAGCCGAATATAAGCAGTATTGCAAGCGTTATTATTATCGAAAAAAAGTTGAAAAGGGTAGTTTTTGCGCCGCTTAGCACCGAGATGGTCGAGCGCGTAAGCGACCCCGACGCCGCCGTTGCCGAGCCGAATGCGCACGCGACATTCGCCGCCCCGAGTGCGAATATCTCCTGGTTTACCGGGAACCTGTCGGCTTTCGACGATGCGAGGCTCTTTCCGATTGACACCGCCTCAATTGTCGCAAGCAATGCAATCGCGAGCGCCGAGAGGGCGGCTTCGCGGACGCCGATTATGTCGAAATTCGGGAGTGTAAATTTCCATTCTTGTGCGGTGACCGCCGTGAGCCTGTCGATTTTTGCGCCGGCGTGCTCCGTCAATATATAGCAAATTCCGGCGCATAAGAGCAGCGTTATGCCCTCTGCCGGCAGGCGCTTTGCCCAGTGCTTAAGCGGCGCGAAAATAAGCAGAGTTGCGCCTGCCATCGCGACCGACCACGGGTCCGTATTTTTGAGGCATTTTATGGTGGCGGCAACCATATCTACGAGGGTCGTTATAAATGTCCCCTCTGGGGATGAAAACCCGAGAATATTTTTTGTCTGGTTTGCCACAATCAGCAGTGCCCCGACAGTGACGTACGCTATTATTACAGTCCGCGAGATATACGCAATCATGAACGTCATCTTAAAAACGCTCGCAAGCATTAGGAAAATGCCGACGAACATTATGATTGCGGGCAGTGCGGCCATTCGCCCAACTTCGCTTTCAAAGCCCGCCGCGGCGAAGGAGCTTAGCAGCATTACAGCCGACGCGTTGCTCGGGCCGAGCGTGACGTATATTGAGCGGCAGAATAAAAGGGCGGCGACCGCCGAAATTATCCCCCCGAAAATTCCGTAGTATATCGGAAGCCCCGCGACGAGCGCGTACGCCATATTTATCGGGAACGAGAGCACCGCTACATTAAACCCCGCCTTTACGTCCGCGGAAAGCTTGCCCGCGTTGTATCCCTTGAATTGCGACGGCAGGGCGAAAATGCTAACTGACGTCCAATTTCCTGAATCAATATTTTTTGTGGAGAATAATTTCAATGTCGGGCGTTGGTGCGGTTGGCTTGGAAATAGCGCCTCTATCTTTGCGGTCGCTCTATTACAAATGAATCCACAAGGGTGGGGAGTCAAGTTTTATCGCCTTTTGAATGGGCACGATTTTGTCTTGCCCGCGGGGGAGATAAGGGGTATAAAGCAGACAAGTTTTTTTTATATATGGATACGCTGTACGAAAACATATTGCGCCCCATTTTGTTTACGCAAGATCCGGAGACGATGCACGAACTCGCGCTGAAGGCGATGTCGATAGTTGGAGCAGTTCCGCCGCTGAGGGCTGCGATGGAATATTTCAGCCTGATAAAAACGCCGAAGCCGATAAAATTGTTCGGGCTAAAATTCCCGAATAGGGTAGGGCTCGCGGCCGGCTTCGACAAAGACGCCTACGCTTGGCGCGGAGCCGCCGCCCTCGGTTTCGGGCATGTAGAGATTGGCACGATTTCAATGCTCAAACAGACGGGGAATCCGCGCCCGAGAATTTTCCGCTATCCATCGAGCGAGGCGGTTGTAAACGGCTGCGGATTTCCGAACGACGGCGCCGAACAGATTGCCGCGAGGCTCGCGAAAGTGCTCGGCGGCAATAGGGAGCTTACCAGAAAATGCCCCCTCGGCATAAACATAGGCAAATCCAAAATAACGCCCCTCGAAGACGCCGCGTCCGACTATCTTTTCAGTTTTAACGCGCTTGCCGACTTCGCCGATTTCTTTGTAATAAACGTCAGCAGCCCGAATACGCCTGAGCTCAGAAGGCTGCAAGGCAAGGACTATCTGCCAAACCTGCTTTCCACCGTCTCAAAGGCAAACGACGACCGTTCGAAAAAGCTCGGTGTTCCGCGGATACCGATAGTGCTAAAAATTGCCCCCGATCTTTCGTTCGAGGAGATAGACGCGATACTCTCGATACTCGAGGAGCTGAAGCTCGACGGCATATGCGCCACAAACACGACAGTTTCGCGGCCTGCCAACCACCCCGAGTACGAGAAGACCGGCGGATTGAGCGGAAAGCCTCTGTTTGAAAAATCCATAGAGATAGTAAAATACATATCAAAGGCAACCGACGGCAAGCTTCCCATAATAGGGGTGGGCGGGATAACCGACACCGCGCGCGCGGGCGAGATGATGAACGCCGGCGCGAGCCTTGTGCAAATATATTCGGGAATGATTTACCGCGGCCCGTTCTTTGCGCGCTCCATAGCAAATGCCTTACTTTGGAGGGATTCGGAGTGGGTGTAAAGCCCGCTTGCGGCGTTAGAGAAAATTGTTGACCGCCGCCTTTTCAAACATTTAACCTAAAAAAATATATCGCATTGTCCCCGCAAGCACTTGGGGGCCCGAAATTACAAAAGACAAAATATATGGCATCACCAACCGACATAAGAAAAGGAAGAGTTATAATGTATAACGGTGTTCCGCACGCCGTAATGAGCATGCTGCACCGCACGCAGGGCAGACAGGCAGGGTTTGTGCAAACCGTTCTGAGAAACCTGTCGAACAATTCGTCGACGGCGGTCAAATTCCGCTCGACCGATTCCGTGGAGTTCTGCCATACGACAAACAAGCCCTTTGAATTTTCGTACGTTGACGGCGACCACTTCCATTTCATAGACCCCGAAACATACGACGATATCGTCCTAATGAAGGAGACTATCGGCGACGACGTAAAATGGCTCGTTGAGGGAGTGCAGTACAATATACTCTTTGTGGACGGAAATCCTGTGTCGATAGAACTGCCGAACAATATGGAAATAAAAGTGGCAGAAGCCGCCGAAGGCCTCAGGGGCGACACTTCCTCGGCGCCGACCAAGCCCGTCACACTCGCCAACGGAGTCGTTATACAAGTTCCTCTTTTCATAAAGCAGGGCGACATTGTAAAGGTCCGCACGGAAGACAATACGTACATAAGCAGGGCGTAGTGCTTCCCAGCGGCAATAACTTCAAAATTCCCGCAAATGGAAAAGACCAATACAAATATCCGCAAGGTAAGCATAAAGGCCTCCGACCTGCGCGGAATTTTGGAGTATGTGCCGATATACCGCGACCAGACTTTTGTGATAGCCATAGACGGCGCGATAATCGCTGGCCCGAACTTTGCAAATGTCGTGACCGACATAGCTGTGTTGAGGAGTCTGGGGATAAACGTGGTGCTCGTGCACGGCATAGGCAGGCAGCTTGTGGAGGGAGCGCGCGAGCGCGGAATAAAAATTAGCGACGTCCACGGCGAAAATCCGGTGGACGACGCAACCCTTTCGCTTTCGCGCAAAATAGCCGGCTTTGTGGCGCAGGCGATTGCGGATACTTTTTCGACGAGGGATCTGCGCTGCGTTTTGGCAAATGTTGTCAGGGCAACGGAGGTCGGCATAATATCCGGGGTTAATTACCTCAACGCAGGCAAGACGGAAAAAATAGATTTCAAGGCGCTGTCGGATCTGCTTTCGCTTGGAATGGTGCCGGTTCTGACGCCGATAGCGGTAAACAGAAGGGGCAGGATATTTAGGATAAATTCCGATTCCCTCGCTTCGGAAGTTGCCGAGGGGCTGCGCGCCACAAAATTGATATACCTTACGTCGTCGGCGAGCATACTTGTGGACAATCCCAATCCGAAGGCTTTTCCGGTAGAGGAGCTGAGGGGGCTTATTGAAAATTCTCCGGAGCTTTTGAAGCCCGAGCTGCTCTCAAAATGCCGCAACGCCTTGAAGGCGCTCGACAGCACTCACACGCGGCGCGCGCACATACTTGACGGCGACGAGTTTGCCTGCCTGCTTACGGAGCTTTTTGAAAAGGTAGGCTGCGGAACTATGATATACGCCGACGAATATCAAAAAATCCGCCGCGCGACACCTGACGACGCGAGCGCAATTTACCATTTATCGATGGTGTCGGCGCGCACGCAGAATCTCGTTTACAGGTCGTTTGAGGAAATAAAGGAGCGCATAGGCAGCTATTTTGTCTATGAGCTTGATTCCAGCATTATAGGGATAGTGAGCCTGCTTGATATAGGCGAGGGGGCCGCTGAATTGGCGAGTCTGCATGTCCAGCCGTTTTACCAGGGGCATAACGTTGGGACGCTCATGGCGGAATTTGTAGAGCGCGAGGCTCGGAAGGCGGGATTTAAGCGTTTATTTTGTTTAAGCACAAAGAGTGCGCCGTTCTTTACCGATGTATGCGGATTTGAGGAAGTCTCTGCGGAGCGTCTTCCCAAAGAAAGATACGAAAAATATGTGGAAAGCGCGCGCAAATCGAAAGTTTTTTTGAAGTATTTATAGTTTTTTTTGCGAACGGCATTTTTTTGAATATATGCCACTTTGATCTTTATGAGATTGACCGGGAAATTTGGATAATTTCAAAAATCCTAAAAAATTTTCGCGCTTTATTCGTCGGGATATTTTTTTTGAATTATGTGCCATGCGGGGTTGTCAGGGCGTTAAATAGATTCTAAGCTTTTGTATTTTTTATTGAAAAATTTGGTTTTTAGACTGGTATTTTTTTATAGCAAACGTTTGAGATTTGAGTTGACACATTTAGACGCATATAGATATAAAATAGAAAATTACTTTAAGAAAATGTTAAATAAGATCATAAAAAAATTTATCATTGGCTTTTCAATTATTCCAATGGTTCTTGGAGCATCTGATTACCAGTTTAATGCGCTTGAAAATGTTTCGTGGGACAGCGAGTCTGCGTGGACCCCAAACGGCGTGCCTGGCGCGGCGGACGATGCTATATTTTCCAACCACTTAACGTCTACTACAAAAGAGATTACCATATCAAATTTTAAAGAGGTAAATGACATTTCTTTTGACGGATTGTATATTGGGGCAAGGCTGTTTATAAATACCGTACAAGAAGGTTCTATAATAAACGGCAACGTCTATGTCGGAGATACATACCTTTATAATAACGATGCTTGGAGATGCGTTGGCATAAGAGGGCGAAATTTCCCGCTCACTATAAAAGGGGCGATAATATTTAATGCTACCGGAGCCAGCAAAAATATAAATGGAACCGATTATACAAGCCGTCCGATAATAAATATTGGAGGCGATTGGAGCTCGACAGTTGCATCTTCAATAGAGATAGGAGAAAATGCTGCCATAGATTCAAAGACTGGGTTAAAAGCCGCGATAATCCTTGATACGTCCGTTTCTAAGGTTTATCAAAATCTTTATTTTGGTCTTGCTACGGATCAGGAGAAGGGGATTGTAATACACAATGTTGCCCAGCTAAATTATGCGGCGGGGCAGGCAAAGACTCGTTTAACGCTTGGAAAGCTCGGCGGTGGGTATCTTGGGGATCAAAATATTTCCATAGGCGGCATAAACGGATATGGAACCCTTGCGACAAGCATCATAAACGGAAGTACGGCTGAGGGGGATCCCATATACGCGAAGACAAACTTGACGTTAACAAACGCTGCGGGCGTAAACACTTACTATGAAGGTAATCTATACCGCGAGAACTCCAAATATAATGATTCTATTACCATCACAATGGACGGCGACGGAAAACAGACGATGAATATTACCAGTTCAAGTGCTAATTTTATATCCTCTGTGACAGTAAAAAAAGGCGATTTTGTATTTTACTCTCCGATAAATTCAGGCTCTTTGCGCATGGAAGGCGGTAGTTTTAGCGCGATAAACGGAGGCGTTACTTTCAATTCTGCTTCGTGGGCGGGTGGAAAATTTGTATTTGCTTCCGAACCTATCCAAGATGGCACTGCCGACAAGATTACAGTAAACGGGAAATTTGTAAAAGAAGGCGGCGAAAAAATAGTAATGGATTTTTCCGGGCTTGACGCTGAAAGTGTTTTGGGCGCGACGTACGACTTGATATCTGCCGGATCGTTTGAAGATGCGGAAGGCAACTCGCTTACGGATTCCGATGCCGACGACTATTTTAGCGCAATAATAAATAATGCTCTTGCGGACTTCTCTTGGAGCGACAACACTCTGCAAGTGACATTCGTGCAGGTTCCCGAGCCCGCCGCCCTCTCATTGATATTTGGGGCTTTGGCTGTTGGATATGCGCTCCGCAGGCGCAAATAGAAGAAACTTTTGTGCAAAAACCCGAACCAAATGGTTCGGGTTTTTTTGTGTTTTAATGCGCTGCGCGCGTGCGCAAATAATCTAGGCGGCAATGCGTGCGTTAATATATGTCTTCAAGCTCGGATTTATCCACGTTGGGGCTCGCGCGCAGTTTGTCGAGCAGGTCGTTTCTGAGTGCGGATTTTGAGACAGCCTCCGCCGCCGATACTGTGCCGCTGTCAACGAGGGATAACAGAGAGTCTTCCATAGTGCACATGCCTTCGCGCCTTCCCATTTGCATTATGCTGTAAATTTGTGGGACTTTTTGCTCTCGTATTAGATTTCGGACTGCCGAGTTTGCGACAAGCACTTCAAACGCCGCAATTAGCCCGCCGCTCTTTCTTGCAAGAAGCGTCTGGGTCAATACGCCTATTAGGTTTTCGGAAATCATCATTCTTACTTGCGCCTGCTCGGCAGGCTCAAATTGCCCTATGAGCCTGTCGATTGTCGATACTGCCGTGCGTGTATGCAAGGAGGCAATCACAAGGTGGCCAGTCTCTGCCAATTCTATTGCTGTTCTCGTCGTTTCAATATCGCGCATTTCGCCGAGGACAACTACATCGGGATTTTCGCGCAGGCTTGAGCGCAACGCCGAATAAAAATCGGGGGTATGCACGCCGACTTCGCGCTGCGTCACAAGGGATTTGCGGCTTCGGATTATGTGCTCAATGGGGTCTTCGATAGTCAGTACATGGGCGTTGCGCGTATTGTTTATAATGTCTAATAGAGCCGCAATCGTAGTGCTTTTGCCGGAACCGTTCGCGCCTGTGACTAAGAATAGGCCGCTCTTGCGCCTGCAAACGCTCGTCACTGAAAACGGAAGGCCTATTTCGCTTGCAGTCATTCTATTTGGGGGAATTATTCGCAGGGCTACGCCTGTGCCGTTTTGGCTTCTGTATATGTTCGCCCTAAGCCTCATTCCCGATATGCAGGAGAACGCGCAGTCAACGTCTTCTCCCGCCCGGTATCTCTCCTCCATAATTTTCTTTTCAACCGGAGTTAAGTTGTCGAAAATTTGTCCTATTGCGGTTTCAACATCAACTATGCCGCATTCAGTGGTTTCAATTAGTGCGTTGTCGATTCTTATTCTCGGGCGCATGGAAGCGCACAGGTGTATGTCGGTGGCGTTTTTTTTGTATGCAATTTCTATTATTGTGTCGAGTTCGTTCATATTTTCTTTATTCTAAATATTATTTGAGACGGTTTGCCGATGGAGGATTTCCCGAGGCGCTTTATGATTTCAAATTCGCAGCCGGCGGGGGGAGTTGCGGTACTAAGGTCGAATTCGGCGGGCGCTTCAAGCGCAAAAATCGTGCCGCCGCCATTTAATCGCCCGAATATTCCCAAAATTTTCGACAATGTATCGGGGGTTAAGAGCATCGAGTAGGGCGGGTCGGCAAATATTATGTCGAAGTGTTTTTCTTCAGGCGGTACGGAGATTTTTAGGCAGTCGCACGGCAGTATTTTTGCTGAAAAACCGCCGCCCGCAGAGGTGACCGCCTTTTTTACGCGCTCCAAATTTGTGCGCAACGCACCGAGAGCGTTCCTGTCGTTTTCAAAAAAAAGGACGCTTGCGGCGCCGCGGCTTGCAGCCTCCAATCCGTAAGAACCTGTTCCCGCAAACATATCTATGACCGACGCCCCTTCAACTATACCGCCCAACGACGAGAAAATCGCCTGCCTTGCGGCGTCTGTCGCGGGCCGTGTGGATTTCCCGCGGGGGGAGTCCAGCAATATTCCTCTTGCAAAGCCCGATGTGATTCTCATATTTGCGAGTATGAGACCCGCTTTTATTTTGTCAAATATTCTGGCGTGCGTATTGCCTGTGTTTGCCTATTCTTTAAACGCCTCGCAAGCCGTGCGCAAGGCGGATTGCGCATCTGATTGGCATGCGCTTTCATTTACCGTCGAAAATGATTTTCGCTTTTCCGACAGGTACTATACAAACGGTCTAAAACTTTCCTACACTCAGAGCGGAAGCGACTTTTGGACAAGCCGCCTTCAATTTGCGCTGCTTAATCTTTTTGCGCCGGACGGCGCGCAGGCGTACGAAAGCGTGTCAATCGGGCAGGCAATGTATGTGCCGAGCGACATAAGCACCCCCAATCCGCCCGAGACAGACAGGCCCTACGCGGGCTGGCTGTATGCGAGCTTCGGCGCCCATGTGGCCACGCGCGACACGCTCAATTCTTTTACGGTAAACCTCGGGGTCGTCGGCCCAATATCGCTGGCAGAAGACACGCAAAAGCTCTACCACAGTGTAATCGACGCTGACTGGCCGATGGGTTGGCATACCCAGATAAAAAACGAGCCCGGCATAGTGTTGTCGTACAGGCATTCGCAGAGGCTTGTCCGCGAAAGAATAGGGGCTTTGGATTTCGACGCAATAGGCTCCGCCGCGGCGGACTTGGGAAATGTATTGACCCAGGGCGAAGTCAGGGCGTTCATGCGCTTCGGCAAAAATCTTCCGTATAATTTTGAGCCTAACAGAATCGACTATTCTTCGGGAAACGATGTCGCGTGGCTGCCGGAGGGCGGAGTTCCCGACTGGCATTTTTACGGTTTTGCGGGCGGCGCGGCGCGGTTTGTAGGCTACGACATCACTCTTGACGGGAATACTTTTGCGCACAGCAGAAGCGTCACCCCAAAGTGGCTTGTCGGCGAATTTATAGCCGGCTTGTCCGCGCGCTACGAGTCCGTGCAGCTCGACTTGTCGTACACTTTAAGAACGGCTGAATTTAACGGGCAGGGGCATCCGGTACATATGTTTTGGTCGGCTACGCTAAAATACGTATTTTAGCGTTTATGCCTGTATTGTGGCGTGGGATATTTTTATAATATCGGGCGTATTGAAGGCTCAAAAAAAACGCCGCTTAGTCGTTTAAGCGGCGCTTTTGTTTTTTTCGGATAAAACTATTCGTAGATAAGAGTCGCTGTTATTTTTGCGGGAGCTGAGGCCTTGAATCTTATCCAGTATCCTTTCAAGTCATCCCCGAATTTCTTCGTAAAAGGCTCGCCTTTTTTAAGGGAGATTTTTGCGTAGTCAACCCAGAGCCCCGTTCCGTCTATATCGACTTGTATTCCGAGCTCTACATCTGAATCCGAGACGGCTTTTAGCGTTTTCTTATCGTATCCCGTCAAAATGTACGGATCCGAAAGCTCGCCCTTTTTCACCGATGTTTCGTACCACGGGCTTCCGACGCCGACTGGCTTGCCGAGCTTCCAGAGGTCGTCTATAACGCCCGCCCAGAGGGAGAGCTTGCCGTCCTCAGAAGTGATAATATGCGGATTTTTGAGCGCCGCAGCCCCTTCGGAGACTCCGCTAAAAATCATCAGCCCGCGGTATGAACAGAAGTCGAAGATTTTTAGGTTGTGGGTGGCAATCGGACGAATTTTTGCAAAGCCCTGTGCGTTTACGGCAGGCAGTTCATAAAAAGTGCCGGCGCAGTTTAAAAGGTCGCGCTCGGTGGCGACTTCGCGGGCAAGTCTTGGAGTGCCGAATACGGTTTTGCCGTCGTATTTAGGGTTGCGGGGGAGCCTGTACCGTTTGCCTTCCTCTATTACGAGTACGGAGTCTTTGTCGTAAGTTATGCCTTTGGGCTCGAATGCAGTCTTTTTAAGTAGGTTAGAGTCTATTTCTCCGTCTTTAACGAGCTTCATTTGCCAATTAAGCGAATACGTTCCGAGCTCGGAGACTTTTGTGCCGTCGCTATTGTATGCGTAGGCTCCAAGCTTTCCGCTTTCTTTGTCGAGTGCCCTGAGCAGGGCCGCAGAGCCCTTCATGGGGGAATCGGCGCGCATTATTCCGTCAAAAATATTCGATATTTTGTCGGAGCGTACGTCCGGGTTTGTCAGGTGGAAGTGTGCGGTCATTTCTTTTGCGTCCGAAAGCGGGCGGACCTTTATCCATTCGGCAGGCGGCAATAGTATAAATTTTGAGCTGTTTGCCGGGATTTCAATAGTGTCGAATTTTCTAAAATCCCCTTTGCCGTCCGATTTCAACAGCTCGACTTTTAGCGGCGTCGGAGACTTATGGTCGAGTACCAATAGCCTGTTTTTAAATCCGCCTGCGAGCATAGGGTCGGAGAGTGTCCCGGCCTTGACGTCCTCGCGCAGAAATACGCTGCCCCTTCCAATATCCGGGCCGAGCGCGTCGATTTCCGATTCCTTTACGAACCAGAGGTTGGAGTTCGAATTTATTGGAGAGATATTCTCGCCTTTTAAATTGCGCTTGTTCAAAAATTCCTTTTGGGCGGAGTCGTCGCAGCCAAAGACTATTGCGTCCTGCCATTTGCAGAAGTCGCCAATGACCTTCAAATAGGAGGAGCGCATGCGGATTCCTGACGTATCCGCGTTTGAGAAGGTCGGCGGGAATTTCCAGAATGCCCCGTGCATAGTCATAAGATAGTCTTTTCCCCCGATTTCCCTTATGCGGGGCCATTCCGTATTCCAGCCGTGGGAGCCGTCGTAGGAGTGGCTTGTCTTGGGGAGCCTGTACGACGACCATCTTCCGCCGTCGTTTAGCATTAATATTACGGATTTGGGATCCCACCCGAGCGCCCAAATGGGCGTTTCGTAAGGATCAGGCGAGCCGTAAATGCCGCCGGGGCCTGTTATCTCGGTAAATTGGCAAATGCGCAGGGGGGTCCAATCCCCGTCTCCGGGCTTCCATTCCGCGAGGGCGCCGGATTTTAGAGTCGGGTCCTTTTCGACATTTTTATGATGGACGCCGTTGTTTGAATAAAACGCCTTTCCGAAGCCGGAATAAAAACCCTTGCCGTGGTATCCGTGAAGTTTCGACTTTTTCGGCTGTGGGACTACTTTTCCGTTTTTATCGGTTTTTTGGGGGTGGTCTTTTAAGTTGCCGTCGCGTATGATTTCCGTGACGTTGAGGGAATTTACATCGACTTCATACAGGCCCTCTTCCATTGTGGCAAAATATATTTTGCCTTTTGGGTCTGTGATTGAGCGCGCGTTGCCGGTCAGCCTGCCCGGCATGGCGCTCCTCGGAATGGCGCGGACATTGCCCTTTGAGTCTATCGCGTAGCAGCCGATAAAAAGCTGGTTGGATTCTTTGTGAATCATTCGGTTGGCATGTGTGCCGCCGAGGCTCTCGGAGCGTATTTTTCTGTCGAGATTGGGGGATATCTCGTAAAGTTTGTCTGAGGATTTGTACACGCAGTGCGGCCCGTATGTGACGGCCCAGAGCCTTCCCGCCCACGGCACAACAGCGCCTGTTCCGCATTCGCCTTCGTTGTTCCACCATGCGAGGTGGGGATAGATTCCGGATATGCAGAGCTTATCGGATTTTATCGGAGGAGTCTCGCGTTGCGGAGCAGAGTCGGGTTGGGATTCAACTTTTCCGGCGCACGCCGAAAGCAGGGCGGACGCGATGATTGCGAGCGGTTTTGTTAATTGCGGTTTTTTCATAGTTTATTGTAGTTTTGTATTATTAAATATGCGCGTTTTTATGGGAGGTGTCGAGTCGCGATTTTTTCGGTTTTTTACCGCGGAGCCTCTTTTTTAATTTTAGCCTATC
Organism: uncultured Opitutales bacterium; assembly: GCA_900545715.1. Classification (GTDB taxonomy): domain Bacteria; phylum Verrucomicrobiota; class Verrucomicrobiia; order Opitutales; family Intestinicryptomonadaceae; genus Merdousia; species Merdousia gallistercoris. Next base: position 23,854 of record URAJ01000026.1, read on the forward strand.
CTCGACGGCAACTATATAGCCGACACATTCGGGGAATCCGCATTTGCACGGGTGGTCTATGAAATTTTCAAATGCGTAGCCGTAGTTGTATAAAATTTCTTCGCCCTTTTTTATATCGCGCGTCGCATAGATGAATATGCGGCCGTCTTCGCAGACGGATTCGCTGTTTGTGCGGCAGGCGTGGTTTATATAGCGGGCGTCGTTGTAGTCAAAGTTTCCGTCGATGTCCCATTGGTCGTCGAGCTCGAAAATGTACACGGCGCCTTCGCCAGTCTTTTTCGCGAGCTCCTCCCTCTCGACACCCCTGCGGTTTGACTCTTCCTTCGAGATTTTCTCTCCAAGGTATTCTATTATTCGCTCGCCTTTTTTTATGTCGCGCGCGGCGAACACGCCCTTTCCGTGAATGGGCGAATTGCGGACTTCGTAGATTTTGTCGCCGTCTCTCATTTTTTCTGCGACGAAACTGGAAATTCGCCGCCGCGGACTTCGCCGACATATTGCGAGTAGGCTTTCAGAATTTCTCCCGAAATATCGGCGTATTTTTTTACAAACGGCGGGGTGTATTTTGAGAGCCCCAGAATATCGGTGCAGACGAGAACCTGCCCGTCGCTTTTCGGTCCGGAGCCAATGCCGATTGTCGGGACTCCAACGGCTTCGGTGACGGCTTCGGTGGCGGCCTCGTCGCACATCTCGAGAACTATGGAAAAAACTCCCGCGTTTTCGAGGGCCTTTGCGTCGGCGACGAGCTCGTCTATCTCCTCGCGCGTCTTGCCGAATTTTCTGTATCCGCCAAGTTTTAAAACCTGCTGCGGCTGGAGGCCTATATGCCCCATAACGGCAATTCCAGCGTCGCAAAGCCGCCTGATTTTGTCCGCCATTTTTGCGCCGCCCTCGATTTTTACCGCCTCAGCTCCCGCCTTCTGGCACAGCGCGCGGCAGTCGTCGAGAAGCCTGTCGAACTCAAAATGAGCGCAGCCAAACGGAACGTCGGCAACTACGAGCGCGTCGGTTTTCGCGCGCGCGACCGCAGCTGTGTGGTGCAGCATCATCTCAAGGGAAACCGGAACTGTTGAGTCGAATCCGAGGAAGGTGTTGCCCAGAGAGTCTCCGACGAGTATCATATCGGCTCCCGCTTCGTCTGCGAGCCTTGCAAATATTGCGTCGTAGGCGGTTATCATGGCAATTTTCTCCCCGCCTTTCATTTTTGATATGCTTCTTACTGTCTTTTTCATTTTGAGATTATTTATCCCTTTTGAATAGGGAATTGAAAATTGAGTTGCCGAGGTTTTTTATAGCTTGCGTGGAATCGTCGGACTTGTTTTCGCGTTTGCCCAAGAGAGCTTGCATCAAGTCGTTTTCAGGCTTTGACACTGTCCCGAATATTTTGAAGGATAGAGCTTCATAGGCGTCTTTTACCTTGTCGGATTTATTTTTTGCAAAACCGGCCGACGCAAACACCTTTTGGGTTGGAGTGTCAAAGACTAATATGTTTACGGGAATGTCTATGTCGGATTCGCCAAAAGGCTTGTCGGGATTATAGACGATTTTGCCGTTTGAGGCGTCAAAGAGCATGTCGGGGGTTTTTATTTTGGCGGATACGATATTGAAATCGTAGGTTTGGGAGTCGCGCGAGAGCTTTAAATCAACCGATTCATACTCGATTCTCGACAATAGCGACGCAATGTCGCCAATGCCAGAAACAATTCCCTCTTTCTTGTCGAGCACCGCGCCCGTTATTTTTAGTGCAGTTCCGGCGAGCCCCGCTGTTGCGCCCGCTACGGTATCGGGCTTCAAGAGCAGAAGCCGCCCGTTAGAGCCTTTTATCTCCGCGTTGCCAGTCAGATATTGGAATAGGTGGGAGGCATTGTTGCCGGAGCCGCTCGCCGATATTGACGCGTTGAAAAGCCCGCTTAGCAAGGGGTATTTTTCGTCGGCGAAAATCTTTGAGGACTCGAAGTTTTCGAGCTTTGCCAATATTTTGCGCGCCGTGTACGGGGCGGCGGCGGAGGCGTCAAAAAATATTTCGGCGTCGCCTGATAGCGAGGCGTCCAATAGGGAGGCTCTCGATATTTTTAGACGGAGCAGGGATTCGTCCGCAGAAAGGGAAATGTCGGCGTTTGACAATAAAACCCGCGCGTCCATTAGCACTTCGCCGATTTTTGCGTTTGCGCGGATTTTCCTGCCGAGATTCCAAAACGCCTTTGAGTCTTTCGGCGCAAAAATATCGGATTTCCCGCTTGCCGCGGCGGACGTCCCACCAGTCGCTTTCGCTTCACTGGGGCGGACGATTTTTTTCTTACCTCTGCTTTCGGAAGCCGCGATTTGCGAGGCTTCCGCGTTTGGATTTGAAAAAGCTTTTGCCAGAATCATAGCGTCTTCTACGACAAAAGTTTTTGCGTCGAGGTTTATGTCTATAAAATCCGAGTCTGATATTTTAAGCGTCGCGCTCGTTTTCCCGCGCGTGCTGTTTGACGTGTATTCTGCGGAGGCTTCCGTTATTTTAAAGTTTTCGCCAAAGGGGGCGGAGATTTCCGCTTGGACATTGTCAAGTACTCCTTCGGCTGAGCGGGTTTTTAGATTGTCTATGCGCAGTTTTGCGGATATTTTGGAGGCGCCGGCCCCGGCATTGAACGTCAAGTTGCCGGCGGATACGTTTGCAAATTTCAAGAGCCCCGGCTGGGAAAGCAGGGCGGGCAGGGAAACCATAAAATTCGCTTCGGCTCCGCCCAGGGCAAACTGTGGCGCGAGAATTGCATTAAAAAATGCGTCTGCCGTCGCGCATTCGATTCCGCCTGGGGATATGGTGCAATTCTTAATTTTTGCCTCTACTTTTGTAAAGTCGGAGGGAATGTCGGCTGCGATGTCCGTTTTTACCGAGACGTCGGCGAAAAATCTTTCTTCTCCCACATTTAAATAGAGCGATTCCAGAGCAGCTTCGGCATTTACGCTAAATTGCGATTTTTTCGGCTCAGACACCGTACCTTTTATTGAAATCCATTTCGCGTCCGCTCCGGCGGCGAACGGTTTTATCGGCGCAAACGGGAATTCGGCAACCTCGAAACTCAAAAGATTTTTTGATTTGGGGGATATTTCTTTTGTCGAAAGGTTTATTGAAATAGGGCTGTCCGATAAAATTTTGGCAGTTTGCTTCCCGTTTTTATCGAAGGCGATGAATGAGAATTTTTCGAGCGTAGCGGTTTCGCCCTCAACGGTTGCAGTGGAGGATAAATCTATCGAAATGCCGTATTCGGCGAGGTTTGCCACGGAGTATATTCTCGTTGCGAAAGGCGTAATGGAGCCTTTTGCGGATAATCCCGCCGCAATTTTGCCGGCGTTCTTATCGATAGTCGCCTTAATAGTGGCGGATTCTTTTAGCGTGTCGCCCGCCGTCAGTTCCGCGGCGGCTTTAACATTTGCAAAGAAGTCGCTTTCGGCGGACAGAGAAAGTTTTGCGCCAATATTTTTGAGGAAAACCTCCCCGTTTTTTGAAAGGTTTATGCCTGACGCCGCAACCGGGGAAACGGTTTTCAGGTAGATTTTGTCGTTTGCCACTTCCACCAAAAGTTTTCCGCAAATGTCGGACGACGAAAAGTCGGCAAAATTTTTCACAGCGCGCGACACTGTTGCGCTTGGGAACGCGGCTACACATTCTATTTTTCCTTCCGGAATTTCTTTTGCGCTTTTAGTCGAGAGCGGAATTTTAACCGGCTCCGGGAGCGACAGGGAAAGTAGAGTCTTTGAATTTTCCGACAGGTACGCTTTCAGTTTCGGTATCTCGACGCCGCCGTTTTTTAATGCGGCCGTTATCTCTGCGGAAAATTCGCAGGGGCCGAGGAATGCGAGCGAGCCGTTAATTTCCGACGGGGAGGGCAGCTCGTTTTTCACCACAATTTCCGCCTGCGCGGATTTGCCGAAATCGGAGTATTTTATATTTGCAAATACGGAGGATTTAAAGCTCGGTATTGTGCCGAGCACCGGTTTAAGAGGCGCGATGTCCGCGTCGGATAAATCCACTCTCGCGGTGGTTTCGGCCCTTGCAAAATTTTCAAAAAAAGTCCCCTCGAATGCTACAACGCGCGTTCCGCGGCCGCCGAGCACTTCAAGCGTTATTTTGGAGCCTTCCTCCAAGCCTTTCACGGCGGCTTTCGCAGAAATTTTATTTTTTCCGAAATCGGCCGAATCGGAGGCTATTTCAATATCTAATGTACCCGACATCGGCTTTAAGCCGTTCTCGATTAGTATGCCTGACGCCGATATTTTTGCCGACGTCTTCGAGTTGTCTGGGGCGATAACCGCTATATCCGCCTCCAAATTCCCGAGCTCAAACTCCCATTGCGAGAGGGTTTGCATAATCCCGCCTTCCTCTTTCTGCGGGCTTTCCACCGCCGCTTTGGGCTGAGATTTTTCGTCGCTAGAGCTTGCCGTGCTCTTATTAGCGGATTCGGCAGCGCCTCCGGATTTTTCGCCCTTAGCGGGCATTTTTATTTCAACGCCCGCAAAAGCGGCGGAATCAATGCCGACCTTCTTTGAAATCAGCCCCGAAAGGGAATATTTCATTTTTGCGGATTTTAGCGATATCTTTGTGCCGTCCGGAAGCGGCAGCTCCAATCCGTCCACCGATATGGAAGATATCCCCGCGTCGAGTTTTTGAAGCTTTGCTCCAGCAAATTTTCCCTCTAAAACGGACGACGCAATTCTCGTCTGCAAAGACGGGTTTAACGCCGCCGCGATTATCCCGATTACCGCGACGCACACTGCCACCGCGCAAACGCAACCAATTTTTTTTATTTTCATCGGATTAACTTCTCAAATAGTTCTTTCTTTATATAAAGCGTGAGCACAACATTTTTTCTTATCCCGAAAAATTCCGGGACGTATTTTTCATCTCCGATGGCTTTCCCAACGGCTTCCGCTGTTGACGGCGCGCATACGATTACCTCAAAATTTGAAATGTTTTTCGGAAAATCGTTTCTCCAAAAACCGACGTTAGCGTAATTGCGCAGATCCCACGGGGCGGGCCATGGAGACTCGTTCCCCATAACAAATGCGATTGGAATGTCTCCGCCGTATTCCGACACCCGCTCGGCGTCGGATATTCTCGAGAGTAGATTTTTGTAGTCGCTTACAGTGTGGGAGAAAATCATGGGGTTGCGCGGGTCTTGCGGATATTTTACAGCTGCATTTTCAGACAGTCGGAATTGCCAGTATCCAAGTGTTGCGAGTATCGCAAATCCAAAAACAAGCGGGAGGAATTTTTTGCTTCTTAGCATGCCTGTCGCTCCGTATCCCGACACAACGCACATTAGCGCAATCGGCGCCAGCAAAAGCCACGGCGTCTTGTATGTGATAAAGCTCAGCACTACAATTTGGACGGCGGCGCATATTGCGCAATACAAAATATACTCCGCCTTTTGCGCGTATTGCCTCTCGCCTTCGCGGATTGCGGCCACGGCGCGCGCGAGACCGGCAAAAAATAGAATTGTTATCGGAAGCTCGCCGAACCACACCCCTTCGGACTTTGAGATTGCAAGCAGTTTTGCGTAATACCAAGCCGGCTCTGCGAAGCTCTCCGATGCGGATTTCCCAAAAAAATGCGAATAGGATAAAAACGCGTCTAAAATTCCACTCGGATTCGCTCCAAATGAGGAGTAGAAAACGCAAATCATAGCGGCGAACCCGCCAAGGGCCGCCGTTCCAAGATAAAATATTTTTGCGAAACTTTTTTCAAATAGTTTTTCCCTAACTTCTCGGTTGATTGCCAATATTGCGCATGCGGCTACGGCTGCGGAAAAGAATACTATTATGGAGGTTTCTTTTGTGGATTGCATAAACCCTGCAGATAGACCGACAGCTACTGCCCACTTGAAAGACGGATTTTTTAGCAGCGCCCATAGGCATTGCGCGAATATTAGGGCGGACGCGGCAAAAATTATCTCGTGTACAAAATATCCGGCGTAAATGCAGGATAGCCCGGAGAGCGCAAAACACGCGCACGCCGCCCAAGCCGCCGCTGTACCTGAATAGACCGAGCCTATTAGATAGCATACAAATATAATCAGAAGCCACGGAGCGAGCAATTTTCTTAGAAGAATAATTGAAAGCCCGTCGTTTTTAGACTGCACGGGAGTGTCTGCTGACACGTTTGCCTCCTGTGCCATATCGAAGTATTTTATGTTTGGCAGCTGGTGGCAGGCAAAGGCGTAATAATATAGGGTGGGGCCGTGGGGACCGTTGGGATTGTATTCGTAGTCCCCGTTTAAAAGCAGGTCCGCGAAGGTCGATGCCTGCTCGGATTCGTCGGCATGCCATATCCTGTTTTCGATATTGTAGTCGCGCATGAAGAATGATGCCGCGAATGCGGCAGTCAGCATTATTATGCACAGGGCCTTTTTCATTATTCTCCCGGATTTTCGTCAAAAGCTTTTAAGAGCGTTTGCGCGTATTCGCGCGGAGGCTTTATGGGCGCGCCTTCCGAATTTACAAAGACATGCACGGTTTGCGCCTCGGCGAGCAGAACACCGCCCGCGCTTATTTTGTATTCAATTTTGATTTTTACGCTTGGGCGTTCCGTTATGGCGCTTTCTATTTCGACAGTGTCGCCGAATCTCGCGGGGCGGCGGTATTTTACGCGGACCTCCACCACGGGAAGGTGGAAGCCCTTTTTTGTCATTTCGGCGTAGTTTAAGCCTATACCCTCTATTAGCGCGAGCCTCGCGCATTCGCACCACGGCAGGTAATTGGCGTGATAGACGACCCCCATCGCGTCGGTCTCGGCGAAGCGCACTTTTAGCGACGTTTTGGCCTTAATCATCTCTAACCTCGTTTTCCAGAATCTGGGCGAGCGTCTGGCGGCGCCTTATCAGCTTTATTGAACCGTCGGACATCAGCATCACTTCCGCCGCTGCAGGATATGAATTGTAATTTTGGGTGCACATTGAGGAACAGTATGCGCCGGCGCCGCCTATTACGCAAAAGTCGCCTATTTTTGCCTTCGCCATTTTTCTGGGCAGCAGCCCTTCGGGGTCGCCCGGGGCGGGCGTCAGTATATCCCCGCTTTCGCAGCAGTGGCCTGAAACGATGTATTCTTCCTCGGCGGGATCCGGAGTTTCCTGCAAAATTGATATCGGGTGTTGGGCTCCGTATATCGAAGGGCGGAGAATGTCGGTCATGCCGGTGTCGAGCTTTATGAATTTATAGCCGCCTTCTCCCGTATCGCATATATCTTGGACTCTCGAAAGCACTGCGGCGCAATTTGCCATGAGAAATGTTCCGGGCTCTATTTCAAAGTGCAGCTTTCTGCCGGTTTTATCGGCGAATTCGGCTATGCGCGCTGCAACCGGTTCCCCTATTTCTATGAGGTCGGTGGATTTTTCGTAGTCCATGCGAGCCACTTTGTACCCGCCGCCCATGTTGAGTATTTTTACGTCCGGGAATAGGGCAACGGTTCCGATGCTCATCTCGGCAACTTTTTTCCATACGAGCGGATCGGAGCCAGAGCCGATATGGGTGTGGATTCTTACGATTTTAAGATTTCTGTCGCGCGCGATCTGTTTTATTTGCGGTATGTATTCGTGCCAGACTCCGAAGCTCGACGCAGGCCCGCCCACGTTTG
>URAJ01000027.1 GCA_900545715.1 uncultured Opitutales bacterium
ACTTTCCAAAGGGAATGGATTTGAGAAAAGCTACGGAAAGGGAACTAAAATTTGCGTTGAATGAAATAAACTCTCGCCCCCGAAAGACACTAAATTGGAAGAGTCCAAGCGATTATCTTCACGAACTAAAGTGCGCCGCCCCCTAGGGGGCAATAAGTAAATAAATCAACAGCTTAAACTTTAATATTTACAAACAATCAACAATATCTAAAAACATCTACTGCCAGTTATGCACTGGCGTTTTGAAAATAAACATAATTTATGCTTGATTTTCCAGAGGGAAAATAGTAATAAAAGTTATATGAAAATTATCCGTGTATTTTGTCTAATAGCAATTTTGGCTGAAATGACGGTTTTAAGCGGGGAAGAGGCAACCCTGAGCTTTACGCCGACAGATGTTTCACAAATTGGGCAGGATCTTTCAAGTCCCGATACCTACGGATTGGCGGGTTCAATAACAGATAGCACAGATATAACGGTGAATTATACTATTCCTTCCGTAACGTCGGGCGATAATCCCTATAATACAAGTAGGATAACAAAATTTGCCGAAGATTTAACGGCAAATAATTTTACGTTTAACATTAATTTTGGGAATAATCTGTGGGACGTTTACGTTCTTAACGTTTCGGAGAATAAGAAAGTATCGTTAAATTCTGTAAGTTATAATATAATAGATTCCAAAACATCTCACCCTATAAACAACATAACAGTAAGCAAAGGCGGCCTGTTTGAAGTAAAAGGCGACTTGGTCGTAAGCGACAGGCGAACAACGAGAAGTTGGTACCAGACGAGGCTAAATTTTTGGGGCTCTGGAAACGTAAATATAAATGGCAATCTTACTATAAGTTCCGAAATGGAAACAATGTATGACAACGCCCTAAACGGGGTTAAGCTTGAACTTTCGGAAACAAATTCTTTTACAGTGGGCGGGGTTGTTACGCTGCAATCAAAATGGAATGATAAAAAATGGATAAGGCTCAACAGCAATGCCCGCAATGTTTTTGATCGAAGCTTTGGGGGATTGAATGTGGCTTTGGGCGGCGTAATTGAGCTTGATGGGCAAAGTAATGTCACCGCGACTACCCTTACTTTTACAAATTCGGGGCGCAATGAATTCAATGGTTCGTTGGCAACCCGCATAGAAGTCGAGCGGACAGACGGAAAAATATCCTCATGGGGAAATGTCGTCGATAATAAGCTGAATATAACAATGGATGCGACCGATCCCCAAAACGGCTATCAAGTATTGCGGTTTTCAAAAATAGACAATTACGAGAACGAGAATTGGATAAATTACGCATTCACAAGCGGTGCAAATTCTCTAAATGAAATAGTAGTGAAAAACGGCAGGCTCGATATTGCCATGTACGATGGAATGAAAGCTTCAAGCCTGTCGATGGAAGGAGGTGTTTTTAGCGCCGCCGGTGATAACTATAACCCTGAAATGGGGAAGGTTGTTTTTGACAAAATTGTATTTTCGGGCGGAACTATATATTTTGACATATTTGAGGAGGAAAACGACTCCTTGCAAATAAACGGTTCAATCGAAAAGGTTTCCGATTCTTCAAAATTAACTCTCGAAATGAGCGTAAATGAATCCGATTTGCGCGCGTGGCTCGGAGCGGCCGGCGAGGATTCAAAGTCGGTAGAGCTGATAACTTTTTCAAGCGAAGGCAGCAATGTCACTGCAGAAGATTTTTCGCTAAAGCTGCTCGACGGCGTCTCGGGGGAAATTGCCATGGATGAAGCAGGCGGAATGATTTCTTTGAGTGTGAATCTCGGGCTTGTTCCGGAGCCGGAGGCAGTTGCATCTGTCTTGGCGGCGCTTGCGATTGTTGCAGCTTGCTTCCGAAAGCGCGCATAGAAGCAAGGCGCATGGGCAGATACTTTCTTGTTTAAATATAAGGAAATTGTGCGCATAGGTGCAGATTAGTTAACATAGATAAAAAAGACCATTCGCGCCCATGCCCGAAGAATCTCCCGCCGCTCTATCTATGTGCCCGCATACTATGTTGCATATACCCGCATGCCCCATTTCGATGTTGGTGGTAGTTTAGGAATTTTCTTATTTCCGCCCCAGAGAATATCTTTCCCAATATTTCCCGTCTGCACCAGCACGCGTTTTATCACTCCACAGTCGATTGCAGAGCAGGGTCTTATAATTAAAACAAACCAAACTGTGCAGGTTTTTGGCGGCTAATTTGTAAAATACATTGGCATATCATACCAATCCTTCTTTGCTAATTTTATAGAATCGCTAAGACAAAAATGTCCTTTCAGGTTTACGGATACAGATGAATAATAGATTCACGCGCAAATGGCACAGTGTTTTTGCAATAGGTAAAATATTAGAATTTGTTTTGAATTAAATAATATTAACGTTAAAAAAAAGCTTGATTTTTACATTGAAAAAATAAAATATAATGAAAATCGAATAGGTATGAATGTGCCTGTTTGATTTAAAAAACTAAAACAAACTACAAATAAGATATGAAAAAAGCAATTATCAGCTTACTCGTAGCGGGCGCGGTTATCGCCGCGAACGCGCAAGACAAAGCGCTTCTCGAAACTCTCGTGAAGAAGGGAATGCTCACTCAGCAGGAAGCTGCCCAAATCGCTAAGGACTCCGTTACGGTAACTCCCGCGACAAAGTCGACGAAATCCATAAAGATTTTCGGCGGCGGTCAGGGTTGGTATAGCTGGGGGAAAAACAGCGTAAAAGCCGGAACTGGCTCTTTTGACCAGCAGAGCGGATTTACTCTCCGCTACGTAAAACTCGGCATTGAAGCCGACGTTGGCGGCGGCTGGAGCGCGGAAGTAGTCACCGACTTCGGTGCAGAAGGCGCTTCCAAGAATTATCTCGACAAGGTCGTAGCCTCCAAGAAAATCGACCTCGACTACCTGAACGGAACCCTCCAGCTCGGTCTCCGCAAGGTAAATATGGGCTACGAACAGAATATGGACGACTTCGGCCAATACGCCGTAGAACGTTCTGTCGCAACCTATTTCTTCACACGCTATGAAGGCAAGAACTTCGGTTCGCGCACGGTCGGCGTATTCTGGGACGGCAACATCACTCAGGTTGACGGCCTCTACTACGGCGCAGCTGTGACCTCCGGCGTTTCCGAAGGCGGCGTTGAAAACTTCATAACCGACGCTCAAAACAGCTCGGCTCTCAGCTTCTGGGTAAATACGGGCTACAAGAATGTCGCCGACATCAAGGGCGAAACGCTCTCCTATGACTTGGGCATCAACTTCGGCTATGCTCCCCAGGGCTCCACATCCCTTGCGTACACCCAAAAGGGCAGCGTATGGGGCATCAACCCCTATGCGACAATCAACTGGCGCGGACTCACCCTCATTGGTGAATTCTTCCTCCAGCAGGTTGAAGACTACACTCCCGGCCGCGACGGCGTAGGCCGCACCCCCATGGGCGCGAACTTCACCGCGGCGTACAAGATGGACATCGGCGAATGGGGCGCTATCGAGCCCGTATTCCGCGCGTCCTATGTCACGACCAACGGCATGGGCTTGAAATCCGCCTACACCGGCGACGATCTCGGCAACATAAACCAGGCGATGACCTTCTACGGCGGCGTAAACTGGTACGCAACTACCGCGGTTAAGACCTCTCTCGGCTACGAGTTTGGCTACTACGACCAAGGCGATGCGGTTGTCGAACGCGTTTACGGCAACACTGTCTGGGCGCAAGTTCAGGTCTTGTTCTAATCTAATTTGCAAGACTGGCGTTTAACGCCGAAATTAAAAGGGGCAAACTTATGTTTGCCTCTTTTTGTTTTGCGGCTTATGGGAGGTTGATCTCATATTGGGGGATTGGCCTTGCATAATTTTTTTCGCTTATTTATTCGCTCAAAATAAAACTGTCAGGCTTGTTAATTTTTTAAATTCACAGTTCCTATGTTAGGCAGCGGCAATGAAATAATTTGTCGGCGGGGATTTTGTTGTCGGCGATAGCATTGTGTATTTCCACCAAAAAACTCATAAATTTTACAAGTTTTAATGCCGATTTGCGGTTTTATATTACTTGTTTATGTCTATATACTTAAAATTAAAATATTATTGAAGTTAGCTGCAATGTTTAAAAGAATAGTAGATTGGAATAAAATTCGATTTTGATTATGAGACAGTGTTAATATTTTCTTGAATAAAAAAGAAAAATTTCTATAAGAATTTTATCAGAATTTACATAGGTCTATAAAAAACAGAATGGGGCAAATGAAAATGAAAGATAAAAATATATTTTTTAAAATAGTTAAAAAGTCCATATTATTTGGTGGTATAGCGGCTGCTGGAACATTTCCGGTGCTTGCCCAGCCTACTAATTACTATTTTACGCCAGAGTCCTCCGGCCAGACAAAGTTTTCAGTAACTTCCGCATGGAGCTACGACGAGGCCGGCAGCCAGCCCGCGATGTCAGCGCCGTCCGAATGGGATAATGTATATTTAGTAAACAACTCCGGCGATAAGAAGATATTGGAACTGAGCTCGGCGGAAACAAAAATAAAGGAGTTTATTGTCGCCGGAAATTCAAAAGACAAAGCCGGAGTGGTATTCGGAAACGCGGCGCTCGACAATAACGCGGTCTTTGAAATTGACGGAAAAATAAAAGGTTTAATAGGAACCGGCCTGGGAAATTACTTCACAATGGACGGAAGTTTTTATACTACCACTGGACAGACTACGAATGTGACGGTGAGGGCCAAAGGCTTTGAACTCGGCGTGGAGGGATACGGCGGCGGCTACCAGGGGACCGACACAATCCATACTGTATTCACTGTTGCTTTTGGCTCTAGGAGTATAATTACGCATAGTGAATTTATTATCGACGGCGATGTGCAGCTCGGCGGATACGGGTATAAAAACCAGAGCGAGACGTCGCTCGTTCTGAGTGTTGACCGCGCCGTGGTAAATGGAGTTGTGAAGATTCAGAGCGACGGAATGGGATGGTCCAACATTAAAAATTCAAAGGACGGAATGGTTTTTGAACTAGGCGGATTACAGCTGACCGACGAAACTCATATTGACTGCGGAATATACAATAATCCCGATTCGGGGTTTTCTTCGACGCTCGTGTTTAAGAATGCCAAAGGGACCGATTACAAGTTTAGGGGGAACGTGTCCGACTATGGGTATCTTGATAAACAGCCGACTAATCCTAACGGTAAGCTAAATATAGTGATGGACGGCGAAGGCACGCAGAGGATATACACATACCGCGCCAACGACCTCGCATACTCCACGCAAAGCGGAACTTTTACCGTAAACAACGGAAAATTTTATCTTGGCAACGGGCTTCTGCGCGAGGAGAACCGCAAAGCGTCGCTCGTTCTAAACGGCGGGATTTTCGGGGCGTACAACTATTCGACGGAGCAAGGATTTGCATACTTTAAGACCGCCACTTTCAAAAGCGGTGGAATATCTGTAGAAAATACGGAATTGTTTGCAGCGCAAACGCCGAGTCTCATAGTGGTGACTGAAAAGCTCTCAAAAGACGGCACCGAGAAGATAAAAGTGGACTTCACAAACGCTAATGGAGTTGCTTTTAACCCCGGAGATTTTGGGATATCGCTCGCCGAATACGGCGCGGATTATTCAGAGATAAAGAACTGGACTGAGATACTTGTAGCTGCGGATTTAGAGGGGTTTACCCTCAACGAGATTTCAGAGGGAATCTATGATGCGAGCGGCGATTTTGAAGGGTCGGGAATCGAGAACGCCATGGCAGTATTCAGGTGGGTAAACGACGCCGCAAACGGATATTCCTTGCAGGTCGGGTTGACTCAAGTTCCGGAGCCGTCTGCGGTAGCGGCTATTGTAGCGGCGGCTGTGCTTGCTTTCGCGTTTGCAAGAAGGCGCGCGAAGTAGGAATTTTTTGCCGAGGCTATCAGAATCAAGACACTTTGGGGCGCCGGGGATTCGGCGCCTCGCCGTTTTTGGAAAATGCGCTGGTTGGGAACAGTTGCCCTCATATTCCGCTTCTGTTGATATAGGCCGTTTTGCCAAAAGTAAAAACTGCGCTGCGAATGTAGTAAGGCCGATAAAAGAAAAGCCTGTAAAAAGGTAAAAAAGCTTGAAAGCGGCGAGGTTATAGTTATATGTTTTGCGTCTTATGATAAATAACTATGTATTTTCATCGGAGTCGGTGGGCGAAGGTCACCCCGACAAAGTTGCCGATTATATTTCCGACAGCATTCTCGACGCGTGCCTCGAACAGGATAAGTTCAGCCGCGTCGCCTGCGAAACGCTCGTCAAGAGCAACTGTGTTGTAATCGCGGGCGAAATAACTACGAAAGCCGTGCTCGACTACGAAAAAATCGTGCGCAACGCGATAAGGGAAATCGGGTACGTAAATTCCGACGACGTATTTCACGCCGACCAAGTATTTTTAACGAATCTGTTGACAAAGCAGTCCCCCGACATAGCGCAAGGTGTCGATGCCAGAAAAGCCAAGGGCAAGAAGACCGCGGAGCAGGGCGCGGGCGACCAGGGCATTATGTTTGGGTACGCTACCAACGAAACTCCGGAGATGATGCCGGCGCCCATAATGTTCGCGCACAGGATTCTCACGGAGCTCGCCAAGCAGCGCAAGAGCGGCAAAGCTCCCAAATGGCTGCGCCCCGACTGCAAAAGCCAAGTGGCTGTCGCCTACGAGGACGGCAAACCGGCTTACATCGAGAATGTGGTTGTCTCCACCCAGCACGCGGCGGGCGTTTCGCACGCTGAAATTGAGAAGTATATAATCGAAAAAGTCGTCAAAAAAGTGCTGCCGAAAAAGCTCATAACAAAGAAGACGCAATTTTTGGTAAATCCCACCGGCAATTTTGTCGTCGGCGGGCCGCAGGGTGACTCGGGCCTCACTGGAAGAAAAATAATAGTGGACTCTTACGGCGGAACCGGCCGCCACGGCGGCGGGGCATTCTCAGGCAAGGACCCCAGCAAGGTTGACCGCTCGGCGGCGTATATGTGCAGGTGGGTCGCAAAGAACATTGTTGCGGCGGGTTTTGCAGACAAGTGCGAAATTCAAGTCGCCTACGCGATAGGCTATCCGCAGCCCCTGAGCATTGCAATAGAAACTTTCGGCACAGCTAAAGTCCCAGAGGAAAAAATTGAGAAGGCTGTAAGGAGCGTTTTCAGCTTCAAGCCAGCAGACATCATAGCGCAGCTCGATCTCTTGCGCCCGATATACAAAAAGACCACAAATTACGGGCACTTCACAAAGGCAGACTTGCCGTGGGAACAGACCAATAAAGTTGCCGAACTCAAAAAAGCTATCTCGTCAAAATAAAATGGCAAAAAAATTAAGCAAAGACTTTAAAGTAGCAGACATATCCCTCGCTCCGTGGGGGCGCAAGGAAATCGACATCGCCGAACATGAAATGCCCGGGCTTATGGCAATACGCGAGGAATACGCGCCCAAAAAGCCCCTTAAAGGAGTCCGCATAAGCGGCTCTCTGCATATGACCATACAAACGGCGGTTCTAATCGAAACGCTGAAAGCTCTCGGCGCTGATATCCGCTGGGCAAGCTGCAATATTTTTTCCACCCAAGACCACGCGGCGGCGGCGATTGCCAAGGCTGGAGTGCCGGTATTCGCATGGAAGGGAGAGTCGCTCGAAGACTATTGGGACTGCACATACCGCGCCTTGACATGGCCGGACGGAAAAGGCCCGCAACTGATTGTCGACGACGGTGGCGACGCCACTTTGCTAATCCACAAAGGATACGAGCTTGAAAACGGCGACAAATGGGTTGATGCTCCATCGGACTCGCACGAAGAGGAGGTTATTAAAAAGCTCCTGAAAAAAGTATATGCGGCGGACAAAGACCATTGGCACAAAGTGGTCGCTGACGTCAAGGGAGTGTCCGAGGAAACTACGACGGGCGTCCACCGCCTCTACCAGATGGTCGAAGATGGCAGGCTCTTATTCCCCGCAATAAATGTAAACGACTCTGTCACAAAGAGCAAATTTGACAACATCTATGGTTGCAGGGAGTCTCTCGTTGACGGCATAAAGCGCGCTACCGACGTTATGATAGCAGGGAAGGTTGCGCTCGTGTGCGGATACGGCGATGTCGGCAAGGGCTGCGTCCAGGCGCTCAAGGGCTTGGGTGCAACGATACTTGTTTCCGAAATCGACCCGATATGCGCATTGCAGGCGGCTATGGAAGGCTACAGGGTAGTGACTGTCGAGGACGCCTTGCCGCTCGCCGACATATACGTCACAACAACCGGAAATTGCGACATTATTACAATCGACCACATGAAGAAAATGAAGGATCAGGCGATTCTTTGCAACATTGGGCACTTTGACAGTGAAATCCAAGTTGCGAAATTGCAGGCCTTCCCCGGCATAAAGCGCGTAAATATAAAGCCGCAAGTCGACAAGTACACATTCCCGAAGGGCAATTCGATATTCCTTCTCGCCGAAGGAAGGCTCGTGAACCTCGGCTGTGCAACCGGGCACCCGTCTTTTGTAATGAGCAACTCTTTCTCCAACCAGACGCTCGCGCAGATGGATTTGTGGAAGAACAGGGACAAATACGAAAATAAAGTGTATATTTTGCCCAAGAAACTTGACGAAGAAGTTGCGCGCCTGCACCTCAAAAAAATTGGCGCAAAGCTTACAAAGTTGACCAAAAAACAGGCTGCGTATATCGGAGTAAAAGTTGAAGGCCCGTATAAGCCGGACTTTTATAGATATTAAAGCTTCTAATTTCCCCAAAAAAAAGAAAATCCCCCCAAGAAACATGAAAAAAATCGTATCATTCATAGCGGCGGTTGCGGCACTCGGAAGCGTGTCAACCGCGTTCTCCCAGGTAAAGGAAAACAAGGAAGTCACACACATGGGCGCAGGAGTAGTTGCCAATCAAAATACGAGCTACTCCCCGACAGTGACACAGCTCGGCGGAAATGTTGTAGAATACCGCGAATATACTCCGGAGTTCTCACTCTCTCTGCTTGGAGTGTCGGCGGCGGTCGGGTACGAATCCGAGTACGTTTTTAGAGGCGAGAAGCGCTCGGGGCACGCAATTCAGCCGAAAGTGGAATTCTCATATCCGCTTTATGCGTTGGACTTGTATGCGGGTGCGTGGTATTCTTCTCCGATAAAGGGCACGAGCGTCGGCGAAATGTCGGAACTCGATGCGTACGTCGGCGCCGTGTATTACTATAAAGATATGCGCGTTGACGTCGGATACATATACTATTGGTATCCGGACAGCGCAAGCTCTCTCATATCGGGCGATATGGAAGTGTATGGAGGTATCTCTTTTGATACGGCGTCGTATATGTTCGGCGTTAATCTCAGCCCGTCTTTCTACTATTTCTACAACTGGACTCTTGAACAGCATGTTTTTGAAATGTCGATTGGCTATGCGTTCCCGGTTGGCGAATGGATATGGAACTACGGCCGCATAACGTTGCCTGTGCGCGTGTACGGCGGCTATCTTACCGCGGGCAAGAAGGACGACGGAAAACTTGGCGGACAGGGGTGCAACTATTGGTACTACGGTGTTAGCGCCGACGTTGCCTACGCGGTCACCGAATACTGCACGATTAGCGCGGGCGTGAGATTCTCGCAGCGCGGCGGCGGCGAGGGCCCGCAGAGCGACGGGAGCTACGAGCTCATGGGCCGCGAAAAGAATTTCTGGTTCGGCGGCAAAGTTGACTTTGGCTTCTAATAGATACTCGAAATTTGCGGCGGATGCGCTTTCCGTGCGGGCTCGATTGCCCGTTCTCAGGGGGATTTGAGAGTGTGTTTGCCGTTAAAAACGCGAAGTTCCGCTATTGCGGGCTTCGCGTTTTTTTTGTCGGCTTAAAAAAATATGCGCGGGGCGAAATTTTTTAATGGGCGCGCGTGCGCTTGGGAAAAGATTTAATTGTAAAAAAATTTTTGCGTTTTTTTTTGAAAACTCCGGCTTGAATGTTGGTGGCAAAGTCGATTTCAGTTTTGAGATTTTTATATAAAAAAATATTTGCGCCTAAAATTTTTTATTAGTGTCAAAAATTGTTCTGAACGGGAAATGTTCTTTCATAATTGCAGGGTAAATTTTCTATTTGAGTGTGAATGAATTTTTATATTTTTTCGCAATTTAGGCGCGGCCTTCCGCAAGATTTTTTATGGTTGCACTGGCAGAGAAAAAGCGAGCTTACCTATGTTTGAGACGGCTTTTTTTATGCATATTTGGAAAGTGTATTGGCATTGGGAAAATTGAAGATTGGTAATGTTGGCGGCAAAAAATTTTATATATTATGACAAAAATTTTACCGCTTGGTTTGTGTTTGCTATAATCAAAAAACGTGGGCTTTTGAAAAAAAATCGGCGCGGGAAGTCTTATTTGTAGAAATTTTATTTTTATGGGCTGAGCAAAAAAATATTTATCTGCCGCGGTGGCTCATTCATAACTTTTTTCTATTGCGCGCGGAGGGCAAGGCGGAAAGTCTGCATATTAAGCCCGTAAAAAATTTTTAATTTTCCAAAAAGAATACCCGGCATTGGTTAGAAAAAAGAAGCGATTTTAGCCTCGCGTGTTTTTTATTTTTTTAGTTTTGAGCGATAAGATATTTTATAGTTTCGCTTGGGGCGCATTTCAATTGCCTTCGCGGATAGGCGCGCGTCAAAATATTTTTAATCCTTTAAAAAAAGAATATTTTTTAGATACAATTTACGCGCGGCAATAAATTTTTTTGCGGGAAATTTTCTACTGATAGTTCCATAAGGGATTTTTTTGCAGGTTATAATTGCAAAAGCCCGGGCATAAGAACGTCCAACGGGAAAGAGCATATCGGCTATCTTCGTATCTTTCGATACCGCCGCGGAGAAATTATAATTGGCAGTTAATACGTTTCCAATGCGCGCTGCGCATTTTGCTCGGCGTCAATTTTTAGAGGAGCGGTATATAAGAATAGAGCCCGTTATCTGGAATATTATATTAGGCAGCCAAATTAGCAGGTCAGGGCGCGTATGCGGATATTTTTCAAGCCAAGATATTACGACAATCATCATGTAATACGTCATGGCCAGGGCGAGGGCAATCGCTACATTCGCAAACGTCTCCGAGCGCGAAGCTTTTATCCCGAGCGGCACGGCGAGGACTACCATTGAGAAAATGGAGAACGCCATCGCAAAATTTTTCTGGATTTGAATTTGGACTTCAATCTTGTCGCGGAATGCGAGTTCCGGAGTCGTTTCCTCAATGGGGCGCGGATGCCAAGTGGTGCGCGCGGCCATAAGCTCCGAAAATGTCATTAGTTTTAGGCGCGTGTTGTTTTTGTCCATTCCGCCGATTATCTCGTTTAGGGGAAGCTTTATGACAAGCTCGTCAAAGCGGGCGGTTGGCAGCGGCGTGCGCAGATTTTCCGGGTCGTCGTCGCGCGCTTTTTCGGCGCTCCCGCTTTTGAGGGTTAGGACAATTTCATCGGTTTCGTCGTTGTAGTCGAGCACCCCCCTGTCGGCGCGAATGGATACGTGTGCGCGTCCCTGAGGATCGAGCTCCCAAATCCTAAACCCAGTAAGCTCTTTATTTTCCTCGCCGTTAGCGTAAATTACGTATCCGGGGAAATCCTTTATAAAAGAGCCCGGCTGTATGAATTGAAGTGGGTTGTTTCGGATGAGATTTTTGAGCGCGCTTTTGTAAGTCCTATCGGCAATTGGCGCGTAGTTAAAATTTATCCCGACTGAAAAGAGAGAGGCGATTATTGCGATGAAAAAAACCGGCGCAGCCATGCTGTATATAGACCTTCCGCACGCCTTTATCGCAACGACTTCGCTCTGGGCTGACATTCTGCCGAATACTAAGAGTATTCCCGTAAGCATGCCCATAGGAAGGGCGTACGGAATAACCCCCGGAATGAGGAGAGCTACTATGTACAGGAAGAACCCCATGCTGAGCCGCCCCGCCGCGAGGTCTCCGACAACTTCCTTCATGACGTTGCCGAGCACGAGCACGAAAACGAAAAGCGCGACCGTAAGAAATGCGGCGCCTGCGACCTGTTTTAGAATGTATTTATTGAGCGTGCCCATCGGATAATAATTACCGCACGATTGCCCGCGGATTGCAATCCAAAAACCCCTTCAAAATAAATCCCGACGCCAAATACGCATTTTTTGCCCGCCCGATAACGCGATAGATATTGCTTGTAATGGGAGCGCGCCTTAATAAAATGACCGAAAATTTTTTTATAAAGACACGCTGTAAAATGAAATCCGAAAAGAACTTCAATACCGATTCAAACAACTGCCCGTTCTACGTCCACGAGAACGGCGAGGGAATGAAAGAAGCCATTCTTTGGCACTTGGAGCGTTCGCTCGGTTGCGCGAGAAAGACGGCGACAATCCATTCATGGTGGGTGGCTACGGCGCTTGCCATAAAAAACCATATAATGGACCGCTTCATCAATACGATGTATGAGCAGCATGAAAACGATGTGCGAAGGGTCCATTATTTTTCGCTCGAATACCTTGTAGGCCGCCTCACGACGGATGTACTTATAAACACGAATTTGATGGAGCCGACTTGCAAGGCTCTCCGCGAACTCGGGCTCGATCCGAATGTGATTTTCGACGCCGAGGTCGATATGGGGCTCGGCAACGGCGGATTGGGAAGGCTCGCGGCATGTTTCCAAGACTCCCTCGCAACGCTCGACTACCCCGCAATCGGCTACGGCATACGGTACGAGTTCGGGCTTTTCACACAGTCTTTTGAAAACGGCAGGCAAGTCGAATCGCCCGACAACTGGCTCAAGTTCGGCTGCCCGTGGGAAATTGTGCGCCCTGAATACACCGTGAAAGTTCGGATGGGCGGGCGCGTTGTAAACCGCATGTCGGATACGGGCGACTGGTTCCCGTCTTGGGAGGGGACAAAGGAGATAGTCGGCGTTCCGTGGGACATACCTGTCGTGGGATTCGGCGCAAAGACCGTAAACTTCCTAAGATTGTGGGAGTCGCGCGCGTCAAACGAATTTGATCTCGGCGCGTTCAACGAGGGCGGATACGCCCAGGCCGTCCATGAAAAGGCTATGGGAGAGACAATTTCAAAGGTCTTGTATCCAAACGACAAAACTGAAAACGGAAAAATCCTAAGGCTTCTCCAACAATACTTCTTTGTGTCGTGCTCATTGCAGGACATTATACGCCGCTATTTTGAAAACCACTCGGATTGGTCGCAATTTGTTGACAAGACTGTCATACAGCTAAACGACACCCACCCGGCAATCGCGATACCGGAGCTTATGCGCATTATGATGGACGAATACCATCTGCCGTGGGACGAGTCTTGGGGCATGTGCAAAAAGATTTTTGCATATACAAACCACACGCTGCTGCCGGAGGCTCTCGAAAAATGGTCGGTTGCCTTCTTTGAAAAGCTTCTGCCGCGGCACTTGCAGATAATTTACGAAATTAATGCGCGCTGGCTTAGAAAAGTCGCCGAAAAATATCCGAACGATGTCGGCAAGCAAGAGTACCTCTCCATTATAGAAGAGGGCTCGCCGAAAATGGTGCGCATGGCGTATCTCGCGGTGGTCGGCAGCTTCAGCGTAAACGGGGTTGCGGCGCTGCATACGGAACTGCTCAAAGACAGCGTCCTGAGCGGCTTCTATGATTTCTCGCCGGAAAAATTCAACAACAAAACGAACGGCGTAACCCCGCGCAGATGGCTTAAAGCGTGCAATCCGGGGCTTTCGGCCCTTATAGACACAAAGGTTAAGGGCGTGTGCTGGCCGAAGGATTTGGACGCAATACGCGTTCTCGAAAAATACGCGGACGACGAAAGTTTCCAGAAGGAGTTCATGCGCGTAAAGCTCGAGAACAAAAAGCATATGGCCGAAATCATAAAGGACAAATGCGGAATAGAGGTCGATCCAAACGCGATGTTCGACGTGCAAATAAAGCGCCTGCACGAATACAAGCGCCAGCACCTGAACCTTCTGCACATACTGACTCTCTACAAAAAACTTCTGCACAACCCCGACTTGGAAATCGCCCCGAGAGTCTTCATATTCGGCGCCAAGGCGGCACCCGGATACGATATCGCCAAAAACATAATTTTCGCGATAAACAAAGTCGGCGAAAAAATAAACAACGATCCCCGCATAAAGGGAAAGTTAAAGGTTGCGTTTATCCCGAATTACAGCGTTTCGCTTGCGATGAACATAATTCCCGCGGCGGACTTGTCCGAGCAAATATCGACGGCCGGCAAAGAGGCGTCGGGAACCGGAAATATGAAGCTCGCCTTAAACGGAGCCGCCACAATAGGAACTCTCGACGGCGCGAATATCGAAATTCTGCATTCTGTCGGCGAGGACAATATGTTCATATTTGGCATGAACGTATCTGAAGTTCAGGATTTGCGCGCGCGCGGATACAATCCGTGGAGCGTCTATTCGCAGAATAAAGACTTGAAGGACGTGCTCGATTGGCTCGTGTCGGATTACTTTATGCCTGAGAATCCGAATGCGTTTATGCCGCTGAGAAAATCCGTGCTCGATTGGGGCGATCCGTTCCTCGTTTGCGCGGACTATCAATCATACTGCGATGTGCAGAGCAAGGTGGACGAAGCTTTCCGCGACAAAAAGCGCTGGGCGAGGATTGTCATAAACAATACAGCCCGCATGGGATACTTCTCGTCGGACCGCACCATACGGGAATACGCCGACGACATCTGGCATCTCAAACGCTAATTATTGGGTATATTTAAATTTTCAAACTCCGGCTAAGAGAAATCTGTCGGAGTTTTTTATTTTTTTGCCAAGCGGCATCAAAGGGAAAAGTTTTTAGGGTAATGATATTGCTGCGCGAAAAAATAACTCGCTTGGCGAAATATTAAAAAATGAGCCTTAATGTAATTTTGCCCGGAGTTGGGCGCACAATAAACGCGTCGCGGAGAGTATTGAAAAAAGACGACTTTTATAACAGAAATCCGAGATTTAAGCACGGGCAAAAAGGTAGAGTGTTGCCTTTATTGCTTGTCGCAGGCGTACCGTGGCAATCTCTCGCCGCCCGATATGCAGAAGCGGTACTTTAAGCAATTTTTGCCGCTACAATACGGCGAAATTTTATGTCGCCGCGCCACTAAAAACTAAAAGAGGTTCGCCGCAAAAGGCGCTTTTATATTACAATGACACGGCTGCCGATTGGCGTTTCGGGTTTTGGAGCGGGAGGTTCGGCGGGGCTGCCGAAAGGCATTTGGGCTATCAATTTCCATCTCACGGGGAAGCCGTATTCTTCGCGCACTGCTTCGTCGATTGCGGGGTTGTAGTGTTGCAAATTGGCGCCAAGCCCCGCGGCAGTCAGCGCGCACCACACGGCGAATTGTATCATCGCGTTTGACTGCTGCGCCCAAAGCGGAAAATTTTTTGCGAATTCCGGGAATTTTTCGGCGGTTGCGTTTGTCACTTTTTCATCGTCGAAAAATAGTATTGTACCGTGCGCGGCTGCGAAGGAGTCGATTTTATTTTTGAAAGCGCCGGCATTTTCGGGCAGAGTTTTTGGGCTCAACGTTTCAAAGACAATTTCCCAAAACCTCTTCGCGCTCTCGGAGAACAGTATCGCAACCCTTGAACTTTGCGAGTTGAATGCCGAAGGGGAGTTTCTTACAATTTCCCTGACAATTTCGGTTATTTCCCCTCCGGAAATGGGCGATGAACCTCCAAGCTTATAGTTGCTCCTGCGCGCTGAGACGACTTTCAAAAAATTTTTAACATCCATATTTTTTCCGACAATTTAGAGTTCAAAAAGTTCGGCAACATTATGGAAAACGGAGCCTGTGCGGATTCGCTTTCCGCTTTAATTTATAAAATCGGCATTTACAAAATAATTTTAATTTTCTTGCAGTTTAGGAGATGCCACAATCTATATTTTCGTTTGCATTTTTAATACGCTGCAAGCTCGGAAAAATCTTTAAGATTTTTCCGATAGCCGCAGAGATAGCTCCAAACGCCCGCATTTGTTTGTAATAATTTTACGGAGTTGCGATGGGCCTGTTTTTGGGAGAATTCCACCATGCAACTTCCGCAAAAAATATTTCACCCAAATTAAGCTTAGAATAGTCGTAGTGTGATACGGCTTTTTCTATCGTCTCGGAATACTTTGGGTTCCCGGAAAACGCGCAAATGCTCGCCGCGGAAAGAGGCATTGTCATGAGCTTTCTTTCGTAGTTACGCCTTCCCCATGCCTCGCGGATTTTAGTTTGGTCAAAGGCGAGTTTTTCGGCGCTTTTTTGCGAATCTTGCGGGCGCCACTTAAAATATTTTTTCCAGTTGGAAAGTTTGAATTCCAAATTTTGCGAATTGTCGAAATCGGCGTATTTTTCCAGTGTTGAAACTGTGTAGGCAGCTCCGTTTTCAAGGCCTTCGCGGAATTTTTTTCTTGCGGCTTTGTCGGTTTCGGCGTCGTAAAGCTCGCGCAGCACGGCGTAATTTTTTACATATATCCACAATAGGTTTCCGTTTATGTTTTTGAGCCAGCCTTCGTCTTGCTCGTGTCCGAGCGCGCAAATTTCAAGGCATGTGATTTTTGAATTTGCCGGGCTTTTAGCGGGTTTTTCATACAGCGCTTTGCGGTATTTTTCCTCCCACTTAGAGTCCCCGCTTATTATAGATGCGGCGCGCAGGCAAAAAAGATAGCAGGGAACTTGAAAGAATCTAAAACCCGATAAATCTCCGCGTGTCTGCCCTGCAAATCTGCCGTCGCAGGGGCAATTCCATTTATTCTTTTCAAGTGCGTCGCATACTTGCATGAATTTTTCCCGTATGGCGGCGCGGGCGGATTCGCTTGCTATTGGGCTTTTGTAGTAAACGTACATGCCATAGAGCCACGGGATAGTCTGGTCTTCGGAGCCGCATGGATAGTGCGAGCGGCCGTCGGAGGCAAATCCGCGCGCAATGAACCCGCTCACGTCGGAGCATGAGGCGCATTTCATAAGTCCCGAAAAAAGTTTTTCAGCCTTTTTCTTGTCTTCGCCGCTCTTTGAAATTTCTGCCCGCCTGCACATTGCAGCAAGATATAGCCCCGTAAATTTTGCGCCGTTTTCTATCGGCGTCCACCACGAAAGATAATTGGGATATCCGTCTTTGACGTCTTTGGCGTTCGGCAATTCTCCGACGTAGTCGAGCACGATGCCGTCGTTGCCTACAAATTTTGACCAAAGCTGGCAATGCGCTTTTTCCAACGGTTGTGTAGCGCCCATACAAAATAGTTCCGCCGCAAAACAATTTAGCAATAGTACGGATAAAAGCTTTTTCATATCTCAAAAAAATTAAATCTAATTTTACAGGCATTCAATAGTTTTGTGCAATTTATGGCGCAATAATTTGAGAGTATATCCTCTATAATTTTTGTTGCGATAGCGCGCCTTATAACTTCCGGATAAAAATGCGTCCAACTTCCCAACCCTCAGCGAACATCGAAACTCTGCGGCAATTTTAGAGCGGTACTTTTATTCGCTATTCCCGAAAAATTCTTATGAATGGAATCTGTTAATTTTTATTTTAAAAATGTTGAAATGTTTTGGTTTTGTTGTATTTGTTTTATATTTAATTCGTGAAATTGATAAGCTCTATGAGGAAAATGGGAATTTTATATGCTGTAATTTTTGCTTTCTTGCCGTTTTTGGCAATGGCGGAAAATTCTGACAACCTGAAATCCGGATTTAAAAGCCCCCCAGTGGAATCTTTGCCGCGCACATGGTGGCATTGGATAGACGGAAATATAACCGAGGAGGGCATAACCGCAGACTTGGAGGCAATGCGCAAGGTCGGCATAGGCTCCGCGACAATTCTCGACATCACAAGCGGTTTGCCGAAAGGCCCTGTAAAGACTCTTTCCCCAAGGTGGTACGAACTCGTAAACCATGCGGTGAAAGAGGCCGAGAGGCTTGGAATGGAAATAACTGTCCATAACTGCCCCGGGTGGTCGAGCTCAGGCGGCCCGTGGATAAAACCTGAAAACGCAATGAAGGAAATTGCGTGGACCCAAACAGCCGTAAAGGGCGGCGACGAGGTTAATATAAAGCTTCCAAAGGCTCAGGGAAAATTGGGATTTTACAAGGACATCGCAGTTGTGGCGTATCCGAGCCTCGCGGGGGAGTCCGACGTATTTAAAAATGCCGGATTTAAAATCATAAAAAATTTCCCAACCGCGAAAGAGTTAAAAGTTCCCGCGTATATGCCGGACTACATAAAAGTGACGCAAGAGGCGGAAGACCTTCTTGGAGCCGATTGGAGAAAAGTTGCGATGCTGCGCCCTGCCAAAGATAACACCCCGGGCGATTCTGTCGTATTTGAATTTGACAAGCCGTATTCGATTGGCGGACTTAAAGTAAGCATAGGCGGCCCGCCATACAACGCATTCGCTGTATTTGACATTTGGGTTTCGGACGACGGAAAAAATTTTAGAAAACATTTTACGACTGCCCCTATGCGCTACCCCGCAGCGGAGAGCGGATTTTCCGCGGCGACGGCAAAGTTTGTAAAAGTTGAGCTGGTCGGAAGCAACGACGGGAAACCTGTATCGCTTTACAATATGTCGTTTTACCCGTATGTAAAAATTCCGGATATAGATTTAAAGATTTTCTCAAAGTGGGGGACAATTCCGCGCCGCGAGTCGCCCGAAGGAATCAAGCCCATCGCAAAAAACTCGATTGTTGACCTCTCAAAATATATGGATTCCGAAGGGAATCTGAAATGGCGCGCGCCCGCAGGCGACTGGACTGTACTTCGCTTTGGAATGGTGTGCAACGGGCGCGGAAACCACCCCGCCACCCCTGAGGGCTCTGGTTTGGAATGCGACAAAATGTCCAAGAGGGGGGTTGACGCAGTATGGTCTGGAATGATGTCGAAAATAGTTTCCGACGCGGGCGAATCCGCCGGAAAAGTTTTGAGCGCAACACTCATAGACAGCTACGAGGTCGGCCCCCAAAACTGGACCGACGACTTCCCCGCCGAATTTAAAGAGTTGCGCGGATACGACATCGTTAAGAATTTGCCTATCCTGACCGGCAGATACGTTGAGAGCGCCGACTATTCCGAGCGTTTCCTTCAAGACTTTCGCAGGACAATAGCCGACTTGTTCGCAAAGTATTACGGAAAGTATTTTTCCGAGCTCGTGGCAAAAAGCGGCCTAAAATTCATATCCGAGCCCTACGGCGGCCCCTTCGACGAGCTTTTGCAGGGCAGGTACGCCGACATTCCAATGGGCGAGTTTTGGAGCGGCTGGAACAATACGGGCAACGCGCGCTTGGCATCGAATATAGCCCAAATAAACGGCCGCAAGTTCGTGCAGACAGAAACGTTCACTTCGGGGCCCGGAGAATGTTGGAAAAGCACCCCCGCAAACCACAAGACACAGGGCGACAACGCCTTTTCGGAAGGGGTAAACAGGTTTGTTTTCCACAGCTACGCACACCAGGCGTACGAAAGAAACGGCGCGGGAATCACAATGGGTATATGGGGGTTCCATTTCAACAGAAAGAATACCCTTTGGGATTTTTACGACGGCTGGCTATCATACATTGGCAAGTCGCAATTTATGCTTCAGCAGGGAAAGTTTTCCGCCTCCGCCTTGTACATAGCCCCCGAGGAAGTCCCGTGCATTACCCCCCTTACCCAGATATACGCCGCGAAGGATTTCTATTGCGGGGTAGATTTATTTGCGCCGAATCTACCGTTCGGCTACGCCGGCAATGTTTGCGAGCCCTACGCGGCCTTTGATTCAATCTCTGTCTCCGACGGGAAAATACGCTTAAAAAGCGGAATGAAGTACGACATTTTAATCGCCAACAATACGGAGACAATTTCCGACAGGCTTCTCGGCAAAATTCGCTCCTTCGCGAACGACGGCGCGATTGTTTTGCTCGGCAACCCTCCGAAAAAATCCTTCGGACTTTCTGGGTATCCCAAAAATCAAAAGCGTTTCGATAGGCTCGTATCCGAACTGTGGGGCGGGCTTGACGGCACTTCCAAGACCTCGAAAAAGCTCGGGAAGGGCAGGGTATTTTTCGGAGTTTCCCCCGAGAGCGTCCTCAGGGAAATCGGCGTAAAGCCCGACTTCTCCGCGACCCGCGTCGACGGAAAAAAACTCGAAGATATAAAATACATATTGAGAAAGACTGAATCCGCAGACATCTATTTCATCGCAAACCAGGCGGAAAGCGGCTTGGCAACACTGATAAACGCCGAATTTGCGTCCACATGCCCGTCTCCAGAAATATGGGACGCCGAGACCGGAAAAATTGTCCCTGCCTCGGTTTGGGATTCCTCCGGAGGGCGCACTGTCGCACAGCTTGCGCTTTTGCCGAGGCAGTCGCTATTTGTAGTTTTCGATAAAAATGCCGAGGCTTACCCGCACCTTAAAAAGGCTAAATGGGAGCCCGCGAAGAAGCTATCCGAGAGGCTTGTAGTCGAAAAGGCTCTATGGAGAAGCACGGACGGCTCGAAAGGCGCGGACGTGACGGAGCTTGTGCGCTCAAAGATAAAAGACTCCTCGCTGAAACTGTCTGCAACAAGCGGAGAGCTTGGCGGAGACGCCGCCCCGAATATGCCAAAAGTTCTCGAAGTCTTTTATTCAATCGACGGAAAGAAAGAGAGCTTGGCTGTCAACGAATGGAAGTCCGCAGAGATAAAATGCCCGCCGCTTTCTGAAAGCGGATTGCCCGACAGGGAATTTGCCGTAGAGCGCAGGGGCGGAAAAATGTTTTTACGCGCCTGGGCGGAAGGTTCTTTTGAGGCTTTGTCGGCGGACGGGAAGGAGATAAAAATAAATCCGGGCAAAATACCCGAAAAAATAGACTTGTCGCGCGGGTGGACTGTGGAGCTCAAAAATTCAGGCGTGGAGAAATTCCGCAAAAATAAGCTCGAGTCGCTCTCAAAAAGCGGCAATCCGGATGTAAAATATTTTTCCGGCACTGCGAGGTATTCAAAAAAATTCAACTTGCCCGAGGGATTTTTGTCGGATGTTGTCGCCTTTGACTTGGATCTCGGGAAAGTGCGCGACATCGCCCGTGTGCGGCTTAACGGCAAGGACATTGGGAACCTATGGTATCCTCCTTATAGCAGGGAAGTGACAGAGGCCCTGAAAGAAGGCGAGAATATACTTGAAGTCGAGGTGGCCAACACATGGTTCAACCGCCTTGTCGGCGACGAAACGCTTCCGGAAGACGCCGAATGGAAACCGCGAAATTCGAACGGACAGCTTCTAAAATCTTTCCCCGACTGGTATATGAAAGGCGAAAAGAGCCCGTCCGGCAGAAAAGCTTTCACGACTTTCAGGAATTGGCGCAAGGATTCCCCGCTTATAGAATCCGGCTTGATTGGGCCTGTTATTTTGCGCCCTTCAAAACTATCTGCGTTAGAGCTGTAATTTCTTTATTTATGCGCGCATTTTTAACGCTGCGGCATGCGAAAGCCGCGGCCTAACTTTGCGCGCTTTCCGCATTTTTTTTGAAAGATTTATTGCAGGCATAAATGGAAAATTTTGCGGATAAAAAAGAATATTAAAATGAGTAATTATGTATAGCGGCTTCTGGCAGGTTTCAAAACATCTGCTGTCGTGAAGCGATGGCAAATGCAATTTTCTTTGCGCGGGGCAGGGGAAAAAATCTTTTAATTTGCGCGCTTTGCATTTTTGCTTTTTTGCAAGGGTTGCGCAGGATTCATTATAAAGTATATAAACTGTTCTTGAGCTCGTGTGCGTATTGCAGAGTTGCCGCACTAATTGAGCGATGCAAAAAATTTTTTCACTTTGAACGTGCGGTTGCGTCCGTGTGCATTTGCCGCGCAAAGGGGGGGGTATAAAAAATTTTTTCACTCTAAAAAAAATGCGGGCGGCTATACGGGCGCTGATTGTAATTCTCAATGCTCTCGCCGCAAATTTTCATATCCCATGCGCAATGTCCGCAATGCTTTCTTCCGCCTATTAACGCTCGAAAATATGCAAAGAAGTTTGCGCCAAAAAAAACAAAAAACCCGAATCTGTTTTAGATTCGGGCTTTCCGCTTTAAAATTATCCTTGCAAGGAAAAATTAGTACGCGCCGAAGTGGAATACTGTCGTGGTGTCGTACGTTTCGCCGGGGCGCAGAATTGTCGAGGGGAAGTCCTCGTTGTTTGGCGAGTCGGGGAAGTGCTGGGTTTCGAAGCACATTCCGTAGCGGAAGCGGTATTCCTTTCCGCCTTTGCCCTTTACCCCCTTCAAAAAGTTGCCTGCGTAAAACTGCATTCCGGGCTCGGTTGTGGAAACGGTCATTTCCCTTCCGGATACGGGCTCGTAAACGCGCGCGGCAAGCGTCATCGCCTTCGGGTTTTTGGGATCTTTATTCAACACCCAGTTGTGGTCGTAGCCGTTTGCCCCCTTCAACTGCGGGTCGTCAAACTCTATGCGCGAGCCCACTTGGCGGGGATTGCGAAAATCAAACGGCGTTCCCTGCACGTCTTTAAGACCGCCCGTAGGAATGAGGAATTTCTTTGATACGGGCGTAAATTTGTCGGCATTTATAGTAAGCTCGTGGTTGGCGACGCTTCCCTTTCCCTCTCCGGCGAGATTAAAGTAGGAGTGGTTTGTAAGGTTGCAGATTGTGGGCTTGTCGGTGGTAGCCTTGTAGTTTATTGTTAGGTTGTTTGAATTGTCGAGCGTGTAGGTGACTGCAACTTTCAGCGTTCCGGGGTATCCCTGCTCGCCGTCCGGGGAGACGAGGTTTAGCTTTAATGTTGCGCACTTTGAGTTCGCAGAGCCTTCGGCGTCCCAAACCCTGCTGTCGAAGCCGATTTTGCCACCGTGTATATGGTTTACCCCGCCGTCGTTTTTTGGCAGGTTATAGGTTTTGCCGTCTATTGAAAATTCGCCTTCCGATATGCGGTTGCCGTACCTGCCTATGAGCGCGCCGAAATACGAGTGGTCGGGGCTGTCGTAGCGGCTCAGCGAATCAAAGCCGAGAACCACGTCGCCGAATTGCCCGTTGCGGTCCGGCGCGAGTATTTGCACTATGCGCCCGCCAAAATTCGTTATTTTTACGGTGAGCCCCTTGTCGTTTTTCATCGTAAACAGCTTGACCGGAGTTCCGTCTTTTGTCTTGCCCCAGTCGGTCTCGGTTATGCTTTGCGAGAATGCCGCGGCGGCAAGCGCCGCTAGCGAGAATAAGGTGTATATTGTCTTTTTCATATTTGTGATTTTATAAATTCCGCTGTTTGTGAGAAAGCCTTTCCGCGGTGGCTTATGGAATTTTTCTCGCGCTCGGTGAGTTCGGCTGTGGTTTTCCCGCGCTCCGGGAGAAGAAAGAGCGGATCGTATCCGAACCCGCGCTCGCCGTGCTCCGAGTTGTCTATGACACCTTCAATCTTCCCTGTGAAGACTTTTTCAACTCCGTTGGGGCATTCGAGGGCTATCGCGCAGACGAACCTCGCGGTGCGGTCGGACATGGGCACGCCTTCGAGGTTTTTTAGAAGTTTTTGGTTGTTGGCGGCGTCCGCCCCTTCGCCTTTCACGCCCGCGTACCTCGCCGACATTACGCCGGGTTCTCCGCCGAGAAAGTCAACGCACAATCCGCTGTCGTCCGCCATTACAAAGCAGCCTTTGGGCGCTATTTTTGCCGCGGCGCGCGCCTTTATAAGCGCGTTTTCGGAAAATGTTTTGCCGTCCTCCTCGGGAGGTTCAAATCCGCTTAATTCGCCCGCGCCGAATACGTCGCAGTCGAGCTTGGCGTTTGCAAACATCTCGCGAAATTCGGATATCTTGTGCGCGTTGGAAGTTGCTATGCAAATTTTTATACGGCTCATTTTTCCTCCGCGCTGTAATCCGGCCTGTCGGCGAGAAGTTTTACTTTAAGGGCCGGCACTTCCACAAATTCGGCTCCTTCCGCAGTGTCGAGCGCGGCTTCGAGCGCGCCCATTTTTGCGTCAAAGTTGTCTATCGTGGATACGAATACCGCTTCGGGAGTCGCGGCGCGCACGGCCGCCCCCCACTCGGGCTCGCCCTGGTGGCTCAATATTATGTGCTCCAATCTCAAAAGTATGTCAGCAGGCAGCGCGTTTTTAATCCCCGCCCGCCTGACTATCCTGTACCCGAGAACAACATGCCCCTGCAATATCCCCTCGCGCGTGCGGTCGGTCACAAGCCCCTGTGAATATTCCACAGTTTTTCCGATATCGTGCAGGATGCAGCCTGCTATCGCCAAATCGGCATCGACAAACGGATATAGGGGCAGGAGCTTGTCGGCCATTCGCGCCATTTTCAGGGAATGCTCAAGCAATCCGTACATGAATGCGTGGTGCATTTTTACGGCGGCTGTCGAGGTGAAGAAAGTTTCGCGCTCGTTTAGGGCGTAGATTACCGTGTCGCGCAGGGCTTCGTTTGATATTTTGCCGGCGTAGTCGAGCAGCTCGGCTTTCATCGCGGCGGGGTCGTATTTCGACACGGCAACCAAAAAAGGCATTTCCGCCGCAGTCTCCTCGTCCGAGAGCTTGCGCGCGGACTCTATTTTGGGGCTCGGCCTCCCGTTAAAGAAATCGACGCTTGCGCATATCTCGAATGCGGTGCCTACGGGGGCGTCCTGCAATACGGCGTAAGTCGGCGCCCCGTCGAAGCACATCGCGGTCATCGAGCCGGAGTTGTCCACAAACTCCAGCACGAGAAATTCCGTATTGTTCTTCGCAGTTTTTACGGTTTTCGAGCGCAGCAGGACAGTGGCTGTAAATGTTTTGCGCCTGTCCTGTTCGCCGAAATTTTTAAGCTCTGAAAGCCTTATTTTCACTTTACTTCTCCATCTCTATAATGAGGCTCGACCATTCCCCCATAACCGCGGATTCTATTGATTTTGCCCTCTTGCACCTGCCCGCAAAACATTCTTTGACTTCGTCGTTTTCAGCGGCGAGAATCCCGCTGAGTATGAGCTTTCCGCCGGGGTTTACGGCCTCTATCAGGTTGTCGGCGTATATGCACAAAACGTCGGAAATTATGTTTGCAAGCAGAATGTCCGCCTTCCTCCCCGCGAGCGCCATTTCTATCCCCGAGTGGACGAACTCTATCGCGCCCTTTGGTATTGCGTTAAACTCGGCGTTTTCAATGCTTACTTTCACGGCTTCGGGGTCGCGGTCGAAGCCGAAAACTTTTCTTGCGCCCAAAAGGTACGCGCTAATGGCCAAAATTCCGGAGCCGCAGCCTGCGTCTATGACGGACTTATCTTCGGGGTTGTCCGCGAGGGCGTCTATCAATGCCATTGCGCAGAGCCTTGTTGTCGGGTGGTCGCCCGTTCCGAAGGCCATTCCGGCGTCGAAGTAGAGCGCCTTGTCGGATTCGGGCACGCGGTATTCGCCCTTCATCCAGACGGGCACCCAGTGCAGCCCGCGGCAATCCCACGGTTTCAGGTATTTTTTGTATTCGTTTTGCCAGTCGGCGTCGTTTACGGCTTCGGTGTCGTAGCTTTCGGGAAGCGCAGGGAAGGCTTTGCGGAGCTCGCCGTATTCGGCAGCAGCGTCGTCGGGCGTCTCAAAAAAACCGAAGAGAACCGTCGGAGATTTGTCGTCGATTTTTTCTATTCCCCAGTTTGAGCGCACGAGCTCGCAAAAATGGTCTTCAAGCGGATCGGACAACGCCTCTTTTATTGCTGTTTTGATTTTTATCATGCTGCTTTTTGCTTCCGTAAATCAGACTGTTGCGAGAATCGCCGCCATGCACCCCATGGCGGAGGCGGTGATTGCCTGGCGGAAAGTCCTGTCGGAGCAGTCTCCGGCTACAAATACGTTCTCGATGTTCGTTTTTACTTGTGTGCCGGGCATCGGGGTTATGTATCCGTCGGCGTCCATATCCAGTATCCCCTTAAAAATTCCGGTGTTAGGCGTGTGCCCTATCGCGACAAAAACACCCTTGCAGGGTATTTCTGTTTTCGCGCCCGTCTTTACGTTGCGGACGAGCACGCCGCGGCAAATTCCGTTTTCGTCCGGGATTACCTCCTCGACGACGCTGTCCCAAACGGGCTCTATTTTAGGGTTGGCGAGCGCGCGGTCTGCCATAATCTTTGATGCGCGGAATTCGTTGCGGCGGTGGATTATCTTCACCGACGAGCAAAATCTTGTCAGGAAAACCGCCTCCTCGCAGGCAGAGTCTCCGCCGCCCACTACTACGACGTCTTTGCCGCGGTAGAATGCGCCGTCGCATGTCGCGCACGCCGACACTCCCTTGCCGCCGTACATCTCGGCTTCTCCCTTTGCGCCGGTCATGCGGGGCGACGAGCCCGTTGCGACTATGATTTTCTTTGCCTCGAACGATTTACCGCCCTCGCAAAACACTTTTTTTGTTTCGGAGCTGAAGTCCACTTTTTCGACGACGGCGTTTTCTATTTTCGCCCCGAATTTCTGGGCTTGTTCGCGCATTTTCCAAAGGAGGTCGAAGCCGTTCACGCCCTCGGGGAATCCGGGGAAGTTTTCGACGTCGCTTGTCGTTGTTAGTAGCCCTCCCGGCTGGGAGCCTTCAATCACCAGCGGCGACATTCCCGCCCTTGCGGTGTAGATTGCGGCGCCCATTCCCGCGCAGCCGCTTCCGATAATTATTACTTCTTCCATAGTTTTACAATAATGCAGTTTTATCTAAAAGTAGGCAAGATTCTTTTGAAGGGTTTTGCCTCCATTTTGTTCCGCTCCGAAATAAAATACCGCGCGTCGCATTTTTTGCAGGCTGTTTTCCTTATTTTGCGCAACTTTAAAATATTCGGTTTTGAAGGCGGACACTTTTACCGCGCCTATATTTTACGCGAGAGTGTAAGCAAGGCGCGCAAGCGGCGATTATATTTGAAAGGTGCGTTGGGTGCAAATAAGGCGTGCAGGCGGCAGTTGTATTTTGAAGCCGCGCGGTTATAGCCTATTTTATGTAGGCGCGCGGGCGCTTGCGCACTTTATAGAAGATTCCCCATTTTATTTTTTGCTCTAACTTTTCGGCGGATTTTATTGGACGGCAATGGAGAATTAGAGACTTGCAAAAAAGCGCGCTTTCGGGTTTCATGTGGGGCGATGGAAAATAAAAAGGCTATTGTCGTGGGAGGCGGCGTGAGCGGATTGTCCGCCGCTTGGGAGCTTAAAAATAAGGGATTTGAAGTCACCGTCATCGAAAGGCGCGACGCCGCGGGAGGGGTAATACACACGTTTGAATCGGGAGGGTTCCGCGCCGAAAGCGGTACAAATTCCGTAATGGTGACAAGCCCGAGGCTTCTTAAATTTTTTGAGGACGCAGGTCTTGGCGAAAAAGTCGAGCGCTCAAAGCCCGCCGCGAAAAAGCGGTTTTTTGTCCGCGGAGGAAAGCCGCGCGCGGTGCCGATGGGGCCATTGTCGCTCCTGTTTACGCGCCTGTTCTCGTTTTTCGGGAAATTGCGGCTTTTCATGGAGCCGTTTGTGGGGCGCTCCAACCCCGACAGCGAACCGAGCGTGGAAGAGTTCTCGGAGCGCAGGCTCGGCAAGGACGTTTCCGACTACGCGATAAACCCTTTTATGGCGGGCGTCTATGGCGGTGATCCCAAGCGGCTTTCCATAAAATACGCCTTTCCCGCGTTTTGGAATTTTGAGCAAAAGTACGGCTCGATTATCCGCGGAGCTATAAAATCCATGAAGGAAAAAAAGGCCGCCGGGAACATTTTTAAGCCCGTGATGATCTCTTTTGAAGGCGGCATGGGAACTCTCATCAAAAAATTGTCGGAGGATATTGGCGACGGATTGAAAACGTCCGCGCGCCTCATATCTATTGACTCCACGGCCGACGGCAGATGGGAGGTGTCTTGGGGCACGAATACCGAGGATTGCTGCGATACTTACGACGCGCTCGTCATTGCAGTTCCCGCGCCGGATTTAAAATCTCTGCCTGTGGGGGGCGCGCTCGCTGCCGCGCTGGAGCCTCTCTCTAAAATTGTGTACGCGCCCGTTGCAACCTATTCTATGGGCTTTAAGCGGCAAGATGTATCGCACAAGCTCGACGGCTTTGGCGCGCTTATACCGCAGCGCGAGGATTTCTCTATTCTCGGCTCGCTTTTTGTATCGAGCATATTTTGCGGGCGCGCGCCGGAGGGGTTTGTCACGCTCACAAACTATGTCGGGGGCACGCGCCATCCGGAACTGGCGGCGCTTCCGCAGGAGGAAATGAGAAAAGTCGTATTGCGCGACGTCCGAAAACTCTTGGGGGTAAAATCGGAGCCAGCCTTTGAAAAAATGTTCTATTGGGAACATGCAATCCCTCAGTACAATATCGGATATGGGGATATAATCGAATCCGCTTCAGAGGCTGAAAAACACTTCAATTCGCTCGCCCTCATAGGCTCATACCGCGGCGGAGTCGGAGTAGGCGCCTGCATAGAAAACGCCCTAAAAGCGGCGGATTCCGTTGCCGAAAAATGCAAGTGAAAAAGGCATTCATACTCGTAAACACCGGAAGCCCGTCGGAACTGTCGGTCGGGGCGGCAAAATCTTTCTTGCGCCAATTTTTGTCGGATCCGGAAGTTATTTCGGCGCCGTTTTTCATACGCTATCCGCTCGCGTACCGCATTGCCTCTAAAAGGGCGGAAGCGTATCTCGAAAACCTAAAAAAAATATCGATAAACGGCGTTCCGAGGCTTCGGGCGACATGCTCGGCTCTCGCGCGGAAAATATCATCGATTACGGCTGTTGACACCTTCGCGGCATACCGCTACGGAGGGGATTCGATTGCCGATACAGTGCGGGCGGCGCGCTCTCTGGGCGCGCGGGAATTCAGGTTTGTGCCGATGTTCCCGCAGTCGGCCTCTTCAACGACTCTTAGCGTTAAGAAGGAGGTATTCGCCCACCGCCGTGAGGGCGAGCGTTTTCTATTTAAGGAAAACTACTTTGAAGACGCCGCATACGTTTCGGCTCTCGCAAATTCATTTAAAAAATACGGCGACAGAAGCCTGACTGTTTTGGCGTCTTTCCACTCAATACCCGTCTCCCAAAATTCGCGGACAGATTATTCCGGACAGTGCTTAAAGACTGTCGAGAAGTTCGCCTCGGCGGCGGAGATATCCGATGTGTCGCTCGCATGGCAGTCGCAAATGGGCGGGATTGTAAAGTGGCTCTTGCCCTCCGCCACTGAGACGGCCGAAAAAATGGCAAAAGACGGCTCGTACGGAATAAATGTAATATGCCCGGGCTTCGCATGCGACTGCACTGAAACGCTCATTGAAATCGACGGCGATTTGCGGAAAGTTTTTCTTGGCGCTGGCGGAAAAATATTCAATTATATCCCGTGCCTTAACGATTCGGCCGACCACGCTGTAATGTTTTCTGAAATTTTCGAGAGGATGAAATGATTTTTGCTGCGTTGATATTTCTTGCAGGTGCGCTCTACGGAGTTTCGGCGTACTTCGGGGCGGGCGGAGCCGAGGGGAAGTCCCTAAAAACGGCGCTGGCGGGATTCGCTGCGCATACGGCGGCCCTCGTATGGTTTGTGGCGCACTACGGAAAATTTCCGACCAGCACGCCTTACGGGCTGCTCGAAATAATAGTCTGGACTTTTGTCCTGATACAGACGGGAGCGGCTCTCTTCGGCCTGAAATTTACGGGGGTGTTCTCTATGCTTCCGGCTTGCGTACTGGCGCTATTGCCGCTCGGGTGCCCCGCGTTTGTGAAGTCGGTCGGCGGCGGCGGGGAGGCGTCGGCGGCGGTCGGTATGCACGCGATTCTTGCGCTCGTTTCGTACGCATTCGTGGCGGCTGCGGCGTGCTTCGGAATTTTGTATATTTTGCAAAGGCGCTCGCTGAGGGACAAGTCGCGCGGAATCTTTTCGCGGCTGTTGCCGTCGCTCGAAACGCTCGACAGGCTCGGGGCGATGTCTGTCGGGGGCTCGGGGTTTTCTATGCTAATATCTGCGGCG
>URAJ01000028.1 GCA_900545715.1 uncultured Opitutales bacterium
CCCCCCCAAGCTTCGTCTTTCCGAGCAGACTTCGTCTTTCTCCGCGCAAGCTGAATCTCTCCCCGTGCGCTTTCCGCCGCATGCGGGTTTTTTATGTTTTTTTGGAGCGTTTATCGCGGAATTTTATATTTTTTATTTTTATGAGTGAATGAAAATCGTCAGAATTTGTTAAAAGTGCGGTAAAAAGTCGGGAATATTTTGGTAAAATACGGCAAAAAACTCTTGCAAGGTGCTGGGCAATCTGAAATTATTTAACCTTTAATGAACGCATTGCGCATATTTTGCGCAGGCATAACCATAAACAATCAACCCGTTTCCGCTTGCGGAGACGGCAATATCCACAAGGACATAAATGAACAACGTAATGGAAGAACTGCTGGCTAACAGCAGCTTTGCCGAACTCAAACAAGGCTCTATAATAAAGGGCAAAATAATCGAAATCCGCCAAAACGAAGTAGTAGTTGACATAGGCGGAAAATCCGAAGGTGTCGTTCCGATAAACGAATTTCCGGATATCAACGACATACAAATCGGACAAGAAATAGAAGTACTGCTTGAAAAGCTTGAAGACCGCGAGGGCAACCCCGTAATCTCTTACGATAAAGCGCAGCAAAAGAAAAATTGGGAAGAAATTCTCGCCAACTGCAAGGAAGGCGCAATTCTCTCCGGCCGCGTAAAGAGCAAAGTAAAGGGAGGCCTCATCGTAAGCATAGGCGTGGACTCCTTCCTGCCCGCTTCGCAGATAGACGTCCAGCCCCCGAAGAACCTCGACCAATACGTTGGGCAAACATACGATTTCAAGGTGGTAAAAATTAACGCGGAACGCAAAAATATCGTCGTTTCCCGCCGCGAGCTCATCGAAGAACAGCGCGCCGAAAAGCGCCGCGCACTCCTCGCGGAAGTCAAGCCCGGCGACATCCGCAGGGGCGTCGTCAAGAATATCACCGATTACGGAGCGTTTATCGACCTCGACGGCCTCGACGGCCTGCTGCATATCACCGACATGAGCTGGGGCAGAATCTCCCACCCGAGCGAAATGTTGAAGGTCGGCGAAGAAATTTCCGTAATGATTATAGAAGTCGATACCGAACGCGAACGCGTTTCCCTCGGCCTCAAACAGACCACTTCCAACCCATGGGAAAATATCGAGCGCAAGTATCCGGTCGGCGCGCACGTGCGCGGCAAGGTCGTAAACCTCGTCAACTACGGCGCGTTTATCGAGCTTGAAGAAGGCGTTGAAGGCCTCGTCCACATCACGGAATTCTCCTGGACAAAGCGCATCACAAAGCCCTCGGAAGTCCTCAAAGTCGGCGACGAAGTCGAAGCTGTTGTTCTCAACATCAACAAGGAAGAACAGAAAATATCCCTCGGACTCCGCCAACTCGAAGAAAATCCCTGGGAAATGGCCGTCCACAACTATCCGGTCGGCGCCCATGTTCGCGGCAAGGTTCGCAATTTGACTACCTACGGCGCATTCGTAGAGCTCGAAGAGGGCATCGACGGTATGGTTCACGTCTCTGACATGAGCTGGACCCGCAAGATAAACCATCCTTCGGAAGTCCTCAAAAAGGGCGACGAAGTCGATGCAATCGTCCTGCTCGTCGATCCCGAAAACCAGCGCATATCTCTCGGCATGAAGCAGCTGACTGTGGACCCCTGGGAAGAAATCGACTCCCTCTTCAAGGTCGGCGATTTGGTCACGGGCAAGGTCAGCAAGATCACCAATTACGGCGCGTTCATCGAACTGCAAAACGATATCGACGGTTTGGTGCACATCAGCCAGATCAGCGAAGACCATGTTGAAAAGATTAAGAACCACCTCAAGGTTGGCGACGAAGTCAAGGCTCGCGTCGTAAAAATCGACCGCGACGAGCGCCGTATAGGCCTCTCGATAAAGGCCGCCCAATACGACGCCGAAAAGCTCGCCGAAGAGGTAGCTGCGTTCGAAAAGATCCGCAAGGACCAAGACTTGACTTCCCTCGGAGATCTGCTCGACGAAGCCACGAAATAGGGGCTTTAAAAAGCGGAGAGCCGCTGCATATTCTGTTTGGCGAAGTCCTGAAATAGGGGCTTTGAAAAGCAAAATTGACAATGGGCTCTCAATAAATCCCGCGCTTTTGCACTGCGAAAGCGCGGTTTTTTTATCTAAAAATTCTTTTTCGGAGGGGGGGCGATTTGCGGATAAAAATTGTGTAAATTTTTTTATGTGTATGTCTTCTGCCTTAAGGGGAGTGAAAGATAAATTTTTCCCGGCAGATTTATATGTGGCGCGCAAGTAAGATTTTCACGTTTTGGGGTTTAAGGATTTTAATATATTATAAAATGGAAGTGTCGGATTCTTCTGGACAGATTATCTTATTGCCGGTAAATATATGGGAAAACGCCGCTAAGCGATGGGAAAAACAAGCAAGCAATTCAATAAAAAGCCCATGGATTCTTCCAAAATAAAAGGCAAAAATATCATTGTGCCGCAAAAATACGAATGGGAAGTTTATAGCGACAACAATCTGCGCCTTTGGACGAACGGCAGCAAGGTCGAGTATTTTATTTATAAGCAAAGGGCGGCTGTAAAGCCTGAGTCCGGCTGGGGTAGGCTTGGATCTTCGCTTTCAATGCCAAGATATTCCCGGTTTAATCCATGGAGAAAATTGGGGGTGGATATCGTCGGATACGCGCGCCATGCCGACGGCTATTACCATTCGCGCGTCAACGAATCTTTTTATGATTTTCTCTTGGTTAAAAGCGGGGTTTTGGTCGCAAAATTTTCTGGGAAGACGGTAAAGTTGAATCCTTCCGAAGCCCTGATAATACCGCCAAAAAGGCTTTGCGATAACTTTGTAGAAAGCGGCGGGGCGGAGCTCTATTGGGCGCATATGCTGAAAATCCCGCGCTGGGAGAAAGTTTTTGGCCGCGAAGTTTTTATTAAGAAATTTGATTCGGCGGGGGAGATTTTTGCGCTTATGGAGGCATATCGTGCGGAGGCGTACTCGGCGACTTGTTCGCCCGCAATTCTCGGTCCAATAGCGGGGTGCATTGCAGCATTGGTTTTACGCGAATTTCCGCATGTGCGCGCGGGTGTATCCGATATTGAAAAAATTGCAGCCAAAGTGAATAAAGAGCCCGGGCGCGCTTGGCGGATATTGGAAATTGCAAATTCCCTAAAAATGTCAGCTCGTACATTCGACAAACATTTTGAAAAAATTTTTGCCAGAACTTTCTCAAAATATGTCCTCGACGCTCGCATGGCGCTTGCCGCGGATATTTTAAGGTCTAAAAATTGCACAAACGCGGAAGCCGCCAAAATTGTAGGGTACGCAAACGCATCGTCATTCTCCAAAGCTTTTTTTGCATATTACGGAATTTATCCTGGAAAAATGAGGGAAAGCTTTCCTTTGAGCTGACCGTAAACCTTTGAGCTGACCGCAAAATTTTTTATTCTTACTTTGCGGAAGGGATATTGGCGGAGTCAGTATAGGCGCAAAATGCGCGCGATTTAGCCGCCTACTTATTTTTTATTTATCGTTATTTTAGCAAGTGTGCGGAATTTTGAGCTTTTATGCATGGGATAAAAGCCGACATATTTTAGTTTTATTGTTGTTTGGGCGTTGCAAATTTTACATAGAAAAACTCTTTTTCACACGCGTGCGCCGGCGCCGCTAAAAGTTTTATTTTGCGCCGCCTTCGCATAAAGATACAAAAAGAAAAATTTTTCAAAATGGGAGTAAGGCGTTTTGCAACGCTATGAAAATAGCAAAAATAGGCGGGTAGCCCGAAATTTTTTATTATGTCAAATTTTGAAACGATGTCTAAAATGAAATTTGACTTTTTGCCCCCGCATGCGTAAAATTTTTTTAACGTTTTTGCATTGCTTTTTTTGCAGGCATGCCAAATTGCGCGCGTGCGCATTAACATCTAATGCCAACTACTGAAAAATGAAAAAAATAATAGCATATATTGGATCGCTTTTGGCGGTCGCGGCGCTTCAGGTTTCCAGCGCCGCTGAATCTACCGTAAAAGCGTGGGAGGAAAACGTGGAAATCCCAACCTATGTACTCGACGCCCCCGAGGCCGCGCCGATATTCGACTGCGACTGGTCGTACCAGCGGGCGCGGCGCTCCGTCTATCCGTATCCGCTAAACGACAATATGACGCGCACGCGCAAAAATGTAACCTACAAAGCGCTGTTTCTTGAAAATGAATATGTAAAAGTATGCGTATTGCCGGAAATCGGCGGCAGGCTCTTCTACGCAATCGACAAAACTAACGGGTACGATATATTCTACCACCAGGACGTAATAAAGCCCGCAAATGTCGGAATGAACGGAGCGTGGATTTCCGGCGGAGTGGAGTGGAACGTCTTCCACCACCACAGGGTGACGTCGCACAGCCCCGTTGACTATAAGATAACGGAAAATAAGGACGGCAGCAAAACGATATGGGTCGGCGAAACAGAATGGCGGCACAGAATGTCGTGGGCGATAGGGGTGACGCTTTTCCCTGGGAAGTCCTACATGCAAATTGACGGAAGGCTCGCCAACACCACGAAAAACTCGAACTCCATTCTATTCTGGGCCAACGCCTCCACGCACTGCAACGACGACTACCAAATAATTTTCCCCCAAAATACCGAATTTGGAACTTTCCATTGCAAGTCGAGCTTC
Organism: uncultured Opitutales bacterium; assembly: GCA_900545715.1. Lineage (GTDB taxonomy): Bacteria > Verrucomicrobiota > Verrucomicrobiia > Opitutales > Intestinicryptomonadaceae > Merdousia > Merdousia gallistercoris. The sequence goes on from URAJ01000028.1 coordinate 4,662, forward strand.
TGCCGCTGGCCGATAACGCGCGAGCCCTACAACGGAACCGAAGAGTATAAAAACAATATCGACGCCTCATGGTGGAAAAACCACCCGGTAGCAAACTCAATATTCGCCTTCGACCGCAAGGAGGATTTTATCGGAGGCTACGACCACGGCAAAGACGCGGGCACCATGATGGTTGCAAACAGGCATATATCCTCCGGCGGAAAGTTTTGGCTTTGGGGCCCCAATTCCGGCTGGCCTACTAAAATACTTACCGACTCCGCCGGGCACTATGTAGAGCTCATGATGGGCGCCTATTCCGACAACCAGCCCGACTATAACTGGATATATCCCTACGAAGTCAAAACCTTTACACAATATTATTATGGAATACGCGGCATGAAGGGGGCGAAGCAGGCCTCGAAAATCGCCGCAATGAATGTTGAAACCGATGGCAGCAAACTCTTTGTGTCGGTAAACTCGACCCAAAAGCTCGAAAACCTTACTGTCACCGTATGCGACGGCAACAAGGAATTGTTCTCGCGCAGAATTGACGTGTCCCCCGATTCTCCGTATGCGGAGAGCGTCGAGGCAAAGGGAGTTAAAGAGGAAAATATAAGAATGACACTCTCGGACTCCTCCGGCAAGACGCTGCTTTCGTATGCGGCTGTCGCAAAGGATCCGAACAAGCCGCTTCCCGAAATAGTGAAGCCGCCGCTGCCCCCGCGCGAAATAAAAAATACGGAGGAATGCTATCTTGTGGGGCTAAGGAATCTGCAATTCCACAATCCGTTTGTAAATCCGGTCGATTACTTTGAAGAGGTTCTCCGGCGCGATCCCGGCGATACGCGCGCAAACACCCAGATGGGGATTATCCTTCGCCAGAGAGGCGATTTGGAAGGCGCCGAAAAACATCTTAGAACTGCAATAAAGCGCCTTGTAAAGGACTATACGCGCCCAATGGATTGCGAGGCAATTTACAATCTCGGGCTTGTCTTGCGCGCGCAGGGCAAAATGGAAGATGCCGAAGAGATGTTCTACCGGGCGCTTTGGAATTATCCGTTCAATTCCGCCGCCAATACCCAGCTTGCCCAGATGTATTCAATGAAAGGGGATTTCGATTCCGCATTGGAGCGCGTCGAGGAGGCTCTGGCGTACAACGGGCGCAACATCGAGGCTGCGAACCTAAAGACCTCCGTATTGCGCGCGAAGGGCGATAAAAAGGGCGCGCTCGAATGTGCGGAAAAAGTGCTCGCATTTGATCCAGTAAACGCATACGCCGCCCGCGAAAAACAGCTGTTGTCGGGCGGGAAGGAATTTGAAAAGCTCATGCGCGACGACCCTGAATCGTACCTTGAGCTCGCTATTAAATACATGCACAACGGTTTCGACGCCGACGCAGTCGAGCTCCTCGAATACGCAAACGGCAAAACCGCCTACGCAACTGTGAAAATGTGGCTCGGATTCTTTGCCGACAAGGCGGGGGACAAGCAGAAAGCCGAAAAATATTTTAAGGAGGCTTTGGAGTGCCCGTTCGCAAACGTGTTTAGGCTCGAGACCGCGCGCGTGCTCGAAAAGATGTCGCAATACCTTCCGGACAACTGGAAAATACATTATTATCTCGGCAATTTAAACTACGACAAAATTCCCGAAAAAGCTGTCGCCGAATGGGAGAAATCCCTGAAACTAAACCCGAATTTTGCTATGGCTTGGCGCAATATGGGATGGGCGTATTGGAAGCATTTTAGGGATTATAAAAAAGCCGCGCAATATTACCACAAGGCGATAGATTTGGAAAAGCAGCCGATATTCCTCGAAGAGGGCGACCAAGTATTTGAAGCCGCCGGAGAGGATATCGCAAAGCGCTATGAGCTTCTGAAAAGCAACCATGCAGTTGCCGAAAAGCGGTACTATCCGCTTGCGATGGAAGTCGTCACGGGAACATATATGGGGGATTTCGACTATGTCTTGGGATTGTTGCGCGACTGCTATTTCCCGACCCGCGAAGGCGTCGGAAATTTCCACGATGTATATGTCGATGCCCTGCTCACGGCGGGGTGGGCGAAGGCGGACGCCGGAGATTTCCCCGCCGCCGAAAAAATTATGCTCGAAGCCTTCAAATACCCGGAAAACCATCAGGTATTTTTGTATGATACGCGCACCCCGCGCGACGCCCAGATTTACTGCATGCTCGCCCAAGTTTGCGAAAGGGTGGGGGAGAAGGCGAAAGCTGAGGAATATTACCGCAAGGCTGCGGAAGTGAATGTGAAAAAGACAAACTACCGCTATTGGAAGGGGTTGGCGCTCGCCAAGATTGGCAGGGAGAAAGAGGCAAATGGACTCTTTGAATCTCTGGTGGACAGCGGCAAGAAAGGGATTGTTTCAAGCCATGTCAACTTCTACGGAGCGGAGGGTACAACCGGCGAAAGCATTGCACTCATAAATTCCCGCGCATACTATACCATGGGGCTTGGAGAACTCGGACTCGGCAAAAAGGCTGATGCAAAAGCCCATTTTGAGGAGTCCGACAGGCTTAATCCAAACAGGCTTTGGACGAGGGAAATGTTGCGCAGGGTTGAAAAGCAGTAATATCTCTTAATCCTTCTTTAAACGAATATGCGGGCCGTTTTGCGCGGCCCGTTTTTTTCATTTATTAAATATGCGGCTTGATTTTTATGAGGGGTGCAATTTGCGTAAAATATAAATTTGTCGAAGCCGTAATTGTCGCTTCTTTTGCGCTGTGCGTTTTTTGCCAGCCCACTTGATGATAGTGCGGATTGCTTTTCCACCTTTCAGAAAACTGCCAAACATTGGGGAAAAAAACACCGGAACTCTCCCTTGACAAATTCTCAAAAATTTTACCAAAGCGGGCGGATTTCGGCGTAAAAAATAAAAATTATGGATTGGTGAGCCAAAATATTTAACTGTTAAACAATAAACAGGCGCTGAAAAAGCGAATAATAAAGGTAAAATCTTGACGAATTTTGAATAATATTCAACAATATCGCGCAAGATTTGTTTACCGTTATCTTCTATGATCTCGCATCGGCGCTCTCTTAGGATAGGTTCCCAAATCGGGGCAATTGGGCTTACGCCCGGAAACTGTTCGGCGCTTGCTTTTTATACGACTTTTGCCCGTTTCGGATGTCTGCTTTTTACATACCGATTCATGTCGACATCGCCCAGTTTCAACATGCATGTTAAAAATAACAATACATAGAAAAGAAAAATATATGGCAAAAAAAGTTGCTAATAAAACGGCATCCAAGAAGGCGGCGGCTAAATCCGCTCCCAAAACCAAAAAAAATAAATTCATATATCTGTTCGGGGCCAAGACCGACGGCGACGCGACTATGAGAAACCTTCTCGGCGGAAAGGGCGCAAACCTCGCGGAAATGGCCCGCATAGGCCTCCCCGTTCCTCCGGGATTCACAATCACAACGGAAGTCTGCGACTATTTTTACAAGAACGGTAAAAAATATCCGGCGTCACTGGCGGCCGATGTAAAGGCGGGAGTCGCCTCGGTCGAAAGACAGATGGGCAAGATTTTTGGCGACGAAAACGATCCGTTGCTTTTTTCGGTGCGCTCAGGCGCCCGCGAATCGATGCCCGGCATGATGGATACTATCCTCAACCTCGGCTTGAACGACAAGACAGTAGAGGGCCTCGCCTCCAAAACCGGCAATCCGCGCTTTGCGTGGGACTGCTACCGCCGCTTTGTGCAAATGTACGGCGACGTTGTAATGGGCGTACAGGCGCGCAACGAGGCTGAATCCGAACCCTTCGACGAAGTTATGAGCGTCCTAAAAGCCGAAGTCGGCGCAAAAATGGACACCGACCTCTCCGTCGACGACCTTAAAGAACTCGTAAAGCGCTATAAGGCACTCATTAAAAGCCGCACGGGAAATGCCTTCCCTCAGGATGTATATGAACAGCTGTGGGGCGCAATCGGCGCTGTCTTTAATTCGTGGATGAACGATAGGGCGATAATCTACCGCCAAAAGTACAATATCCCCGCCAGCTGGGGAACCGCTGTAAACGTCCAGACGATGGTGTTTGGCAACAAGGGAGAAACGAGCGCAACAGGCGTCGCCTTTACTCGCGACCCCGCAAATGGCGAAAATATCTTCTACGGCGAATACCTTATAAACGCGCAGGGTGAAGACGTCGTCGCGGGCGTCCGCACGCCGCACAAGATTTCCATGCTCGAAAAGGAAATGCCGAAAGCATACAAAGAACTTTTGGCAATCCGCAAAAAGCTCGAAAAGCATTTTAAGGACATGCAGGACTTCGAGTTCACAATCGAAGAAAACAAACTCTTCATGCTCCAAACCCGCAACGGAAAACGCACAGGATTGTCGGCCGTTCGCATTGCGGTGGAAATGAACAAAGAGGGCTTCATGTCGGAAAAAACGGCGCTGCTCAAAATCCCCGCCGACTCTATTTCGAGCCTCCTCGTCCCCGTATTTGACGACTCTGCTGTTAAAAAGGCGAAAGTCTTGGCAAAAGGCCTCCCGGCAGGCCCCGGCGCGGCGAGCGGTCAGGTTGTATTCACTGCCTCCGCAGCTGAACTCCTAAATGCCCAGGGCAAAAAAGTCGTCCTTTGCCGCGAGGAAACTTCCCCCGAAGATTTGCGCGGAATGATTGCTGCCGAAGGCATTTTGACATCCCGCGGCGGCGTAAGCTCGCACGCGGCTCTCGTGGCGCGCCAAATGGGCAAAGTCTGCATCTGCGCCGCAAGCGACATATCTATGGACTACTCCAAGAGGATTATGAGCGTCGGCAAAACAGTCGTCAAAGAAGGCGACTATATTTCCATAGACGGCACTACCGGCGAAATATTCCTCGGCGAAATCGAGACTGCCCCAAGCGAAGTAATCCGCGTTCTGTCCGGAAAAATGAAGCCCTCAAAGAGCTACACTTACCAGCTCTTCGACACGGTTATGAAATGGGCGGACAAATACCGCAAGCTCGGCGTCCGCACAAATGCGGATACTCCCGCGCAGGCAAAAATGGCTGTCGAGCTCGGGGCAGAGGGCATTGGCCTTTGCCGTACGGAGCACATGTTCTTCGAAGGCGACAGAATCGACGCCGTTCGCCAGATGATTCTCGCTACCGATCCTTCGGAGCGCCAGAAGGCTCTCGACAAGCTTCTGCCGTACCAGCGCAAAGACTTTGAAGGCATATTCAAGGCAATGGACGGCTTGCCGGTCACTGTGCGCCTCCTCGACCCGCCGCTCCACGAATTCCTGCCGCACGAAAGTTCGGCGCGCGCGCAGCTCGCGGAAAAAATGAATGTTTCCCCGGAAATTGTCGCGGAGCGCTGCAAGGCTCTCGAAGAGCAGAACCCGATGCTTGGCCACCGCGGTTGTAGGCTTGGCAATAGCTTCCCAGAAATCACGAGAATGCAGGCGCGCGCAATATTTGAAGCCGCCGCAAATGTGATGAAGGGCAAAAAGCCGGTTAAGGTAAAAGTCGAGATTATGGTTCCGCTCGTGGGCTTTGTGCAGGAATTGAAATTCCAGGCGCAGAACATACGCGAAGTCGCGGAAGAGGTGATGAAGCAGAAGAAAGTCAAGATAGACTACATGCTCGGCACCATGATAGAAGTTCCCCGCGGCGCGCTGACCGCTGACGAAATCGCGGAAGTCGCCCAATTCTTCTCGTTCGGAACGAACGACCTCACACAGACCGGGTTGGGAATGAGCCGCGACGACTCCGGCAGTTTCCTCGGAAGGTACAAGGAGCTTGATATTCTCCCGAAAAATCCGTTCGCTTCGATAGATGTCGACGGCGTTGGACAGCTCGTGCGCATTGGCGTAGAGAAGGGCAGAAGCACAAGGAAAGATATTAAGCTTGGCGTTTGCGGAGAGCATGGCGGCGATCCCGACTCAATAACGTTCTTTAACGATGTCGGGCTCAACTACGTTAGCTGCTCGCCGCCGCGCGTTCCAGTAGCGAGGCTTGCAGCGGCGCAGGCGGCTCTAAAAAGCGCGGAAAAAGCCAAGGCTAAAAAATAGTGCGCGTTGGCGCAAAAACGGAGGGGCGCGGTTTTAAACCGCGTCCTTTTTTTGTCGAAAATGTTTTGGATAATCGGCGGATTCATTTTATAAAAAATGCGAAGGAATAATCGCCGCGCAAAATGGCTATTTCTGATTGTCGGTTGATTGCAATTCCAAAAATTTAGATTTCTTCTGGTTTACTATTATGGGTTGTTGAATTTTGGGCATTGACTTAATTTTTATAAAATTTCCGAGTGATTTTAGGGGCGCCTATGCAATTTAAAAAAAGATGAAAAATATCGCCTAACTTCTAAGGGCAGGCTAAAATAAAAAGCAGGCAAAAATTTTTTATTTGGTTAATTTTACCGCGCTATTTTTTAGGCGGTAGCGCGGAACTCGCTTTTCATATCTCTCAGGCATATATTCGCACAAGTTTGCGAGTGGCTTTTAAGATAGTTTTTTAAGTTTTAATGAGTTTGTAGCCAGATTTTATTGCTGGCGGAATAAATGCGCTAAAAAGCTTTAGTCGATTCCTTAGATAAAAAGGAGGGCGGAGATAAAGCGTTGGTTGCTGTCAAGCATGTGAAAAAATAAGTGGGGAATCCCGCAAAATTTGCAAAAATTTTTTTTGCGTTTAGCCCACATTGTTTTTTTATCGCGCGCGCCGTTTGAAATTTCAGCCTTTTGGTGTTCGTACCAGCATTTCTTCACTAAACATTACCTAAAATATAGTAAGCTTTTAAGTTTAAATTTAACTGTTAAAAAAAATAGTGCGCAAAATTATTTGCCGAACTATCAAAATCGATAAAAATATCTAATGAAAAATATCTTATTACTCTATGAAAATTCCATACAGGCTCTTTTTACTTTCCCCAATTCTTGCCATTGCATCTGCAAATGCCGACACTTTGTATTACGAAGGGACGGGATATTGGAATGTTTCTTCCCACTGGTGGTCGGACTCATCCGGGACTCCCGCAGGGAAAGCTCCTACGGAAGATACTGATGTCGTAATTTCGGGTGTGGCTCTATCTGGCACCATAAATACCGGCGGAGTAAACATAAAAAGCCTGACTTTCGACGGTACCCAATCCTTTGGGAATACCCAAGATATAAACTTTCACGACGGCTTTACCATTGGCGGGGATTTTAATTATATTTCTTCAGGCAATGGAAATATGATGGGCATAGTGGGTGCCGGCAATTCCTTCAATATTGAAGGAAAGCTCACGATTGACGCCTCAAACAATAAAAAGGCGTGGCTTGCTTTCTTTAAGCAGATGAATACCGATTCAAGAATTGGCACTTTAACTATAAAAAATGGCCTGGAAATAATCGGTGGAAGCGGCCAGGCTACCGCCGCATTAACGCTTAATGTAAAAGATACTTTTGTTACGGGTAAAGTAAAACTCGCGAACGCAAATTCCGTCCTGAACCTGACGCGTTCAGTGAAAGTTGAGGGAACTTTTACCAACAATTTCACCTGCGACGGTATCGACGGAACCGGTAAAATCACAATCGGGGCAACGTCATATGGCGTAGGAGGCGCGATACCGACTGTCATTCAAAACATTATCTTCAACAATTCAACAAATTCCTCTTTTAAAGGCATCTCCAAGGGGCAGTACAACGACCCCGTCGCCAATATTTCTGCGGATTCTGAGTTAAATATAGAAATGAATGCCGCCTCCTCCAATGCCGTTCAGACGCTCAGGCTTGAAAAAGGCTCTTATGATACTGTCGCAGACAACATTACCGTCAAAAACGGAATGCTGAGCCTATACGGCGACACTTCATTTAAAACTCTAACTCTATCGGGCGGATATTTCAGCGCCGCTGCGGCCAATGACCCAGGAGATGCGCCCGACATCGGTACCGTCTCTTTTGAAAGCGGAATGTGGTCGGGCGGCACGATTGTAATTGATATCCATGCCGACTCTGCCGAGGCCGATAAAATCCAATTCTCGGGAAAATTCGACAAAGCAGAGAATGCCGACATCAATCTGCAATTTAATTTTGATCCCCAGGGAATGGCAGAGCTTGTGGACATGGGAATATCCTCATTTGAGGATCTGATAACATACGAGGAAGGCAGCGGAATAGCGGGAACGGTAATAAGCGGCGTTTCTGACAACTTTGCGTTTAAGGCCGTATTTGGCGCGACGGGAATGGATGTATCGTTCTCGCAAGTGCCTGAGCCCGCCGAGTTCGCGTTTGCCTTTGGAGCAGTCGCGCTTTTGTTTGCGTTGCGCGCGCGGCGGCAGGGGCTCCGTCGTTAAGCAGCTTTAATAGCATAGAACTCTAAGAGGGCGGGCGTGCGGCAGCAAGGACGCCGTCGTTAATCGGCTTTGATAGCCAGGAACCCTAAGAGTGGACGCGTGGCGGCAGGGGCCGGAGGCGTTAAGCCGTTTTGGATAGCGCAAAAATAAAAACCTCAGAGTGCGGCGGAGAATTCCGGCGCGCTTTTTGTTTATTATTGCCGAATTTAACGAAGTGCCCTTTTTTTGAAAAATTTTAGGCGCGCGGGACTTTGATGCGCATCGAAATTTTGGGAAATTTTTAAGGGCAACTATAATATTTTACCTAAAATTACAGAAATTCCGCATAACTAAAAGCCGACCGACTTTAATTGCAAGTTTCTGTTTTCTCAAAAAAATTTGCGCCCAAAAATTATAACTCAAGCGTTTCCGAAGGCTCGGGAATTATTACGCGCGTCTTCGGCGACCTGTCGAGGATTTCATACATAAACCATTCCCTAGATTCCAAGCTACCGTGGGTGAGAACCACATTGCGGGGATCCTTTTCAAGTATAAAGCTCAGAATTTCCTCGCGGTCGGCATGCGAAGTTAGGTCGAATTTGTCAACTTTGCAGTTTACTGTACCGACGTAAAATAAGTCGCGGAATGCGAACGAGTCTCCGGGGGCGGAGTGTTGCAGCTTGTAGGCGGGCGTGTCGGTGTCGGCGTACCCGACCAGAAATATCGCGTTTGCACGGTTGTCCATCAGAGCCGCTGCGGCAAGGTAGCTTGGCGTATTCTTTACCATCATTCCGCTACCGAGAACGTATATGCCCTTAATGTCAAAGTCCTTGCCGGCAACTATCTCGCCTCTTAGAGGTTTTACGCCTTCCATGTGCTGCTTCGAGAAGGAAAACGTGTTGGAGCGTTTTGCGCCCTTTATAAAATACTCGGCAATGTCGAGACCGAGGCCGCCTGCGAATATCGGCGTGTCAGACGAAATCCGCCCGCTCTTTTTCGCCTTGTAAATTATATAAAGAATCTCCTGCATTCTGCCGAGCGCAAATGCGGGCACAAGCACGCTTCCGCCGTCTCTAAGTGCGCGGGAGACCGAGACTACAAACCGCTCGACTTCGCTGTCGTATGTCGTGCCTGCGGGCCTCGAATAAGAGCCGCGCGTAGTCTCTACCACAAGGGTGTCCACTTTGCCCTGCGGGGGGACAGCCCCTTTTAATATGCCGGTCGAGTGAAAGGATATGTCGCCGCTAAAAAGTATTTTTTGCTTTTTGTATTCAAACATAACGCTCGCCGCCCCCGGTATATGTCCGGCGGGATAGAAAGTTATGTCGGCAAGGTTGCCGTCTATTTCGTACCGGCGGGTATGCGCAAACGGCATTGGCGCAACGCGCGAACGCAGTTCGTCTATCGCAGAATAGTCGAAGAGCGGATACTCTTTTATATTGAATTCCTCCCTTTGTTTGGCCATTACAGTGCGCGAATTGCGAAGCATTCTAAACAAAAGCTCGTAGCTTTCGTCCGCAACGAGGATATGCGCCGAGCTCTGGTGCCTGGCAACCACGGGCAGGCTTCCGCAGTGGTCGAGATGCGTGTGGGTCACAGCTATGAAGTCGAGCGTCTCCGGCGGAACTTTCGAGAGGTTCGGCAGCGCGGACAGCCCCATATATTTAGGATGCAGACCACAGTCAACCAAAGCCCTGAATGGGCCGAATTCAATCAAATGCCCGCTCGAGCCAACGTCTATTTCGGTATTTAAGTCGGTATATATCATTTGCTGTGGGATTCGCATTCGCAGGGGCGAATTAGTTTGCGTTCCCGGCGAGGTTTTTTAAGCGCTGCATATCGATTATGTAAGCACCTTTGGGGCCTACTACGAAAAGCGATTTTTCTTTATCGCCGTCCGTTATTATACAGCAGTTTGCAACTTGGTTTTCTATTTTAACAAGCCCTTTATGTTTCAAGTCGGGCGAGAAAATATGCACTCCGCCGTTGCCTGTGGCGTAAATCCAGCCGTCTTTCCCGATAGTCATTCCGTCCGGCGCGCCGCGCACTTTGCCGGTCCACTTTTTGAGGGAGCAGAAAATCTTTTTTGAAAGCACTTTTGTCTTTGTTTCATCCAGTTCGTAAACAAACCAGCATTGCTCGCCGTTGCCGCTTTGGGATATGTACATATATTTTTCGTCCGGCGAAAAATCTATGCCGTTGGGCTGGGGAAGCGAGCCGTCTATCAAAACGGTTTTCCCGTCTGGGGTGATTTTGTAGATGCCGCTAAAATCGAGCTCGTTGGCTTCGGGCGCGCGGCGCTTGTGCCAAAAACCGGGGTCGGTAAAAAATATGGAGCCGTCTTTTAGCACGCAAAGGTCGTTTGTATTGTTCAGCTTTTTGCCGTCGTACGAATCCGATAAAACCTCCACTTCAAACCTCTTCTCGTCTATCCTTGCTATGCGCCTGTGGCCCTGCTGGCAGAACACGAGATTTTCATTTTTGTCGAGGGCTATTGCGTTGGGGCCGAAGTCTATCGCCTTGTCCATTTCGCCCTTGGCGCCCGTATAGCCAGCCGGGCGCATAAAAACCGAAAACCCGTCTTTTTCGGTCCAGCGGTATATCATATTCTTGGGTTGGTCCGAAAAGAAAACTTCGTTTGTTGAAGGGCGGTAGAGCGCGCCCTCGCCAAAGCCAATATCCCTTTTTAGCACTTTTGCGAGATCCCCCTCGGTTCCAAGTATTTTTACGTCTTCGGGGGCGGGGGTAAAAACTTCGTTTGCAGACGCGCAGCATATTGCGAACGCGAAACCCAAGCATGCGGCGGATATTTTTTTCATGCCGTAATTTTCTGCCAACTTGCCGCAGTTGTCAACTATTCCGCATTTAAAATATCAAAAAACACCCGAAAACCGAAAAAAAAACGTGAAAAAATCCTGCGATTAGCTTTCTATATTCAATGGGAGAACTCGCCGCCCGCTTATGGGTGTCCGCGTCACCCCCTTTTTATAGGATAGGAGCTTTTATGGATTATAAATCTGCACTCGGAATAAATCCGCAAACCGGCGCAAACGAAGTCGGCGGAGAGACTTTGTTTGAATACGTGAATATGAGGCTGTCCGCCGCAGGGCTGCCCGTTTTCGGAAAAGAGGACGACTACCCGATTGTCGAGCTCGCCAAGCCGCTTTTGGAAAATTACAGGGAATTTTCCAAACTGTCTGCCGAGTATTATTGCCCGCCGGATTCCAGGATAATGAATTACCTCGAGAACTACCTCAGCGACGTTTGCGATCCCCGCGAACCGTTCCCGTCGCTCCCGCACAAGACTTTTGTCCTCGACAGGTTTGGAACCGCGAGAACCCTCTCTTTGCCCCCGGACAGCGACAAACATGAAAATCCGCTCGTTTCGTCGTACAGGGTGAGGCAGGGCATACTGAATAATCCGCGCAGCGATAGGCGCACGACTGCCGGCGTCTTCCACGTCGCCGAAGGCGGGCTTCCTGTTCCGGCCGATAAAAAATCCGTGCCTAAGCGCGTTTTTAAAAATTTGTGGGCGCGCGCATTTTCCGCCCCCGACGAAATGCTCGAGCTCCCGTTCACTTCCACGCAGGAGCGCAAGGCGAAAACTTGGGTCTCGATATACCTGCGCCCGACGGTTTGCCCCAAAATACCCAACGGCGAGTCCGAAAAAACGATGGAGATACGCTTCTTTGCGCCAGGCGCGCTCGTGTGCAATCTCGACTTTGTCGAAAGCATATTCGGCAATGCCGGAAATCCGTTCCTTCAAAAGAACGATGCCGCGGAGTACCTCGACTCGTGGACGGGCCACACGGGCTGCATAGTCCTCGCTCCGCACTTGACATCGCTGAAAAAAAAGGAGCTCGGCCTGCCGAATATATCCGAGGCCACCGAGCGCCAAAAGCGCGACGGAATGTGCTGGGAGGACCCGGACGAGCTATACAACGACGGAAAGTCTTTCAAAATTACGGCGAGAGGCTCGGAGGGCGTCATAGTAACCCTCATCGCAGACAACTATTTCGGGTACTCCAAAAAGGAGATAAAAACACAAATAAGCTATTCCGCCAACTTGTACGGGCAGTGCGAGGAGGAGCATTCCGGCGGGGCGCTCGCATTTTCAAGCCGCGACCTCGGCGAGGATTTTTATTCAACTTCATACGCTCCGAACAATAAGAGCTCCTTCGCGAGGCTCGTTGAGATATTGGCGGACACGATAGAAGTCCACCCCGACGGATGGGCGCGCGACAAAAATTATCCAGACATAATATACGTCGATGAAAAGGCGTACTATTCTCTCAAAACACAGACCGTGACATGGCAAAAAGACGGCGTCGAAAAGTCGATAAGGCTCACCCCGTACACGACGTACATATCGCCCGCTGGGTATAAAGTTGAAATGTCGCGGCCGCACGAAAGCAGGCGTTGGAGGCTCGTGGGAACGACAGAGGAGGGCGTATATTGCCATAAGCCAGCCACAGTCTCGGGAGGCGGAAAGAGCGAGATATCCAAAGACATCTCCGACGCAATTATCCACGGCCCATCAATGATCGCCGACTTTAAGCGCGACATAGAATTTGTTTCTGAAATTATAAACAAAAACTACGGCAACCGCTACCGCGATCCGAATTCGCCCAACAATAAAGGCCCGCTTAGCCGCCCGATACTCGATTCGCGCCGCACAATGGGGTCGGTCGTCAAACTTCTGACTCCTTCGGACGAATATTCCGACGAATACAACAAATGGCTCTCGTCGATTCCGTTCTATATAAGGGAGTTTGTCCTGACGGTTAAGCGCCATTACAGACCCGAATGGGGAAAGAATTGGCAGGATAAATTCTCGGTTGACACGATAAACGGGACAGGCGGGAATACTCTAAAATACAAGAACGCCCCGGTTCTTACCTCGTATTTACGCATAGGATTCACAGAGGACGGCTCGTGGAGAACTTTTAGCCTGCGCAAGGACTTTGCACCCTCGATAAAGCTTCAAATGGAGGACGATATCACGACGTCCGTCGTCGTGCCGGAGTCTGCCGTTGAATATTTGCCCGAGAATCTTGCTTCGCGCGGGGCGTCCGTAAAATTTACGAATAACTGCGAATACCGCCTTTTCCAAAGGCCCGACGAAGCGGTGGTGCGCGGCTACGACAAGCGCGCGGAGGCGGATATGTCGCAAAAGGGAATGTTTTTCTCAAACTACGAGCCGCTCGACAGGCGGCAGGTCGGGGAAATGGCGGCTGACGTCTTGCGCTTCGACAGGTTTACGCCGCCAATGCGCAAAAATCTAAGCGACTTTCTCGAAGAGACAAAGCCGGAATACGTAGTTTCGTCCGCCAATCCGCGCTTGATAGACGGCAAGCCGAGCAAGAATGTCCGCTACCTGCAAAACCGCGACGACATCGTAAACCGCCGCAAATACTATATAAGCGATATCGGCTCACGCCTTGCGCGAGGCATTGCACCCGGCAAAGATGTTCCGCATCCAGTAAATGCAGTTATATCCGGAAGGCGCAACAATCCGGCTTCCGAAGGCATACGGGCTCTGGCAGTACACGGACCTCTGCACTATCTCGAACTTCCGGAGCTTTTCATGGAGTACATTGCCTCAATGACCGGCAAATCTCCTTCCACAGTGGGCGCAGGGCTCGAAGGCGCAATGACAAAAGGCCCGTTCAACGCCCTATGCGCCGTGACCGACTTGAACGCGGCTCTCGTTTCGTTTGCTCTGACGCGCTACGACGGCTGGCTCAGCAGCGCGGGATACATCGGCGTAAAATACCGCGTGGACCACGACATCAGCCTGCTGATACCTGAAATATGGGCGAGAATGCGCCCGAGCGAGCTCGACGTGCAAAACCTCATAAAGGAGGGAATGCTCGAGCGCTGCAAGGACTTTGAATACGATGGCAAAAAAGTGCTCGCTTCGCGGCTAGGCTGGAGGATTACCGAAGACTTTGTCATAAGGTATTTCGGCAGGATTTTCTCTAATCCCGCCTCGATATTCACAGCCGACATGTTGCGGCCCGAATTGCAGGACATGGACGCCTTTGCCGACGGCATGGACAATATGGTAGGCGCACATCGCAGGGCGGCGGAGATGTACTTTGAAGACGGCTCAATCGAGGGCGCGTGCCCGCCTCTCAAAGCCCTTTTGTACATTATGCGCGACGGTTCCTACGAGGGAAAGACGCTCGACGATCCGTCGCTTCGCCAAATGTTCACGCGCGAAAGCATTCTGAAATCTGAATGGTACGCCGAGCGGCTGATGAACCGCCAGCAGATAGAGATTAATCTCCTGCAAAGCGCAATCCGCAGGCTTTCGTCATCCGAAAACAAGGACGCGGCAACGGCGGCAAAAATTGCCGAGTTGCAGGCAAAATTGAAAACGGTAAAGGGCATCAATTACTTGAAATCGATATACGGCACTCTCGGCGCGGATTCGATTTTCGGCGGATAATGCCGCATTCCGGCGGAGCATTCTTTTCAAAACGCTCCGCCGGAATTTTTTTTTTCGCGCGGAGGGATGTAGAAAAAATATCTTCGCAGGAAAATTAAAATATGGATTGGCAATTTTGCCTGAATATAAGGTAAAAGCGCATGTCTTGAAATTATTTTACGCAGTGTGGGCAAAATTTTCCTTTTTCCCGCATTTTTTATCGGGTAATTTTATATTGAAAAATATGTGCCAATTACTCCGTTTTTATCTTCAAGCTCTTTTATATTTTTGGCGAGTGCGCCAAAAATCTCCACTAAGTTTATCAAAAAAGTTCTCGTCGCCTGCGTCTGAAAAGTGCAATCCAAATCAAGTATCGACTCCATTTACTTTAATTCTCCGTCTTTTTTGCTTGGTGTGCGGTCAACAAGTTACGCATATATACAATTTATAGAGTTTTTGTATAGCAGTTTTGCAAAGAAGCAATTTTACGTCGGAAAACATATTGGAAATGTTCACAGTTCTTCTTGTTGCCAACAAATGGCTGAAACATTATTGTAAATTTTATCTATAAAAATTGTATCGCTTTTGGGAGAGGATAATTGCGGCTAAAAATCAGCATTTTCTCTCATGCGGTGCGAGCCTGAACTGGGAAGCAAAATATTGAGGCCTAAAAAATATTTTGTAATTTCACGATAAAAAAACGCCCCGATAAAAGATAAAGTAGGGCGCTTCAAAAATCAAAATAAGTTGCCTCAATTTTGGCGTCAGTAAAAAAGTTCCGGCTCTTTTCTCGCCGAATAATTTTCCTCCAAAAAGGCCTTAAATTTTAGATATATTTCGCTGTCAAAATATTTTGCGTTTTGCGGGCACGCTTTCACGCATGCGCAGCACATAAGGCAGCCGTCGGAGATTTTTTTAGGATTGTTTTTGTCTATCGCACCAGCGGGGCAGATTTTGGCGCACAATCCGCAATTTGTGCATGTATCGAGCGTTTTTGGAGCGCACGGCGGCATAGGCAGCCTTTGTTTGTATGGCCTGTTGCCCTTGATTTTTAGCGCGCCTTTTGAAGGCTCGGCTATCTTTCCCGCAATAGATGAAGCAAAGTCCTCCGCGATTTTTATATCGCTACCGTCTGGGCGCCCTTTGCCGACTTCCCTCGAAAACGAATGCTCGCCGATAAATGCTCCTGCGGCAACAATTTTAAATCCTCTCTCGGATAGAATGTCGGACATTTCAATGAGAGCGTCGTCGTAGTCTCTGTTCCCGTAAACGGCA
Organism: uncultured Opitutales bacterium; assembly: GCA_900545715.1. Classification (GTDB taxonomy): domain Bacteria; phylum Verrucomicrobiota; class Verrucomicrobiia; order Opitutales; family Intestinicryptomonadaceae; genus Merdousia; species Merdousia gallistercoris. Next base: position 20,606 of record URAJ01000028.1, read on the forward strand.
ATGATGATAGCCTGCGCTCCGTCCGAGCTGAGCCCGCGCAACGTACTGTCAACTATCTGCGGAATTCTTCCTGCGTAAACTGGCAAGCCCAAAACGAGAATGTCGCTGCCGCCAAATTTGCCGATGCTTGCCAAACGCTCGGAGGGAAGGGTAAGGGAAATCTCCCTAAGCGGGATTTCGCTCAGGCTCGAAAGCTTGCCGGCAACAGCTTCAACAACCCGCTTGGTTGAATTGGTGGGGCTAAAATAAATCGCAGTTATCTCTCTTCCGAAAGAGCGATTTTGTTGGGCGATCTTTTCCATATGAGGTTGACAATAGTTTAAGGTTAAATTTTTGGAGCGTCTATTTCGGTCACACCGTCTTCAATTAGATAGCGCATTTCATCGTGGTAGCTTGCACCTGTTGCAATTTTTTCGGCGGGAAGCTTTATGTATGCGGACTCGGCTTCAGCAAATACCTTGCCGTCCCTATCCATTATTGCGGTGTGGGTCTTAAAGTAGCGCGAGGTTTCGTTTACGACTATTCCCCTGCCGAGCAGCTCGACGTCGTACGGAACGGGCTTCCTGAATTTTATGTTTATCGATGTGGTGACCCCGAGCATTGTTTCGTCCAATACCCAATATCCGCGCAAAGTAAGCTCGTCAAGCATTGTGGCTATAAGCCCGCCGTGCACCCGCTGTGGGAAGCTTTGGTGTACCGGAAGGTATTTAAAAATCGTCAGCACGCCGCCGTCTTCCATATTGTAGAATTGCGATTTCAGCCCGACAGGATTTTCCATTCCGCAGATAAAGCACATTCTGCTGTTTCTTTGTTTGCCCGATACTTTCATTATCTGCCCAGTATTTTTGACTTTCGCGCAAAAAAATAAAGGATTTTTTGCGGGTAAAAAACTGCCGATTGCCAATCCGGCGCGCTTTGAGCATCCAGAATACCGCTTCGGGCACACTTTTATAATAAGTTGTTAAACCGATAGCCGCTTAAATCTACGGAACCTCCGCTCGGTAAAATGCCAAAAAAATGGAGTTTTTTGTGTTGATAAAAATTTTGTTTTAAACAGATGTTTGAAATTTTATTGAAATAATGGGAGCCTATATATGGACGAAATTCTGGAATCGATTCTAAAAGAGTACTACTCGGAGACGGCCGGAAAAATACTGCGCACGGCGCTTGAAATGTTCGCAGTTGGGACTCCCGCCGCCGTTAGAATGCGCGACCTCGCCAACAAGGCAGGCGTAAACCTCGCTTCAGTAAACTATTATTTCAAAAGCAAAGACGATCTCTATATGGAGATCGCTAAATTGATAGTAAAGTTGTTCCAGAAGCAATACGAGCCCTATATCGAGCGCTATGAAAATTTAAAAGCTACTCGCAAGTCAAAGGATGCCCGCGCGCTTATAAAAGACATTCTATCTTCCAGAATACGCTGCGAATCCGAGCACAACCGCTATTCTAGATACATTGTCCTGATACTAATGCGCGAAGAGCTCTGCAACGGCGAGGCCTTCGATTTATTTCTAAAAGAATTGTTCATTCCGCGCACGCGGATGCTCTCGAAACTTGTGGAAATCGCCACGGGCGACCGCATAAAGGGGGAGGACGCAAGAATCGCCGCAAAAATACTTCTCGGTCAGACGCACCTTTTCAATTCCGCGCGCCTCGGCGTAAAGATGGATATGAACTGGAAGGTTTTCGGCGAAATGGAGGCCGAAAAAGTGCGCAAAATAAATTCAGAATTTATAGATAAAACATTAAAATAGATTATGACAAGCATCAGATACGCTTAACTATTGTTTATCGGCATACCGGCCGCATTTCTTCTATGCGCTTGCGGCAAGCAGGCCGATACTTCCGCCACTAAAACGGCTCCGAAAGTCGTTTACACGAAGCCGGTCGTGCGGGATATCGTCTTGTGGGACGACTACACTGCGAAAATCGAGGCCATCGCAAGCGTCAATATCAGGGCGCAAGTCGGGGGATATTTGAAGTCCATAAATTTCAAGGAGGGCGAGAATGTAAAAAAGGGAGACCTCCTTTTTGTGATAGACCCTCGCCCGTACGAAGCGGCATTGGCTTCGGCGGAGGCGGAACTTGCAGAGGCTAAGGCGCGCGTGGAACTTGCCAAGACTAACCTCGAGCGCGCAAAGGAATTGTACGCGGCGGACGTAGTCGCAAAAGAGCTCCTCGACACGAGAAATTGCGAGATGCTTTCCTCAAACGCAGTTTTGGCGAGCGCCGAGGCAAAAGTGCGCAACGCAAAGCTCAATCTCGAATACACAAGCATACGCGCGCCAATGTCAGGCAAGATAAGCGAGGCGCTCGTCGATATAGGGAACTTGATTGTTGCCGACTCGACACTGCTTACGAGGATTGTTGATGACTCCTCTGTTCAGGCGTATTTCGAGCTCAGTGAGCGCGATGTCGTAGCGTATCGCGATTGCGGCCTTTTCAATAAAATCGACATTAAGGCAGGGGCACCGGCCCCACGGTAAGCCTGCGCCTCTTCGAGCACAAAGATAAAACCTACAACGGCGTGCTCAACTATTACGACAACGAAATTTCCTCCGAATCGGCAAGCCTCACAATGCGCGCCGACTTCGACAACTCGAAAAAACAGCTCTCGCCCGGCATGTACGGCACAATATCCGTTCCCGGATACACCGTTAAGAACGCCATTCTCGTTCCCGATACGGCCATCGGCACCGACCTCGTTTCGAGATACGTTATGACAATCGGCGACGACAACAAAGTAAAGTACAACCCCGTAGAGGTGGGAAGGCTCGTCGGCAAATACGCCATAGTGACTTCGGGTGTGACGCCCTCCGACAGGATTGTCGTTTCGGGGCTGCACAGGGCCGCTCCGGGAATTTTGGTAGAACCGGTCGAGGAGGTTTCTAAGGAAAAATGAAACGCAACATATCGCATTTCTTTATAGAACGCCCAGCGTTCGCGATGGTCATATCCATCGTCATTACGATTATCGGCATTGTAGGATATTGCAGACTGCCTGTCGCGCAGTACCCGAATGTCGTTCCCCCGTCGGTCGTAGTCAGGACGAGCTACCCCGGAGCCTCTCCGGAAATCTTGATGAACACTGTTGCGGCGCCGCTCGAGCAGGAAATTAACGGCGTTGAAAATATGCTGTATATGTACAGCCAGTGCAGCTCCGACGGTTCCGTCTTAATCACTGTGACTTTCGAGGTCGGGACCAATTTGGATATCGCCCAGGTTCAGGTTCAAAACCGCGTGGCTATTGCGACTCCGCGACTTCCGGAGGAGGTTAGAAATATTGGCGTTGTCGTAAAAAAGCGCTCGCCGGATATGCTCGTTAGCATAAACCTTTTCTCGCCGGACGGTTCGCGCGACAAGCTCTATTTGACAAACTACGCAATCAGCCAGATGAACGACCGCCTCGCCCGTATTCAGGGTGTCGGCGACTTGGAAGTTCTCGGCCCGCGCGAATACAGCATGCGCATTTGGATAAATCCGGACAAGCTATCCAAATACAATATGTCCCCCGCGACTATCGTGCGCGCCCTGAGGGAACAAAACAAGCAGGTTGCTGCCGGCGCTCTAAACCAGGCGCCAATCGCCAACCCGGACTTGGCGTACGAGCTGACTATCAACACGCAGGGCCGCTTCACAAAGCCTTCGGAATTTGAGGAGATAATAATAAAATACACCGAAGACGGAAAAGTTGTAAAACTTAAGGACGTTGCAAGAGTCGAGCTTGGCTCGTACGACTACTCGACGGAAACCTACCTCGACGGCAAGCCCTGCGTAGGTATATCTATATACCAGCTCCCTGGCACGAACGCACTCGAAACGGCTGAAAAAATCACTGCGATGCTCGAAGAGATGAAGGCAAACTTTCCGGCGGGCGTTGACTACGAAATCACTATCGACAACACGCTGTTCATTAAATCTTCCGTTAACGCGGTTTACCATACGATTTTCGAGGCAGTGTTGCTCGTCGTATTTGTAATACTGCTTTTCTTGCAGAACTGGCGCTCGTCTCTCATACCGCTTACGGCAATACCGGTGTCGCTTATTGGAACGTTCGGATTTATGGATTTGTTCGGATTTTCCATAAACAATATATCGCTTTTTGATATAGCGCTCGCAATCGGTATCGTGGTCGACAACGCGATAGTTATTGTGGAAAACGTCGAGCGCAATATGAAGCTCGGCATGGACGTGAAAAAGGCGACGAAAGACACTATGGACCACGTCCAAAACGCCCTAATCGCAATAACGCTCGTGTTGAGCGCGGTTTTCGTCCCCACGGCGTTTGTCAAGGGCAAAGGTATTGGAGTACGAAGCCGCCTCGCAGCTCGACTATGTAAAAAGGCAGCTTGACGCAGCAAAGAACCGCATAGCCCTACTGTGCGGCAGGAGCGCGACAGACTTCGAGTTGAAATGCGCCCCTCTCACCGACTCGCTTCCCAACATTCCGAAAGTCTTCCCGTCGCAGCTGCTTGAGCGCAGGCCCGACATCGCGGCAGCCGAGCGCAACGTTTACGCCGCGAACGCGCAACTTGGCGCAGATACGGCGGCATTCTTCCCGACAATATCGATAACCGGCGATGTAGGATTCAAGGCTAATAGGATAGAGAATCTGTTGGAGGCAGGCTCCCTCGCTTGGGGAATCAGCCCGCAACTCTACATACCGATATTCCAGGCGGGCAAACTTTGCGCCCAAAAGTATGCGGACATCGCGGCACATAAAGAGGCGACTGAAAAGTACAAATCAACCGTGCTTGGAGCCATTGAGGAGGTCGAGACGCTGCTTTCCGACATATCCCACATGAACAGGGAGTACGAGAACAGAAGGCAGACCTCTGCCCATTCGGCCGATGTTCAGATGTACACGCAAAAGCAGTACGAACTTGGCGATCAGGACTACTTTGCAGTCAGCGACGCACAACGCCAATACCTCACTTATAAAAGAGAGGAAATACGCCTTCTTGGCGCGAGGTACAGGTCGTACGTATCGCTTGTGATGTCCCTCGGCGGGGGCTGGGAAAATAAATATGAGAACCCCTCGGCCCTTGAGCTAGTGAACTTATAATAATTTTCCTTATACCTGAAAAAACCGCCCCGACGCATTGTTCGCGCCGGGGCGGACTCATTTCTAACCTTGCAGATTTTTATTCTGAAAAGTTTTTTTTATGCGGAAAAAATATTCACCGCCAATTTACTATTAATACGACGGCTGTTCAAAAGGATTTTTCAGCCGTCTCGAAAAAACTGATTGCTGCGCTGCGCGCGCATAACGCGCATTGCCGGGCGCACTGTTGCCGCGCCTACCTTATCGCCGGCCGATAAATCTATTTTCTTAGCGCAAATATTTGCCGAAAAACTCCACGAGCTTTGATACGACTTGCCCGACATATTGGGGCTTGTCGTATAAGTCAACGTGGGTTGCGCCGTCTATTGTAAAAATCTCCTTTGGCTCTTTTGCTCTCGAGAATGCGTCTTTCGTAAAATATAAAGTATCGGCTTTGCTGCCGACAATAAAAAGAAGCGGCCTCGGGGAAACAGTGTCTATGTGCGCAAAGGCGTCCCAGGCTGCGAGCTTGTCGTTGCTAGAGACCAAATATTTATTTACGGAGGTTGGATAGAAACAGCGGTCTGTCCTGTAATACTCGTACGCTTCCTTTTGAATTGTCGAAGTGTTTTCGTCAATGTCGGCTTCGCTCTCGGGCACATAATGCCAGTATGCAGCCTTTCCGCCTCTTGCTTCGGACGTCCTCGCGTCCGCAACCTCTTTCAGCAGCTTATGCATAAAGTCGGGAATATCGACGCCCGGAAAGCCGTTCTTTGCGCTGTCTCCTACGTCCCAAGTGCTTATGCCGGCTGCCGCCTTAATCCTAAATTCAGTCTGGATTGCGTTTATTGTGTAGCCGCCCCCGGCGCAAATTCCCATCGCGCCTATCCTTTCGACGTCCACATATTTTAGCGATGTGAGATAGTCGACGGCGCTTCGTATGTCTTCCACGCGCGAAGTCGGATCCTCCAAGCACCTCGGCATTCCTTCGCTTTCGCCTTGGTGGCTTGCGTCGAATGCAAGCGCTACGTATCCGTTCCGCGCGAGATTCCATGCGTACAAAGACGAGCACTGTTCTTTTACTCCTCCTCCCGGGTGCGTCACTACTACCGCGGGATATTTTTTGCTTTCGTCAAAATTGTCCGGCAGAAATAAGAGTCCGGCTATTTTCAAATCGAACTTTTTAAAGAAAACTTTCTTTCCCTCGTTGTAGTGCGTTTCGTAGAGCATTGCTATTCTCCTATCTTCCTTATGATTTTTGCGGGGTTTCCGGCGGCGATTGAGTAGGGCGGAATGTTTTTTGTGACGACGCTGCCCGCGCCAATTGTGCAACCCTCGCCGATTTCCACGCCCGGAAGCACTATAACGCTTGCCCCAAGCCAGCAGTTTTTGTCGATTTTAACGGGCTTTGCAAAATTTATTCCCTTAATCCTTCTTTCAGGGTCAATCGGGTGCATTGCCGTGTAAAGACCGACATTCGGACCGATGTAGCAATTGTCGCCTATTTCGATTTCGGCAGACGACAGGGCGCTAAAATTAAAATTTACAAATACGTTTTTGCCAAATTTTATATTTTGCCCGTACTCGCATTGGAAAGGAGGCACGAGTGCGAGATTTTCCGGTCTGTATCCGAAGACCTTTTCCTGGTTTTCGGGCGTTGGGTTTTCGTTGTATTCCTTTATCGCTTCGCGCGTGTGTTTGCGCATTTGGAAGAGAACGGGATCGCGGCTGTCGTATTCCTCGCCGGACAGCATTTTTTCAAGTTCGCTCTTCATATTGCCTATATTGCTATTTGAGGTTTTCCTTAAAGAAATTTTCTATTTTATCAAATGGAATTGCGGGGGTGTCGTACAAATCGACATGGTTGGCGCCGGGAATTATAAGCAGCTGCTTATTATCGCCTTTGAGCTTCTTAAAAGCATCCTTGCTAAAATAGCACGAGTGCGCCTTTTCCCCGTGTATCATAAGAACCGCGTTTCTTATTTCCCCGCTATATGAGAGAATCGGCATATTTATAAACGACAGCGCCGACGTCTTGTTCCAGCCCCCGTTTGAATTAAGCGAGCGCTTGTGGTATCCGCGCTTTGTCTTATAGTATCCGTAATAGTCTTTGACAAATTGCGGGGCGTCCGCCGGAAGAACGTCGGGAAGGCCGCCGGCGAGCTCGTAGCTTTGGTTTTTAAAGTCTTTCGTGCGCTGGGCATTCAGCTCTTGCTTCAGCTTGTAGCGGGCGTTTTCGTCCATTGAATCAAAGTAGCCGTTGGCGCTCACGCGGCTCATATCGTACATGGTCGACGTCACGGTAGCCTTGATTCTCGTGTCGATTGCGGCGGCGTTTAAAGCCATTCCGCCCCATCCGCATATCCCTATTATTCCGATTTTTTCTGGATCGGCCTCGGGCAGATTCGATAGAAAATCCACGGCGGCGCAAAAGTCTTCCGTATTTATGTCGGGAGACGCCACATAGCGAGGGTGCCCGCCGCTTTCACCAGTATATGAAGGGTCGAAGGCTACAGTGAGAAATCCCCTTTCAGCCATTGTCTGGGCATATAGGCCAGAGGACTGCTCTTTAACGGCCCCGAATGGGCCTGCAACCGCGATTGCTGGGAGCTTGCCTTCGTGGTTTTTCGGAATATACATATCCGCTGCGAGCGTTATTCCGTAGCGGTTGTTAAACGTCACCTTGCGGTGCGCGACCTTGTCACTCTGCGGGAATACTTTATCCCATTCGTTTGTGAGTTCGAGTTTTTCCATAAAGTTTTTGCTTTCAGCGCCGTTATGGGCATGTGCGCAAGTGCTTGCCGCTAATATTAAAAATGTTGCGAATATCGATGGCGTAATTTTCATAACTTTAGTCAGCGTGTATTATTTATATATCGATTGCGTGTAAAGAAAAAATAAATTTTTTCTAATCAAAAACCGCACAAGAAACATATGAAGCCCGATAAAAAGGCCTTGCATCATAAATTGAGAAATCAAAAATGAGTGTAGGAAATAATCGCTCTTCGTCAAACTCAGTGGGATGAGGAAGAAAGAGGGGATAAGAGAAGAAG
>URAJ01000029.1 GCA_900545715.1 uncultured Opitutales bacterium
GCGAACCCGCCACAGAAATTAGAATTTTACCGGCTTCGCGCCGCGGCCCATTAATAACAAGGAGCGCAGCGTATCCCGAAAATTTTGCAAATAGGCTGGCGAGGAGCGAAGCAACGGCAACCCTATGGCGAAATTGCCCCGGCGCGCCGTAGCACGGCGCGCTGTAAAGCGCGCTATTTTCCGAGAGTGTCGGAACCGTACCAGTGTGAAAGAACTTCTGGAATTGCAATCGAGCCGTCGTCGCGCACATTGTTTTCGAGCAGGGCGGCCAAAACGCGGGGTATCGCCAGCCCCGAGCCGTTCAGTGTGTGGACGAAAGCGGGCTTTCCGCCGGCGGACTTAAACCTTATGTTTGCCCTGCGCGCCTGGAAATCGGTGAAGCAAGAGCAGCTCGACACTTCGAGCCATCTCTGCTGTCCCGCCGCCCAGACTTCGAGATCGAACTGCTTTGCATGCGGGAAACCGATGTCGCCCGTGCATATCGAGAGCACGCGGTAGGGCAGATTCAGCTTTTGCAGGATTCCCTCGGCGTCTTTGCGGAGTTTTTCAAGCTCTTCGAAGCTGTGGTCGGGGTGAACCCATTTCACGAGTTCCACTTTGTCGAACTGGTGGAGGCGGTTGAGCCCGCGCACGTCTTTGCCCCAGCTGCCTGCCTCGCGGCGGAAGCACGGAGTGTAGGCGCAAGCATACACCGGCAATTCAGACTCGTCGAAAGTTTCGTCGCGGTAAAAGTTGGTGACGGGAACTTCGGCGGTGGGAATCATATAGTAATCGTCAGTGGCGTCGTGGTACATTTGCCCCTCTTTGTCGGGGAGCTGGCCGGTGGCTGTGGCGCTTGCCGCATTCACCATAATCGGGCACATAAGCTCGCGGTAGCCGTTCTTGCGCGCTTCGTCGAGGAAGAATGCCAAGAGCGCCCTGACGAGCCTAGCCATGTCGCCAACATAGAAAGGGAAGCCCGCGCCGGTCACTTTTACGCCGCGGCGGAAGTCGAGCATCTTTTCAAAATAGGGCAAATCCCAGTGCGGGACGGCATTTTTTATCTTTGTGACGTCTCCCCAAGTGTAAACGGTGACATTGTCCTCGGCGGATTTTCCGACCGGAACGCTGTCGTCGGGCATATTCGGGATTGTGAGGAGGATTTGCTTCCAGCGCTTGTCAATCTCGGCCGCGGCGGCTTCGAGATCCTTTACGCGCTTTGAGACTTCCTTCATTTCCGCGAGTTTTTCCTTAAATTCGGGGGAACCTTTGGGCAATTCCGCCATGGCTTTGCTTGCGGCGTTTTGCGCGGCGCGCGCGTCTTCAAAATCGGCAACGGCCTTGCGCCTCTGGGCGTCGAGGGCGAGCACGGCGTCGATATCGCACTCAAAATGTTTGAGGGCAACTTTCGCCTTCACCAATTCGGGGTTTTCCCTTAAAAATTTTACGTCTATCATAATAGGTGTCTATAATTGACTTCCAGCGTTTGCATTTCAACAAAATAGTTGCGCCTATTGCCGAAACGCCCCTAAAATTGCTTGTCTTCCGCGACGGCGGCGGCTAACATTGCAATAGATTTTTACCCGTATGGTTAGCACTTTGAAAAGAAACACCCTATCCGCCCTCATTTGCGCGGCCTTCGCAAACCTTTCCCCGTTTGCAAGCCAAGCTGTGGAAGCCAGCTCATATCCGCCGCCACCAGGACGCGAGCAATGGAAATTTGTAGGCGACCTCGCAAAACGCGAGCCGCAAAGATTTTTTTGGAGCCGCAAAGCCCTGCCCTCAGAGCTCGACTTGTCGGGCGGCATAACAGTCGTCGACGAATACGCCGCGGGTGATAACCTAAAAACCGCCCTGTCCGACCTCGATTCATTTCTATCCGACGCAAAACTCCCTAAAAACGGCTCCGCAAAACTTACACTAAAACGCGGAAAAGTCTCGGGATACGAAAGCTACCGCATTGAGGTAGGCAAATCCGGAATAACAATCACCGCCGATGACGACGAAGGTCTTAGAAGAGGCGTATATTTTCTCCAAGACTTGATTCAATCGCAAGACGGTGCCTTTTTGCCCGTCGGGAAAATCGAGCGCAAGCCGTGGATAAAAAACAGAATATCGAGATGCTTTTTCGGGCCTATAAAACGCCCCCCATTCAACCGCGACGAACTGCTGGACGACATCGACTATTATCCGGACGAATACCTGTCGAAACTCGCGCGCGAGGGCATAAACGGACTATGGCTTACAATCGAGTTTAGGGAGCTTGCCAAAACTTCTTTTACCGAACGCGACCCCAACGCCGAAAAGAGGCTCGAAAAGCTCCGAAAAACTGTAGAGAAATGCGGAAGGTACGGAATTAAAGTTTGGCTGTTTGCAATAGAGCCCAAATCTCTTCCGGCCGACGACCCGCTATTGGCGGCACATCCCGAATGGAAAGGCGCGCGCGGCTGGGGGAACGACTACGCTTTCTGCACCGCAAGCGAATCGGCGCGGCAATACTTGCGGGAGTCTCTCGCCGACATTTTCGCAAACGTCCCAAATCTGGGAGGGCTTATAAATATCAGCCACGGCGAAAGAATCACCAACTGTCTAAGCGCGCTTCCGGCCGTCTCTGACGCTGAGATAAAATGCCCGAGATGCTCCAAAATCCCCAAGTGGAAAGTATATGAAGATGCGGCGCAAGCTATGGTTGAGGGCATTCAAAAGTCCGCCCCCAAAGCCCAGTTAATCACATGGCTCTACCAACCCCAACAGACGCCCGAGCGCGCTCAGTGGGCATTTGAAATCGCGCGGCACGTTCCCAAAGGCGCAATATTGCAATATAATTTTGAGAGCGGAACCCTCGCAAGGCAGCTCGGGCGGTGGAGATGCGGCGGCGACTATTGGCTATCGCGCACGGAGCCGTCACACATATTTAGGCGGGTAGCGGATACCGCGGCTTCGTCGCGGGCAGAATTGTCGGCAAAAATCCAAGTCGGCTGCTCGCACGAATTGGCGACTGTTCCGTTTATCCCTGCGCCGGGGCTACTGTATGAAAAGTACTCCCGAATGAAAAGCCTCGGCTGCTCGAGCGTAATGCAGTGCTGGTACTTCGGCAACTATCCGGGCATTATGAACGTAGCCGCAGGGAAGCTCGCGTTTGAAGATTTCAAGAGCGGCGAGGACGAATTTTTAATGAAACTCGCCAAGCCGCATTGGGGCGCAAACGCCGGCAGAATCGTAAAAATATGGAAGGCCTACGCCGAAGGATACAAAAATTATCCGCTTTCAAACAATATGCAATACTATGGGCCAATGCACTCGGGAACCGTTTGGCCGCTGTATCTCGACATACAAATGCGCCCGCTAAACCCGACGTGGATTCCCGACACTTGCCCCAATGGGGAAACAATCGGTGAGGCGCTCGAAAACCATACGCTCGAAGAAGCGTTGATGCTATCGCGGCTAATTTGCGAAAAGATGGAGTCGGTCGCGCCGGAAATTGAAAATATTGAAAAGTCTCTTTCCAAAGACGACATCGGCGCAAAACTCGACATCGGATTATTGAAAGCCCTTAGAATACAGTTTGAGAGCGCGAGAAACATATTTGAGTTTTATCTGCTAAGGCGCGGCGCCTATTGCGCCTCGCGGGTTGAAGGCGACACAAAAAAAGCTCTGAAAAACCTCGAGCGCATGGAGGAAATAGCGGAATCGGAAATAGACGCCTCAAAAAGGCTCGCGGAACTGTGTGCCGAGGATTCGCGTTTGGGCTTCCACTCCGAAGCCGAAACTCACATGTATTCAAAAGAGAGGCTCCAATGGCGCGCCGACAGCTTAAAGGATACGCTCAATCAAATCGCAGCCGTTAAAAATATTTTGCGCGAAGGCGGCAAACTTCCAGAAAGTTCATTTGAAAAAAACGCGCCGAAAGTGCAGGCCAACACCCAGTGGAACGAAACCCCTTCTACGCGTTGGAAAATCTCCGAATGCAGCGGCGGAATAAAATTCGAGGCGCAACTGCGCGGCGACTACGGATACGACGAATTTAGCGTGGCAATGCTCGACGCCGCCGGAACGATTTTCCCGCTTACCGTAAAAGTAAACGGGAATTCTGTTGCCGACGAATCCGGGCTGTTTGAAACAAAAATAGAGCGATCGGGAGATTTAAAGAAAGTGTCAATATTTCTGCCAAATCTCGCCTATGCTGAAAAGGAAATAAAACCGTCGTGGATATTTGTGCGCCGCGACGCAGCGGGAAGCCCAACAAAATTGCCCGCCCTAAAATACAGGTGGCCTGCGTGCGAAACCCTACCCAAATGGCGGCTCAACATCGGCCCAATGCGCCCCGATATGTTCGGAAAGATTATTTATTGATTTAAAATTTTTTGCAAATTTTCCATTATTGTGCGCGCGGAGAAGGCAAAGGCGAGGAGACCAATTATCCGCTTAACTACGGAGGGGGATTGGGCATCCTTTCCCCCTATTGATTTTTGCCGCATTTCTTCCAGCGTGTTAAAATATCCATATTATGCGCAACGTAAAATTCAGCGACCCATTTTGCGGGAAATGACGTGAACGCAAAAGTTTTTTGCGTCGGCAAATTGCAAGCCTTCACGCGCAAATTTTAACTTTGCGCAGCGCAAATAAAAAAACATCGAAAATATCATAGTATTTGCAAAGCACACCGCCCACGCCTAAGCGGAAAATCTATTCTATAAATTGCGGTGCAGACTACTTTGATTTTTTACAATGCGCCATGTAAAATAAAAATGGCGGCACAAATACGTCCGCCACTTCTCAGGATTTTCCGCGCGCCAAAAATCTCAGACTTTTGTAAAATGCGCCCGCATGCGGGTATTTTGTAGCATTCGCGCGGTAAAAGAAATTTTCTTTGAGTTTAAGGCTTCACGACTCTCAATATCGAAACTACGGGCTTGTATCCGTCGAGCCCCACAATTTCCAAGTCGTGCTTCAACTTCATATTTTTGAGGAAGTCTGCCGTTATGAAAAACGTCGCTGTTCTGACTTTCCCGGTGTCGCCGCATTCCACTTTCCTGCTTTCTACTTCGCCGTCGAGATTGTACCTCAGCTCAAACGCTCCCTTGCCAATGTCGAAGTACGATATTTTAACGGCGACTTTCTTGTTCCTTCCGCGCAAAAATTTGTCATCTACTTTGAATCCGATTTTTTCGCCTGTCCGCGCAACATAGTCGTACCTTTTGTCGTCGCGCACCATCCACATTTTTATGGCGTGGTTTATCTTAACGGCTGGCTGCGTTTCGTAGCCTTCGCTATCGCGCTGATAGACCCACCTCTCAAAATTCTTAACTCCGGTATTTAAATTCGGAACCCCCGCGCGCTTCAAGTATGACTTCCACAGATAGCTCTCGCGCAAAAAGCACCATGCGTCCGGCGCGGTTTTCGCCGTCTTGCCAAGCTCAAGCCCGACCCACACAAACATCTCGGGATTTATTGTAAATTCGTTCCAGATAACATCGTTCGTGCGCATTTGAAGCAGGCGCAAATTTGAAGTGAAGTAGCGGTATCCGAAAGACGCCGTGCTCTTTCCAAAGCGGTACCTGCCCTCCGGAGTTGTCCACCAAACTTCGTACTCCTCGTTTTCCTCGCCGTTGCGGACGCCGCTTTTTACTATTTTATTTTCCTCGTCGACATACAAGTATCCGTCCTTGTCTATCTTCTGGCCAATTAAATCGTCGGGTATGTGGTATAGGTACATCTCGACAAATCCGCGGCGGATTCCAAAACCTTTTGATATGCCGTAGTCGCTCCACCCGCCCATGAATACTTTATGCTCCACTCCTTTGGCAGCGTTTGCCCAAGCGTCGAGCCGCTCCCTTACATGCGGAAACCCGTCGGGATTTTTATCCTCCGCAACGGGGCCTACGCCCTCATCGCCGTTTGAGTACGAAGCGTACCCTACAAACATTCCCTTTACCTCCTCCATCTGCGGAATCCCAGACTTCCCGAACGCATCGACCAATTTCAGATAGCGCTTGTGGAACTCTGGGTGGGCGGGGTCGAGAGGCTTCATTCCGTCGCCCTTGCGCTCCGGATTTTCGTCTATGGGAATTCCGTACTTAAACAGCCACTCTGGTGCGAACCGCGTAGAGGCCGTGTGGATTCTTATCACGCTTCCGTAGCCTTTTTGGGCGGCGACCTCTATCATATTTTTAAGCGTCTGGAAGTCGTACACGCCCTCGGTTTTTTCAATATCCTTCCAGTCGAGCCAAAAGCCCACGACAGGTATCGACGGAAAGTTCACAGGCTTTAACTTTGAAACCTTCCACATGCCGTTCATATTCGTGCGGTAGAGGGTGACGTAGGATTTCGGGTCAGGCTTTACGCGCGGCGGCAACGACCAATCCCAGCCGTCTTTGACGGAGTCTTCCGCAATCCATTCCGCGGGGCGGACGTCCTCGAATTTAGTCTGTTTATACTCTCCCCAATACGGGTATTCGCTCTCAGGCAAAACGTGGCTTGCCGCGTCCTCTGCGCCGAAAGACGATAACCCCGCAATAGTGCATGCAATGCAACCTGCCAATACTTCAATTTTTTTCATAATAGCTTTAAATTTAGTTCTTTTCCAAATCTTATCACTGCGCGTATAAACTTATCCGCCGCGCGGCTTTTGCGCCGTTTTTTTCTCGGCAAATTATTTAAATACCGACAAATCCCAGCGGTCATACCACTTTATTACAGGCATATCGCCCTCCCATTCAACTGGAAGAACGATGTAGCGCCCGTCCATGGCGTCTTCGGGCATCCATCTGTCTCCAAAATATATGAATGCGTCTTTTTTGCCCTGCACCGGAATCACCGCGCTGCTTTGCGAGCGGAATGTCGTGTCCGCCTTGGCTTCGAGCGGGGCAGTCTTCCATTTTTTCTGGCCTTCGCCGCGGCACGGATTGCCGAGCTCGCGCCAATCGCCAAGCATTTTGTCCGCGGAGGAAACCCTGCCCGGATTCGGCGCCCAGCCGGTGCAGTGCGAAGAAAACATATAGTATTTCCCGCCCTTTTTAAAGAAAGCTGGCGCCTCGTGGTAGCCGCCCGGGAATACTCGGACAAATCTTCCGGAGAATCCGGTGTAGTCGGAGTTGAGCTCGTGAATGTGGAAGGTCGAGTTGTCTTCGCTCGCGCAGCCGAGGTACGCTTTTGAGTCGTCATCGACAAACAGCGTCATGTCGCGCGACATTTGTCCCTTGTCGAAATCGCGCAGAAACGCGAAGCCTTTTATCATAGCTTTCTTGTATTCGTCCTTTTTTAATTTTTTCGATTTCCAATTGGGGTCTTTTTCAAGTTCCGCCTTGTACGCCTTGAGTTCCTCGGCGCAGTTTAAAGGATATTTCCCGGCATTCGGGCGTAAAGAGCCGATGTATTTGTACGGCCCAGTAATCTTGTCGGCAACCGCAACTCCCGCGCGGGCTGTGGAGTAGTCGGGCTTTTCTTTGAGAATGTCCGCAATATCGGTCGATTTTGCGGTCGGTCCTTTGCGGAATTCAAGGTGCATCCACATTACATATTTTTTTGTTTTGGGGTTGTATATGACTTTCGGGCGTTCCAGTATGGTTCCGAGTACAATTTCCGAATTTGGATCGGACTGCATTTTGAGGGCTATGCCTTCGTCCGTCCAGTTGTACAAGTCTTTTGAGGAGTAGCAGTGGACGCCGATAACCGCCTTGTTGCCGAGAGTTCCACCCATTTTATGTTCGCCGAAAATATAATATTTTTCTCCGTCGAAAATCGCCCCTGCCCCGTGCGCATTGATGTGCCTGCCGTTGTTGTCGAGCCATACTTTGCCGGGATTGAATGCGTCGTACTTCAAAATCTCCGCCGAATTAACGCCTTTGTCGCATGCGCAACCCGCCGCGTAAAGCGCGCAAGCCGCGAATAAAATTGCCGTAAATTGTCCTTCTCTCATACAAAAACGTTTATCTAAAAAAGGCAATCCGGTCAACGCATTTGCAAAATTATTTTTCTGGTATGCTTTAATCGCGCATATCGGGAAGAAACTCCGCGCCTGCCATAGGCGCTTTGTACAGAAACCTTTGATGCTAAAATAACCATACATTAAAAAAGTTGCGGAGAACGCAACGAAAAGATATTCAAATTTTATTGTCTTCAATAGGCGTTTTTTAAGCGTGCGCCGAAAAATATTTGCGTACAAATTATCAATTCCCACCGTAAAGCGCGGAATATTGCATTACAGAATAAAAAAGGGCGGAAAACTCCGCCCTCAATTTAAATAAAAGCCTTAGCGGCGCATTCTGCGGCGCGCTAAAACTGCGAAAAGGGCGATAGCACCTATCAGGGCTGCGGTTTCATGGGGCTCGGGAACCGTAAACGTCGCAACAAGGCTGTTCCCCAAAATAGAGAGGTCGACATTTACGCCGTTGTCCGACAAAATTTGTATATCGTCGAGATAATCTCCGAGGTTGGACGATGTTTCCCATGTCATTATCGTGCTTTCGTACGATTCAAGGCCTTCGTCAAAGAGGAATTGCTGCAAATCCGCCGCGCTGAGATTGAAAGTCATTTTAAGGTCAGAAGCCCCGTCCGCAACTATGATTGTTCCGGAATTTTCGACACCGTCCACAACTACTGCATTTATAACGTCGCCGCTTGCGATATTGGGGATAATGTCGAAAATAAATCCTCCGCTGCTCCAATTTACCGACGCGAAAGATATTGTTCCGTATTCGTACTCCGATGATATTCCGGTCGCGCCGAAAGCGGCTTCCCGGCCGATAAGCGCGAGCGTGCCGCATACGTTGCCTGACGTGTTCATTTCGAGGATTCCGTTTTCCACTGTGACGGAATCGGGCGTGTGGCGCGTTGAATTTTTAAGGGGATCATCTTTTGCCAAATCCAAATCCTCGGAACCCGCGCCGAACCTCAGGGTCTGCTTCGCGTTGGATTCGTTGGCATACATTGTAATATTTAGCCTGCTTGCATCAATCATCGATAGCGTTCCCGCCCATTCGTAATTTTGGCTGTTTCTAAACTCCATATTTACGGTAGAGTTTTCCTTGGACAATTTTAGCGCGCCGTCGCCGCGCAAACCGCCGATTTGAATATTCCCGATGTCTCCGAGACCCGAATCGCCGCTTCCTTTAAGATCCCAAATAAGGTTATTTTTGCTGCCCCTTACTATCGGCTGTGTGAGGTCGACATATCCGTTGACTGAAAAATTCGTGACTTTCGTAATAAACTCTATGCGCTCCGTTGGCCAATCTGTGCCCTTATTTACAGAGCGGAACAATAGATTTCCGCCTATATATACTGTGCCATTTGTGTGGTCGGTTGAATGGTGCTTAAATGCAAACTTAAAGCCTGCATTATCGGCGTCAGCAATATTATTATTTTCTATTATGAAATCTCCGGTAACGCTGAAATTTGAGTTTGTCAGAACTTTTACGCCGCTCTCGATTTGGCTCCATTCAGCGGCACTCCTCGCGGAAAAAAGGAAATCGCCCGTAATTGAAGCCGTATTGTTTTCTGTGAGCAAAAACCATGCGCCGCTCGCGCCTGTTCCGGCATCGCCGACTTTAAATGTCACGTTGTGCGCATTGAAGTTATGGTAGTTTGTATTGGCTGTGTACCCGTCGGCATCGGCTGAAATAAACACGTTTGTATTGTGCCCCGGAATTTCCGATGCGGCTTCCCCGTTCGGACTGCCGACAGCGTAGTTTTCGGCTAAATTAAGCGTCGCGTTCCCTCCGGTTGTTGGAATAAAATAATAATCCGTGTATGTTTGGGAATAAGAGTAAGATGATATTAGCAAAAAGGCTATACTTGAAAACGCCTTTGAGAAACTTGAATATCTTTGGATATTGTTAAAATTGTTCATTATATTGCCTTTTTTAGGTTTTATGTAATTTTTCATAGGGTATGTTTTTACATAGTCAATTCAAAACAATTACAAATATTTCCAAGCAAACACTCTATATTTTTCCAAAAACAATCCTTTTATCAACATTTCTGAAATTTACAAAAAAACGCATATATGTGTACAATAAATAATTGCAAAATAAATTCCGCAACGTTAATTAGCATTTATACAATTATAGTCAAAACCAAGATTCTACAAATTTTGAATTTATCAGTTTATTTTTCTTACTAAATTACAGAAAAAAAGAGCCATTCCCAAATAAATATTGCGTCAATTTTGTGCTATTTCAAAAAAAATTAAGCAAAGAGCTTATAAAGGCAAAACTCGCCCTGCGCTATTTGTGAAGACACCTCAGCTTTTCCGCACAATCGATTTGGATTAAGAGGCAGATTCTTTATCGCTCTCCGCCCATTTTTTTGCTATGATTGATACAATTATGAGCTGGTATGCGTGGTAAAGCATTGTAGGCAAAAGCACCACTCCGATTATCGCCGGGTTTGAGAACAAAACCTTGCTCATTACGGATCCGTGTACGAGAGACTTCTTGGAGCCGCAAAATAGAGCCGTTATAGTGTCTTCGCGGTTGAATTTCATCGCGCGGCAAAAACACCAAATAATGCCGTACGCCGTAAAAAACAAGGCTATCATGGCAACTGACAGCTCAATAATTTCCGCGACGCTAAACCCCTTAAACATCTCTTTGTAAAAGGAGTCGCAAAATGACGTGTACACAATCAGAAGTATTACGCTTTCATCGAACTTTCTGAGAATTTTTTTGTATTTTTCCGCGAACCACCCGAATTTTGGATTGAGCAATCCCCCAGCAACCACCGGCAGTATCACTTGCAATACAAGCTTAAAAATAACGTCTCCGAGATTGTGCGCCCCGTCTATGTTGTCGAGGAAAAGCCCCATCCAGAGCGGAGTTATGAAAACACCAAGGAGGCTCGATACGCTCGCGTTAAAAATCGCCGCCGGCATATTTCCGCGCGCTATCGACACCATAACCACCGACGACGACACCGTGGACGGTAGCGTTGCGAGGAAAAATGCGCCAATCCACAAGTAATATCTGTTGCCCTCCGAATTGAAAGCCCCTCCCGCCCACATCGCCGCAAGCATTATCAGCGGAAACAGCACGAAGGTTGACATGTGCACGAGAATATGCAGGCGCACATTCACAAGCCCCGCCTTAAGCTTGTCGCGGTTTAGTCGCATTCCGTAAAAAAAGAATATGAACGATACTCCCCAGTTCGCAATTTCGCCGAGCGACACCCCGCCCTCGCGCTCAATTCCTATCGGCGGATAAATATACGCCAACAGTATCGAGCCAAAAAGCATTATTATAAAGGGTTCAAGCCCTATTTTCTTCAAAAAGTTCATATGCAAAAAACTTTTAGGCAGAAACCGCTGCCTATGCACTCACTTTGGGGTTATTTTTACAGGCGCAATATTTGCCGAATTTTACAATACAAACGCAAGCATTTTTCCACTCTTGACCGAGGTATTAAGGCTTTTTTGAAGGGGCGGCCGCCGTTGCGGCTGCCGCATTCTGTTTGGCGGATGCGGCGGGGAGCGCTGTTGCCGCGCCCTCCGCGCCTGACGCGCTTTTGACGGCCTCGTATTTTTTGTACGCAAGCGCCGCCGCCACTGAAAGAATCGCCAAAATAATGGCCGCAAACAATATCTTTAAATCGCGCGATTTCCTCAGGCTCCTGCGCACGGTAAGCGGTACGCTCGCAACCTTTGTAAGCTTTCCACCAAACAACACGCTGATTGCCGCCTTGCCGTTTACCGCCCAGCCGTTTGCGTCCAATAGCGGCGCCAAAGATCTTATCCTCAATTTTAACGCCGCCACAATCATCGACGGAAGCGATATTGCCATAACCACCCCCACGACTCCCAACGGTATCCAATAGCCAAGATGCAAAAATGAGTCCAAAATAATTCCGAAGGCCGTGGTGATGCCGCCTACTGCAACGCCGAGAGCCGCCACTGTGCCGACGTCGATTTTCTTGATTTCCACTTTCGTGGAGGCTTTTGGCGGCAACACACTTTCTGTGAGATTTTCAACCACCTTTGTGTCGGCCGTTGACGTGTATTTTGCGACCTGTTCGCTAAACCACTTTATGGCGCGCTTGTATGGCGACCAGAACGCCTGCATGAGCCCAACCGGATTGTGTATTATTTTGACGACCGACGCGTCCCAATCGCGGCCCGCCCTATCGTAGAATACGCCGTTGCGCCCCACTACGAGGTTGTCGGAATCGCCCGCAGTGACGACCGCCACTATATTTATATCCGCCTCACCCATTCTGCGGCATGTGCAATATATGAGATACCCGTAGCTTGCCGCCGCCAAAGACGCGTGTTTTGATACGTCGTCCACCCTTATGCACAACCCGCAGTCGCGGCTGTCGATAAACAGCCTCCCATACTGGAATATAGCGGGGGCGTCGGAATAAAATTCCTCAAAGTTTACAAAATTGCGCAGTAGTTCGAGCAGATTTTTATTGTACCTTACAAGCTTTTCCAATTCGTCCACATTATCGACATGCTCGCGGATTGAGACGTCCTTCTCCACAAGCTCCAAAAGCTTTTCGCGCGAGCCTTCCGGAACGCTCCTGAGAACGCCTTCGTCGATTTCCGATACGTTGGTTTTCGGGCGCGCCGCGAACCAGTTTGCGCGCGGCTCAAAAACTTTTTTTATCTCGGCCCAGCCCTTTGAATCGAGCGATTCTTTGGTTTTTAAAATTGGCTTCACGCAAAGTTCAAGGAATTCGAGAAGCTCGCTCTCATATGCGGGATTTACCCCGCAATGGAAATCCAACGCGCCCCCGCCAATCTTTGCAAGAGGCAGGGCTTTTAGGCTTTCGCGCACCTGCGAGTTGTCGCCGTATTTGGCGAATATAGATTCTATCTGCGATATTTGCGCATTCACTGCGGCTTCCGCCTCGGGTCCAAACGACGCCACGGCAGTCCGCGTAAAATAATCGTCTATTTTTTCGGCGAGAGCCGCATACGCCGCGTACGCCTTAGGAGTTTCATCTCCGAACGGAAGAACGGACCCGTCAGTGCGCGGAATATCGAGCCATTTTAGAAATTCCGCCCGCTGGGAAAAGAAGTCCTCTATCGTCTGGGCGTCTGCGCCTTCGAGCCCTGAGCGGTCGATTTTCGCCCCGCAAGTTTTTATCGCGAGCTTCAAAACATCAATCAGCCCGGAATCCCCTTCGCACGATAGCTCGGTTATTATGCCGTCGGCGTTGAAGGGCGTCTTTGCAAAAATCTTGGACTTATCGTCGAAGTCCGACACCGCAATGGAATCCGCGCCCGCCTTTCCGATATTTTTTAGCACCTCCGCCGCGCACCCGAGCAGCCTTTTACCGGAAACGGAGGTTTCGTCTATATCCGAAAGTTTCAAGCTGTCGGCGCCTTCGGTGAGAGTGTCCGGATTTTTCAGGGCGGCGCACGCGAACTCGCACGCGGCGACTACATCGTCGCGCCTTATTCTGCCGTCTTTGTCGGCGTCCATAAAATCGAGCGTCTTTTCGTCGAAATACAGCCCGCGCGTAGGGCAGCTCAGGGCGGCCCAAAGCTTCATGTCGAGCTCCCCGACGGCAGCTATGTCGCTTCCCCTTTCAATCAGCGGCTGGTATGCACCCCCCGCCTTGAAAAATCTCCAATTATATCCCTTTGTTTTTTTAAGACGCATATTTTTTATTTGAATTTTAGCGGCGTCGCGGATTTTCACAACGCGCCTAATCTTCGACAGTCACTCCGCGCACAAAGTTCGACTGCGGAATGTCCTCAAATTTTAGAGGTTTGGAATTTATCGTAAAATTTTTAAATACTATGTTTTCTACAACGCTGTTTTCGTCAAAGCCTCCAAGCTTTATTTTTAATGGTTTTGAAGACTCCGCCCTTATGTTTTCAAACCTGACTCCCGACACGCTCCCGCGCTTCTTGTCTTTCGAATATTTGGAGTTTAAAACGAGTATGTTTACGATATGCCCCTCGGCCTCCTCAACGCGAATGTCTTTGTAAAGGACGTTTGATACTTTCGCGCGGTCGCCGTTATGTATAGTTAGGACTCCCTCGTTCCCCCATGTGCCGAGAACGTTTATTACGTCTATATTTTCGTACACGATGTTTTTTATTTCGTCGCCGCGCGTCTCGAATCCTATTTCAAGCGCGTTGCCCCAGATGTCGTTCCATAAAACGCAATTTTTTATGGATACGTTATCCACTGAATTGTCCGCGCGCTTTTCAAAATACGCAACCCCTCCGTATGTCACGCCCGCCTTTATTGCGATGCAGTCGTCTTTTGTCCTAAAAAAGGAGTTTTCCACCGATACGTTTTTGCAGGAAACAATGTCCATTCCGTCGTCGCACGAATTTTGGCTGACCACTTTTACATTGTCCACCTTTACGCCCTCGCACGCGAACAGCGCAAAAGTCCAGTTGGGCGATTGAACGACCGATATTCCAGACAAATCGAGCCCGCGCGTCTTATTGAAAAAAAGCTCCCTTCCCGACGGCGCGCCTTTGTTTTCGACAGCGACCGGAATTTTCTCTCCTGATATTATCCCGTTTCCGGAAATAGATATGTTGCGGGTTTGCTCCAAGCTTTTGATGTCGCCCGCCTGGAAAGTTCCATAGACAATCGCGCCGCCCTCGACAACAACGGACGTGTCGGAACCTATCTTTTTCATGAGCCCCACATCGTAAATTTCCCCCGCTTTAAAAACCATCTGCGATTTCTTTTTATCCGGATTTTTCGCCGGGGGATTTGCGAATATGAAAAGCGGGTGCTTGCGCCCGTTTATTTCAAGGCTTATATTGCATGGCCCGCCGAGTGAAAGCTCGACAGTTCTGCGCCCAGTCTTTTTCGCTTCGATTTTTTTAGAAAGCGGCCGCACTACGGCTTCTTTGACGTCCTCAAAATAATCAACTCGCAATGTCGCCTTTCCCAAAATGTCAAATGGGGCTATATCGCCCGCGGGAGTCGGATAGACAAGGCAGTCTTTGCCGTCCACCGAGAGAGTGAACTTTTCAGAGCGCGGAGCCTTTTGCGAATATTGGTAAACCCGCGACTGTCCGAACAGCGCAAAGCCCAAGCACACAACCGCAATAATTGCGAGAAGCTTTTTCATTTCTAATACTTACAATATTTGCGGCTGGAAATCAACAAGCATTTACATCAGTTCCCGCGCTTCTCCCCATAGCGTTTTTGCTCAGGCGGCGGAATCGGCCGCGCCGACGGCTTAAATGCCAAGACGGCGGGCTCGCCCATGAGCTTTCTGAAAACCGCCGGAGAATACGCCGTCTGCGCGATTCCTGAATCCGACATCTCCACAAATTCGTCGTCGCCCACTCGGACGCGTATTTTGTGCCTTACTTGCGAGCCCTGAGCGTCGCGGTGCACATAGTTTGATAGGAGCTTTATAAATCTGTCGGCGCGCGCGTATGGGTCGATTAGCCATTCGACATAGCGGCAATGCCCTGCGATGGCCTCCTCCATATGCTCTATCGAAACGCATGTGAAGCGTATTTCGCCCCCGTTGTCCGCGCGGCAGTCGCCCACTACGCATACACAGTCGCCCTCCCTAAATTTGTCCGCGTAAGTTTCGTAAGCGGTTGGGAAAACGTTTATCTGCCAGACTTTCGACGACGACCTCCCCGACAGTGTAAAATAGCACCACGGTTTGTTGTCTTTTTTAGTGAGCCTTTTTACGATGTTTGACACAACCCCGCACGCCCTAAACGGAAGCTTCTTTACGCGCCTGACGGCGTCAGCATTAGGAAGCTCGTCGAGGGCGTCGTCGAAGCCGGCGTACTCCGCCATGGGATGTCCCGACACATAGAAGCTCAACAGCTCCTTTTCGTGGCGCAACTTCTCGCCGACAGACATCGTCGCTTTTGTTGTGTCGATTATATTCCCGCCGGAACCGCTATCGTTTTGAGAAGTACCCATGTCGAGCAGGTCGAACATATTGGTCTGCCCTGCGAGCATGTCTTTCTCCATTTCCTGAGCGTGGTTTAGGATTGCGTCGAGAGAGCCCAAAAGATGGCCGCGGTCGATTCCGAAAGAGTCGAACCCGCCCGCGAGTATCAAGTTCTCGACTACGCGCCTATTTATGTTTTTCATTCCAACGCGCTTCAAGAAGTCGAAGATGTCCGAGAAGTTCCCGTTTTTATCGCGCTCTGCGACTATCGCGTTTGCGGCGGCATCGCCGATGCCCTTGATGGCCGCAAGGCCGAAGCGTATCGAGCCCGCGCTCCGCTCAAAAGGCGTATCGGAATCGGCCGACGGGCTCCAACTCGGATCGATTATTGGGGTAAACATCTGGCGTGAGACATTTACGTCGGGGCCGAGAACTTTTATGTTTATGCCTTCGCACGCCTCGACGAATTTGGAGATTTTATCCATATTGCCGAGCTCGCTGGAAAGCAGAGCCGCCATAAACTCGACGGGATAATTCGCCTTCAAATACGCCGTGCGGTAGCTTAGCATTGCATATGCGGCGGAGTGCGACTTGTTGAACCCGTACTGCGCGAATTTTTCGAGAACTGCGAATATCGACTCGGCCTCGGGGGCGTCGATATTGTTAAACTCCTTCGCCTTTCTTACGAACACCGCCTTTTGCTTCGCCATTACCTCCGGCTTTTTCTTGCCCATTGCGCGGCGCAAAATATCCGCCTCGCCGAGAGTGTAGCCAGCGATTATGCGGGCGGCCATCATGACCTGCTCCTGGTACACAAGCACCCCGTACGTCTCCTGCACCAAGTCTTTGAGAAGCGGATGCGGAACGTGCATTTTTGACGGATCCTTTTTAGCCTCTATAAACTGGTCTATAAACTGCATGGGACCCGGGCGGTATAGCGCGATAAGGGCGATGATTTCCTCAAACGAACTAAGCCCTATGCGGCGGCAGAGGTTTTGCATGCCTTCGCTTTCAAGCTGAAAAACGCCCACCGTGACGCCGCTATTTAGGAGTTTGAAAGTTGGCGGGTCTTCGAGAGCGATTTCTTCAATGTCAAAATTGCTGTGCCTCGTCCGGCGGACGTTGTCTTGTGCGTCGGAAATTATGGTGAGGGTTTTCAGTCCGAGAAAGTCGGCTTTAAGCAGGCCGAGCTCCTCGACGGGCGTCTTTGCGAACTGCGTCGTGAGAGTGTGCTCTTGAATCATCATCGGGACGATGTTGTCGAGCTTTTGGTCTCCGATAATTATGCCGCAGGCGTGCTTGCCGAGTTGGCGTATCATTCCCTCGATGACTTCGCCCTCTTCAAATATGTGCTTTACCTCGGGATCGTGCGCGATTTCCTGTCGGAGCTCGGCGGACATTTCGACCGCCTTTTTAAGAGTCATTTTAAGCTCGTCGGGGACCATTTTTGCGATGGCATTGGCACGGTCGAAGGGAATGCCGTTTACGCGCGCCAAGTCGCGCACGACGGCCTTTGCGCCAAGCTTGCCGTACGTCACAATGTTTGCGACCCTATCGACTCCGTACTTGCCGCGGACGTATTCTATGACGTCCTGCCTCCTGCGTTCGCAGAAGTCAACGTCAAAGTCCGGCGGTGAGACTCTTTCGAGGGATAGCATTCTCTCAAAAAGCAGGTTGAACCTGATTGGCTCGATGTCGGTAATTTTAATGAGGTACGCAATCATGCAGCCCGCGCCGCTTCCGCGCCCGGGGCCTACCGGAATGCCGTGCGTGCGCGCCCAGTTTATGAAATCGTACACAATTAGGAAGTAGTCCACAAAGCCCGCGCCGACAATAATGGAGAGCTCGTAGTCGAGCTTGTCGCGCAACATCTGCGCCCTGTCGGACGGCTCGTTCGGCTTAGGGACGTAAAGCTCGGGGTGGTCGTAATCCACGCCGTAGCGCTTCACCATGCCTTTTTTTGCGAGGTCGAAAAGCAGGAGGCCGTTTTTCATCAAGGCCTTGCGCTTGTCGTCCGACAATGTAAAGTCGGCGGGTTTGCCGTTTTGCTTCAAGACTTCGTTTTTCTTCGACACGTACAGGTCGAGAATGCGGTTAAAGTTTGCCTCGTCGCGGTCGTATTTGATTTCGGCGGGCTGCTCGTATTTCGGATAGTGGTTTTCGCCGATGGGAATTTTTATGTCGATTTTTTCTGCGAGCTCGACTGTGTTGTCGAGCGCCTCCGGTAGCTCGGGGAATAGAGCCTCCATTTCCTCGCGGCTTTTAATGTAAAACTCGTTGTTAGGGTACCGCATGCGGTTTGCGTCGGACACGAGGGCGCCTGTATTTATGCAAAGCATGGCGTCGTGCGCGGTAGCGTCTTTTTTATAGACGTAATGGCTGTCGTTTGTGGCGACCATTTTTAGGTTGAGCTCACGCGCTATGCGCACAAGCCCCGGAATAACCTTTTTATCCGCCGCAAGAAAATGGTTTTGAAGCTCGATGTAATAATTTTCGCGGCCAAAGATATCGACAAACTTAGCGGTGGTTTCGAGGGCTTTCTCGTAGTCGGAGTAGAGAAGATATTGCGATGCAACGCCGTTTATGCAACCGCTGAGGGCGATTATGCCTTTTGAATGTTCCGCGAGAGTGTCGAAATCTATGCGTGGCTTGCGGTAATAGCCCTTCTCGTACGACAGGCTCGTAAGCTTTGCGAGATTTAAAAAGCCCTCGTAATTCTTTGCAAGAAGCGTCTTGTGGTGTATTTGGTACTTGGGGAAATTTTCTGGTTTAAGCATCGAGGGGTCGCTCTCGATTCCGTCGATATCGTCCGACTTTTCCTTTTCGCGGAGGGACTTTATGAGCTCCTTAATATCGTCTTTAAGGGTATGGTCGTTTATATAGTAGGCCTCCATGCCGATAATCGGCTTTACGCCAGCCTTTTGGGCGGCCTGGTAGAAGTCGATTGCCCCGCACATATTTCCGTGGTCTGTCATTGCGATTGCCGGCATGCCGAGCTCTTTGACCCTGTCGATTAAGACCGGCACTTTCGCGCAGCCGTCGAGAACGGAGTAGTCGGTATGGACATGCAGATGTACGAAGTTTGACATATTTGGGGATTTTAATTCACACACCGGGCCGGGCGTCAAATATAAAGAGAACATTCCGGAGAATTTTATACTTCGGGGCAAGTTCCCTGCAATATGAATAATCTTGACAATAAATATTTATATTGCCTATCGTTATTGAATATGTGGGATTTTCCATATCGCACAGCCTAAATCAATATGTAAATTGACAACAATTATAATTATTATATATAATGAAGGATAATGCTAAATTAATTGAAAACAATAGCAATTCTTCATTGAATAGCGGTAAGATTTTATCAAAACTTGCAAATTTAAAATACTATGATATTGTAATTCAGATATTTAAATATTTTTGGGTATCTCTTTTAGCGGCGATAGCAGACTTTACTCTGTTTATGGCGCTGTTTGAATGGGTTGGTGTATGGTATATAGCGGCCAATACAGCCGGATTTGCGCTCGGAGTCTATATAAACTACACATTGTCGACAATATTTGTCTTCAAAGGGCAATCGACAAAGACATGGTCAGAATTTATAATATTTACAATAATAGGGCTTGTCGGGCTTGCCGTATCTAATATAACTCTCTATTTAACAATAGATATGATGGGGTTAGGCGGCGGAATATCAAAAATAATCGCGATATGTTCCGCATTTTTTTGGAATTTTTTTGCGCGAAAATTTTTATTATTTAACGGAAAGAAATGAAAGAAGCATCTCAGAAAAAAGTAGTGATAGCAGGTGCCGGTCCGGCCGGATTGACTGCGGCATACGAAATTAAATCTCCCAATATAAATATATTTGAACGCGAAAACTTTATCGGAGGCATATCACGAACTGCCGTATATAAGGGGAACCATATAGACATAGGCGGTCATAGGTTTTTCTCAAAGAATGACGATGTAATGAATTGGTGGAATGCCGTTTTGCCGTTCCAGACGGAGGCGTTAAACCCCGATAAAACCGATTTAATAATGCTCAAGCGCTCGCGTCTTTCGCGCATATTGTGGATGCGCAAGCTATTTGACTATCCGCTCACACTCTCACCAAAAACAATTCTAAATCTCGGCATATTTAGAACATTCTTATTGGGGTTAAGCTACTTAAAAGTAATGGTATTTCCGCCCAAGAAAGTGGAAAATCTAGAAGATTTTTTTATAAGCCGTTTTGGGAAGAGGCTCTATTTGCAGTTTTTTAAAGACTATACCGAAAAAGTCTGGGGAGTAAAATGCTCTGAAATAAGTTCTGCTTGGGGAGCGCAAAGAATAAAGGGCATTTCCATAAAGAAAGCGATTATGCACGCGCTTTCAAAGAAGAAAAAACAAAAGGATATATACCAGAAAGATGTAGAAACTTCTCTGATAGATAGTTTTTTATACCCAAAATACGGGCCCGGCCAACTATGGGAAAGAGTCGCGAAACTCTGCGAAGATAAAGGTGTGCAAATTAGCAAGTCTGCGGAAATTGTCGGAATAAATGTTAAAGACTCAAAAATAGTAAGCGCAGATATCAAGTATGCAGATGGTACAGTAAAAACATTTGAATGCGATGAATTTGTATCGTCAATGCCAATCAAAGAGCTCATTTCTCGCATAAAAGGAATTGATATTCCTAAGAACGTCATAGAAATTGCAGAAGGGCTTACATACAGAGATTTCATAACAGTAGGAGTTCTCTGCAATAAAATAAATATAAAGTCCGACAAAATGCAAAACGGACTTACAAAAGATAACTGGATTTACATACAAGAATCGGACGTTAAAGTAGGGAGGCTGCAAATATTCAATAATTGGAGTCCGTATCTCGTCTCAGATAAAGACAAAGTTTGGATGGGGCTTGAATATTTCTGCCAGGAAGGCGACGATATGTGGAATATGCCCGACAATCAAATGGTTGAAATGGCAAAAGAAGAAATGCGAAAATGCGCCATAGCAAACCCAGAAGACGTTGTGGATGCTGTTGTCATAAGAACAAAGAAGGCATATCCCGCATATTTTGGAACATATTCGAGATTTGGAGAGATTAGAAAATTTCTCGATGGTATCGAAAACCTATATTGCATTGGGAGAAACGGGCAACATAGATATAATAATATGGACCATTCAATGCTTTCGGCAATGGAGGCTGCCAAAGTTATAAATGGCGACAATATATCTGATAAGAGTTCTATATGGAATATAAATACCGAGGAAAATTATCATGAGTCTAAATAGCATATTAAAAAAGGAACTGCCGCTAAGGGACTCATTAAAAAGAAAGATACTTTTTATTGCGATAGTTTGTTATTCGCTAACAGCAATAGTATTCATATTTGGATTTGGTGCGTATCAATGGACTATAGATAAAAACGGAGATGAAATATATAGATTTTCGGAGAATTACGCCTTTGGCAAAGGCGTGAATCCATACGAAGTCATGTTGGGAAATGCACCACAGCTTGATGTTAAAATATCGGATGGCGCAGGAACCACCCCTTATAATTTCATTTTTTATTATTTATTCCACTTTTCGGATTCAAATAAAGCCGTAGCAACTACAGTAGTCTTCTGCTTTTATATTTTAGCCTTAATAGGATCTTCAATTATAATATATAGATATGTACGACCCAAAACCGATTTCTACGTTGCATTGCTCTGCACATTGGTTTTTCTAAGCCAGTATGGAGTTGGAGTTGCATTTGGTTTGGGTAACTATGCAATATTCACATACTTTTTCATACTATTACTGGCATATACAAACTTTTGCGAAAAAAGGCCTGCCATCGGCGGACTACTCTTAGGATTGGGTATGATGAAACCCCAGACTATGATGCCTTTCTTTGTACCATTGATAATTAAAAGGCGGATACTTATTGTTTCTATCTCAGTTGCCACTGTGATTATAGCCTTTCTGCTTGCATGCTACGTTTTATCAACAAGTCCAATTGAACTTTTCAAGGACTTTTCAGAGCAAGGCAAATCTGCTACTGACTTGAGCAAGGTATACTGCGGAGTAATTCCATCGATAATGTCGTTTATAACTGAAAAAAAACCTATAGACTTTCTCAATATTAGCTTTGTCATATTCCTAATAGCTACATTTATAATATGCTGGAAATATAGAAATATTGAAAAGGATTATACATTCATTATACCTGCGGCTATTTCCACGGTCTGGACTTATTCGTACGCCTACAATTCAACAGGCATATACATATTATGGGCAATACCTATTCTTATAGACTTCTTCTCGCGCGATAAAATTAGCCTGCTTAGGTTATCTTTATATATTATAACTCTATCCATAATGTTAGCCTACCTTCCACGAAATACATTAGGGCTGCCCAGACTCTTATTTCCATTTGCGGAAGATATTTATAGACTTTTTATGGTGTTTATGGCATTCTTTATTGTTATAAAACGCGATACTTTTGCAAAAGGATATAAGAAATAACTTTATAATGCCTAAAAAAATATTGCAAAACGCTTGACAATATGGCGTATTGTTGAGGTATGAAGCATACTGAGGACATTATTCTGAGGCTCTTGCGCATAAGAGAGGCGCGAAAGCTATCCGAGTCGCCTTTGGCGTCTCCGGACGACGTCCAAATCCTCAGGGACTTCATAATCGAAAACCGCAGACAGATTCCGTCGTTTGCGCTCTCGCATTTTGACAGGCTCGAAGCTTGCGGAATGCGCGGTTTGTCGGCTGTAAAAGACGGTAAATGCTCGGCTTGCGGCGCGCCCGTTCCGCCCGACGAAATCGAAT
This sequence comes from uncultured Opitutales bacterium, assembly GCA_900545715.1. Taxonomy (GTDB): domain Bacteria; phylum Verrucomicrobiota; class Verrucomicrobiia; order Opitutales; family Intestinicryptomonadaceae; genus Merdousia; species Merdousia gallistercoris. The sequence continues at coordinate 22,631 of URAJ01000029.1, forward strand.
ACCTCGAAAAAAATAAAAACATAGGTGTCTGCGACGGCTGTTTTTGCTTCCTGTATCTCGACGACGAAAAATTTCACGACGATGATTTTTTCGCGCGCCTGTTAAATAAAAAATGAACTACCCAAACCTGCCCTTTAAACCCAAAATCCTTTCCTGCATGAAGAGCTACAACCGCTCTTCTTTTTTTGCGGATCTCTGCGCCGGCACAAGCGTTGGAATACTCGCCCTGCCGCTGGCAATGGCTTTTGGCATCGCAAGCTCCGTAGCCCCCGAACAGGGGCTTTATACGGCAATTATAGCGGGATTTATAATATCCGTATTTGGGGGCTCGAAAGTTCAAATCGGCGGCCCCACGGGGGCTTTTATAGTAATTGTGGCATCGATAGTCGCCCAATACGGATACGGGGCGCTGGCGGTCGCGACTATCATGGCGGGGATTTTTCTCATCGCAATGGGGCTATCGAAGATGGGCAATGCCATACGCTACATTCCACGGCCTGTTGTAATCGGCTTTACAAACGGGATTGCAGTCTTGATAATGTCAACCCAGATAAAGGATTTCCTCGGGCTAAAAATCGACTCCGTCCCCGAGGACTTCATTCCAAAACTTGTCGCAATCTGGAAAAATATCCATACCACAGACTGGCATACGCTGCTCGTTGGAGTAGTTTCAATACTAATAATTGCGTATTGGCCCAAGGCGTGGAGAAGGCGCGTGCCTGGTATGCTCGGCGCGATTTTTATAACTACAATTCTCGTATCAATTTCAGGTTTCGATACGCCGACAGTCTTTGCGAGGTTTGGGGAGATACCGAACTCGCTGCCAGCTTTCATCGTTCCGGAATTTGAGTTTTCTGAAATAAAGCAGTTGCTCATGCCGGCAGTGACGATAGCGATTCTTGCGGCGATTGAATCGCTGCTTTCGGCTGTGGTCGCAGACGGAATGATTGACGACAAGCACGACTCCAACCAAGAGCTAATCGCGCAGGGAATGGCAAATATAGTTTCTCCGTTTTTTCTCGGCATTCCCGCAACCGGCGCCATTGCGCGCACGGCTACAAACGTAAAAAACGGCGCGCGGACGCCTATCGCGGGCATTGTACATTGCGCAGTGTTGCTTGCGATTCTTGTCTTCGCGGCGCCCTACGCCCAATACATACCGCTTTCCACGCTTTCGGCGGTGCTGTTTGTTGTGGCGTACAATATGGGAGATTGGTCGGCATTTTGGCAAATGCGCCGCCTCCCGCGCTCTGACGACGCGGTTTTTATGGCGACTTTTCTGATAACAGTAGTATTCGGACTTACGCTTGCGATAGAAGTAGGCATGGTGCTTGCCGCAATGCTGTTTATAAGGAGAGTATCGCAAACGACCGAAGTTATGCTTGTGGACAAAAAGCTCGAAACTGATCTTTCAAAATATTCTCTTGAAGGCAAAGACGTCCCGGAAGGCGTAATGGTTTTTAGAATATTTGGCGTTCTTATGTTTGGCGCGGCGGACAAACTTGAAAGCATACTTTCCGAAATGGGCGAAGCTCCGAAAATTGCGATTCTTAGAATGCGCACCGTGCTTGCGATGGATTCCACCGCGCTGTCGATTCTTGAAAAGTTGTACGACAAGCTGCGGGCCAGAGGGGTAGTGATGATGATTACGGGAGCGCACTCGCAGCCGCTGCACATGATGGAAAAGTCCGGATTTTTGGATAAAATCGGCGAGGAATATGTCGTAGAAAACATAGACATCGCCCTTGAAAAGTCGCGCAAAATTCTCGCCGCTGAAAAGCAGTAGTATAAAAAATCCCTGCATTTTAACCTCATATTAGGTCACTTTTCAGTATCCAAGATGCTATGCAGAAAAAAATTTCAAAATAAAATCCTACGGATTTTTAGTTTTGTTTTGTCAGGAAAAGGAACCCAAAAATAGGCGCAGAAGCCCAAATGATTTAAGCGCCTATTTGCGCGGCGCATTTTGTCGCCGACTTGTTTGCCTTAAAGGACGATGCATATCGACAATATGCCCGCCGCGCTAATTCAACCGAGGGATATAAAAAAAATCTAAAAAAATTCTTCATTCAATTCTTAAGAAGTAATCCTGTATTTGAAAACATATTGCAAATACGATTAGCCCGCAGGTTTCTATCGGCAACCCGTAATGTGTTATTCATATCCCAAAAAATATCCGTACTATCAAACGCATTCTTACCGCAATTTTTAGATGTTAAATATTTTATTTTGAGCATTCCATAAGCGGCAGCGCAAAATCTTTGTGGATTCTTTGGGGATTTTGCTCGCATGGAGATTTTTTATTTACGCAAAAAAATTCTTTTACATTCGTGAAAAAAAGGCCGCCCTCGCCTATAAAAGCTTTGCGCGCTTGGCCTTTACTTGCGGAATCTGCCCATACCGCCAATCTCCGGAGTTTAGGAAGTAAACAAGCTTTTTAAGTGTTTGCAATTCTATGCACGGGCTTAAACAAACTAAAAAGCTATTGCAAAATATGCAGTCGGCGCGTCTCCTAAAAAAAACGGCGACTCTGTTATCTCGGAGCTTCAACTCCTTTTTTGCACTTTAAAAGGCATCTCGCGCCCAACCTGCATATATGGGCGCCTATCCCCCGCAATAAAAAAATAAAAAAGCCGCCGAATAAAATCGGCGGCCGCAAAACATCAGAAACTTTTTTGTATTCCACTGTAAAACTGTCCATCATGCCGCAAGAGACATCGTATTTGGGACAGAATGCAGTGAAAACTGTGGATTAATCGTATTCCGAGACAGGCTTCAAACCTTTCAACACACGGCTTCTTCCGCCGTTGTTGGAAGATGTGAATTGTTTTATTACCCTATTTTCTGCGGGAGTTAGGGTTTCATTTTTACCGCGGAAAACAATCATATTGAGAGTCGGGGGCTTCATTTGCTTGTCGCGGTAAACCTCTTTAAAAAGTTTTTCGTAGTACTTTAATATCCCGCTTCTGCCGTAGCTGTCGAACTTGATTTCGGGAGCTTTTACGCCGCCTGTTGACGGCGGATACGGCTGCGGGCGTTCATAGAATTTATTGTCCCACATTGCCTGCGTGACATTTGCAGTGTACAGCGGCTGGCCTTTTTTAGCGCGGCGTTCGTTCTCATTCTTTATCCATTCGCGCGCCTTCTTGATTCCAGTGCGCATTGCAATCATATCCTTGCGTTCGAACTCAATTTGCTTTTGGTCGTTCCAACCAGCAGAGCGGCGCTGGCGCTCAATGTTTTCAGAATACCTTGCCATATCTCTTACATAGCGCTGAGTCTGGGCATTACTCCAAGGCTTTTTAATTCTTTCAGGGTCAGTCCACGAAGTCGTAAGCATATATATTGTGTCGGCTCCCTGTTCAAGCGCAGCCTGGTAGATGCGGTATATATTTGAAACACCCTGGTGGTAGTGGTTGGAATCCGGAGGCTGAGGAAGGAACGGATATTTTAATTTGTAGTTATTCCCGCCAGGACCGAGACGGCTGAGGCTCGCATTCAAGGGCTCCACCCAGTCGCACGCCATTTTCTTGTTTGCGGAAGTCGCCGCAACTAGGGTCGGTTGGAACATATTTATAGCCGTTCCATACTCGGTAGTGAATGCCATCAAGTTAAAGAGAACTGTCGGCGGCAGATTATTCACGAGCTTTTTGATATCTTCGCGTATAGCCTTGTATGTATCGAGACCGCCTCGTTCGTCTGTCATCAAATATTTGCCGGTATCTATGCAAATGAGCACTTTTTCCGTTTTCGATTTTATGCCGCCGATATTAACAGTTGTTGTTACGATGTTAAACTTCGAGGTCATATCGATGTTTGATATCGTGTTTATGGCGGCTCCCATCGACATTGTAGGAGGCAGCGTTATGTTTACCTGCGGCAGATTGGTATTTTGAGGATTTGTGATGCTTATGCGCCGCGTAAGCTTCTGAGTTTTCTTCTGCTGCTGTTGGACGCGAACGCGCGTCTCCTTTCTTACTTGGTCGACTTTCTCTATCGTTGGCGGAGCATCAAACTTGTTCTCGTCCATTATTATGGATTGCGTGACTATCACGCTGCCGAAAGTAATCAGCAGCACAATCTGAATAACCGCAACTACTATAAACACCTGATATAGGAGTCCGCGTTTCTCTCTCTTTGGCCTAAAATGATGAAGTTTCATAATAAATCGCTATGGGGTGATTGAAAGGCTATTCTTCGTCGTCTTCGTCGGAATCGTCTTTTGGCTCCTCCTTCTTTATCTCGACTATCTCTTTTTTGCCTAGATTTGTAAAGGGATTTTCAGGATACAGCGTTTGGAGCTGCGCAAATATTTCGTTAGAAGCCACAAAATTTTTTATATTTTTGTATGCCATTGCCGTTCTGTAAAGCAATTCGGGCATCCAAGAATCGGTCAAAGAGCCGAACACCACACCTTCCGAGTAAAGCTCGAGGGCGGCCTTATGGTCGGGGGTCTTGCCCGATTCCTTGAACATTCCCTTTACCATTTGAAGCAACGAAAATTCCGGAACAGTCCTATCCATTTCGATAGACGACAACCTTCCCTGCGCCGAAAGTTGATTGCCCATTGCCATGTCGCAGAATACGCCCCAAAGAGCAGCCTGATTCTTCATCGGGTTTCCGTCAACCGCCGCAAGTTTTGCGTATAGAAGAACGCACCTCTTGTAGTCGCCGGCATTTCTCATCTGGTCGAGAACATCCATTACCTGGGAGAGTATTTCGGCAGACGCAGAATTTAGCTTTATTCTGTCCACTATTTTTTCAGCCGATTCCGTGTCTTTATTTTCGGCAAGGGCTCTCGCCACGCTCAAGGCAGAAGATTTTATAGATACCGACGCGTCTTGGACGGGTATCATCGCAACATACGCCGCCGCCTCTTTGAGCCTTCCGCAATTCAGCAAGCCCGACAGGAAAAATTCTATCATTGCATTGCCGTCTGGGAATGCCTCGTCAGATAGTACAGCCAGAGGCGCGAGCGGATAGACTATCGGGCGCATATAGTTCACTGCGGAGTCCCAGTTGCCGTCGTTGGCGGCGTCGCGCGCGGCAGACAGCACTTTATTGTCAGCCTTTACTCGGAAAGTGTATACTTTTGAGTCTTTTGCAACAGTCATCTCTCCGCCGGTTGCATCGGAAAACACAAAATTTTTACCCTCGGCGCTTTTGAGCGTCATTGAAGACTCGTTTTTATTGGTTTTGTCAACGAGAAACAGATTGGCTTTCCTATCGGCGTAGTCCGCCGAGTATGAACGGTCGGGCTTGTCAGCCGGAGAAACCTC
>URAJ01000030.1 GCA_900545715.1 uncultured Opitutales bacterium
CGTTTTGAGAGTTTTATCATCTTATAGTTGCTCCGCGTTTGACGGCATTTTTTATTTTGGAAGAACTGCGCGCATTTTGTAATCGGATTCTTTTATGCTCCTTCGGCGCCTCATTTTTATCCGGCGAACTTGCGCGCATAAATTCATCGGCAATCGCGCCATTGCAATGAAAACTTCTTCCGCTAAAATCCGACAGAAATAACGCCGACTGCGCGCAATTTAAAAAAATTCGGCGCTAATTTACTTTTGAAGTATTATTTTTTGGAAGACTCGCCTCGGCAAAAAATTTCGGCGCTAATTACTTTATATCGTAAACGAGCAATTTGCCGCCCGCGGGTTTCAAGTAATTTTCGACAAAATTTATATGCACGGGGTGCGATGAATAGCGTTTAAGCCCCTCTTCGTCGTTTTCAAAAGCGACAACCAAGGCTACATCGAAAAAGTCGTCTACAACAGGGCGCTCGCTCGGAACGGGCTCTCCGCAATGAAAAAATTTAACGCCGTCTATCGCGCGCAAAGTCTCTACCCCCTCGCGCAACAAGGATACTTTGTCGGCGTTTCTCGTCCTAAAAATTACTACGTGTGTAAGCATTTTCGTAAAAATAAAATTGAGCAATTATGCCAAAGATTTTTATTTTCCAATCCTTGCGTGAGAAAAATTTAATCCTTGGCGGAAATTTTAATCGTGTGGATTCCGCGTATTGGCGCACCCTTGGCATCCAGCAATTTTACCTTTTTACCATTGCGGGATATTTCGATATTTTGCGCGTCGGTGACGTCCAGATTTATTTTAGTTTTATACTTAAACTCTTTTTTCTCTCCCGCGGAAATGGGCCCCGAATAAATGGGATTCTTGGCATCGCTCGGATAGTATAGCCTGATATACGTGTCGTTAATTGCAGCTATAGCCAATGAATACTCTTTCGCAGCAGTTGCGCCGGCCGTACCAGATCCGGAAACGGACTGTCCGGACGTCGTTGTTGAAACAGGCGAATCCGCCATATTTATATCGGGGTTTTCCTCAGGCGCATTGGGGCGCACGAGTGCCGAAATTCCAAAAACAATTACCGCCACCGCCAAAAGAACCCCAACAAACACCGCGCCGAGCTTTATATACTTCATTTGATCCTCGGGAATCGAATCGTCCGATTCTTCAAGAGAGGTGTCGTACCGGGAGTCCATAGGCTGCGGGGGCTCCACGTCCTTTGGAGACGCCGGCGCAATGCGTTCGAGCAGGTTTTTCGCCTTGCGCGAATCCCCTCGGCGCGAGGCTTGCAGAGCCGCATACTCCGCAAGAATTTCGTCCACATTAAGCTTCAAAAACGATGCGTATATCCTCAAAAATCCGCGCCTGTAAATTTCCGGCAAATTGAAGTTGAATTCGCCAGACTCCATATTGGCTATAATATCAGTGCGCAGTCGCGTTTGATCGGCCACGTCTCTCAAAGTATAACCCATGGCGTTTCTTGCCGCCGACAATTTTTCTCCCAAATTTTTCATCGCACATAAGTCAATTATCCCAAAGCTGTTTTTGCAACACCAAAAAAGCGTGTTTGGCATATTTTTTGCCCCACAATCCCCGCCTTTTTTAATCCGCGCGCCAGCGATTTTTTTTCACTCCGAATGCGGGGGCGGAAAGCAGTTTTTCGCACTCGATTTTTAAATTCTCCCATCTGTCCCAGTCGATATCTGGTGCAAAGACTATGCAACGCATTAGGCTCTCCCATTCGAGAATCGCGCGTTCGATGTCCCCGCGCGACAAAGTCGGCGTTTCAAAGGACTGCGCGCTTCTGCCACCGCGTATCTCGCGCACTATTTCCGACGCCCCGGCCCCGTATTCGGTCGGAACTCCGCCGCGAAGATACCCTTTTAACGTCGCACCGAATGTCGCTATACGGCATAGGTCCGCCATGCGGGTTGACGACTCCGCCTTTATTTCCGACAGCGCAAAACGCCTTCCCGCCCTAAGGTTCGCAATATCAAACGATATGTCTTCGATTGCATACGAGGCGTCCTCCAGCGCGGCGGCTATTGCCAACCCTTCGCCTTTGGAAAAAAACGAAAATATCTTTCCGCGGCGCGTCAGCGCAAAATCTTCGCCTATCAGCCCTAGCCTCTCCCACACACCCACCGTAGAGCCGCACTTGCCGAGGTTTTCCTTAAATCCGGCGAGCTTCCCAAAATCCCACTCGCCCGATACATCGACCAAACGGACGGGGGGATTAAAAAGCCTTCCTCAGAAAGAATCCGAGAACACCTCCAAAACAGCCCCGGATATGTCAATCCGCGCGCGCAAAATATCCCCGCAAATATCCATTCCGCTGCACTCCGCGCCCGCTAGCGCGCTTTTTATATATTTTGGAAGGTTTCTCCTGATATTTTTAAGGGTCAGAGTTTTTTCCGAAAGCGGATTTCCGGGAATCCGCGAACCGCACGCCTTCACAATCTTAGACAGCGCGCGCGTCGCCTTCCACTTCGACTCTGAAGCCTTTGCCACGTCGATAGACAGCCCATACCTGCCGTCAGCAAGCCTGCAAACTGCGCCCTTTTTTAGCTTTTTTACGGCCTCCGCGCAAGAATCAAACCTAACCCATTCGTCCGCCGCGCGGTACAACGTGTCGCCGACGCGCGCCTTGCACGCAGGCTTGCGGCGCTCCCACAATTCGCGCGAATTTAATATTTCAATCCTCCCGCCGACCCCCGCTCCCTCCTTTGCGGCAGAAGCCTTAAAACTGCCCTCCACACGCCCAAAGCCGAGGTCCGGCGGATTCTTTGTAAACAGGCGCCTGCAAAAGTTTTCGGCGGCCTTGGCGCGCGACTTCGCGGAATTGCCCGCTTGGTCCATTATCCTTAAAATTGCGGGCCAATCGGTGAAATCGAGGCGCTCCAAGAAAAGCGGCTTAGCCTGCTGCAAAGAGGGCTTCCCCGGAATTGAAATTGCGTAGCCAACGCTGTCCTTCCCGCGCCTTCCGGCGCGCCCGTACATCTGCAAAAGCTCGTCGGGCCGCAAGAGCTTGGCGCCGTCGGAAGTTTCGTATTCGCGGTCGGCTATTATGACGCTCTTCATTGAGAAATCGACCCCCGCGCCGAGCCCGGTTGTCGATACCACCGCCTTTAAAGCGCCCTCGCGCGCGTACTTTTCCACAATTCCCGCTCGCCTAAATGCAGTAAGCCCGCTGTGGTGGTACGTAACGCGCCTCTTTAAAAGCCTTGAAAGCCCGCTCCCCGCGGCAGATTCTATCTCCCGCGGCAGCTTCAAAAAATCGCGGCACGGCAGCTCCGCCGCGAGCGATTCTGCTATCGATTCGGCGTCGCGCCTCTTCGGGGCGAAAATCAAAAGCGGGCACATGTCGGATTCCGCCGCCCTCTGCACTATCGTAGGCCAAAAGCCCCTCACGCCGCGCGCCGATATTTCCGGCAGCGCTGCAACGCAGACCTCGTCTATAGGCACGGCGCGCTCGTCGTGGCGGACAAGGCGCGCGTCGCGCCCAAGCCGCCCTAGCCATTCCACAACAGACTCCGGATTTGCGACACTCCCGCTTATCAGCAAAAGACGGCATTCGGAAGGCAGCGCCGCCACTGCGGTCTCGTAGGCGGCCGCGCGCGATTCGTCGCACAAGAGCTGGTACTCGTCTATTACAAAAAGTCCGTTTATTTTTCCGGACAAAATGTTTTGCCGCTGCGTTTCGAGGGTCGCAACAATTAAAGGAGCGTCGGGGTTTTCAAGCCTGTCTCCCGTGGAAATCCCGACGCGCCAGTTCTTGGATTTCCACTGCGCGTATTTGTCGTTTGCAAGGGCGCGCGTCGGCACAGTGTATGTAGCCCTGCCCCCGTATTGCGAGAAAAAGAGCTCAAATACAAATGTCTTTCCCGTGCCCGTCGGCGCATGCAAGACGACATCGCGGCCTGCCTTCATGTGCGCGACCGCCTCTGCCTGCCAAAAGTCGGGTATCCGGAAAGCTGTCCCGAATTCCTCCATTTCAAGGCCGTCCGCTACACGCTCCTGTAAGCGCTCTCTACAACCCCGACGTACATCTTGTGGAAGTTGGAGTCGGCGTACCACTTATCCAAAAGACCTTTGTCCTCAAACGAGCTCGCGTCCATCATTTGCGAATACGCCTTGCGGCACTCGAATACGAGCCTTGCCTCTTCAAAAAACACTCCGCCGTTTCCGGCAGGCGCTGGCGTGAGCCCTGCGAGTGCCGTTTTGTCGCAATCTCTTCCGGAGACGCTCCCGCAAACGCGCAAAGCCTCCCTGCGCGACTCAGGCAGGACGTTTACGGTAAAGCATTTCGACTCCTCCATAAATCCGTATGTATAACGCGTGGGGCGTACAAACACAAATATTGACGGAGCATTCCACATGAAGCCGAAAGCCCCCCAGCTTGCCGTCATCATATTGTATTTCTCGGGAGTTCCGGCGCATATCAAAAGCCAATCGGAACCTATCAATTTCGCCGAATTTTCATTCAAACTTCTTGGGTCTATTTTTTCAAATTTCATAATGGAAAGTTTTGGGCGGGCAACGCCGTTGTCAACAGATAAAGCCGAAAATAACGCCCGAATGTTCCAAATTAAAAAAATGTTTTTTTGATTTTATAAGCGCGGATTCAATCCGCTCAAAAATAATCAAAATCCGATTGATGTACGCGCTTTAAAAATGCCGCGCTTTTCCTGTAATCATACGGCATTTGTCCTTTACCTCCTATATCTTAGAACTATTGCTCAATGCAAATTTTGGGAATGTCACAATAGAAGCGCGTATGCGCAAAATTTTTTCGCCGCCTACACGCAAGTGAATTTGTTTTGCGAAATCGCAAAAAAAAATTACTTTCAATTTATAGAGAGAAATCCTGCGCGCCGCCAATCAAACAACATCTATTTGTTGCGATTGATAAAAAGTATTTTTTCACGCAAAACCGATATACAACAAAAATATTCAATTGTGCCATACAAAATAAAATTGCCGGCAACCCTCGTTTGCACGCTAATATCCGAAATATTATTTTAATCCCTATTAAAAAATCCGCCGATTTTTTAGATAAAAAAGGGGCGGGACAAATATCCCACCCGATTTAATACAGCGCATTTACTTCCATATTGCGCCAATTTTACGATTATAATCCGCCACCTTCCGCCCCAATTTTTTGAGGAGCAGATAAGATGCGCGCGCACCTTGCGCGCGGATTTATATTAGTTGGCGGCAGATGCCCTCAAAACATTTTTGCGGACGGAAGCCATCAGGTAATTTAGATAGCGCAAAGGAACGTACGCCTTGTTGCCGTCAACAAGCGAACCCTTCGTATCTACTACGAGCACCCCCGACTTTACCTGAATCGAAATGCGCGCCTCCTGCCTGAGCTCGGAAAGCCTCGCCTTTATCGGGTTGTTTGTGTCGGTAACAACCCAGCCGCGCTCTTGGAGAGCAAGCAGAGTTGCGTTGCGAAGAACAGCTTCGGAACAGCCAAATCCGGAATATGTCTGGACCGTTTCGCCACGAGTCGCCATGGCGTAGCTTTCGTCGCTTATTATTGTGGAGCAGGACGCCGCGAGCAATGCCGCGGACGCAATCAATATCGCATATATTTTTTTCATAAAACTTTTGGCTGAAAGTTTGAACAAAATGGCAGCCGCGCGCAATCTAAATCGCACGCCGGCCATTGCAGAACCGCCAGCCTCGATTCAATGTCGGCACTTAGCGCCACATTCGCCAGGCGGGCAAAATCATTCCGCAAATAAACTCTTTACCAAACATTAAAGAACGCGTCCAATGAATGAGCCGCCGCCTTCATTTAACCCCGGTTGGCTTACAGGGCCACAAAGGCTGCGGCACTTTCTTTTATAAATATCGGAAAAATCCGCTCCTACTTGACCTCTATCTCAGTCGCGGGAGAAGCTTTTTTGAGAGATGCAATAAAGCCCTGCCCGGTTACAGACGTGTTTTTCGGGGAAACATATCCGTCCTTTACGAGAAAGAACTGCTTGTTCATAGAAGGCTTGAAAGAGTTCATCTCGTTGTTGGTAAACTCCCTAAAAAGGCCGTCGGTAAAATATATCGCGGTTATATCATATCCCGCGGGAATCGGAACTTTTGCCTTGTCGGAATTGAAAACAAAGAAGAACTTTTGCGTCTGCGGCTGAAGCGCGCCTAACCCGTTCTTGTCCATAAATGCGGTCGGAGACGAATAGGTTTTGCCGTCCCATTTGCGCTCGGAAAGAGGCGTGTTGTTGATGTTTTCCCAGACGGGAATGACCTTTGAGAGTTTTAGACGGGCTGGAACATCGCGGATTGTCTTGTAGTCGGGCATATTTCCAGTCGCGCCAGGGCGGCCGTACCAGTGGGTCCACGCGCCGTTTATGGCTGCGGTTGCGGCTATCTTGCGCGCATTCAGTTCGTCGTAAACATTCGGAGTAGAAGATGAAACTTGATTTTTCTTATACAGACCGCTCTTTGTCACGCGCGGGTCTTCGACGAACTCGGTTCCGCTCCCCTCGGAGCACACAAAGTCGGGCAGGTATTTTTTTGTCTCTTCAAGACCCTTTGTCTTTAAAAGATCCTCTTCAATATCCTTTATCCACCCGCCGTACACATTGTACGGCTCGACTATGAATTTAGAGTCGGGATTTTTCTCTTTGCGGCAGCGCTCAAACAGCCTGCGGTAAAACTCGTAGTGGCCGAGCTTGTGGGTCGGGTAGTCGTGCACAACGTCGGGATGCTTGGACGCCGAATCGCTCCCAGTCCAATATTTGATTGTCACCTGCCTGCCGTTGTTCATGGGAGCGCCTTCTCGCTCGCTCCAAAAATCGCCCTCGGCCTGCGGAACGTCCCACGCTATGCCGGCAAATTTGAACCCGGGCGCCTTTGCCGCCATCCTGTCTATGCGCTCCATTATCCTGTCTATCGTGCGATCTATTATGCGCTTTTGCTGAAAATCGAGAATCCCGGAAAGCCTGTAAGGCGGCCCGAACCATCCGGTGGCTATATTTTGCGGAAAGGGCTTTGTGGCGTCTTTGAGCGCGAGTGTGGTTTCAAACTCGCGTATTTCCTCCGGCGTATATTTTTTTCTGATGTCAACCGTGCGGTTGGCAGTTCCGGACTCAGGAGTCTCGAGAAAATATTTCAAGCCGTCGATATTCTTGCAGTTTTCCATACCCCATTGATAGACTACATGCGTATATCCCATTTGGCGCGCATAGTCTATATTGTCCTGCGGAGAACCGCGCCAGCATATGCCGTAGAAATTGCGGTAATCGTCGGGCGTATAATTCAGTTTTTCCGAGTCTTCCGCTTCTGCAAAAACTGCCGGTGCAAACGGGAGGCTGAATATTGAGACAACCAAATATTTTTTTAACGATTTATTCATTCTTTCCATAATTCTCCTATTTCTGTTCCGGAACGAGATCCGCTATGAACCCCAATCCAGATATTGTCTTGTCTTTCGGTGAAAGCTCCGAATTTTCATATTTTATAAAAGAGTCGAGCATCGGCTTTTTTATCGGGTAATTTGCACTGCCCTTGTATTCGCGGAACAATCCGTCGGTAAAATATATTCTCGAAACAGAATAGCCGTTTGGCACTTTTACTTTTCCGTCAGGAGTGTTGAACACAAAAAACAGCTTGTTCGTCTTGGGCTGCATTGCGTAAACTACGTCGCGGGAAATGCCCGCCGTGGGCGACTCATAAACCGTGCCGTCCCACTTGCGCTCGGAGAGGGGCGTATTGTTCAAGTTCTCCCAAACAGGAAGCGCCTTTACAAGTTTTATGCGCGCGGGGACGTCGCGTATGCTTTTAAAATCGGGCATATTGCCTGTTGCCCCCGGCCGTCCGTACCAATGCGTCCACGCCCCGTTTGCTACGGCAGTCCCGGATATTTTTCGAAGGGTCGCCTCGTCAAATACATCGGGGGTCGTCGAAGCGACTTGGTCCTTCTTGTAGATTCCGCTCTTAAAGTTGCGTTCGTCCTCCACAAATTCGGTCGTATGGCCCTCCTCGCAGATAAAATCCGCAATGTATTTCTTAGCCTCCTCCAAGCCTTTTTCACTCACGAGCTTTTCGATGTCTTTCACCCAGCCGTTATACACGCGGTAAGGCTCGACTATAAACTTTGCGTTTGGATTTATTTCGCTGCGGCAACGCTCAAACAATTTGCGGTAGAACTCGTAATGCCCGAGCGCATGTGTCGGGTAGTCGTGCACTACGTCAGGATGCTTGGACGCCGAATCGCTGCCTGTCCAATACTTTATAGTCACCTGCCTGCCGTTGCTCATAGGCTTGCCGGGCTTGCCCGTCCAGAAGTCGCCCTCGGCCTGCGGGACGTCCCATGCGGCTCCGGCAAACTTAAAGCCGGGGCGCGCCTTCTCGATTTTCTTTATCCGCTCTATTATCTTGTCGACAGTAGAGTCTATCACCTTCTGCTGCTGAAAATCGGGTATTATTGTTATTCCGTTTGGGGGGTTAAACCAGCCGGTTGCAATATTTTCAGGAAACGGTTTTGAAGCGTCTTTCAATGCCGCAAAGGTCTCCAATTCCCTGATTTTCTCAGGAGAGTATTTTTTTGAGATGTCAACGGAACGCTGGTATGTGGCGTACTCGGGCGATTCAAGATAGAACTTTAAGCCCTCCACATTTTTGCATTTTTCCATGCTCGGCATATAAAAGAGGCTCGTGTACCCCATTTGCCGCGCATAGTCCACATTGTCCTGCGCGTTTCCCCTCCACGATATGCCGAAAAAGTTACGGTAATCGTCCAATTCGTATTTTGGGGAATCGGCGATAGCGGCCACGGAGCACGCCGCCATGCACGCGCCAAGCGCGCCCCCCTTTATAATATTTTTCATTTCTATATATAACATTATTATATTGCCAGATTTTAGCACTACTTTTCTTCGGCCTTCTTAAACTCGACGCAGTACGGCATATTTATGACGCTCGGATTGTTGGGAATTATTTTGCCGTCTTTTATTTCCATAAGCGGCGGTTTTTTCTTTCCCCATTTATTGGTTTCGTTGGGAGCCATTCCCTCTAACTTTTCAAAGACGCCGCTTAGCGCCGAGATTTTATCGATTTCAAATCCCTGCGGTATCGGAATTGAGCCGTCCATAGTTATGAACGTAAAGTACACTTCGCCAGTCTCGGGGTGCTTTGCCCATATTGCAGATTCCGACATTCCCGCGGAAGGGGAAGAATACACGCCGTTTTCGTATTTGCGTTCAGACAGCGGAGTGCCGTTCAGATTTTCCCACACTGGCAGGAGCTTCGCTATTTTTAGACGCGCCGGAACATCTCTTATATACATGTATCTCGGGCAATTTCCCGTGCCGCCGATTCGCCCAAACCACGTGCTCCACGCGCCGTTCACGGCGGCCGCAGCCGCTATCTTGCGAGACTGTGGATCGTCCCAAACATTCGGGGTGGACGACCCCGTGCGGGATTTGTCGAGAAGCCCGTTTTTAAACGCGCGCTCGTCGTCAACAAAACCGGTGGTTCCGTTTTCCTCCAAGACAAAGTCGGGCATATATTTTTTTACGTCCGCTCCCTTGGATTTCATGAGGTCGGAATCCATATAGCGCATCCAGTCGTTGTAAACGTTGTATGGTTCGACAATAAATTTCACGTTGGGATTAAGCTCTTTCGCAACGCGCTCGCGCAACTGGCGGAAGAATTCGAAGTAGCCCTCGGAATAGGTTGCGTAGTCGTGCGTTACGTCGGGGTGTTTTGAGCCCGAATCCTTGCCGGTCCAAAACGACAGCGTTATTTGGCGCCCTTTGCGAGTAGCCTGTTCGGCGTCCCAAAAGTCGCCATACGGCTGGGGTACGTCCCAGCTGAATCCCGCAAACTTGAACTTCGGGTTCTGTTTCTGATACCTTTTTACGTTCTCAATAATTTTGTCTATCGTTCGGTCGATTACCTTTTGCTGCTGGAAGTCGAGCTGCACACTGAAAATAGTGGGCGTTGAAAACCAGCCGGTCGCGAGATTTTCAGGGAAAGGCTTCGACGCGTCTTTGAGCGCGCATGTTGTCTCCCACTCCCTTATCTGCTCGGGCGTGTACTTTTTTGAGGGATCGACATACCTGCGATATGTACCGTACTCGGGGGTCTCAATGTAAAAATACATTCCGTCGGAATTGCGGTTTTTAGGCATTCCCCCCATTGCCATAACATGCGAAAACCCCATGCGCTTCGCAAAGGAGATAACCTCTCCAGAATCAGCCTGCCAGCCGGCGCCAAAATAGTTGCGATAATCGTCCTTCTCGTATTTTATCGCCGGAGAAGGAGCCGCCTGCTCGGCCGCCGGCGCCGATGTTGACGCTTCCTGCGCAAATACCGCCGCGGCGGAAAAAATATAAATACTCGTTGCTTTAAGTGTGTTCATCGTCGTAATTCCCATTATTTGCGTTTCGGGCTATTTGTTAGCCGCCCCTCCCTTTTTAACCAAATGCGCTATGAACCCTGCGTTTACCACATACGGGCTCTTCGGGACTATCTTTCCCCTCTTTACGCCAACTATGTTTTTCTTCGCGGGAGGCGTTTTTATCTCCTGCCACAATCCGTCAACATGGTATATCTCCTTTACTCTATATCCCTCAGGAATTTTCACCTGGCCTTTGTCCGATAGAAATACAAAAAACAGTTTTTTGGTTTCTGGCTGTATCGCCCATATTACGTCGGGCGTCATTTCCGCAGTCGGGCTCGAATAGTTTTCGCCGTCCCACTTGCGCTTGGAAATGGGCGTACCGTTCAAGTTTTTCCATACGGCGACGGCGCGGTTGAGCTTCATTCGTGCCGGAATGTCCCTTATCGTGCGGTAGCCGGGATTGTTTCCGGTGCCTCCGGGACGCCCAAACCAGCCTGTCCACGCGCCGTTTGAGGCGGCGACCCCGGCTATTTTCCTGAGAGTCTCGTCGTCAAAAACATTCGGGGTTGTCGAGGCTACGCGCGTCTTGTCCAACAGCCCGTTCTCAAAGTTCTTCGGATCGTCGACAAACTCGGTTCCGTTACCTTCGGAACATATAAGGTCGGGCATATATTCGGCGCGCTTGTCGCCTTTTGACTTCATAAAATCCCAATCCATATAGCGCATCCAGTCGTTGTAAACGCTGTACGGCTCAACTATCCATTTCGCGTCGGGATTTATCTTGCGCGCTTTCTCAAATAGCCTGTGGTAAAATTCAAAATGTCCCTCGGAATAAGTCGCGTACTCGTGGGTGACGTCGGGGTGCTTTACGCTCGCGTCTTTGCCGGTCCAATGGGCGAGCGTCACTTGCGAGCCGTTGTCCATCTTCTTTGTCTTGTGCTCGCTCCAAAAGTCGCCCTGCGGCTGGGGTACGTCCCACGCAAAGCCCGAGAATTTGAAATCGAGATTGGCCATTTGTATCTTCTTTACCTTCTCGATTATTTTGTTTGTTATGTCCTCAATGACCTTCTCTTGCTGCAAATCCAGAGTCGCCGTAAAATGGTGCGGCGGCACAAACCAACCGGTTGCCATATTTTGGGGGAAAGGCTTGTCGAGCGATATTAGAGAGCATGTCGTCTCCCATTCGCGTATGACTTCCGGCGGATATTTTTTTGATATGTCTATCGTCCTCCTGTACACGCTGTATTCCGGAGACTCCATGACAAAGAACATTCCCTTCGAGAGCGGGTGCTTTTCCATTCCGCCTTTGTAATAAACGTGGCGGTAGCCCATCTGCTTTGCGTAGCGAAGGGTCTCGTCCACACTGCTTATCCAGCAAAGACCGAAAAAGTTTCTGTAATCGTCCATCGAATAGTTCGGAATATCCGGCGCCGCGCCTTTTTCAGGGACAGGCTTTGCCGCTTCGACTCCATTAGCGGGCTTCGCCGGCTCGTTCGCGTCCTGGGCGCACGCCGCGCATATTACAAAAGTTGACACGCTCGCCGCGCATCTTATCAGCTTTTCTATTTTCATGTATATTGTCATTAATAATTACTCAATTAAACGCGCCTCCCCCAAAACGGCCGCGCAAGTGATTTATTGAATTTTGATTTTTTTGACAACGCTGTCAAGCCAACTCTGCAATACGCTCTCTTTAAACTTGTACGAATATTCCCAATGAAATATTTTATTGCTATGAAAAATAAAACGACATCGGCAATATTCGCACTCATAATATCTTTCACCCTATGCGCCGCTTCGGACAAACCCGATGCCGCAAAAGATAAATCAAACTGCGGCGAAAATCCGCGGTTCCAGTCTAAAATAGACCCAGAATGGCCGCAATGGCAAAAACGCTCATACAATTATGGCATGGATAAAACAAAAGTTCCCGTCCCGATATTCTTCGATGCCCCGATAGCGACAAACTCGACAATAATGGTGCGCGGCGGCGAAAATTTCAAAAAACGCTGGGGGCTTCACGTGTTTGAAGCGTATGCCGCCGACGACACCTCGCGAATAACAATGATACTCAACAAGCATTTTGAAGAAGGCATGCCCGTCGCCGAGCTCTATTATTACGCCTCCGCATACGGGCAAGGGCTAAACGCGTACAACTGGTTTAGAATAGGCTCGGACGTTCCATACCATTCGTTCATGTTTTCGCGCGACAAGGCAATATTTTATGGGCAGACCGAATTCCGCAACCTAATACGCCTCGACAACATCGGCTCAGCAGACCTCTCCGACAAAAATGTGGACTGGAAAGAGTCGAACAAGGAGGCTAAAAAGACAGTCAAACGCGAAGACTATCCCACTGAATCCACATACCGCCACGCAATCACCGCCGAAGGATATAAAAAAGAGGCAAAATATTTGAAGGCAAACGCGCTAAAAAAAGCCGGAAACGGCACGATGTTTTACGACAAAGACTACGACATAATAGTAGTAAAAGTCGGCGGAAAATGGAAAAAACTGCCCGTGGAGGAACTGCCGGAAGGCCACCCTTTAAAGGAAGAGAGCTCCGCGAAAGATTCTGCGGATAATAAATAGCCGCCCCGCTCATACTCCGCTTGGGGTTTGGAATATTTTGCCCCAAACCTCGGCATAGACAAAAATCTCGCCTATAATTCAGGCTTTGGGATATTTTGCGCTATGCCTCGGCGGAGGTCTTTATCCTCAACTATCTCGGCAACTCCAAGCTTTTTGACACAATGCCGCGCTCAGCTCAGTTTGCGCCAAACGCCGCAAATGCAACTTTGCATTTTTTAATTCTATGCGTCGGAAAAATAAAAAAACGTAAAAGAATTTT
This sequence comes from uncultured Opitutales bacterium, assembly GCA_900545715.1. Classification (GTDB taxonomy): domain Bacteria; phylum Verrucomicrobiota; class Verrucomicrobiia; order Opitutales; family Intestinicryptomonadaceae; genus Merdousia; species Merdousia gallistercoris. The sequence goes on from URAJ01000030.1 coordinate 13,207, forward strand.
CCGAACTGCCGAAAATAGAGTATCATTGAATAAAATGCTCCCCCAAAATTGTTGCACCGCCGCCTTATAGAAAAAGCGCGCACGGCGCGCAATGCGCTTTGGGATAAAAAACGCCGTTTGTGCCTTTTTGCGAAAAACTAATATTTATAGAGTCCAATTTATTTGCGGCAAAGCGCCTCAAACATGCGGCGCAATATTCCTACACGTTTTCGGCTTCAACAAAAACTAAGCGGGTATATTTCAATACAAATATTTTAACGCCACTAGGCGCCCCTTTGAAATATGTCCGCCGCAGAAAAAATACTCACGCGGGGAAAATTTTTCTGTTATGCATCAGTTGCCGACGGGCAATTTTATGTCTTCGCGCGGCTTTCCGCCTTTTGAATCAATAAAGGATATATCGATTTCTTTAGAATTGGCGGAAACAATCATTAAATCGACGTTGGAATTGACCACGTTCGGGACATTTATACCGTCTTTGTCTGCCGGATATAACGGCAAGCTGTTCCGCTTGGGATTGAAAGAGTGCAAATGCCCGCTGAGAATCACGTCCGCGCCGGATTCGTTTATCAGCGGCATAAAAAGCTTCCTGAAATGGAGCGAGCCGTGCCACGCGCCCCATGCCGGAGGAACGTGCACTATTATTATTTTTACAGGCGCTTTTTTGAAATCTTCGTTTTTTATCAATTCTGCGAACCATTCGGCCTGTTCCCGGCGGTAAGCGTCAAAGTCAGCTGTGGAAAAATATTCTATGTCGTTGTCTGGCTTGTCCTCGCCGGCGTCGAGCATTACAAAGTATGCGTTGCCCCATTTGAAGGAATAGTACGGTTTGCCTGTTGGAGTCGGGAAATATTTTAAAAATTCCTCGGAGAACTCCCCCCGCGTCTCGTGGTTGCCACGCGCAAAATAAACAGGCATTTCGCTTCCGGTAAATTTGACTATCTCGTTCATGAAGCCTTCGAATATCTGCCGCTCGGAATCCATTCGGCTTAACATATCGCCGTTGAGAACGATAAAATCTATATCTTTCGGGGCGTGAGAGAGCAAATCGGACAGGCGCTGGGAGTCCGCATGAATATCGTTGACCACCGCAAATTTTACCTTTTCAGATGAGTTTGGAATGGGGCGCAGCAAAAAAGGTTTTCCCCTATATACGTCGCTTCCAGCATAGTCTCCATAGACGACTTTCTCGCCGTCCCTCCCCGTCACTTCTGCAGAGAGCACCCTATATCTCACGGGCTTGGAGATATTTTTAAGGCGCACATTATGAACTGTTCCAATGAGTTTTTTCCCCATCGGAGAATTGAAAAACTTTGGCCGTTCGTATGCGTAAAAGTGCGTGCCGTCGTCCGGAGCCGTTTCCACCCACGATACCGCAGGCCGGTTGGTAATCCATGTTATCACGGCTTCATCTCCGTAAAGAGAGTGGACGTACGGGCCGTATTTTATGGCGAACTTTTCCGCCTTCTCAGGCTTTTCCGCCGAAAATGCGCAAACTGCGGCGATTAAAAACGCCGCCATAGCAAATATTATGCGTTTCATAGGATAAAAAAATATATTCAGCGCTCGCGCGCGCAATAAAAAAAAGAACACGCCTTTTCATATTATTGCATGCCTTCCATCTATTTTACGCAAACCAACCAACAAAAAAGCGGCTCGAAGATCCACGCTCCAAGCCGCTTGGGAAAAATTCTGTTATTCAAAAAAATTAACGCCTGCGCCTAAACGCCGCAAGCCCGAAGCAGAGCCCGCCAAGCAGAGCAGCAATTTCGGCGGGTTCGGGCACCACAGTCAGCTGCAATATTGTGCCATCCGCATTAAACGCCAACTCGTATTCCTTCTCCAAACCTACTATCCCAAAATCCATAGAAAGGTCGTCGTCGGGCGTCCCGTTTAGAGAAAATCCGCCCGCCGCGTTTATGAGATCATACGTCCCATCGCCTACTTCAAAGTCCGTAAAGTCGAAGTTTATTATTCCACCCTGCGTCGAGCAGCTGCCAGTCACGGTTATCAGCTCGCTGCCTTCCACAAGCTCTGCCACCTGAAAATTCAAAGTCCCCCCGACTGTAAGATTTCGGCCATTGCCGTCATAATGGTACACGTTCAAATTCTTAATATAAGTATTGAGAACCGCGCCTGAGAAAACTTCCACATTCGCTCCGGTGACTTTATCAAGCGCCCCAGTTTCCTTTGTCCCGAAATTTACCGTTCCGGAGTATATCCTTATGGGATTGTCAGCGTTGACTTGAAAAGTCGTTTGGGAGGCGTCGGCGGCGCGCACCACGCTTACAGTAGAATCGGCATTTTCAAGAACGACTTGGAATGAAGCCATATTATAAGTCACATTCGCATCAGACGTATCCTTAGACCCAAGCGATATTGTCATATGTTTGCCACCTCCAAACGAAAATACCGTTTGAATACGCTGACCAGAGTACCAGCCACCCATATCGACTTTGTTGCTCGTAGGCAAAACTATTTCAAGAGGCGAACAACCCTCTTCTACTCCGGTAAATTCGCCTATGCCTATCCATGGATATTTATAGTCGTATCCGGGCATTGTTTCCGAAGGCGTTGATTCCTCTATCATATAAAAAGCAACGCGATTGCCGTCGTGGACATAGCTGCTAATATTGGAGACCATATTGGCGGAAGCATAATAATTTGATATATCCAATAGGCTCGCGCCGGAGTCGCCTTTTTAAATCAAATCGGCATTTAATGCAGGCGGCAAGATTAAGAATGACGCAAATAAAGGAAGGAATTTGATGATTTTCATATTAAACAGAATTTGAATTTTTATTTGTACCAAATTTTTTATATGTCAATCTTTTATTGAAAGATAATAAACTCTTTCCCCGCCTTTTTTCTCTCACTTTTCCCCTTTTTTTCTCACATTCTAATCCCTTTTTTAGGCAAAGCCTAAAAGCGTCTATCCCCCCGTCCGTCCCCTTTCCCCATTCTAAAATTCCGCCTCGACGCCCGCCGCCATCTTGCCCCTCTCTTCCTCGCATTTTCTCACATTCTAGACAAGAATAGTAAATTCCAGCAACTTTGCACATTTCTCCGCGGTTTTTCCACATTCTAAACCGCAGTCTCCGCCAAATATTTCTCTTTTTTTTTAATTAATACCTCGCGTCAGCAGACTTTCCAATCCCCTTTTAGAAAAAAAAGAAAAAACCGTTTAAATTGTCCCATGCCGCAAATGCGCCGGCATTGCCGCGCAATTGCGGCGAAACCGCCGAGAACTTTCCATCTCCCGCGCATGCCAAAACCATTCGCAGCCTATGCGAACAAAAAAATGTCGCGGCAGTATCAACCCGCCGCGACGTTTTTCTTGTGCAAAAATAAATCTTAACGACTGCGCATCATTGCCGCATACCTGCCGCGCAAGCTCTAAATCTGGTAGTCTTCGCTATTTTGACCCTCTTTGAAAAGTCGCGCGTATGCTGCCGCTATGAACGCCGTTAAAGGTATTGCCAATATCATTCCAAGTATTCCGTCAAGAGCTATCCCCCAGAAAAATACGGAAAATATTATGACTGTCGGGTGCAACCCCGTCTTGCCGCCCATTATCTTCGGCGTCAGAAAATACCCCTCCAACATCTGGACCGCCACAAACACGCAAAGCGCAAGCGCCGCCGTAATCAGCCCGCCCCCAGGCTGGAAAAACGCAGTCGGCAATATTGTTCCCAGCCCGACTATCGTTCCAAAATACGGTATTATGTTTAACATTCCCGCAATAAATCCAAGCAAAAATCCAAACCTTACCCCGACAACCGTGAGCCCCAAGCCTATCAATACCCCCATTATGAACGCTATCAGCACCTGCCCCCTAAAAAATGCCGACATTATCGAGGCAAACCTGCGCGCAAAGAAAATCGCGTCCGCCTTCATCTTCGGGCTCATAAATTCTATATTATTTTCAAGAAACTCAAAAAAGTCAAAGCGCGACGTCAACATATAATACAAATAGATAGGCGCCACTGCAAACGCCGCCACAAAAGACGCAAACGAGACCGCCCCGCCGGTTGCGCTCGCGGCAGTCTTAAAAAAATTGCCCATATATCCGGAAACCGTCTCCAAAGAAAGATTTTTTAGCGCAATATCCTTTAACGCGGCGGTTTTTTCGGCGATTATATCCTTTAACTGGGGAAAATGCTCCACCATGCGCGCCGACGCCTTCGAAAACAAATCGGGCAGCGACGCCGCAAATGCGCATATCTCCGATATGAACGCCGGCAAAACCGCCACCAGCCCCCCCGTTATCACCACAACCAAAAACGCCATCATTATCCAGCACGCCGCCGTGCGCCCAACCCTGAGCCTATCCGCCATGAAATCCACTGCCGGCTTTAAAATAAACGACAATATCACCGCAAGCGCCAACGGCCAAATCACCGCCCCGAACTTGTCCAGAAACGCACCCAATATCTTAAACACCGCAATCGCGAATCCGCCTATCGCGCATATCGATAAGCAAAGAATCGCAATCCCCGCCACTTTTTGCTGGAATCCGTTTAACATTTGAAAAGAATATAATCTTTAAAAAACCGACAATGCAAACAAATTTATCAACCCCCAAAACCGCGCCGGCCCAGAAAAAACGCGAAGCCGTCGCCGTTGCGGCCAACGGGGGATTCATTGAGGTGCGTGGCGCATGCGAGCACAACCTCAAAAATGTGGACGTCGATATCCCGCGCGGAAAAATTGTCGCCTTCACAGGCAGGAGCGGCTCCGGCAAAACAACCCTCGCATTCGATACAATTTACGCAGAGGGATACAGAAAGTACATGGAAAGCCTATCCGCGGACGCAAGGAGGGCTTTGAGCCAAATTGACAAGCCGGCTGTCGGTTCAATATCGGGGCTATCGCCGGTAATCGCCATAGAGCAGATAAAATCCCTCGGCTCAAACCCGCGCACAACACTCGCCACCCTCACGGAAATCGCGGACTACTCGCGCCTCGTATGGAGCGTCGCGGGAGAGCAAAGATGCCCGCACGACGGCGGAAAAATATCACGCAGAAGCCTCGACGAATGTGTCGATGCAGTCCTCGCCCTTCCGCCCGACGCCCGCATTTATATCCTCGCGCCGCGCATTTGCGCACGCCCGTCGGAAATCAAGGACGAAGTAAAGTCGCTGAGGCAGCAGGCTTGGCAGCGCGCAAGGCTCGCGGGCGAAATTTTCGAGCTCGACAACCCGGCGGAGGAAAAGCGCATTTTCTCATCGCTTTCAGCCGCGAAAAAATACCGGCTTGAACTTGTCGTTGACCGCTTCACATCGGCATCGGCGTCGCGCGAAAGGGTCGCGGACTCCCTCGAGCTCGCGTTCAGGGAGGGAAGCGAATCCGCCGTGGCGCTTTACTCGTCCGAATCGCAAACGGCGGGAGAATTTAGGGAAATGCACCTGAGCTCGGCGCTCTCGTGCGAAATTTGCGGGGAGACATTCAAGGAGCTCAGCGTTCGAAGCTTCTCATTCAACCACCCTGACGGCGCGTGCCCGCACTGCGGCGGCATCGGAAGGGTAATGCGCACTTCCCCTGAGCTCGCCGTTCCAGACGACTCAAAAAGCGTGAGGGCGGGCGCCGTAAAAGCGTGGAGATACGGCGCAAAAAGCATGATTATAAAGCGGAAATCGATTCTCCGCCAACTCTCAGAGCAAATTCCGTTCGACATCAATACCCCGTGGCGCGACCTCCCCAAAAAAGTCCGCGACACCATTCTATACGGCGACCCGGAAAGAGTGTTTATGCTGAGGCTAAAACGCGGAAACTCGCGGCCCGAGCCTGTCGTATTCGGAGGGGTTCTCGCGGACGTGGACAGAATCTGCAAGTCCACTCCAAGCGACGCCCTGCGCGCGCGCCTCTCAATTTTCCAGACTTCCGTCACTTGCCCCGAATGCGGAGGGGCGAGGCTCTCGGAGCGCTCGCGGAACGTCTTTGTAGGAGGGGTTTCATACGACAAGTTCTTTGCAATGAGTGTCGATGAAGCCCGCGGATTCGTGGAAAAACTGCTTCAAGACCCAAAATATTCGCCCGTTCACGAAGCCCTCGAAGGCCTCTCGGCGCGGCTCGGATTTCTCGACAGAGTCGGGCTCTCGTACCTTACGCTCGACCGCGAAGCTTCTACGCTATCCGGAGGCGAAGCTCAGCGCGCGCGCTTGGCAACACAGCTCGGCATGAATCTCACAGGTGTCACTTACGTGCTCGACGAGCCCACAATCGGCCTCCACCCCGCGGACGACAACATGCTAATCGGCGCTCTCAAAAGCCTGCGCGATAGCGGAAACACTGTGCTGCTCGTGGAGCACGACGAAGCCGCGCTTAAAGCGTCGGACTGGATTGTTGAGCTCGGCCCGGAGGCCGGCGAAAACGGCGGAAGACTCGTCTTCAACGGGACTGTCGCCGACTGTATGAAATCTAAGGAGTCGCGAACCGGAATGTACCTATCCGGACGGGCGAAAATCGAAAGGCATTCGCTGCAAATGCCCCCGGGAAAGCAATGGATAGAAATTAAAAAGGCGCGCGAAAACAACCTTAAAAATATAAACGCTAAATTCCCCGTTGGGCTGTTTACCGTCGTATGCGGCGTGTCGGGCTCAGGCAAGAGCACGCTCGTAAACGAAATACTCGCGAAGGCCGCGGCGTTCAAGCTAAACGGCGCAAAGGAAATATGCGGGGCGCACGGGGGGATTTCCGGCCTTGAAAATTTCGTATCGTGCGTGAGGGTTGACCAGTCGCCAATCGGCAAGAGCCCGCGCTCGAACCCGGCAACCTACACAAAGCTTTTCGACCTCCTGCGCGAGCTTTATTCGCAATGCCCGGCAGCAAAAGTCCGCGGATACGGCCCGGGCAGATTCAGCTTCAACCTAAAAGGAGGAAGGTGCGAAAACTGCTGCGGAGACGGCTCTATACGCCTCGATATGCAGTTTCTCGGCGACGTGTACGTCACCTGCCCGAGCTGCGGAGGGAAGCGCTACAACCGCGAAACGCTCGAAGTCCGCTACAAGGGGCTAAACATCGCTGAGGCTCTAAATCTGACTGTCGACGAGGCAATGGAAGTTTTCGCCCCGCACCAGCGGATTATGGCAAAGCTTGAAACGCTTAGCAATGTCGGGCTCGGATACATAAGGCTCGGGCAAGCGGCAAACACCCTATCGGGAGGCGAAGCGCAGCGGATAAAGCTTTCTCTCGAACTCTCCCGCCGCCCGCGCGGGCATGCCCTGTACATTCTCGACGAGCCCACCACCGGACTGCACTGGGACGATGTCGATAAACTCCTACGGCTACTATTCGGGCTCAGGGACGCCGGGCATACGGTTATAGTAATAGAACACCACCCCGACTTTATAAGGCTCGCCGACTGGCTTGTGGAACTCGGCCCGTCGGGCGGCAAGGACGGCGGAAATATAATATTTGAAGGAACTCCTCAAAAGCTCGAAGGGGCGGATACGCCGACGGCGAAATTCACCCTGAACAAATGACGGAGTATTTTGTCAAAATGAAAACGAAAAAATATCGCCGCCGCGGCTGAAAATTCCGCGCGGAATTTAAAACAAAGGACTTATGAACTTAGTCGAATACGGAATCGACACGTCGCAGCTTAGGGAAATAACGCTTGCGGACAAACCTAAAATCGACTCCCTACTGTCGCTCGCGCCAAATTTAGGCTGTGAGAACTGCTTTACAAACCTGTTTGTTTGGAGGGGCATATATTTGCTAAAACTGCTCTATATTGCGGAAGACAGGGCTGTAATATACAATGGGCGCGACAAGTGCATATACTTCCCAATAGGGCGCATTCCAAGCCCGCAGGAGCTGCTTGAAATCCACCGCGCTTTCTCGGAAAACAAACTGCTCTTACCGGACAGCCGCATATACAACGTACCGCCGGACTATCCCGAAAAGTTCCCCGAAGCCCAGGCGCTGTTCGACTTCGACGCAAACCCCGGCGAGGCGGACTACATTTACGACGTGGAAAAGCAGATTGCCCTCACCGGCCCTAAGCTAAGGAAAAAGCGCAACCACATAAAACACTTTACCGCGCAAAATCCGAACGCCTCCGTCGAGCCCATGGGCGAGTCAAACTTTAAAAGTGTGCTCAGGTTTATGGACAGCGAAGACGACAAAAAGCACCTATTCGCGGAGGAAGTTGCAATCGCAGAAGCGTTCGAGAATTTCCGCACACTCGGCTTGTACGGGACTGTCCTATACTCCGAACCAGGCAAAATAGAGGCGGCTGCAGTCATGGGCCCGATGAGCTCCACCGCACATTCCGTCCACTTTGAAAAATCCGACAAACTCGTGGAAGGGGCGAGCCAAATGATTGTAAAGTGCGAAGCCCAATCCATACTCGAACACGGCGGAAAGTTCATGAACCGCGAACAAGACCTCGGCGATCCTAACCTAAGGCACGCGAAGGAATCGCTCGACCCGGATTTCATGTACGGCCGACTCGGGGCAAAACCCAGAAAGGGCGCAACGGCATGATTAAAATATTCGAACTGGACACCCACAGCCCGAAGTCGTACGCAGACGGAGTCGAAAGGCTCTACGAACTCGCAGGCTGGTCGCCTTCGGGCGAAAGTTCCGAAAGCGCGGCAAGGGCGATTAAAAACTCGTATTGCGCCTTCGGGGCTTTTGACGGACAAAAGCTTGTCGGCTTCTTCCGCGCACTGTCGGACGGCGTTTCCGACGCGTATTTGCTCGACCTGTTCGTCGATCCGGAATACAGGGGCCGCGGAATAGGCGGCGAACTTGCCGCAAGAATTATCGCAAAATTAAAGGGAGACGGCATCGAATGGATAACCGCAATCTCAACTCCCGAAGCGAAAAATCTATATTTGCGAATAGGCAAGCGCATGAAAGCGCACGTCCCGATTCGCTTTTTGTGAAATCTGCAAAAACCGCCGCTAACACGCGCCGCAAAAAAAAGAAGCGTAGCAAACTTTTTTTGTGGGCGACTGCGCAATAGCAACATTAGGCGCAATTGAATGCCCAATTGCCGCCGCGCGTACTCCCCGACATTGAAGTTTGCCTTGCAAAGGCAGCAGGCTCATCGCGCGGAATATGCCTTGCAGCGGCCGCCGCAACACCCGTTTAATGCAATTAATCGCGCAAAATCTGAGGCAAAAAAGTTTGCTAAAATAAATGCTCTTTTAATTTTTACCAAGCTCTTCCCCGCAAGCGCCGCAAAAATGCGCAATACGCCGGAAGGACTTTTAAGCGCCGCCCCCGCATTCCGGGAAACTGCGACTTACCGCCCAATCCAAATTTTTTATAACAGTAAAATACTTGCGCCAGTCAGAACATAGTTGACAAATTAAGCGCGTCTAATTCTATTAAAAATCTCTTATGCCCGAAAACCAACAAAAACTTTCGGAAAACCTCGAGGACTACCTCGAAACAATCTCGTCGCTGTCGGCGGGAACGGGGGCGGCGCGGCCGTCCGACATCGCCGCCGCAATGAGCGTCAAAAGGCCGTCGGTGACCGCCGCGCTCAATTCGCTCAGGGAAAAGGGGCTTGTAGAATACGAAAAATATAAACCCGTAACCCTTACAAAAGACGGCGAAGCCGTGGCTATGAATGTAAGGCGCAAGCACAGGCTGCTTAGCGACTTCTTCACCGGAGTTTTAGGCGTAAACGCGAGCGAAGCGGATCTCGCCGCATGCCGAATGGAGCATGCGCTCGAAGATTCAATAATGAGAAAGCTCGTAAAATTCCTCAAAGGCCGCGGAACCGGCATGTGCTCAGCCTGCCCAAACCGCTCACCGACCTGCGAGGCAACTTGCCCGCACGCGATGCCGCTTAGCGAACTTTCAAAAGGCGAACGCGCGCTTGTCCTTTCCATAGACAAGAAAATCGGAAACCTCGCGACTTACGCCGGAATGGGCCTTACAATAGGCTCGACAGTTTCAATACTGCGCGTGGCGCCGCTCGGGGACCCCGTGATAATAAGCGTCCACGGCTCGGAAATTTCAATGAGAAAATCCCAGCTGCGAAACATTATGGTTAAGCGCATATAAAAATTTTTAAAACCAAGTTAGGCAAAACTAACATATGAAAAACGGCCATCTTAAAATACTGCTCGCCGGGAATCCGAACTCCGGAAAGACGACCATTTTTAACGAACTCTCGGGAATGAGGGCGAAAGTCGGCAACTACGCCGGCGTGACAGTTGAAAAGAAGACTGGCAAGTTCAGCGCGGGAGGCTTTGAAATAGAAGTCGAAGACCTGCCGGGCGTCTATACGCTATCGGCCTCCACAGCCGAGGAAAAAGTCGCCGCCGACGCGATTTCGGCGGGGGACTTCGACCTTATCGTAAATGTCGTAGATTCGTCCAATTTTGAGAGAAACCTATTTCTCACAATGCAGCTTGCGGAGATGAAAATGCCGATGATTGTAGCCCTAAACATGAGCGACGAACTCGAAAAAGAGGGCAAATTCATCGATGCGGCCTCCCTTTCTGCCGCGATTGGCTGCCCGGTGATTAAAACCACAGGCTACGACGCCCGCTCCGTATCCGGTCTTAAAAATTTCATTGTGGAAAACGCGCGCGCATGCACCCTCGCGCACTTCCCGTGGAAGGCCTCCGGCGACAATATCCTCACGAGAAAAATGGCGGAAATTTCCAGAATAATTTCCGATGCCCTCCCGCCGCCCTTCAAGTCGTACGCGGATTGGATGGCTGTGAGATTTCTCGAAAAAGACGCCTCAGTGACCGCCTCCATACGCGAAAAAGCCCCGCATATTTACGAAGCCGCAAAAGCCTGCGCCGCCGAGCTTGAAGCCCAGACGGACGAAAACCCCGGCGCGCTCGTCGCAGCCGCAAGGTACAAAATTATAGACGACATTTGCATGCCGTGCCTAAAAACCCGCGCCCACGCACGCGCAAATGCTACAAGAATACTTGACTGCATATTTCTAAACAGGTTTGTAGGCATACCCATTTTCTTCGCCCTGATGTACGGCGTATTCGAATTTGTTTTTGCGCTCGGAGAACCGCTGATGGCAGTTCTTGAACATTTTTTTGCGGCGCTCGCAGGCGCAATAGGGGCTTCGTGGCCCGACAGCATGCCTTTCCTAAAAAAGCTCGTTATTGAGGGCGTCATAGGAGGAGTCGGCGGAGTATTCGTATTTCTGCCGAATGTCGCCCTGCTCTTCCTTGCGCTCTCGATTCTCGAAGACAGCGGATATATGGCAAGGGCGGCATTCCTTTGCGACAGGTTTATGCGAAGGTTTGGACTGAGCGGCTCCAGCGTGATTCCAATGCTTCTTGGCTTCGGCTGCTCGGTCCCGGCCATTATGGCAACGCGCGCGCTAAAATCGCGAATGGAAAGGCTGGCGACGATTATGGTGATTCCGCTATTTAGCTGCGGGGCGCGCTTCCCCGTTTACATGCTGCTTATCCCCGCGTTTTTTGCGCCAAAGTACTGTGGCCCGGTTATGTTTGCAATTTATGTAATAGGCATCGCGGCGGCAATGGCGCTCGCAAAAGTTTTGCGCGAAACCGTCGTAAAAGGCGAAGACTCGTCGTTCCTGATAGAGCTGCCGCCTTACAGGCTCCCGAGAATTAAGACGGTGGCGCTGGAAGTATGGTGCAAAACCTACGGATTTATCCAAAAGGCGGGTACGATAATTTTGGCGATGTCCATAATACTTTGGACGCTCTCAACATTCCCGGAAAAGAAAAATTTTACGCAAGATTACGATGCCGCCATCGCAAAAATAGAGGCGGACACCTCCATCGACGCAAAAACAAAAGCTTCCCAAACGGCGCAAATAGAAAACGCAAAGCTAAAAGAATCGTTCGACTACACTGCAATGGGCAGAATTGGCAATGCGCTCGAACCGCTCTTTAAACCCCTCGGATTCGATAATAAAATAGTAAGCGCGCTTATAGGGTCGCTCGCGGCGAAGGAGGTATTTATATCGCAACTCGGAATAATATACGGCTCGGGCTCGGGCGACAAAAATGCGGACGTTTCACTTCGGCAAAAAATATCTGCCGACTACAATCAGGCCCAGGGCATAAGCATTCTTATATTTATATTAATGACAGCCCCCTGCATCGCGACTCTCGCAACTACTTACTCTGAAACTAAGTCGTTAAAAATGGCAGCTGCGCAATTTTTTGGGCTCGCGCTGCTCGCATATTGCATGGCGTTTATTTTTTATAGGATAGCGCTGCTCGCATAGCGCATTGCTTCAATTATTGCAATCTTGCGCAATACATGCTGCCCAAAGGTATTATATTTCAATAGTAAAACAACAACCTGCATTCTTATTTTAGGAAGATAGGCATTTTTTACTTGTCGTAAAATAAGTTGATTTTTTTAAAAAAACGGCAAAAATACTCGCATGAATGCGAGTAAACTATCTTTCAAAATAATACTTTTCACCTTGGCTCTAAATTGCTGTGGCATGCTCTCAGCAGCTGAAAATACATTTTATTTTTGGGGAGACGCAACGGGATATCAAAAAATGCCGAATGTCGTCGACGCAGCATCTTGGAGTACATCAAGAAGCGAATATGTACCGCCATCTGAGGGGACGAATGTCAACTCTACGGACGCGAATTGGGTAATAGACTACGAAGCGCACTTGCCCATAAGCATGCGCAGAGAGGGATACTATTACAATATAACAACCCCAACCCTTAACTTGGGTTCGATATCAATAGTAAACTTCAACTACAACACCATCGAATCATATTATGACTCTAAGGGCAATCTGATAACTGGCGACAACGCAAGCGCCAAAACAATGCTAATTTCCGACGCCAACAATGCATACTGGAATATTGGCAATTTTACGTTTACAGGCGGAACATCTTCGGCGACAGTAGTGTTTGGGTCGTCAAAATTCAATTCAACGCAACCTGAAGTTACGCTTGGGAGCGTCGATATAGGCAGCGACGGCGCAAAATCAATTATATACTTCGGCGGAGACGCTTCGGGCGTTTGCCTCGCAACTATGGGTGACAGCGCCGGAACAAACGTCACTATGAATGAAGATGCCTGCATGAAATACCTGACAGTAAACGGAGATTTCAACATAACAGGCAATTCAACTGTCGGCTTGAATGTCTGGAATGAAGACACATCCGCGCTGCACTCGGAAAACACGCCCGACATTGTAATAGACGGAGTCGTGAGAATGACGCCTTCCAGCACCGGAGAGCTCCCGCGGCTAAATATTTTAAACAGGGTAAACGTCATAAGCTGGAGCTCCTCGAAGCCCGCGCCTGGGGCAACGCACATTTACGCAAAAATCGGCGGTCTTGACGGCATGGGCGTTTTTACGAACAACTCGCGCACAATGGAATCGAGCACGGTAAAATTGATATTTACAAATGAAGTGGATTGCGAATTCAG